>DASPSD010000042.1:0-22998 GCA_035624115.1 Candidatus Sulfotelmatobacter sp. | reverse complement strand
CCGCTCCGCCGCAAACTCCGCAGGGCACGGGAACGCAATCGACGCCGGCGTTGAACACCAAGACAGTGGAGAAAATCGCCGCGGTCGCGGTGGTGGGCCTGGTGAGCTGGCTGATCTTCGACCACCTCTGCGAAAGCTCCTACAAATTCACGAGCTGCTCCCACTAGCCCCGCTTCTCTTCAGCGTGACGGCCAATCCGATGTTGGCGCGAAAAACACCCATGCAAGTTACGGGATGTGGCAGGCGCGGATTCCCTGCTTTTCGAAATACTGCTGGTGATATTCCTCCGCGCGGTAGAATTCCGAGGCGGGAGCAATCTCCGTCACGATCGGCTTCTTGAACGTTCCTGCTTTTTCGAAAGCGGCCTTCGACGCCCGCGCCGCCTCTTCCTGGCTTGGATCGTTGAAGAAAATCGCAGAGCGATATTGTGTTCCGACGTCCGGGCCTTGCCGATTCAGTGATGTGGGATCGTGGCCCTTCCAGAAAACGGAAAGAAGCTGTTCGTACGAAACTTTCGCGGGATCGAATTCCACTTCCACCGCTTCTGCATGGCCTGTCCGTCCGGTGCAAACTTCTTTGTAGGTGGGGTTCTTTACTGTACCGCCGGTGTAGCCGACGGTGGTGGCGAGCACGCCCTTTACCTGCCGGAAAGTGTCTTCGACTCCCCAGAAACATCCCGCTGCGAATGTTGCCTTAGCCATTGTGAAGCTCCTGGTCCCGGAATGTGATTGCGAGCGGTGCCTCTATGTTGCCATATCGCGGCGATTCGGTCGAGCTTGGTCGGAGCCGCGGTTGGCCGGAGAGAAGCGCCAGACATTAGATGGAAACCGGGCGGCCCGGTTGCAGGAGATGATTCGGCGCTGATTCCGCGGGAGGAGACTTCTGGAAGATTTTTTCGAGGATCTCGGGGATTTCGAAGACGGCGCGATTTTCGAAAGCTTTCGCGTTGGCGCGATATCGCGCGAGCGTGGCCGGTTCAATCAGCCGGGCCACCGCCGGAACAATTTCGTCGAAGCTCTCCAGGACCTCGCCCACCTCGTTCTCCAAAATCCAGTCGGCGTTGTAGCGCTCCTGCGGGAGCGTCCATGAATTGCGCTCCACGATGACGGGCAGATGCATGGCGAGGGCTTCGCTCAGGCTGCCCGGGCCGGGCTTGCCGATGAAGAAATCGGCGAGGTGCATGTAGTGGTTTACGCGCGTGGTAAATCCCTCGACGAATCGAGGCAGGCGCGGCTTGCCCTGGCGCAGCGCGCGCGCGAGTTTTTCATTTCGTCCACAGATAAAAATCATTTGGAGCTCTAGCGAAGAGCGGTCGAGTTTCCCGGCGATCTCGCGCATCACCTGCGAACCATGGCCGCCGAACAGCACCAGCGCCGTGGGAAGGTCTCCGCACAATCCCAGCTTTTGGCGTTCGGCCATGCGATCTTCGACGGGGAGATCGTAAAAGCGCGGATGAAGAATCATTCCCGAGGCGCGGAAGACGCGGCCGTCGGTGTGTCCGTGCGCGCGGGCTTGCGCGATCGCGCGATCCGAGCCGCAGACGAAATACTGCGGCTGCCGCTCGATCCAGAAATGCGGGGGATAGTCCGCCAGGTCGGTGAGAATCGTGACGAAGGGCCGATCAGGAAATGCGAGGCGAAAGCTTTCGCCCAGGGCGCGATTGAAATGCGGAACAAAAGAGACGACCATGTCCGGCTGCGTTTCGCGCCAGTGCGCTTCGAGCATGTGGACCGTCGAGCGGTGATACACGCGGATCGCCAGTTGCAGAACTTTCATGAGCTGGGCGCTGCCCAGCGTCCAGCCCTCACGCAGCATCAGGTTATAGAAGTCCTGGATCCGTATGCCCGCGTACTTTTTCAGGATGTCGAGCTTGTCGAGGAGTTCCTGGAGGTTGAGGAGGCGGACTTTCCAAGGACGCCCCTGGGCCTTCACGGCCATCTCAAGTGCCGTAGCAGCAGCACGATGGCCGCCTCCGGCGTCGAAAAACACGAACTCGATTTCCCGCATGCCGGGGGGATTCTGGCACGGCAAGGGCCGCGCAATGCTAAAATTCTGTAAAATTCGCATGGGGTGTATGCAAACGATTAAGTAGCTGTATTTTCAGAACTTTAGCGTGAATGTCACGTGGCTGTAACGCAGGTTTTCCACAATTGAAAGCGTGAAGTGCGACATGCATGTCCACTCCTACTTTTCCGGGCCATGCACTACTCCTTTTGTGTCCAAGTTCTGCCGCGAAAGTTTCAACGATCCCGTGGAAGTTTACGATCTCTTGCAGCGCCGCGGGATGGATCTTTTCACGCTCACCGACCACGATTCCATTGACGGCACCGAAATCCTGCACAACCGCCCCGGCTTTTTCCCGAGCGAAGAGCTCACCTGCCGGATGCCGAGCGGCACCGAAGTGCACATCGGCGTTTACGACCTTACCGAGCGGCAGCACGTCCAGCTCCAGCAGCGGCGGAAAGACCTCGTGGCTCTGCTGGTGTACCTCACCGAGCGACGCCTCTTCTTCAGCATCAATCATGTTTTCTCCAGCCTCACCGGGCGCCGCGACCGCGAAGACTTCACCTGGTTCCGCGAATATTTTCCGGCCATTGAAACACGCAACGGACACATGCTCGAGAGGGCCAATGCACATGCCGCACGGCTGGCCAAGCAATGGGAAAAGATTGCGATCGGCGGAAGCGATGCGCATGCCCTGCTGTCCGCGGGGACGACTTACACCGAGGTCCCCAGCGCGCGCGACAAGGAAGAGTTCTTCGACGGGTTGCGGGCCGGGCTGGGCCGCGTCGGCGGAGAATCCGGCTGCTTCTCGAAGCTCACCCGCGACGTCTTCCTGATCGCCGCCGAACTGATGCGCGAGAAGTGCTGGACCGCGCTGCTCGCTCCGCTGGCGGTGCTGATCCCCGCGATCACGCTGTGGAATTACCGGGACGAGCACGCGTTCTGCCGCCGGTGGGCGGCTGAAGTTCTCGGCGGGACCGAAAAACGCGAGCGTCCTCATTGGATCACCGTGCGCCCGGCGGTGGCGGAGGAGTGGGTATGACCGTCGCCCGTGCGGTATGGAACCAGATCGAATCGAACGATCACCGGCTCATGCGCCGCGTGCACCAGTGGCGCGCGCCGCGCTGGGTCCGCATTCTGATGATCCTCGCCACGCGCGGCGGCGATGGATGGCTGTGGTATTCGCTGGGCGTCATCCTGCTCGTCCTGGGCGGAGAGCACCGCTTCGCCGCTGTCGGCGCCGCAGCCACTGCCGCTGTGGCTGGAATTCTCATCTTCCGCGCTCTGAAGCGCACCAGCCGCCGCCGGCGCCCCTGCGAAATCGAACCGCATTGCTGGTCCTCGATCCTGCCTCCGGACATGTATTCGTTTCCGTCGGGCCATTCGATCACCGCGTTCGGAATCGCCTTCGCCGTCGGAGCTTTCTACCCCGATCTGCAAAGCCCGTTGTTCCTCGTGGCGCTGCTGGTGGCGAGCTCCCGGATCATTCTCGGAATGCATTTTTTGAGCGACGTCATTGCTGGCTCGGCGATTGGAACTGGGCTCGGCTACCTGACCTGTCACCTTTTCGCCGGCTTTCCAAAATTCCACTAGGCGGATTGCTTGGCGGGCCGGGCTGCTGCCGGGTTGGCAAGAGCCGCGGGCAGGTCTTTCGCGCGAAGGATTTCCACCACCGCGCGATAGAGCCTCGCGCGATTTTCCTGGCGTTCGCTGGCGCGCGTGATGTAGCGAACGAGGATGTTCACGCCTCCTAACGCGAGCGGGCGGACGCTGAGCGAAGGATCGGCGGTGAACGAGCGTTTCCCGGCACCGGGCGCCACGCGCTCCCATTCTTTTTCCGCCAGCCGCGCATTTTCCGCGCTCACTTCCGTGGCGACTTTCCGGATGGCTTCGGCGATCGGGTACGGATCCGTCTCCTGCGGCACCTGCACTTGAAGCTCATCCCAGAGCCATTGGCCCGCGGAAGAAAAATTGAAATAATGGCCTTCGATGGCGAAGCTGTTGACGAAGGTCACTTTGCGGCCGGTGGGATGCGCGGCATCGAGCCAGTTGCCGGTTTCGAGCAGCACCGTGTGCAGCGGGCCCACTTCGACCACTTCGCCGCCCACGCCATTGATCTCCACCCAATCGCCGGGCCGGATGCCGTCTTTGCCCATCAGGATGAACCAGCCGATGAAGCCAACGATGAAATCCTTGAGCGCGACAGTCAGCCCCGCGCCCGCAAAGGCGAGGATGGTGGCAAAATTCGCGGGCTGCCCGAAGATCACGAGCAGAATCAGGATAATGCCGAGCGCCTGCACGCCCAGCAGAATTCCGGCGCGGGCGGTGTGAAGCTGGCGGTTTTCCGTCGAGAGATCGGCAAAAAATTTCTGGATGAGTTCGTTCGCGAGGAAAACCACCAGCGCGATCAGAAAAATCCAAAAGGCTGCCAGAAAGACTCCGTGCAGGAACGCCTGCCGGCGCGCAGTTATATACGTGATCCAGTTGCCGTACACGCCGGCAAGCTGCTGTTCACATTCGATCCGCTCGTCGAATTGAGAGAGTTTTTTTTGGTCGAGCGCGAGCTGCTTGAGGACGGCCACAGCCGAGAGTGGTGCAGCGGGAGCGTTTGCGTCGGCGGGATTCGCAGCTTGCTGCGCAGCGGCACGTTTTTTGGGCAGAATTGTTTTCTGGGCTTTCTCTTCGGTGAGGGTTTTTTCGAGCGCTTCGTGATCGCTTGAAAGCGCCGTGGCGCGAGCGGCTGCATTTTGCTGCGCGTCACGCAAGAGGTTTTGTTTCGTGCGCAGCGAGAGCAGGGCCTCACCAAGCGCGAGGATGCTCTTGGCTTTCGTCAGCTCCGGAGGCGGCGCGGCGGCGGCTGCGGCGGCGGGCTGAGGCTTGTCCACGGAGCTCGAGGAACTTTTGTGCTGGTCGAGCAAGCGCTGGATGGTGGCGTGGCGGTCGCCGCCGGCGCGGATGAGATCTTCGTGCGCGTCGTCGAGCTCGTCCTGATCGAGCGTGAGCTGGGCGGTGGCGCCGTCGAGCTGTTCTTGAATCGCGTCTTTGGCGCTGGCCCGCGCTTTGGCGAGCTGGCCGGTGAGTTTATCGACGAGATCTTGATCCGTGGCGACGTGATTTTCTGCGTCCTTGATGCGCGCGGTGAGTTGGCGCGTCTCCGGCGTCAGCGGCGCGGGGTTTTCCGTGGCGTCTTCGAGCGCAGCGGCAAAAGCGAGGTCGATGGAGTGGTCGGCGAGTTCTAGCGCTTGATGGGAGTAGTCCTCCTCGGTGGGTGTGACGGCCAGCGCAGCCAATTGCTTGGCCGTATCGAGCGCGCGCGTGTCCACCGCATCGGAGGAGTGCTTTGCAGCGGTGCGAATATCGCGCAGGCGAGTCTGATAATTCGCCCAATGGCGCGTGTAAATCACGGCGCCGAGCGCGGCGAGAACCAATACAACCAGGACCGCCAGGACCGCTTTTTGATAGGTCTTCATCGGCTCCGTCCCGGGTGAGATTGTAATATGCCGATTGCCGGAGCGAGCGGGTAATTCGACCGGATTGTGGTTGCGGCCGGCATCTACAAATCCAGCGGCAGCGGGCTTTTGCCCGTGATCAGGCGCGCCGAGCGGTCATATGTCACGTAGAGATACGCCCACTGCAAAAGAATTAAAAGGCGGCTTTTGAATTCCACGATATAGAGCAAGTGAACGAACAGCCAGATCAGCCAGGCGGGCAAGCCGGAAAGCCGCAGCCAATTCAAATCGGCGACGGCGGCAGCGCGTCCGAGAGTGGCGAGATTGCCTTTGTCGAAGTAATGGAACCGCTCAATTTTCTCCCCGCGCAGGCGGTGAACAATTGCCTTTGCAGCGTAGCGGCCCTGCTGAATGGCGGGCTGAGCCACGCCCGGGAGCGGCTGGCCCGTCTGGTGGCTGAAATTCGCGAGATCGCCAATCACGAAAATTTCTGGATGGCCGGGAATCGTCAGATCCGGCTCGACAATCACCCGGCCCGCTCCATCGAGCGGCGCTCCGGCCTCTTGCGCAAGGATGCGGCCGAGCGGCGAGCCAAGCACGCCGGCGGCCCATAGTACCGTGCGCGTGGGAATTGCCTGCGTGCGTTCGCCTTCACGAATCGTGACCGAGTCCGCAGTAATGTTTGTGACCATCGCACCGGTGCGGATGGTGACTCCCAGACGCTCGAGCATCTCTCGCGCGGCGGCCGAGAGGTTTGCCGGATACGTGTGCAGAACACGGTCCAGGCCCTCGACAAGAATGATCTGAGCTTCTGTGGGATCGATCCGGCGGAAATCGTAACGCAAAGTGTCGTTGGCAATTTCGCCGAGAGCGCCTGCCAGCTCCGCGCCGGTGGGGCCGCCGCCGACAATCACGAACGTCATCCACGCGCGAATTTTTTCGGGGTCGGATTCTCGCTCGGCGGTTTCAAAGGCGAGGAGAATCCGGCGGCGCATGTCGGTGGCGTCTTCGACGGTCTTTAATCCCGGAGCGAACTGCTCCCATTCGTCGTGGCCGAAATACTGGTGGCTCGCGCCGGTAGCGACGATGAGGGTGTCGTAATCGAGCGAGCCGTCGCTCAGGATGACGCGCCGCTTCGCAGCGTCAATGTGAATCGCTTCGGCGAGCAGCACCTCCGTGTTCTTCTGCTTTTTCAGGATGTGGCGCAGCGGCGCCGCGATATTCGCGGGCGAGAGCGTGCCCGTCGCCACCTGATAGAGCAGGGGCTGGAACAAATGGTAGTTGCAGCGGTCCACCAGCGTGACCTGAACCGGGGCGCGCTTCAGTTTGCGCGCGGCCGCGAGACCGCCGAAGCCGCCGCCTAGAATCACCACCCTATGCGGCTGCGCCATCGGTTCTTTCGGCGCCATGTGAGCCCCCGTCTGGGATAGCAGGCTTGAGGATCGTATTTCGACGCAATTTCACCCCCTTATTTTCTGACGATTAGAAATGGTTCCGGTCCTTTATTTTCATGGAGTTACGGCGATTTCTACTCGAATTGAGTGACGATTAGAAATCGTGCTCCGCGCTGCCCTCAATCCGGCTCGAACCCCCATTCTCATCAGACGGCGATAGCGCATACCATTTTGGAGCCTAGCGCGAAGCGGAGCCGGATGGAAGGATGTAGTGCGGTGGAGGACTAGTACCAGGCGGAATGGTGCTCATGGAACTGCAAGGTTCCCTGATGAATACGGCGCGGCAGCCGATTGCGGAGTCGATGCAATTGGCAGAGAATCGGGGCCAGAAGCCCAGGCCCGGAAACGGGGGACAGCCGCATGGCCGCATTTTCAGTTGTGGATATTTCACATTTCACGCGAGGCGCGACTTCCGCCGGGACGCAACGCGCGAAGCACGAGCTGGCGCGGCGCGTGGATGAAGTCTGCCGCGAGACCGGCTTCCTGGCGATTGAGGGGCATGGTGTGTCGAGCCAGATCATCGACCGCGCGTGGGACGCGGCGCGGAAATTTTTCGATTTGCCGCTGGAAAAAAAGCTCGAAGTGAAGATGCCTTACGCCGGATACCCCTACGGCTATTCACCGCTCCAGGCCGAGGCGCTGGCGAAATCGCTCGGCGAAGAAACGCCGCCCGACCTGAAAGAGAGCTTCAGCATCGGCCCGCTCCATCCGGGCCCTCGCGATGAGAATGATCCGCACGCCGACTTCCGGTACGCGGCGAACCTGTGGCCCAGGGAGCCGCGGGAATTCCGCGCTGCATGGACGGCTTACTACGAGGCGCTCGGCGACCTGGCGGGGCGCATCATGAGAATCTTTGCGCTGGCGCTAGATTTGCGGGAGGATTTTTTCGAGCCGATGATCGACGACCCCATCAGCGCGATGCGCGCGCTGAATTATCCGCATCCATCGCAGGCGCCGCGAGCCGGGCAATTGCGCGCGGGGGCTCACAGCGATTACGGCAGCCTCACCATCCTTCTGGCGGATTCGGCGCCGGGCGGGCTCGAAATTCGCATGCCGGCCGGGGCGTGGGAGCCGGTGCCGATCGAGCCGGGCGCCTTCGTGGTGAATATCGGCGACCTGATGGCGCGCTGGACGAACGATCGCTGGGTCTCGACGCTGCACCGCGTGGTGAATCCGCCGCCCGACGCAGGCGGCTCGACGCGGCGGCAATCGATCGCGTTTTTCCACCAGCCGAATTGGGAGGCGGTGATCCAGTGCATTCCCACGTGTCTTGCGCCCGGAGAGAAGCCGAAGTATGCGCCGGTCGGGTCGGGAGCGCACTTGATGGAAAAATTCCATCGGTCGGTGAAGATAGGGACGGCGGCGCGCGCGAAAGGCACAGCTTGAAATTCGGCGTCAGGTTTTCTGGTAGGGGCACGGCATGCCGTGCCCGGCGCGATAGGAGCACGCAGGAAATTCTTCGAGCGGCGGAAAGTTGGGTGAAAGGAATTCAGGTGGGAGCCCCCGCATTTATGCGGGGGAAGCGGTTGAGCGCTCCGGGAAACGCCTCGAATTCAATGCGGCGCTTTAGCGCTGGGCCGTGAAGCCGCCCGGGCCTAAAGGCCTTTTCACCCTCGAGGGCTTTTCCGCTGGAGTGAAGTCCAGCTCCCCCCTGCTAAAGCAGGGGGCTCCCACCTTCCAAAGACTCAGGAGCGACCCGTCCGGGGCCGAGGACGGCTGCCTCATGCCGGGATTGGTGCTCGTCGGAGCGCAGGCAAGAGTGCCTGCGCGACTGGGGCGGCTTACGTGCGGGAGAGGGCGGAAAGGGCAACGGCAATTTGCGCGGCCACGCGGGCGTTTTCTGTGAGCAGCGCGATATTGGCCGTGAGCGTGCGGCCAGCGCTTTCTTTTGCCAGGCGCTCGAGCAGGTAGGGCGTCACTTGCTTGCCTGAAATTCCGGCGGCTGCGGCGGACTCAAGCGCGCTCGCGATCCAACTTTCCAGTTCCGCGCGCGGAATGGCGCTCGAGGCCGGCGGAGGATTGCCGAAAACGATTCCCGACGGAAGCCCGAGCTGCCATTGAGTGACCATCAGGCGCGCCGCGGCATCCGGGGAATCGACGCGCGAATCGAGCGCGAGCCCGCTCTCGCGCGAATAAAACGCCGGAAATTCGCTCGTCCCATAGCCGACGACGGGAACACCGAGCGTCTCGAGCATCTCGAGCGTGCGAGGCAGATCGAGAATAATTTTCGCGCCCGAGCAAACCGCCGCGACGGGTGTGCGCGCCAGTTCCGCGAGGTCGGCGGAAATATCAAACGTGTCCTGCGCGCCGCGATGCACGCCGCCGATTCCGCCGGTGGCAAAGACGCGAATCCCGGCCTCCGCAGCAATCCACATCGTGGCGGCAACCGTGGTGGCGCCGGGCTTGCCCGAAACGAGCACCGGAGAAAGATCGCGGCGGCTCACCTTGGCGACGTGCTCGGCGTTGGCGAACAGCGCGATTTCCTCAGAGGAGAGGCCTGCGACCAGGCGTCCGTTCATCAGGCCGATTGTTGCGGGAACCGCGCCCTCGCCGCGCACCACGGCTTCCATCCGCCGGGCGGTTTCGAGATTGTGCGGACGCGGCAAGCCGTGAGCGATGACGGTGGATTCAAGCGCAACCACCGGCTTGCCCGAGGCCAGGGCCGCAGCCACTTCAGGCCGAATTTCGAGGAACGGATTCATCTCTTTTTCTGCGGCGGACGTAAGATTCAGTGCGCTCCATCAGCCGCTCGGGGCGCAAATCGGGCGGGACCGACTCGCGCGTTTCCACCGCCAGGCTCGCGGCGGCCAAGCCAAGGACCGCAGGTTCATACGCACCAGGGCGAAGGATTCCATAGGCGTAGCCCGCCACCAGCGCGTCGCCCGCACCGGTGACGTCCACCACTTTTTTCGGAGGAATGGCCGGGAGAAAGCGGCCGCCGCGCGAGTCGTCAATATAGACGCCTTCGCTGCCGAGCGTGAGAACCACCGTGCCGACCCCCGAACGGCGAAGCTTCGCGGCCGCTTGGATCACATCTTCGCGCGATTCGACGGGCTGGCGCGTGAGCTCGGCGGCTTCCTTGCGATTGGGAAACAGGACATCGACGGCTGCCAGAGCGCGGCGAAAGCGGGAGGATTTCGCAATCGAGATGGGATCGGCGAGCACGGTGGCGCGGCCCTTGTGGTGGAGCAAGAGTCGCTCGATCGTGGCGGCGGGCAGGTTGGCGTCCACGACCCACACGGCGTGCTCTTTGAGGCGCGGGGCCATACGGTCGGCCCACGCGGGATCGAGATCGTCGAAAATGGCCATGTCGGCAAGGCCGATGAAGAGTTCGCCATCGGGCTGAAGCAGGGCGCTGTAATTGGCGGTCGGATGGGCGCGCGAGCGGGTGAGTTGGCAGATGCCGACATGCGCCAGCTTCAAGACGTGCTGGATGGTGTTGCCCGAGCCGTCGCTGCCGAAAATGGAGAAAATCTCGACGGGGCAGCGCAGACGTCCCAGGCACTGCGCGATATTGGCTGCCACGCCGCCGGGGTTGGAGGTGACCGTCACGGGATTGGACGTGCCCGGGCGGAATTCGCCCTCGGCGCGGACCTTGCGGTCCATCACCACGCCGCCGATGCAGGCGATTGTTTTTTCCATGGGGGACATGCCGGCGCGCCATCATACCAATCAATTAAGCGGGGGAGAAATCGGTGGCCCGAAGGGAGCCGGATGCAGAAAGGCAGAGCGGCGTCGTTCCCGCGATACGCCAACCCATTGGCAGATAATGAGTTAGCGTACTTACGAAATCCTTACGACTCGCTTATGAGTTCCTGATGAATGAGGCGTAGCCTCAACCAGGCTTTTCTGCGCCTGGGTGCGCGAGGGGAAGTGCGCCCGGCGGCAGAAGGAGGACATGGGTGGCAATTTTCCTGGCGCTCTCGATCGGACTGACGGGCACATTCTTCGTACACGTTCTTCGCGAATTCCACCGGGATTGGAAGGACGGCGCGGGAGTTTCAAGAAATCGAGGAATTCGCAACACCGATTCGCTGATGCACACCGACTGATTCCGGAAGGGCCGGTGCAGAGTTTCATTCCGCGCAACTGAGAACCCCACAACATCCTGGGCCGACACGACGTGTGGGATGATGTGCGCGAATCCGGCTCCAGAACGATAGCGTGGGTCAACGGCGGCAATTCGAGGCGAAGGACCGAGCGGGGAATCAAAATTCCGGAAAGGAGGAACTTCCATGCTGAAGTTCCTATTCGATCATCAGCGGCAACTGACGTTGTGCCTTGCGGTGTTGATGCTCGGGCAAGCGCCGTGTTTGGCGCAGACCGAGGGCCCGATACCGAATCCGCAAGGCCCTGCGGCTGACCAGCAGATCCCACCTGCCGTTGCCAAAGAGCTTGAGGCGATGCGGAAGCGCATCGATGAGCTCGAAGCCCAGTTGAAACAGCACAAGGCCGAGTCGCAGCCCACCACGGCAGTGCCTTCCGCAAAAGGCACCGTGCCCGTTCCCTCGTCGGCGGTAGCTCCTACTTCGGCCGGAGCGGCAAATGTTGCGCCCGAGCAGCCGGCGGAAGTTGCTCCCTTCTCCGACGCGGACTGGACCTGGCTGAACGGCAATCCCCGCACGAAGGAGATTTACTGGGACACGAAGTTCTTCACTCCTGAAATCCGGGTGGACACGAACTACGTGTTCGATTTCAACCATCCGACCGATCACACGATCGGCGGATCGAGCGAACTTTTCCGGTCGCAGGAAGTGCAGCTCGAGCAACTGGGCGTGGGCGGCGACTTCCACTACGAAAATGTCCGCGGCCGGCTGATGACGCAGATCGGGATGTATTCGGTAACGACGCCGAGGAACGACCCGAGCGTGGGGCACGGCCAGTGGGATCTGGACGGAGCTTATCGTTACATTTCCGAGGGGTACGGCGGGTACCACTTCAACGTGATGCAAGGGATCAACGTGGATGCGGGTATCTTTCTCTCGTACATTGGCCTGTTCAGTTACTACAATTTTGACAATTGGGCCTATCAGCCTTCGTACGTTTCCTCGAACACTCCGTGGTTCTTCACAGGAATGCGAATACAGATTTTTCCGACGAGGCACCTGAAGATCGAACCGTGGATCATCAATGGCTGGCAATCGTATGCTTCGGCGAACCATCGGCCGGGGCTCGGCGGACAACTGAAGTGGACGCCCACGAGCTGGATCAACATCATTTCCAATAATTACGGCTTGGGCGAGGATGATCTGTTCACGCCCCATCGCGAGCGCATTCACACCGACAACAGCGTCGAGGTGAAATATTTCGACCGCCCCGATAATCGCCTGCTCGACAAGATGGCGTTCACTTTCACCGGCGACCTGGGCTGTGAATTCGGCGCCGGCGTGAGCTGCCACGGCGACACGCGCAACGGACCCAAGCAGAGTTTCGTGGGCTACATGCTTTACAACCGCTGGTGGTTCGACCGGGACAAGTACGGATTGACACTGGGTGGCGGGGCCATCAACAATCCAGGGCGCTATCTAGTGCTGCTGCCTCCGATTAACGGCGAGACCGCCGTGACCGCTTCCACGAATTCGCCGTACTTCACCGAAAATCCCGGCGACCCGTTCAAAGCGTGGGATTCCTCGATCACGTTCGACTACATGCCGAAGCAATACATCACCTTCCGGTGGGAGTACGACTACCGCCACGCGAATGTGCCGTACTGGTCGGGGCAGGGCGGGATTACGCCCCCCGGCGGCAATACCGGCTTTCCCACGCAGTTCGTATGCCTGAACGGCGCCACCTCCGGGCAGACCGTGCTGGCAGCCGCGCAAACAGCCTGCACAGGGATGGGATCGGGCGTGTGGTTCCCGGATCTTCGCCGGGATGAGCATTTCATCGACATGGCGATCATGGTGAAGTTCTAACGAGGCGGAGAAGGAGAAGCCATGCTGGATATCGTTTTCATTGCATGCACAGTCGGGTTTTTTCTTGTCGCGCTGGCCTATGTTTGGGGCTGCGAACAGCTGAAGTAAGGAGCGGGGAAAATGGCGGGAAATATACTGCTTCTGGGAATTTCAACGGCGCTGCTGGTGTATTTGCTGGCGGCGCTGCTCTGGCCGGAGAAGTTCTGACATGACAGCAAACGGGTGGTTCCAAATCGGTTTTTTCCTGCTGGTCATTTTGCTAGTGACCAAGCCGCTGGGCCTTTTCATGAAGCGCGTTTTCGCCCGCGAGAAGACGTTCCTGGACCCGGTGATGCGGCCCGTGGAGCGCTTGCTCTACCGCATGACGGGCGTGGACGAAGAGCGCGAAATGCGCTGGACGGAATATACCTTCGCGATGCTGCTGTTCAGCGGCGTCTCCATGGTGGTGCTATACCTGATCGAGCGGCTCCAGCACGTGCTGCCGTGGAATCCGCAGAAGCTGGCAGCGGTCGCTCCGAACCTGGCGTTCAATACGGCGGCGTCGTTCACTACGAACACGAACTGGCAGTCGTACACGCCGGAAACCACCATGAGCTATTTCACGCAGATGGCCGGGCTGGCGTATCACAACTTCCTTTCTGCGGCGGTGGGGATTGCGATCGCGATCGCGCTGGTGCGCGGGATTTCACGGCGCGAATCGGAGACCATCGGAAATTTCTGGGTGGATCTCACGCGCTGCGTTTTGTGGGTGCTGCTGCCGTTGTCCCTGGCAGTGTCGCTGGTGTTCGTCTCGCAGGGAGTGGTGCAGAACCTGAAACCGTATGACACGGCGGTGCTGGTGAATCCTCAGACCGTGCAGCAAACCGGCGCGGATGGGAAGACCACCACACAAACCGTGACGGAGCAGAAAATCGCGCAGGGCCCCGTGGCTTCACAAGAGGCCATCAAGATTCTGGGGACGAACGGCGGCGGATTCTTCAACGCCAATAGCGCGCATCCGTTCGAGAATCCCACGCCGTTCTCGAATTTTCTTCAACTCGTGCTGATCTTTGCGATCCCGGCGGGGCTGACCTACACGCTGGGCCAGATGACGGCGTCACCCCGGCACGGCTGGGCGGTGTGGGGCGCGATGGCCTTGTTGTTCGCCGCAGGCGTTACGGCCGCGTATGCGGCGGAAGCGCAGAGCAACCCGCTGCTCCACGGCGTGGACCAGAAGACAAGTGCGATGCAATCGGGCGGCAATATGGAAGGAAAAGAAGTCCGCTTCGGGATCGCCAATTCGGCGCTGTATGCCACCGTGACCACCGACGCGAGCTGCGGCGCCGTGAACTCGATGCATGATTCGTTCACGCCGCTCGGCGGGATGATTCCGCTCATCAACATGATGCTGGGCGAAGTGGTGTTTGGGGGAGTGGGCGCGGGACTCTACGGAATCCTCGTGTTCGTGATTCTGGCGGTGTTCATTGCCGGACTGATGGTGGGCCGCACGCCCGAATACCTGGGCAAGAAAATCGAATCGTACGAAGTGAAGATGGCCATGCTTTCAGTGCTGATCTTCTCGCTAACGATCCTAATCTTCACGGCGATTTCCGTGGTGTCGGCGCGGTACGGCCTGCCGGGAATCACCAACCCGGGGCCGCACGGGCTTTCGCAGATCCTGTACGCGTACACTTCCTCCACCGCCAACAACGGCTCGGCGTTCGCCGGAGGAAACTGGAACACGGTGTGGTACAACACGACCACGGGATTTTCCACGCTGCTCGGGCGGTTTATCGCGCACATTCCGATTCTGGCGATTGCCGGAAGCCTGGCGCGAAAGAAGCTCGTTCCCGAATCGGCCGGAACTTTCCCGGTGACCACGGCCTTGTTTGCCACGCTGCTGGTATCGGTGGTGCTGATCGTGAGCGCCCTGACTTTCTTCCCGGCGCTGAGCCTCGGACCGATCCTGGAGCACCTGCTGATGCATGCCGGAAACGTTTTTGGGGGATAGAACCATGAGCGCGGAAATGACCATGACTCCCGAAGCGGTGAAGCCGCCGGAGGGAGGAAGCAAAAAATTGAGAGGGACGAAGAAGTCGTTGTGGACGGGCGGGATTGTCACCGGAGCGTTCAAGGACTCGTTTGTGAAACTGAACCCGCGGACACTGATGAAGAATCCGGTGATGTTCGTGGTGGAAGTGGGCGCGGTGGTCACGACGGTGGAGCTCATCAGCCATTTCATGGGCCACAAGGCTGGTCTGGCGTTCGAGCTTCAGATCACGCTGTGGCTGTGGTTTACGGTGCTGTTTGCCAATTTTGCCGAGGCGATGGCGGAAGGCCGCGGCAAGGCCCAGGCGGAGACGTTGCGCAAAGCACGCGCGGAAACGCACGCGCGGCGAATGAAGGCCGACGGCAAGTATGAGGACGTTCCGGGCTCGAAGCTGCGCGTGGAGGATATCGTCGTCGTTCGCGCCGGCGAATTCATTCCCGGAGACGGCGAAGTAGTCGTGGGCGTCGCCTCGGTGGACGAATCGGCCATCACGGGCGAATCGGCGCCGGTGATTCGAGAAGCGGGCGGCGACCGTTCGGCGGTGACCGGCGGAACGCGCGTCCTTTCCGACGAGATTACGGTGAAGATCACTTCGAACCCGGGCGAAACGTTTCTTGACCGGATGATCAAGCTCGTGGAAGGCGCCGAGCGGCAAAAAACGCCCAACGAAATCGCGCTGAATATTTTGCTGGCCGGGCTGACGATTATTTTTCTGCTCGCGGTGGTCACGTTGCAACCGATGGCGATTTATTCGGGCGCGCCGCAGTCGGTGTTCGTGCTGATTTCGCTGCTGGTGTGCCTGATTCCTACGACGATCGGCGGGCTGCTGTCGGCGATCGGCATCGCGGGAATGGACCGGGTGGTGCAGCGCAACGTGCTGGCCATGTCGGGCCGCGCGGTGGAAGCGGCGGGCGACGTGGATACGCTTCTGCTGGATAAAACCGGCACGATCACGCTCGGCAACCGGCGCGCCACCGAATTCATTCCTGCGCCGGGAGTGAGTGAAGGTGAACTGGCCGATGCCGCCCAGCTCGCTTCGCTCGCGGACGAAACGCCGGAGGGCCGGTCGATCGTGGTGCTGGCGAAAGACAAGTACGGCTTGCGCGGCCGCGAGCTTACGCACATGGCTGCGAATTTCATTCCCTTTTCCGCGACCACGCGAATGTCGGGCGTCGATATGGACGGCCGTGAAATCCGCAAAGGCGCATTCGACGCGATGACGCATTACGCGGCGCAGGGCGGCAATCGCGTTCCATCGGAAGTGGAAGACTCGGTGAAGGCCATTTCCGCGGCCGGCGGGACTCCTCTCCTTGTGGGCGAAGATCGCAAAATTCTGGGAGTGATTTATTTGAAGGACATCGTCAAAGGCGGAATGCGCGAGCGCTTCGATCAGCTTCGCGCCATGGGAATCCGCACGGTGATGATTACCGGAGACAATCCGCTCACGGCCGCTGCCATCGCGCGGGAAGCCGGCGTGGACGACTTTCTCGCGCAAGCGAAGCCCGAAGACAAGCTCGCGCTGATCCGCCGCGAACAGGCCAAAGGAAAGCTGGTGGCCATGACCGGCGACGGCACCAACGACGCGCCGGCGCTGGCGCAAGCCGACGTGGGTCTCGCAATGAATGCCGGCACGCAGGCGGCAAAAGAAGCTGGCAACATGGTGGACCTCGACTCGAACCCGACGAAATTGATCGAAGTGGTCGAGATCGGAAAGCAATTGCTGATCACGCGGGGCGCGTTGACCACTTTTTCGGTGGCCAACGACGTGGCGAAATATTTTGCGATTATTCCGGCGATGTTCGCGGGAGCATTTCCCGTGCTGAATGTGCTGAACGTGATGGCGCTGAAAACGCCGCAGTCGGCGGTGCTTTCGGCCGTGATCTTCAATGCTCTCATCATCATCGCGCTGGTGCCGCTGGCGCTGCGCGGCGTCCGCTACCGGCCCGTGGGCGCCGAAGCGCTGCTGCGGCGAAATCTGCTCATCTACGGGCTCGGAGGAGTGATCGCTCCGTTTATCGGAATCAAGCTGATCGACATGCTGATTACGTGGATCCGCTGGGCGTGAGGAACCTATGAAAAAGAATCTGCTGATTTCCATCTGGATGACGCTGGCGACCACCGTGCTGCTGGGGATCATCTACCCGCTCGTCGTGACCGGCCTGGCGCAGCTGATCTTTCCGCGGCAAGCCAACGGAGAACTGATCCGCGCCGGCGGGAAGATTGTCGGGTCGAGCTTGATCGGCCAGCCTTTCACTTCGCCGGGCTATTTCCATTCACGCCCTTCGGCCGCGAATGGGACCAATCCCGCGGGGTACGATGCGCAATCTTCGAGCGGATCGAATCTGGGTCCGACGAATAAAGCTCTGACGGACCGGGTTGCGGCGAGCGTGCAGGCGATGCAAGCCGAGAATCCCCATGCTCCTGTCCCCATCGATCTGGTAACCACGTCCGGTTCGGGCTTGGATCCGCACATTACGCCGGCTGCTGCGGAATTCCAGGTGCCGCGCGTGGCCCGCGAGCGGAGGATGAGCGAATCGGACGTTCAGGCGCTTGTGGCCAGGCACACCGAACCGCGGCAACTGGGATTCCTGGGCGAGCCGCGCGTGAATGTACTCGAGCTGAATCTGGATTTGGATGGCACGCACCCGATGCGGTGATTGTGCCGTAGGTCGTCCGACGTGAGCGCTTCCAATCTGCTTCAATACGGAGTTTTCCTCGCCGTCGTAACCGTCCTTGTGAAACCACTCGGCGGGTACATGGCTCGTGTCTTCAGCGGCGGACGCACTTTTCTGGACCCGTTGTTATGCCCGCTCGAGCGGCGGCTTTACCGGATGACGGGTGTCGATCCCGACGATGAGATGGATTGGAAGAGATATGCCACAGCGTTCGTCCTTTTCAGCTTGACCGGAACTCTCCTGCTGTATGCCCTGCTAAGACTTCAGCGCTTCCTGCCCTGGTTTTTTCCCGGCTCACAAACGGCGCCGGTCACTCCCGATCTGGCGATGAATACCGCGATCAGTTTTGCCACAACCACCACGTGGCAGGCTTACGCAGGCGAATCGACCATGAGCTACACAAGCCAGATCGCCGGACTCATGGTGCAGAATTTTCTTGCGGGCGCGTCGGGGCTGGCGGTGGGCGTGGCCTTCATCCGGGGCCTGGCGCGTGAACAGACCTCGCGCATCGGAAATTTTTGGGTGGATATGACGCGCTCTCTCCTCTGGGTTCTTCTGCCCATCTCGCTGCTTGGCAGCCTCGTCCTCGTCTGGCAGGGAGTGCCGATGAATTGGCACGAGTACACGCAGGCAAAAATGCTGGATGGCGGACAGCAAATTATCGCGCAAGGGCCCGTCGCGGGATTTGAGATCATCAAAAACCTGGGGACGAACGGCGGCGGCTTTTTCAACGCCAATGGCGCGCATCCGTATGAAAATCCCACACCGCTCGCCAATTTCTTCGAGCTGCTTGCCATCGCCGTATTGCCTGCGGCCTTCACGAACACCTTCGGGCGAATGATCGGGCGTCCGCGGCAGGGCTGGCTGCTTTACTGCGTGATGATGGTGCTGCTGATTCCCGGCCTGGTGCTGTGCGGATGGGCCGAGCAGCGCGGAAACCCGCGGCTCAAGCGAATTCCCGGGCTGGCCGCCACGATGGCGCACAAACAGCCCGGCGGAAATATGGAAGGCAAGGAAGTGAGATTCGGAATCGGCGGCTCGGCGCTGACGGCCGTGGTCACTTCCAACGGAGCGACCGGCTCGACCAATTCCCAGCATGATAGTTATGTGCCGCTGGGAGGAGCCATTCCTCTCGTCAATATGCTGCTCGGAGAAATTGTTTTTGGCGGGCTGGGCACCGGGCTTTACAGCATCGTGATGATCGCGCTGGTGGGATTAATCTTGGGCGGGTTGATGGTGGGGCGAATGCCGGAGTATCTTGGAAAAAAGATTGGTCCCTGCGAAACGAAATACGTCACGCTGTACGTGCTGGCGGGACCGCTTGCGATTCTGCCCCTCACGGCGGTTGCGTTGATGACCAAAGCGGGATTGGCCGGGCTGGCCACCAATACCGGGGAACACGGATTCACGGAAATATTGTTCGCGTTCGCTTCGTGCTTCGCGAACAACGGACAGAGTTTCGCCGGATTGAATGCCAACACCGTATTTTACAACTTCACCACGGCGGCCGTGATGATGGCCGGACGCTTCGCCCTGGCGATTCCTGTGCTGGCGCTGGCAGGGCTCCTTGCCAGCCAGATCCGCCGGCAGGAAGCTATCAACGCGGTGCCCACCGATGGAGTGCTGTTTGGAGGCTTGCTCGTCGCCACGGCCTTGATCGTGGGCGGACTCAGTTTTTTCCCGGCGCTTTCCCTGGGGCCCATCCTGGAACATCTGATTTTGAAATGAACACTTCTGGCTCTGTTGGGATCCTGCGGGAAATGGCTTAGCCAGATGTTGGTGGGCGTTGTACTGGATTTGAAAACAAAGCGGAAGCAAGCTTCCCCTCGGCTGTGCTCGGGGCAGGCCGCACTCCAAAGGTCTTAGTGGGCAGCGCTCAGATAAATAGGATTTCAACAGAGCTAGATGACTTCATGATGTTTTCCGCGGTTTATTTTGCTTTGGACGCGGCGTGCTTTTTCTTTCCGGCTGGCTCGAACCGGTAGCCGATCCACGGCTCGGTGTGGATGTACCGCGGATGGCGCGGATCGGGTTCGATTTTCTTGCGAAGCTGATTGATGAAGACGCGCAGATATTCCGTTTCCTCGCCGTAATCCGGCCCCCAGACAGCCTGTAGCAGCCGCCGGTGCCCCAGCGCCTTCCCCTGATTGGCCACAAGATGGCGCAGCAGCTCGAACTCCTTGGGCGTCAGGCGGACGCCATTGCCGCGGACCGTCACCGCACGCTTGGCGAAATCGATGTGCAAATCATCGGAGACGAAAGCCGGCGTCGTCTCTCCCGCCGCGGAGCGCCGAAGCGCCGCGCGAATTCTGGCCAGCAATTCCGGCGCGCCGAAAGGTTTTACGACGTAATCGTCCGCTCCCGCGTCGAGGGCGCTCACTTTGTCGCGCTCGGTATTGCGGACGGTGAGCATGATGACGGGCACGTCGCTAGTCTCGCGAATCTCCTTGCAGGCATCGAGGCCGGAGATTCCCGGCAAGTTCACATCGAGAAGGATCAGGCCGGGATGCTCGCGGCGCAGGGCCTCGAGCGCTTCCTCTCCGTCCCTCGCTTCGAGCACGGTGTAACCTTCCGAGGCGAGCGTGGTGCGGATCACGCGGCGAATCTGCGGCTCATCGTCCACAATCAGGATAGTGGGGGAATTCATGGATTCGCCGCGCGGGTGTGATCGATCGGCAGGGTGAAGGAAAAAACGGAGCCGTGGCCGCGCTGGCTCGTCAGGCTGACCGAGCCGCCATGAGCTTCCACGATGGCTTTGGCGATCGGCAGGCCCATTCCCGTGCCCTCGATCAAAAAGCGCTGGTCCCTGCCCCGATAGAATTTTTCAAAGATCAGGCTCTGTTCGGGATCGTCGATGCCGCTGCCGCGGTCGGCGACGCTCGTAGTGACGAAGTCCGCATTCGCTTCGGCCGAGATGGTGATGGGCTGGTCTTTGGGCGAATACTGATTGGCGTTTTCGATCAGGTGAACCAGCGCTTCGCGGACGCGCGCAAGATCCGCGCGCACGCGCGGCAGCGAGTCCGGTGCGATCACGCGGACCTCCCGGTTTCCGAGAGCTGTCTTGGTCTGCGCGAGCGCCGAGTTGATCACCTCATTGATCGTATGCGGCTGGAGATTGAGCCTCACTTCGCCGGCGTCGAGCTGGGCCATTTCGCCCGCTTCGCCCACCAGGCGGTTCAAGCGGTCGCTTTCTTCATTAATGATGGTGAGCAGCTCGTGCGCCTGCCCTTCGCTCAACTTGGGATTCGTGAGCAGATTGGTCACCGAAGCTTTGATGGAAGTGAGCGGGGTGCGGAGCGCGTGCGTCACCGAGTCGAGCAGCGCCGTGCGAAGACGTTCGCCTTCGCGCGCCGCTTCGGTCTGGCCCAGTTGCTCGACGGTGCGGGCGCGCTCCATGGCCACGGCGATCAGCGTGCCCATGGCTTCCAGCGTCTGCCGCGAAAGAATCGTGCCGGAAATTCCCAGGCTGCCGATCGGACGCACGCCCATGCGCACCGGAACGAAGCAGAGGGCGTTGACGGCGTCGATCACCGGCTCTTCCCGCGCAACGATGGCTTTGAGCGATTCCAGATCGAGCATGGGAATCACCGGTCCCGACCGGTAGACCTTTTGCTTTTCCGCCAGAAGAAGAGCCGCCGCTCCCACCTCGAAAATGTTCACGATTTGAGCGGGGATGCGATTGAGCAGTTGAATTACGTTGCCCGATTCGAGCAGACTCTGGCTGAAGGAATAGAGCTTCTCGATTTCGCGCGTGCGGGCGGAGGCCACTTGAGCCTGGCGGTTCGCGCGGGTGGAAAGATGGCTGGCCAGCACGGAGACGACGATGAAAGCAATCAGCGCCAGCCAATTCTGCGGATCCCGCACCGTGAGCGCGCCGAGAGGGGGAAGGAAGTAGAAGTTGAACGCAACCATCGCCGCGATGGACATGAAGATCGACACGGCGATGCCCCAAACCGTGGAAACAGCTAAAATAGCCAGCAGATAAGTGAGCGCGGCCGTGGTAGCGTTGACGCGAATGGCCTCCCGGTAAAAAACGGTGATCCCGGCGACGATGCCCAAGGCGACCACGTATTCGAGAACTCGATTGACGAATGGCTCGCGCACGCCGCCATTCTACCGTAGCTTTCCGGCGGCCTGAACCAAGAGAATCTCGTCATGCCCAAAACGCCCGAACAATGGCTCGCTGAGTCGAAGACTCCCGAGAAGACCAAGGGAATCCTCAAGCTCTTTCTGGGCTACGCCCCGGGCGTCGGAAAAACCTACGCCATGCTCAGCGAGGCCATCCGGAGGCGCAGCCGCGGCGAGGACGTGGTGGTGGGAGTCGTCGAGACCCACGGACGAAAAGGCATCGCCGAGCTCGCCGGGCAAATGGAAACGGTTCCGCGCAAAAAGATCGACTACAAGGGAACCATCTTCGAAGAGATGGACCTCGAGGGAGTGCTGGCGCGAAAGCCCGCCGTGGTGCTGGTGGACGAGCTGGCGCACACGAACATCCCCGGCTGCAAACATCGCAAGCGGTATGAAGACGTCCTGGAGCTGCTGGATGCGAAGCTCGACGTCATCTCCACCGTAAATATCCAGCACATCGAGAGCATCGCTCCGATGGTTCGCTCGATCACGGGCATTTCGGTGCGGGAAACGGTCCCAGATTGGGTGCTTCAATTGGCCGATGAAACCGTGATGGTGGACTTGACTCCGGAAGCGCTTCAGAACCGGATGAGGCGCGGCGATGTGTACGGCAGAGAAAAGGTCGAGCAGGCGCTCAAGAATTTCTTTCGCCGCGGAAACCTGATCGCCCTGCGGGAATTGGCCTTGCGCCAGGTGGCCGAACAGGTGGACCGGAGCCTCGAGTCTTACATGGACGAAAAGGACATCCGCGAGACCTGGCCGGTGAAGGAGCGCATCGTCGTGTGCATCAGCGCGAGCCCCCGGGCGCAATTCCTGGTGGCCCGGGCGGCAAGAATGGCGCGGCGGATGGACGCGGACCTTTACGCCGTGCACGTGGATGTGAATCACAATGCCGATGAAAGGGCCGAAAAAGCGCTCGCGGCTAATTTGCAATTTGCCGAAAGCCTGGGAGCGAAGCCGGTGCGGCTGAAAGGCGATAATGTCGCCGATGCCACCGCGCAGTTTGTCCGCGACAAGCACATCACCCAGGTGATATTCGGAAGGTCGGCAGTGGAAGGCTGGCGGAAAATGCTTTACATGAATGCCATCAACCGATTTTTGAAAGATGCGCCCGCCGTCGATGTCCACATCGTGACGCAGGAGGCGGATTAGCGCAGCCCGGGCGCATTCCGCTCAAAGAGCAGGCCTCCCTCAGGCGCCGTCCGAGGGCACATCAAAGTTCACTACGCTGGCTTTAAACCCTTTGGTTTTGGCAGCTCCATACGCGATCCCGGCCGCCATCCAGAGACCGCCCAGCAGGAGAGCGCTTGTGCTCAGATTCCACCACAGGATGGCGCAAATCAC
>DASPSD010000040.1:0-47623 GCA_035624115.1 Candidatus Sulfotelmatobacter sp. | reverse complement strand
CCGCTCCGCCGCAAACTCCGCAGGGCACGGGAACGCAATCGACGCCGGCGTTGAACACCAAGACAGTGGAGAAAATCGCCGCGGTCGCGGTGGTGGGCCTGGTGAGCTGGCTGATCTTCGACCACCTCTGCGAAAGCTCCTCGAAATTCACGAGCTGCTCCCACTAGCCCCGCTTCTCTTCAGCGTGACGGCCAATCCGATGTTGGCGCGAAAACCAGTGAACTCATCTGGCTTTGTTCAGATCCTGCGGGAAATGGCTCAGCCAGATGTTGGCGGGCCCTCTGCCGGATTTGAAAACAAAGCGGAAGCAAGCTTCCCCTCGGCTGCGCTCGGGGCAGGCTGCACTCCAAAAGTCTTGGATGCAGCGCGGAGGGACGGCAGGGGAATCACCAGTCCCTTTAGGGACGGGACAATCGGCAGTCGCGATGCGGATATCCAAAACAAAGGCCGAGGTGCCGTCCCTGCGGGACTCGGACACCCTTTTCGGCTATCGGACTAGAGCGGATTCTCTGCTTTTCAAATTGCCGCCGGATTTTCGAGTGTCCCCACTCTGCGCCCGGGGGTCGCGGAGGGCGCGGAGGATGTGTTAGATTGGCAAGTCGCAAAGAAAGCTAGCCAAGCGAATGAATCGAGCAATTCTTCGGCCTCTTATCCTTCTTCTGGTAATTCCTTGCTGCGTTCCATTCGGCAGGGGCGCTTCCGGCGCGGCGGCGGATGCGCTGCTTGCGGCGATGCAGCGCGAACTCGAGCGCGCGACCGCGTCGCTCGCGAAATCTTCGCCCGCGCCTTACTTCCTCAGCTATGCGGTGACAGATACCGACGGCGAAGTGGTGGTCGGGACGAACGGCAGCTTGGGAATTTCCACCACGTTCGAGCGGCGGCAAGCGGACGTCATGATGCGCGTCGGCTCGGCGGCGCTCGACAACACGCACAATCAAAGCCGCGGCTCGGGAATAAGCTCCGGCACGCTTCCGCTCGGCGACGATGCCGATGCCATTGCGCGCGTTCTGTGGCAATTGACCAACCGCGAGTATGAGCAGGCCTCGCAGGCTTTCCTCAAGGTGAAAACAAACACGGCGGTGCGCTCGGAAGAAGAGGACAAATCGCCGGATTTTTCCGTCGAAGCGCCGGAGAAGCACTTGGACGAATCGCGGCCCCGCGTTCCGCTCGATCAGAAGGCCTGGGACGAGCGAGCGCGCAAGCTTTCGGCGGGATTTTTGAAGCATCCGGAAATTTACTCATCGGCAGTGCTGCTGCAAATTTCCGCGACGCGGTCGTATCTCGCGACCAGCGAAGGGACGGCGCTGGTGCGTCCTTCGGCGCTGAGCCGCCTGATTCTGCAAGCCGAGACGCGCGCCGACGACGGCATGGAGCTGATGCGCGTCGAGTCGTTTCAAGCTGCGTCGCCCGATGAGCTGCCGCCGGAAGAGCAACTCGCAAAATCGGTAGAAAAAATTTCGACCGACCTGGCCGCGCTGCGAGCCGCTCCCGCCGCGGAGGCTTATGCCGGCCCCGCGATGCTTTCCGGACGCGCGGCGGCCGTTTTCTTTCACGAAGTTCTCGGGCATCGGCTGGAAGGCCATCGCCAGCGCGACGAAGCCGAAGGGCAGACGTTCACGAAGAAAGTGAACCAGAAAGTTCTGCCCGAATTCTTGAGCGTGGTGGACGATCCGACGAAAACGGAGCTGAACGGCGTGCCGCTCGCGGGCGCCTACGATTTCGATGATGAAGGCGTGCCGGCGGCGCGCGTGACCGCCGTGGAAAACGGCGTGCTTAAAAATTTTCTGATGTCGCGCATGCCGATTACGAATTTCAGCCATTCGAACGGGCATGGCCGGCGCCAGGCGGGGCTGATGCCGACGGGACGCCAGGGAAACCTGATCGTCACTTCCACGAAAACCGTGAGCGACGCGGAGCTGCGCCGGCAGTTCATCGAAGAAATCAAGAAGCAAGGCAAGCCCTATGGACTTTATTTCGAAGATATTCAAGGCGGCTTCACGCTGACGCAGCGAGGCGTGCCGCAGGCGTTTCAGGTGCTTCCCGTGATGGTGTGGCGCGTGTACGCCGACGGCAAGCCGGATGAACTCGTGCGCGGCGTGGATATCGTGGGCACGCCGCTCGCTTCGCTCAACGACATCCTCCTCACCGGCGACACGCTTCAGGTATTCAACGGCGTGTGCGGCGCGGAATCGGGACAAGTGCCCGTGGCGGCCGTCGCGCCGGCGATGCTCTTCTCCGAAATCGAAGTGCAGAAGCGGCGCAAAGGAACGGAGCGGCCGCCGCTTTTGCCGCCTCCGGGAGCGCAGCCCTGATGCCCGCCTCCCACCTTTGCCGGCGCGGCTGTGGCCTGGCGCTTGCCGTGGCGCTCTCGATCTTTTCCGCGGGAGCGCAGCAAAAACCAGCCAAGGCGAAATCCGCTGCGGCCGGCAGCAAAACTTCCGACCCAATCCTGAAAGCCATGCGCGAAGAGCTCGAGCGCTCGAAATCGCAGCTCAAGATGGAAAACATGGCGGCGCCGTACTACCTCGAGTACCGGCTTTCCGACGCGGAGGAGTACACGGCGGAGGCGGCGTTTGGCGGGCTGCGTCAAAGCCAGCGCACGCACGTGCGCACGGTGCGCGTTGTCGTGCGCGTGGGCGATTACAAGCTCGACAGCTACTATGGCCCCGGAATGGGCATCGTGGATCTCGCGCCGCTCGAAGACAATGACATCGCCATCCGCCACGCGCTCTGGCTCGCCACCGACCGCGCCTACAAGACGGCTACGGAGGCGCTGGCCGCGAAAAAAGCGGTGCTCAGCCAGTTCACGGCCGATCAGCCCTTCGACGATTTCGCGCCGGCGCCGGCAGTGGAATCGATCGCGCCGCTCGCGCGGCTCGATTTCGAGGAAAAGCCGTGGGACGAAGCGCTGGTGAAGGCCACGAACCTCTTTCGCACGGACCCGCAAATCCAGTCGCTCACGGCCACGCTGCGCTTTCGCGCGATCAACCAGTATTTCGTGAACAGCGAGGGCAGCGTCACGCGCGGCGGATTTGCGGCGTATTTCCTGATGGTGTCCGGCTCGACCCAGGCGGCCGACGGAATGCAGCTCGAGCGCTCGCCCTATTTCAGCGCCGCGAATCTCCGCGAGCTGCCGGGAGAGGAAAAATTCCTCGCGGAAACGCGCAAGATGCTCGACACGCTGAAGGGTCTGCGCGATGCGCCGGTGGTGGACGAAGAGTACCGCGGGCCGGTGCTTTTTTCGCCCGATGCTTCGACCGATATTTTCAACGGAATGATCGGCGGAAACGTCCTGGGGCGGCGGCCGAAGCCGGGAGAATCGGCGCGCACCGAGGGAGCGTTTGCGTCGAGTTACAAGAGCCGCGTGCTGCCCGCGTTTCTATCGGTGGTGGATGATCCCACGCTGAAAACGATGAACGGCACCACGCTCATCGGCAGCTATGAGTACGACGATGAAGGCGTGCGCGCCGAGAAAGTCCCCGTGATTCAAGACGGCGAGCTCGAGAACTATTTGATCGGCCGCGAGCCCATCCGCGATGTTCCGAAGTCCAACGGGCACGGACGCGGAACGCAAGGCATGCCTCCGGCGCCGAGCATCGGGAATCTGCTGGTCGAGCCGAAGCAGCCGCTTTCGCCCGAAGACCTCAAGAAAAAACTGATCGAGATTTGCCGGCAGGAAGGCAAGTCGTACGGGTATCGCGTGGAGACGCTGGCGGGCTACAATCCGCGGCTGCTCTATCGCGTGTATGAAAAAGACGGCCACGAAGAGCTGGTTCGCGGCGCGGTGTTCAATGAGCTCGACGCGCGCGCGCTGCGCAACGATTTGATC
This sequence comes from Candidatus Sulfotelmatobacter sp., assembly GCA_035624115.1. Taxonomy (GTDB): domain Bacteria; phylum Acidobacteriota; class Terriglobia; order Acidiferrales; family UBA7541; genus Palsa-295. The sequence continues at coordinate 43,794 of DASPSD010000040.1, read as the reverse complement.
GCCGCGGGAAACGATCCGCTGGTGAGCAACCGCGAGGGACAGACGCCAACGACCGTGGTCGCGCCGTCGATTTTGTTCGATGAGCTCGAAGTGAAGCGCACCGACGCCAAAAACGCCAAGCTCCCCGAGTATCCCGCGCCGGAGCTCGCGCCGGCGCATTGATCGCGAATTCGCGAAATCCCGTTTTCCCGCCATTTCGGAACGCGTTGTGCCGCGCCTCCGGCGCTTAAGCTCGGAGTTGGGCGCATTCCACGAGAAATTTCTTCGGCTGCGTGCCAATCAACGAGCGAACCAAACGAACCAAACAGCAGCCAAGCCCAGAAGATTATCCTGCTGGAGACGGAAGCGTCGGCACGAATCCGCCTCGAGCGCGAAATCAAATTGCGTGCAGCACCGTAGGTGCGGGAGAAGCTAGCCCAGCGCGGAAGCGCTGGGAATCCCGCGCCCAATTTGCGCGAGCGCCGTAGGCGCGGCACAGATCCTTCTTATGTTTGGAGAAACTGGCCGCCCTTATTTCCCCGCGAGAAATTCTTCGACGGCCTTCACGAAGGCTTCGGGCTCCTCGTAAAAAGGCAAATGGCCGCTGCGCTCGAACACGAGGAATTTCGATCCGGGGATGCCTTGATGGATTTTGTAGGCCACAACCGGCGCCACGTTCATGTCGTAGCGCCCGGTGATCACGAGCGCCGGAAATTTGAATTTGCGAATTTCGGGATTCAAATCGTAGCGGTCGAGATCGCCGAACACCGCCTTGTTCACTTCCTTATTGAACGCCGTGGGCGACATGCCCGCGGCAAATGCTTGGCTCTTTTCGGGCGAGTAGCACAGCATAGTGAGATACTCACGCAAGCTGGCCGCGGTTGCGCTTTTGTCACCCAGTTCGTCGGCGAACGCGAACGCGGCCTGCCGCTCGGTCACCTCCGGAAATACATCGTCGAAAAGGAAACGCGTGTCTTTGATTTTGGGCGCGGCGGAATCGACGATGATGAGATGCGCGACGCGATCCGGATGCACCGCGGCGTAAGCCATCACGAGATATCCGCCCCAGGAATGGCCGAGCAGGTCCACGCGCTCGACGCCGAGATGCGCGCGCAGCGCTTCGAGATCGTCGATTTGATCTTTCAGCGTCTGCGTTTGGCTTTTGTGATCGCCCACGGAGCGGCCGTTGCCGCGCTGATCGTAAAAGACAACCTCGTGATTTTTTGCGAGCGTGTCCCAAGCAGCCGCAAGGTGCATATAGGTGTGATCGAATCCGGGCCCGCCATTCACCACCACGATCGGCTCACCCGTGCCGATCGCTTCGTAATAGATCGTCGCGCCCGGCGCCTCAAAGGTCTTGCCGTTTTCCTCGCGCGCAAGCGCGGGCGGCGTAAACAACACAAACACGAAAGCCGCTAACGCGATCACCTGCCAAGCCACACCCCGAGTTTTGCGAATGGATTTGGACATGAAGGTTCCTCCCCGCCTCAGAGACCGCGCATCTTAATTCGGTTGCGCGGTCAATTCAATCCGCGGCGGGAACTATTCATCGTCGGGGCCGGTGGGCGGAGTTTTGTCGTTGATGAAATGGGCAGCATCGAGCGCGGCGGGAATGGTTTTGAAGCCATTCGGCGGCTGGGTGAGCTGGAAGCAATCGGAAAAATCGTCGGCGGGAGTATCGGCATAGCCGAGCGAGGAAAGATTGAAATTTTTCTCGACGAATTTCAAGATGCTGCCGAAATCGTGCGTGGCGTGAGAAATGTAGGCCGTCTTGGCATACGGCGAGACGATGATCAGCGGCACGCGGAAACCGTACACGTAGCCCGAGCCCCAGCTCACGCCGTCGTTGACTACTTGCGGCGCGACGTGGTCGAACCAGCCGCCCCAATCGTCCCAGGTGATGATGATCGCCGTGTTGGCCCAATACGGGCTGTTGCCGATTGCATTGACGATCGACGCCACCCACGATGGCCCGCTGCCGTCGTTGGACTCGGCGTGATCGGAACTCGCGGCGGTGGGGATCACCCACACTACTTGCGCGAGATTTTGATTGGCGATGTCCTCGAGAACTTGCGTTTGCGGAATGGCTACATTCTTCACCCAGTCCGGCCCGGTGCACGTCATGACGCCTGCGACAGGCTGCTCCTGGCAGATGTGCGAGATGGCGTCGGGCGCGGTCCAGATCGACCCGGCGGACGGCGCGTAGTAGCGCCAGGAAATTCCCTCGGTGTCGAGCAGGTCGGTCAGCGTGGGATGGTCGAAGCAAGGATACTCGGCGGGCTGCGCGGTTTCGCTGCCGGCAGCGTTGATCATCGTGACGGTTTCCGCGAGCGGCGCGATGCATCCGGCGGGGCTATTGTTGGGATTTTCGGCGGCGAAAAGAGTGCTCATGGGCGCCGGCGCGGAAGTGCCGGAGATGATGAACTGGTGCGCGGGGAAGCTCGGGCCTTCGTTGGTTTGAAACATGCGGTCGCCAAACGTGTATTGCTCGGCCATGGCGAAGTAGGGTTGAACGTCCGAAGGCATCACGTACATATATTGCGGATTCGGATGCGCGTTCGGAGGGCAATTCGCAGCCGGCGAGCAAGGAATCAGGTTCGCGCCGTCCATTTTCCCGCCGTCGTACATGTCGACGAACGCCGCATGGGCGTGGCTGAGGTCGTAATTCTGCGGGTTGGCGCCCGTGGTGCCGAGATCGATGGGGCTCAGCGTGAGCGTCTGGCCCGTCGAAGTTTTTCCTTGGTTCACGATGTCCGCTCCGCGATTGATCAACACGGGATCCTGGAACAGATTGTCGGGCGTGCGGTTCTCTTGAAAGATCACCACGATGTGCTGAAAGACGGCGGCGTTGATCAGGCTCAGCGCCTGCGGGCCGTTTTCGGGCGTGCGATTGCCGGTGTCAATCGCGGCGACGGTGATGTTATAGGTCCCGCCGGGCGTCGTGGCCGACGTAGTGACGGTGAGCGTGGAGTTGCCGGCTTGCGCGCCATTGATTGTCACGGTGGGCTTGTTGAAGGAACAAGTTGGCGCCGGATTGCCCCCTGTGATTATGCTGCACGAAAGGGCGACGGTGCCGGTGTAGCCGTTCGCCGGAGTCACGGCGATGGTGGAAGTCGCCATGTTTCCGGCGCTGACGGTGCCAGGGTTCAGCGCCGTGGCCGTGAGCGCGTAGCTGCCTGTCGTTGAAACCGATGAAGAGCCGCCGCAGGCACCAAGAGCAAGAATTGCCAGGAACGCAAAGAAGAGGCGAACGGAAGTCATAAAAGCCTCCATTGGATCGCGGGGACTGGTACCCGGAATAATAACCCGGCCGCCGGAAATTCCACTCGGTGCGGATAAAGTATCTCTCAGTGAGTCCGGGGAACAAGGCGTTTGGCCAGCATCCTCCAACTTTCCCTGCAAGCCATTTAACATAAAGGGAAAATTTCTGGCGGGATGTTGCAGGCGGTTAAATATGACACTGGCCCCCGTCGCGTAAGTCACTGTGTTTTCAGTGCGGGCGGAACGGCACGCCAGTTGCCGGCTCAGCCGGGGGAGTTCTCTTTCTGCGGTTGGAATGTCCTGGGCTGAATAACGAAAATTTAGAGGACAGGGTGCTTGTACCAGGCCTAAATGAGTAATCAGGAGGCAAAATGAACCGCTTGCATCGCTACCTGGTTGCAGTGATTGCATTGGCTGCCTTGGCGATCCCGTCGTTTGGGGGCTCGGTTCCTTGGCCGGACGTTTCTAGTTCGATCTCGGGAACGCAAACTGGAGGCCCCTTTGTTTCTCCTTCCGGCTCAAACAATCTATGGGTCACCCCTCTCCAGTGGACAAACATTGGAGCAACGAGCTTAAATGACGTTCAATTCGTTAACACGGAAGCCTGGGTTTGTATCACCGCGACGTGCACGGGTACTGGACCTGATGGAACCTCGCCGATGACATGGAATAACGCCCTTGGTGAATGGCAATTGCTCGGTGCAACCGGAGCGGTTTTGGCGACGGTTCAAGCCGAAAACTCGGATTTTGCCTTGTCACTGAGCCCGACTTCGACCAACATAAATATTCCGAGCGGGTTTGGCCTGAACACTTCCGATAGCGTCTCGGCTTTTCTGATCGGAGATCTGGCGTCCGGCGCCAGCACGAGCTCAGATGTTAACTTTCTGATTAGTACAAACGTAGATATCTTCTTTTTCAGTGGCAGCGAAGTGGCATCGGCTCCCGAACCGGCCACCTTTGCGCTTCTCGCTCTGGGCCTGACTCCGTTGTGGATTCAGCGCCGCAAACGCCTTGAGTCAAGGTGAATCGCGGGCGCTACGTGTAAGCGAAAGCGGGCCCCAGGTTTGCAGCGCAATCGAATCATCGATCGTCCGGAGGATTAGTAGCGTCCTCTGCGGGTAGGGGGTGTGCAATCTCCCCCTTCGACCTCGATGCCGCGATTGCTGCCGCTGGAAGCCGTCCCGAAAGAGACCTCAACCCATCTGGCTCTGTTGAAATCCTATTTATGTGAGCGCTGCCCACCAAGACCTTTGGAGTGTGGAAGCTTGTTTATCCCGAGCGCAGTCGAGGGGCTTCCGCTTTGTTTTCAAATCCGGTACAACGCCCGCCAACATCTGGCTGAGCCATTTCCGGCGGGGTCTCAACCGAGCCAAGTCATCTCATAAATGTTTTTCGTCAGGGCACGGCTTCAGCCGTGCCGAAAAGCGTCCTTTTCTCAGGGGTTTTAAGCCCTGACGGCCTGCGGACGATCCGTAAAACCATTCATGAGATGAGCTCGGGTCACTCACCGCTTCCCGCAAAGCGGAGTTTCCCGGCGTGCTTCTTCATCAAGCGCTTGAATCGCCGGAGCGCTACAACTTCCCGCAGAGCGGTGTGGACCGCCGAGGTGCGCGATTTTACGCCCAGAACTCGCACGGCTTCGTCCGCGAGCCGCGTGTCCAGCCGCATCGTAGCCAGTCTTGCTGGCATCTGCGCCTCTCGCTATGTATATATCGTTGGCGCTTTGTATATATGTAAAGGCTTCGCCGAAAACCCGGACCAGGGAGGGCGGCCGCCGGCAATGAATTACTGCAGGTGATATTTCACGTACACGATCATTTCAATGGAGACCGGCTGCCCATTCAGAAGCGTCGGTTCATACTTCCACTGGACCACTGTCTTCAGGGCCGCAGGGATCAGAAGCCCCGGGCCGTCCACTGCGCGCGCCTGCACGACATCACCTTTCTCGTCGATGATCGTGTCAATCGTCACCGTGCCTTCCACTCTCGCGGTCCGGGCGATCGGAGGGTAAATCAACTCTGTCTGATAGATCAGACGGGGCGGCTTGACCTGCCCGCCGACTCGCACAATCCGCGTTGCACGGGGAGGCGGGGGAGGGGGCATCGCGGTTGTAACCCCGGTTCCACCGATAATTCCGCCCAGCACGCCCCCATATTGGCCGCCGGGAATTCCTCCCGGCACTCCGCCAACGACGCCTCCCCCGGACGTATCCGGCGGAAGTGGCGCTTCTTTAATAATCGCGATTTCTTTGGGGATCGACACAGGAGAGGTCAGCCGCCCAGCTTGCAAGAATCGTGCTTTGGGGGCGACTCTGACGACCCTCGGCGCAGGAGCAGCGGGAGGAGGCGGTGGCGGCGGCCCAACGAGAAATGTTCTTGTGAACGCTCTGACGTCAATCGTGTCGGTGATACACAGAGGGATCACCACCAGCGCCCCAATAAACAGGACATGCAGCACGAGCGACGCCACCCACTCAAGCGGGTTTCTGTGCGTGTTCACAGAAAACGGCGTCTCCAGCATTGCCGCAACGAAATGATCTTCGGCAGGCACCGGTAACTCGGTAACGGCCGCGCCCGCGGGTTCGCGTTTCCGCCGGGGAAGGACCGGCGCGGGCATTGGCAGAGGGTGACTCACCATGGCACCTACCTCCTCTTCTCCGTTTGACACCCCGCTTCAGAACACCCCGCTCAGGCCCCCATTTCACAATGCGTTCGAGACCCAACCGGCACCTTTGGTATATCAGGAAGCAATCATCCGGTACGGCGACGTCCGTCACAGCTTCTTGTGGCCCACATCACACATATCCTTGCGTCAGAATGGAAGCGTGCAGCGCCTGCTGGCGGCCGCCACGGTGATCGGTCTCTTCGAGCAGTGGGAGTGCGCGTTGGAACAGATTCGCCTTGCTCCGGGAGACCTGCTCATCAACTTCAGCGACGGCGTTGCTGAGGCGGCGCAACGCGGAAGAATACGGCGAGGCTCGCCTGATTCAAGAATTGCACCCGTGCCGCCACCTTCCGGCGAATGAAATCATCCAGGCCTTGCTTGCCGGCGTGCAAGAACTCGGCACCGGCGCCCGGTCCGATGACCTCACTTTGCTCGTCGGCAAGGCGTGCTCATAGCTAGCGCTTCTCCCCCGCGCGGCCGCTACCCTGTGTTGAGCGCGGCCAAACCATTGCTGGGCCCTTCTCGCGCGCCGCCCCGTGCCCACTGTCCCCTGGTCGACAATAATTCAAATGCCTGATTAACGAGGTAACCGGAAACTTAGCCTTTGGAGGAAGCGTGAAGGCAGCTTTCCCCACGGTGCGGACAGTTCAGGCGGGGTTGGGGCGGTAGAGCCAGGCGAGATTGGGTGTGGCGGCGATTGGGGCTGCGGCGTTTGCTTCGGCGAGGATTGCGTCCACGACGTCTCGCTTCGGCGAGAGCGAGCACACAGGATCTGTCGCTACGGCGTCTTGGACGAGCAGAAAGGCCTGGCAGCGGCAGCCGCCGAAATCTTGCGCGCGGCGGTCGCAGCTTCGGCAGGGTTCCGGCATCCACGCTTCGCCGCGAAATTTTTGAAATGCGGCGGATTCGTTCCAGATTTCGCGGAGCGAGCGCGTCTGCACGTTTTCAAACTGCATGCCCGGCAGAATTTTCGCTGCGTGGCAGGGCAGAACGTCCCCTTCGGGCGTGATGAGCGCGATTTTTCTTCCCCAGCCGCCCATGCAGGCTTTCGGATACCTTGCGTAATAGTCCGGCACCACATACTCGACGTGGATGCGTCCCTTCAGGCGCTCTTCCGCCTTCTTCAAAATTTCGAGTGAACGATCGAGCTGCGTGCGCGTTGGCAAGAGGCGCGCGCGATTCGCGAACGCCCAGCCGTAATACTGCACGTGCGCAAATTCGACGCGCCCCGGCCCTATTTCCTCAGTGAGCGCGATCATTTCCTCGAGCTGGTCCAAATTGCCGCGGTGAATCACGAAATTGAGCGTGAGCGCGATGCGATGCCGCTTCACCCAGCGCGCCACCTGCAATTTTTCTTTGTGCACAGGCGCGCCGGCGAATTCGTTGGCGCTTTCTTCGCGTGCACCCTGAAAACTCAATTGAAAATGGTCGAGGCCGGCGCTGACAAGCTCTCCGAGGCGCTTTTCATCGACCGGTCGCCCGGAAGTGATCAAGTTCGTGTAGAGGCCCGCGCCGCGCGCGCCGCGAATCAGATCCGCAAGATCCGCGCGCGCGAGCGGCTCGCCGCCTGTAAAGTCCACTTGCAGCACGCCCATCTCCGCGGCTTCCCGCAGCACGCGCTGCCACGCGTCCGCCGAAAGTTCTCTCGCTCGCGCGGTCAGTTGCAGAGGATTCGAACAGTACACACAATGCAGCGGACAGCGGTGGGTAATCTCCGCCACCAGTGCGAGCGGAGATGGAGCGAGGGAACTCATTCGAAATCGACCGCGCGTTCGTCGTGCAGCAGGCCCAGATAACCGAGGATATCCTGCTCCACTTTTTGCGGCTTGGCCTTGGCATACTGCTTCTGCAAATCGGCGACGATTTGCCGGACGGTGTGATTGCCGTCGCAGCGCTGAACGATTTCGAGGCTCGGGCCATTCAAGCGCAGCGCGCGTTCGGGCATCAGCAGCACGCATGGTTCGCCCGCGCTTTCGCGAAGCCGGCAGCCGGGCGCCAGACGCGGCCGCGCTTCCAGCGCGGGAATCACGGCGAGTCCTTCACCGCGCGAAACGCGCCGGGCGGCGGCCAGCCCGGCTCGACGTACGCGAAATAGAGCGCGTCGAGCATGGCCCACAGGATGTCGCATTTGGCGCGCAGTGCGTGGAGCGCCGCTCGTTGCTCCTCGCGCGTGCGCGCGTGCTTCACCACCCATGCGAGCGCGAAATTTGCGTCCTCGGGCGCCTGCGTCATGCGCCCTTCGAAATAATCGAGCGCGCCGGCAAGCCAGGAATAATGCTGCCGCAGCCGGTCCACGCGTAGCGTGATCAACTTCTTCGAGAAAAGTTCGGTGAGCGAAGAAGCCACGGCTTCAAGCAGCGAGCTCGAGCTGACGAGATCCATGTAAGCATCGACGGCGTAGCGCGTGGCGGGCAAAATTCCGTCGCCGCGGACGGCTTGCTCGCGCGCGAGGCCGGTCGATTCGACAAGCCGCAGCCATTTTTCGATCCCGCCGGGATGTGAGCCGTCACCGTCGTGATCGAGAATACGCTTGCGCCACGCGACGCGAAAATTCGGATCGTCGCTGCGCGATAAAATCACCGCGTCTTTTTTGGGGATGCTGCTCTGGTAGGCGTAACGATTGAGCGCCCACGCTTGCAGCTGGCCGCGCGTGAGCTTGCCTTCGTGCATCAGCAAGTGGAAAGGATGCTTGTGATGGTAGCGCTCTTCACCGATGCGGTGAAAAAGCGAGACGAGCTCTTCCTCGGTCAAAAGCTTTTGCGGATCGAAATCATTCACAGGGTGAACTCCATTCCATCATAAGCGATTTCCCAGCCCGCGTCGCGCAGGCTGCGGAAGGCGCTGCTCTCTTCATCCAGCGCCGGATTCGTGTTGTTCAGATGAATCAGGACGCGGCGCGGGCCGATTGTGCCGCGCAACTCGTCGACAAGGCCGCCGGGGCCGGACAATGGCAGGTGGCCCATTTGGCGGGCCGTCCTGGCCGTGCCGAGAATTTTCGGGAGCTCGTCATCCGTCCAAAATGTGCCGTCCAAAAGTGCGAGGTTGCTCGCGGCAATGCACTGTTTCCAATTGCCGCCATGGCTGGAGAGACTCGGGGCGAAGAAAAATTTTTTGGCGCTTTCCATCAATTGCAAACCAACGATGGCTTCTTCCGCGCGCAAAGTTTTTCGCAAGCCGTCGCTCACAAAATCGGGGAAGCTTCCTCCGAGCGGGACAGCCTGGCACGAGAGGCTGGTCTCGTCTCCGGACGTCGATTGTGAAAGGACAGGCACAGCACGATCGAAGCGAAGATCTTCCCAGCAAATCGGAGGCCTCGAGCGTTCGAGCGTGCGAAACAGTGAGTTCTCTTCGACGAGAACGCGGCGGACAGACGGAGTCGAGAAGACGCGCAGCGGCTGGAACTCGCGCAGATGCAGCAGGCCAAGCACGCAATCTACATCCGCGCTCGTTAGGATGATCGCGGCGATCGGCGTGCTGCGCTCTTCAGCGCGCGGCGCCAATTCCGGATCGGCAAGGATCTGCTGCCGCAGATCGGGAGAAGCATTCAGAAGGACCCACGAGGAAGGCGAAGCGGAAACGGCAACTTGCGTCTGGCTGCGCGCGCGGCCTTTCAAGACACCGCGACGCAGACGAGCGCAGTTTTCGCAAGCGCAGTTCCACTGCGGAAATCCGCCCCCGGCGGCTGAGCCGAGGACCTTTACACGCATCTAGAGGCTAGAGTTCAGCGTTTTCGTAGGAGCTGACTTCGCAGTTGAGGTTGATCACTTCGTGTTCGGGGGTAACCCATTCCATCGCTTCTGCTCCCGTACCGCAGGATTTTAGGGTTGGGCGCTGCAATCTGCACTTCTGCCAAAAATCGACCAAATATAGCATCCCACGGGGAATTCGGCAATAGAGACTTAAATCCTTATATTCCAGGTAGTTGCGTCCGTCGCACACGCCGACGTTAGGGTTTCGGAACTCCGCCCTACCTCGCAGCCAAATCCCCCCGACACTATGCTATCTTGGCTGGAGGGGACGTCCGCAATACTCCAAGGGAGGCTTTGATGGCAACGCCGGCTCTGCGCCGCACCGACCGTGTCTCGCTCACCTTGCTGCTTGAGGCATCCGGGAAAGACGCGTTCGGCAGCGATTTCAAGGAGCCGGCTCGCACGATGCTGATCAACCGGTCGGGCGCGGTCATCGTCCTCGACCGCGAATTGAAGCCGGACCAGACAATCCACGTGCGCCGGCAAGCTCCCGCGGAAGCGAACCGGCAAGGCGACGTCCGCATCGTGGGGCAATTCGGCCGACAAAAGGAAGGCTTCCTCTACGGCATCGAAATCCTCGATCTCGAAAATGACCTCTGGGGAATTGAGTTTCCGCCGATCGCCACGTCGGAAGAAGCGGTGGCGCGCATGCTGCTCGAATGCAGCTACTGCCGCGCGCGCGAAGTGGCCTATCTGAACGAGCTCGAGCTGCGCGGCTTCGAAACCAATCGCGGCATCGCGCGGCATTGCAAGGCCTGCGGCGTCCCCAGCATCTGGACGCAAGCGCCGCACGAGGACGAAAAAAAGCTCGCCTCGCGCGCCGCTCGCCGGCGCGCTGCCGACGCAAAAGACGAGACCCCGCCCGAAGACGACAAGCGGCAGCGCCAGCGCCTGCGGCTCAAGACGCGCCTCACCGCCTGCATCCGCCAGGCCGGCGCGGATGACGAGCTCGCCGTCTGCGAGGATATCTCCCCTATTGGCATGTGTTTCCGAAGCAAGCGCCGGTTTGATACCGACGCGGCGGTCGAAGTGGCTGTCCCGTATTCGCCCGACGCCGCCAATATTTTTCTTCCCGCCCGGATCATCTACTCCGAAGAGATGCCCAAGGCCGGCCTCTTCCGCCACGGCACCGAATACCGCAAGGTAGGTCCCCGCGCCCGGTAATCGAGGCGCTCATCGCATGGATTTGCGCCAGAAACTTTGACGATGTTACAGCAGAAAAATGGTCAAGGTACTTGACCTAATTAGGTCAAGTACCTTGACCTTAAACCGCGTAAAAATGGCTCTTTCTTGCGATCTCGAATTCGCCCCTCGCAGGCCGTTTTGGGCCGAAAAAAATGATCGCTCGCGCACGCTATAAGGCGAACACGCACTATAGTGCGTATTTCAGCGTTGATAGAAAAAGGGGTTACGGCGGATTGAGAGGACTGGGTTGCTTGCAGGCAGTATAATGTATGTGCTTTTTCAGCCCGTAAAAAGGCCCACCAAAAAAAACGCGAATTGCGCGCTTCGCTCGCCACGCCCCTAGGCCTGAACCAGGGGGCCTGCCATCCGGTGGAAAGCAGGACTAGCTGCCACTCGAAAATTCAGATTCCAAGATTCTCAGGCTCAAAGGCTGGTCCACACGCCGAAAAAAACGATCGTCGCGAGCTACTTCGTTTTGAGGCGAGTACCTAACACAAGGCACGATTCCAGATCCTCCCGGATGAATCGAGTGACGACGGGAAGGGCGGTGCGGAGAAGGCTTTCGATTTCCTGCGTCGCACAGTTTGTCACGCGCAGCCACACCACTTTAGGAGGAGCCCCGCGCAATACGCTGTACTCTTGAAAGTCCGAGTCTTTCGTGACAATCGTGAATCCGTTCTTCTTCGCATAGTCCCAGACGGCTTCGTCGTCTGCGCTGCCGAGCCCACACTCGTGAACATGTGCAGACCCTGGGTAGATATCGGCGAGCGACGCGGCCATCGAAGGGGGTAGGTTTTCGTCGAAAAGAAGCTTCACGCGTTCGAGATTTCCAGCTTGCGCTCGCGATCGGCTGCGAAGGCGAGGCAGGCGCGAATGTCTTCCTCAGTGAGAAATGGAAATTCGCGCAGAACGTCAGCGTGCGTCATTCCACTGGCGAGGTAGTCGAGGACGTCGTAAACGGTAATGCGCAGCCCTCGAATGCAGGGCTTGCCGCTTCGCTTGCCGGGCTCGACCGTAATGAGATCGGTATACTTCACGCCAACTACTCTATTTCAAAAAATACGGATGAGCAATCTCAAAGCTTTGGTCGGTATCGCAAGGGGAAAATTGGTCCCGCGTGCCCTCAAGCCGTAAGAGCCGGCGTCGACCCCCGTACCCGCCTACGCCAAGGCTCCGGCGGTGACGCGGATCGCCGACATCGTGGGCGAGCGCCGTCCCGGTCGGATCCGGGAGCGCGCTACTTCAAGAACGCGCCCGTGTTCTGGATGAATCTTCAAACGCGCTACGACCTGGAGGTTGCTCAAGACGAACTCGCAGCCAAGGTCGAGCGCGACGTCCAACCGCCGGAAACCGCGTCAAGCCGCTAAGGCGCAGGCAACGCTCGTGGGACAAAGGGGGCGGGGCTTCAGGGTTTGGATTTCTCCTTCCGGCATCGTTCACCACGGAATCTGGTGCTTCATGGATTGGTCCCAAAAACGAAAACGCGCGAGACCTCAGAACCAACGTCAAAACACGCACCCTCCGTCCGCCGAGGCGGATGAAGACTGCGGCACCCGAAATTCAAATACCTGAAAAAAATACAATCAAAGCCTGGCCCACCCACCAACGCTCAAGAGGGCGAAAAGGAGTACAATGCTCCCCGTTTTCGAAGTCAAAAAGGAAATCTCGGGCAAGCGGCTTGCTGCGCAAATCAGCAGGGTGAGGAGGATCCCATGCGACACAGACTTCCATCGGTGATCCCAATGGTGTTGATTGCCGGTTTTGCTATGGCGCAGCAATCAGCGCAAGAACCGCAGTTCGTGAAGGCGGAAGAGGCTAAATTCGTTTCGTCTCCCGTACTGCCGGAATGCCTTAGCTTCGTCATCGACCACGGCGATCCCAAGGCTGGGAGTTCAATTTCGCTGCTGAAATTCGCCAGCGGATGCACTGTCCCGATGCACTGGCACTCCGCAAACGAAAATCTGATGTTCGTCAGCGGAACGGGACAGTTCGAGATGAAGGGAGAGCAGCCACACACCTGCAAGGCTGGCGATTATATCTTCGCGCCGGCGCGTCACCCGCACCAGCTCTCGTGCGCGAGCGGCTGCACCTTTTACCGCTTTGTGGACGGCCCCGTCGATATTCATTACGTCGATGCCGCCGGCAACGAGATTCCGGCGGACAAAGCCCTGGCCGCGTTCGGTGAACGGCCCGCCGCCGCAATGGAAAAGAAGTAAGAATCCCTTTCAGCCTTTTCCGGAATTTAATTTTGGGTGGCGCTCCGCCTAGTCGAGGCCGACGGGCGCTATTCCCGAGGTGCGGAATCGATTGTGGAAACCAACCGCTCTGAAAGGCCGGCCCACCCGCCGGCCCAAATGTCAAAGGCAAAAACAAGACAGAATCCAAGGCTGCGTCACCCGCCCTCATAAGTTCTTGAATTGCTCTTCCGAGCGGACCAAGTAGCGGTCGATGAGGAGTCTCGCTTTGGGCGCTCTGGCCGTCTTGAGATTCGTATTGAGGGCAACACAATCGCCGCGGCTGTTAATATCCTGCACGGCGCTTCGAGGTACCAAGAAAAACACGTACTCCAAATCGGGAGGATAGGTTTCGGACCACCGTCCATCTTTTTCGCCGGCCAAGACAAGGTAGTCGTATTCCTTCGGACCAAGAATCCTGTCCCATGTCCAGCGTTTGGTCTTTGTATCCGTGTACTCGTGGACCTTGCTTAGCTTCACCTCAATGCGGTTTCGTTTCCTGGTTGTGACGTCGTGCGAGTCCTTATATCCGCCGGTGCGTGTACCTCCCGTCATTTTCGCCACTAACACCTCTGCCGGGACACCTCGCGCACGGTCAAGCTTCTTCTTGAGTTCCTCATTTTCCGCCTCAAGTTCTAGAATGCGTCGCTTGAGGTTCAAGATTTCTTCGTCGTCACTTGGCATGGGTCGCGGCTCCCTGAGTGCACGGAATCCTCACTGCCTTCAGATATCTGAAATGAACTGGCGCGTGGCGGGTGGGCCAGCTTTTGGCGGGCGCTCCTTCAGCACTGATTACCCGGCTCCGATAGCATACCAGTGCGGCGGACAAAGAGTCGGCACCCGAAATTCAAATTCGACGACAGTACGAAATCAAGGTCTGGCCCACCCGCCCGTCGGTGATTCTGTCACGTCCGATATATATGCAAATCGGTAATGCTACAATCTAGGGCTCGAAGAAGGAGGACTTTCCGAAATGGACCCTCGAAGTATCACGCCGGGCGCTTTGGACACCTGGGCAAAGCTATCACCGAAATCAGCAGGGCGATGGATGTGGAAGCTTGCCCTATCATTAGCTGTACTGATTGCGCCGTGGTTCTTGATTCCGTGGCGGTACGCGATCTTGTACGTACTTTTGGTTTGGGCAATCGAGAACGCGATCAGAGACGCGGTTCCTGAAATCGTGGCGCTGACAAAACAGGAATTGGGAGAGACGAGCGGAAGCGCACCCAGTTAGCTACGACGCGTATCGCGGCGCTTTGGGGTGCCGGGATGCCTACCGCATAAATGGGGCTCAGGTTTCGGAAACGTTTTGCGAATAAACGCAATACAGACATCGACAGAGGAACCTTCCGCCAAGTACTTCCGTGCGAGTTCGGCCTGCCGCTCAATCTTATTTTTGTCGTGTGCGTATTCGATTTCGATACTTTCGATTTCCTGCTCGAGCCGCTCTTTTAGCGGAAATAGTTCCATGAGCAAATTCTACCACGCGGCGGGCGGCGCACTCTTCTCATTGCGTGTTTCTCACAATTGAATCCGCACCTCGTGAATAGTATCACCACTCAGGCACCTCATCGTGTGGTTGACGTGTCCTGGGTTTGACTTGGGTTTTGATTGGGGCGGGGGGCCTGCCAGCCGGTCAGCTCAGGTTCGCGCGCCAAACCTGTGTCGCACCCCGACAAAAAGGTCGGGGCCCACAAATCGGGCCTACGGCGCTCTACGTGATTTCGCGCCACGTTCCCAGGCCTTCCGGCCTGGGCTAAATTCTGCCGCGCCTCCGGCGCTGAAGGTGATGCAGACCAGATACCCAGCGTTTCCAGGCTGAGCAAACCTGTATCGCACTTACGGCGCTCTACGTGATTTCGGACCGCTCTCCCAGGCCTTCCGGCCTGGGCTAACCTCTGCCGCGCCTCCGGCGCTTGTCACGACACCGGCGGGCCAGGCTTCGAATCTGATTTTGCTGAGACGGTGCACCTGAAACGGATCGGGCCCGTTGACGTGGGGTGGCACAGAACTGGTAGCTACAGCGCCGTAGGCGCGGCATAATCTAGCCCAGCGTGGAAACGCTGGGTCCTCGGCAGCAAAACCGTCAAGCGCCGTAGGTGCGACAGTTGCCTCATACGTACGCTCAAAATGCAGTCCACGTCATTTTCAGCACGAAGGATCGCTGCAAGCTCATCCCTAGAGATATTCAATCGCGCCTGTGGGCCTACACGGCGGGCGTCTGCAAAAACCACGGCATGATCGTTCACGCGGTGGGCGGGATGGACGATCACATGCATCTGTTGATTCAAATTCCGCCGTCGTTGCCGCTGGCCAAGGCGGTGCTCGCGATCAAATCGAATTCGTCGCGATGGGCCAACGAGCAGGGGCGCGAATTCGCGTGGCAGCAAGGGTACGCGGCGTTCAGCGTGAGCGCGTCGTTGATTCCGGCGGTTGTGCGATACATACGAACCCAGGAGTCGCACCATCGGAAAATGACCTTTGACGGGGAATGGATTGCGTTGTTGAAAAAGCATGGCGTGCAATTTGATCCAAAGTTTGTGTTCGGGTAGCGGTCGCACGTGGTTCGCGCGAGGAGTTCGTGCCGCACCTACGGCGCTCTACATAATTTCACACCGCATTCCCAGGCCTTCCGGCCTGGGCTAAATTCTGCCGCGCCTACGGCGCTACAAAGGCGAAGAGAGATTCTTCGGCCGCAGGCGCGGGCTCAGAATGACGGCGAAAAGCCGGGCACGGCGTGCCGTGCCCCTACGGAGAGAACGGAAATCGGCCTGCCTAAAGGCAGCCGCTACATAGTCCAGAGCGAAGGCAACGAGCCGGCAGGATGCCCTTCGACTGGGCTCAGGATAAACCGGCGCTACAAAGGCCTGGACTCAACCCATGCACCCGCCGGACCTCAGCGGCTAAAGCCGTATTGATTCTGCGACAACTGCGGCACGGCTCAAGCCCTGCCCTGACGAAAAACAATGGCGTGACTGCTATTGGCTGGTGACGACGGGGGCGCGCTCGCGGGCGCGGCGGCGGTGGTAGTGCATGGCGATGTTGAGGTACACGTTGCCCTGGGGAGTTTCGAAGCAGAGGATGGAGGCTTCGGATTCCTGGCCGGCGGCGGCGGTTTGCTCTTCGGTGAGAACGGCCGGAGGAAACACTTTGAACTGGTAGCCGCGATCGTTGAGCTGCGTGACCGCGTTGCCGATCACCATGTTGGCGAGCTCGCAGACGGTCTCCGGAACGATCGGTTCGGCGGGATCAACTTCTCCGCCGGAAAGATAGCCGGCCACGTGGGCGGCCGCGGGCGGCTCCATATCGAGGATGACGCGGCCCTCGATCTCTCCTTTGAACGTGACTGAAGCGGCGAGGCCCTTGCGGCGATAGCCTTCCGGCTCCATGGTGAGATCCACGATGCGCGCGGGAGCTTTCATCATCTCCGCAAGCACCGCATCGAGCGAGCCGATAAACGGCTGAATTAAGTCCATCCTCATCGCGATTTCTCCCCTCCGGCGCCGACGGGCGAGGTGACGCCGTCGTCATTGAGCACGTAGCGGATGATTTCGTAGAGCGCGTCGGGCTTCACGGGCTTCTGGACAAAATGGCGAGCGCCCTTTTGAAGCGCGGCGAGAATATTGTCCTGATAGCCGACTGAAGAGACCATCACGATGCGCGCTTCGGGATGCTCGGCGACGATGCGCTCGACCGCTTCGATCCCTTCCATCTGCGGCATGGTGATATCCATCAGGACGATATCGGGCTTGGTGCGGGCGTACTCGGTGATGGCGGTGCAGCCGTCGCCGGCTTCGCCCACCACCTGGCCGCCGAACGACTCGATCATCTTCGCCAGGCTCTTGCGGGCGAAGACGGAGTCGTCAACGATCAGGCAGCGGACCGCCTGGTTGTCCTTTTTTCGCGTCAATGCTTCGAACTGTTTCATGGCTATCTCCTTCTCGAGGCCCCTGAATCTCCGGAAACGCCGGATTCGGCCGCGGCACCCACTGGTTCTTGCGCGGACCGCTCCGGCACGCACTTCGACTGCAGGACACTTGCTAAATTGGAAAGTGAAACGACGCGCGATGCGAAGCCGCGCTGGATTGCGGCGCGCGGCATGCTGTCGACCACGCAGGTGTCGGGACTTTGCGCGATGGTCATGGCGCCGGCGGTTTTGAGAGCGCCCAGGCCGGCAGCGCCGTCGTCGCCCATGCCGGTCATGAGCACGGCGACGGCGCTCGCTCCGAATTCCTGAGCGACGGAATTAAAGAGCACGTCAACGGACGGGCGGTGGCCGTTGACGCGCGGCTGGTCCACGAGAATGGCGATATCGCCGTGATCCATTCGGCGGACTTTCATGTGGCGATTGCCGGGGCAGATCAGCGCGCGCCCGGCGAGCAACAAATCGCCCGACTGCGCTTCTTTCACTTCGATCGCGGAAGATTCATCCAGGCGGCGCGCAAACATGTCCGTGAATCCCTCCGGCATGTGCTGCACCACGAGCAGGCACCCCGGGAAATCTTCGGGAAGCTGGGAAAAAAGATATTGGAGCGCGTTCGGGCCGCCCGTGGAAATGCCGATGGCCACCACGCGCGAGGGGCGCCGCGGCATCGTGGTGCGCCCCAGCTTGCGCTTGGGAGTGGGCACCGTGATGATCATCTTCGGCGCGCCGGAGGAAGCCGCGACTTTGATCTTGAGCGCGAGCTCCGTGGCAATCTGCTCGAAGCGGCCGGTAGCGGCATCCTGCGGCTTGGTGACGAAATCGAAGGCGCCGAGCGCGAGGGCTTTCAACGTGAGCGACGCGCTGGCGGTGGTCTGCGCGCTCACCACGATGACGGGCACGTGATGCTTGCGCATGATCTGGCGCAGCATCTCGATGCCGTCCATGCGCGGCATATCGATATCGAGAGTCACCACGTGCGGGTGCAGCTCTTCGATTTTTTTCAAGCCGATGGCGCCGTCCATGGCCGTGCCCACGACGGTGATCGTGGGATCGTCCTGCAACACTTGCGGAATCAGCTTGCGCATCAGCGCCGAATCGTCCACAACGAGAACGCGAATTTTTTCGCTCATGCTGTGGCCCCCACGGGCGGGATTCGAGAGAGATGCGCAATCACAGCCGGAACGTTTAAAATCAGCACCACCGTCCCGTCCCCTAAAATGGATGCGCCACTCAAGAGCGGTGAAGTGACCAGGCGGTCTTCCAGAGCTTTGATCACCAGCTCTTCTTCGCCCATCAGGCTATCGACCGCCAGGCCGAAGCGGCGCGCGCCCGCGCCGATCACGATGACGAAAATGCGCCGGGAGCGTTCGCTCGAAGGCCGCGGCATGAGCCGGTCGAGGCGGACGAGCGTGAGCACCTGCTCGCGCAACTGGAAGACTTCGTGGTCGTCCACGCGGTGCACGTCGTCATCGGTGATGCGCGTGATTTCAACCACCGAAGCGAGCGGGACGGCGTAGAGGCGTGCGGAGACGCGGAACATCAGCGCCTGAATGCTGGCCAAAGTGAGCGGAACCATGAGGCGGAAGGTGGTGCCTTTGCCGGGCTCGCTATCGAGCGCGATGGCGCCTTTCAGATTTTCGAGCGCCGACTGCACCACGTCGAGGCCCACGCCGCGGCCGGAAATTTCCGTCACTTCCTCGGCGGTGCTGAGGCCCGGCTTGAAAATGAGGTGAAGAGCTTCCGCGTCGTTGAGCCGCGCGGCTTCTTCGCGAGTGACGAGCTCGCGATCGACGGCGGTGCGCACGATTTTTTCGCGGTCGAGGCCGCGGCCGTCGTCGGAAACTTCGATCACCACCTGGTTGCCTTCGTGGTAGGCATTCAGGCGGATCATGCCGCGCACTGGCTTGCCCGCGGCTTCGCGTTCGGGAGCGGCTTCGATGCCGTGGTCCGCGCCATTGCGAACCAGGTGCGCGAGCGGCTCGGCCAGCGCGTCGAGGATGCTCTTATCGAGGTCCGTGTTCTGGCCGGCGATTTCCAGGCCGATGTCTTTATTGCGCTGCTTGGCCACGTCGCGCACCACGCGCGGGAAGCGGCGGAAAAGCTGATCCACCGGCACCATGCGAATTTTCATCACGGATTTCTGAAGTTCGCCGAGAACGCGCGATTGAAACGCCAGCGCATCGGCGAATTTACCGCGCAGCGGATCCTTCGAATGGCTGCGCTCGAATTCGGCGATGGTCCGCTGAAGCATCGATTTGCCGATGATCAGCTCGCCCACCAGATTCATCACTGCGTCGATCCGCGTGGCATCCACGCGCAAGGAATTTTCCGCCGCGTGGCTCAGGCCGGCAGGGACATTGGCGGCAGGCGCGTCGTCCCCGTGGCCGGAAGCAGAGTCCGCGGAACCGCCGGAGACGCCGGCGGCGACAGCGTGAGCTTCCGATTCGATCAGAATATCGAGCAGGTCGCGCGGCTTCGATTCGGGCGTGGGAATTTTCTCGACGGCGATGCGCGCAACCACCGAAGGCACCTGGCAGCGCTTGCGAATTGCGTCGGCCGATTTCGCGCTCGAAAGCGCGGCTTCGATCAGGCCCGCTTGTTCCGGGGCCGCATCTTTATCCGGATGCAGCGCGAGGATTTTTCCGATGCTGGAGAGGGCTTTGCGGACGAGCTCAAAGGCAGCCGCGGGAAGCAGCGCTTCGGGATCGAGATGCATGGCGACCTGATAGACGGTCTCGCGCCGGTTGAACGCCTCGGCGATCATCAGCCGCTCGTATTCGGTCCAATCGAATTTGGCTTTTTGCGCCGGCTTTTCCATTTGCCCGGCGGGCTTGTGCAGCAGGCGCTGGATGTGGTCGCGCAGCGCGCCCCCGGCAGGCGCCTGCACATTATGGCGATGGGCTGCCAGCATTTCGTGGAAAGTGTCCGCAGCCGCTAAGACGACCTCCGGAATGAGCCCGGCGTTTTCTTTCGCGAGTTCGGGAGTGAGAACGTCTTCCAGCTCGTGCGCCAACTCGCTGAGCTCGCGGAATCCGCAGGCGGCGGAATCGCCTTTCAGCGTGTGGACCGCGCGGCGGACGCGCCGGAGAGTTTCCTTGTCGCCCGGGCGCTGCTCGAGCGCCAGGCCGGCCTCATTCATGGCCTGGAGGAGTTCCGCGGCGCTCTCGAAGAAGAGGTCGCGGAGCTCGGAAGCGCGATCTTCGGGGAAAAAGGTCACTGGCTGCCCTCGACCCGCTGGTACACGGTGGCGTTGTTCTGGTGAATCATGTGGAACGCCTGCGTGAGCCCGAACAGGCTTTCGGCGTGGCCCACGAAGAGATAGCCGTCGGCGTTCAAACAGCGGTAGAACTTTTCGATCAGGCGCTTCTGCTCGGCCTCATCGAAATAAATCATGACGTTGCGGCAGAAAATGGCGTCGTTGCGCTGCGGGAGATACTCGGTCTTGAGGTTATGGAAGTCGAACTGGACGAGATTTTTCAGGCTGGCTTTCACCGAATATTTGTCGCCCACTTTGTCGAAGTAGCGAAGACGGCAGGTGTAATCGACCGTTTCCATCTGCGATTCGGTGTAAACGCCCTGCTGCGCGGTGAGGAGCGCGGAATAATTGATGTCGGAAGCGATGATTTCCACTTTCCACGGCGGAGGAATCAGCGGCTTCGGCGTGGGCATCTCGAACGGCAGCGGGTTGCGCAGGTAGTAGTAAGCGAGCGCATCGCAAACGAGAATCGCGAGCGTGTAAGGCTCCTGGCCCGTCGAGCAGCCGGCGCTCCAGAAGCGCAGCGTCCAATCGCGGCGATCCTGCTTGTGCTTGAGAAGCTCTTCGAGGACGAATTTCTGGAAGAGCTCGAGCTGAGGGCGGATGCGGAAGAAGCTGGTCTCGTTGACGGTGAGATTCTCGAGCAACGACGAAAGTTCCTGCTTGCCCTCGCGGCTGGTGAGCAGACGGTAGTAGCTGTAAAACGAATCCATCTGGCAGGCTTTGAGGCGGCGCTGGAGGCGGTCGCGCAGGAAATGGGTGCGGCGCTCGTCAAAATACATGCCGCACTCCTGATAAACGAGCGTCTGCAGGAGCTTCAATTCCGCGTCAGTGAGCGGCACCTCTGTGGCGAGTGTGGACATTCGTCCCCCGTGATCTTTCCGCTGCGGCCTGCTCTTACGAATCGCGCCCGACCGCGCCGGCCGGGACGGCGGCGGTTGAATCGGCCACATCTTCCAGGCGGCGCAGCTCGCCGCGCTGAAGGATGCGGTTCAAATCGAGCAGAATCACCAGGCGCCCACGCAACTTCCCTACGCCCGTGATGTAATTCAATTCACCTTCTTGAAACACGTTGTGCGGCGCCTCGATTTCCGAGGGCGGGATTTTCAGGACTTCGGAGGCGGAGTTCACAATCAAGCCGATGGCGCGGTTTTCGAGCTCGACCACGACGATACGATTTTTCTTGCTCGGCTCGGCGACTTTTTCTCCGAAGCGCTTGCGCAAATCCACAATCGGAATGATCCGGCCGCGAAGATTGATCACGCCTTCGATGTAGTCCGGGGAGTTCGGCACCGAAGTGATTTCCGGCACGCGGACGATTTCGCGGACGAGCGCGATGGGAAGCCCGAATGTTTCCCGCCCGATTCGGAACCCCACAACCTGGAGGTCTTTATCCATGGATGGTTTCTGCGCCCCTAGGACCTCGAGACTTCTGCATATTCGTGTTCGGCGGCCCGGTCGTGCGCCGGCTGGTGACGCCGCGCCGCGTGACGCCGCGCGTCGGCGGAGGCATCGTCGAGAGTGAAGCGGTCCATCGACTCCAGCAAGTTCCGCGAGAGTTTCGACATTTGCTCGGCGGCCGCGGCCAGCTCGGTGGAGCTCGAAGTGGATTGCTGCACGAGCTCGCGCATCTTCTCCATCGCGCGAACCACGGCTTGCGCGCCCGAGGCCTGCTCCTCGACCGAAGAGGTGATCTCCTGCGTGATTTCGGTGAGGCGGTTGGTGGCTTTGCCGATTTGCGCCGAGCCGCTCGATTGCTCCATCGTGGCGGCGCCGATTTCCTGGGAGAATTTGTAAACCTCGGATACGACGTCGGAAATTTTGTTGAGCGCGATGCTCAGGTCCTTATTGAGCGTAAGCCCTTCCTGGACCATCGACGTGCTCTTCTCCATGTTCTCGACGGCTTCGCGCGCTTCCTTTTGAATTCCCTGGATGAGCTCGGAAATTTCCTTGGTGGATTGCGTGGATTTTTCGGCCAGCTTGCGGACTTCCTCGGCGACGACGGCAAAGCCGAGGCCGTGCTCGCCGGCGCGCGCGGCCTCGATCGCCGCGTTCAAGGCGAGCAGATTGGTTTGCTCGGCGAGGTCGTCGATCACTTCGATGATTTTGCCGATATCGTCGGCGCGGCGCCCGAGCACGTCGATGATTTCCGCGGAAGATTGAATCGCGTGGCTCGTGCGGTTCAGGCCCTCGGTGGCCTTCTCCATCGTGCTCATGCCGGTTTGCGCTTCTTCGCGCGAGCGGTGGGAAATATCGACGAGCAGCTTGGCGGTGTCGGCCACGCGCTGAATCGAAGTGACCATCTGGTCGATGGAGGCGGAAGTTTCCGCAACGCTCGAGGCCTGCACCTGGGTGTTCTTCACCACGTTCTGCACGTTGATGCTCATCTCGTGCATCGTGCTGGTGACTTCGTCGATTGCCGAGGCCGCCTGCACGCTCACTTTCGCCGATTCATCGGAGGCGCTGGCCATTTGGCCGGCGCCGCTGGCCACCTGCGAAGCGCTGTCGCGCACCTGGCGGACCAGGTCGCGCAGCCCCTGCGTCATGCGCGCGAAGGCTTTCGCCATCGTGTCTTGATGCGAGCGGGGCTGCACCGCCACGGACAACTGGCCTTCGGAAATTGCCGCCGAAACGGTGGCCATCTCCTTCAGGTGGACGATCATCTTGTTGAAATTGTCCGCGAGGATTCCGACCTCATCGCTGCGGTGAATGTCGATGGATTGATCGAGATCGCCCGTGTCGCTGATGCGATGGGCGACGTCGACCAGGTGAGATAGCGGCTCCTTGATGGTCTTGGCGGTGCGATAGGCAACGAGTCCTCCGAAAAGCACAGCGAAAAGAGTGCCCAGGGTGGTGATACCCGTGCTCCAGGCAGTGGCGGAAGCCGCGCGGGCATTCGCTTCGTCGAGAGTCTTGCGAACCGTGCGGTTCGCTTCGTCAAGAACTCCCGCGGACTTGTTGGTCCAGGAAGAAGGGTCGTGCTGGAGATAATAGATCTGGAGGTCGGAGACGGTGGCGTCGCCGGCGTCCACCTGATGGCGCTTGGCGATCATCTGCTTGGCAAAATTTTCGGCCCAGTTTTTTTCGTTGTCGTCCACTTGGCTGAGGGAAGCGCGCAGGGCCCAGTCATTGGCTTTGCTCTCGCCGTCTTTCAGGTGCTGCGTCAGCTCGGAGATTCCCTTGTTGGTGCGGTCCTCATCGCGCAAATCGCCGCTCAGAAGATAATTTCCGAGAAACAGGCGGTTGGCCATCATCTCGTAGCGAACGGCCTCGATGGTTTGAACGTCGGCGAGAGTGGCGGCCGAGGCGGCGCGGGCGCTGTATTCGCGCATCACCGTGAAGATATTCACGATGAAGAGAAACAGCATGATCGCCAGGATGGCGCCGAATCCGTAGTAGAGCCTTCTGCTGATCGTCATTGGTAACGCCTCCACTCCCCGTCCGTGAGCCCCTGCTGAACCGCGAGGGGTTTCAGTTCTGCCCGCCGAATTCGAACTCGATGATTTCGATGGTTTCCTTCGCCGCCGGCTCGAAGCGCCACTTTTTCGCCGCGTCCACCGCGGCGCCCACCAGCAGCGGGCTCCCGCCCACAACTTTTGTCCCTGTCACGTGCCCATCCGGCGCAATCGTGGTTTCGATTTTCACTTTGCCGGTCACGTTCATCTGCTTGGCCAGCAGCGGATAATCCGGAGTCACGCGCGTTTTCACTTTCCGCTTCGTGGATTCGCCCGACTGTTGCGCCGAAGCGATCGGCATCAGGGCCAGGGTCCCGCCCAATGCCAACGCCGCAGCCAACGCAAAACCTGCGAGTGCGGATTTCCATTTCATTGGCCGGGCCTCCCCCGAGGGAAAACTCCGCCTCCAGAATTTGCAAGGCCGATGCCATGGGGGAGCGGCGTTTTGGAGCGCGGATGAATTCGGCAATTCGAGAGGGAAGCTGCTGATTCTGCATGACTTCGCTGAGGTGTCAGGAGGGCGGAGGAGTCCAGCTGCTAGCGCTGTTCGTCTCAAACACCCGGCGGCGGCTGCGCGGGGGTCTCAGCTTGCGACATCGGCCGATTGTCCGATTCGCAACACGCCTCCGCGCAATTCTTGACTCAAAATGAGATGAGACCGTAGCTTCATAAAGCATAGGCAACGCGCGCAAGCCCCTGAACCTCCATGCGTGCAGTCAAACGAATTCGGGAAGTCCCTGCTCGCGCGAACGGCTCGTTTGAGAGCCTGCTCGCGCAATTTTCCGCCACAACATTGGAACTGAGCCCGTCACTGGGCGCGCCGGAATTTGCCCGGCGATTGACGGCGCGAGCGGCCGAGATGCTCGACGCGCGCGCAGCGGTGCTTGCACTGGCGCAGCCCGCCGGATGGACGATCGCCGCGCTGAGCGGGCCGGCACACCGCTGGGATGCCGCGATCCAGCAAAAGTTGGCGAGCGCGCTGGCGGAACAGGCGGCCGTGCCAGCCGCGGAATTTCGCGCCGGTTCCGCGGCGGCGATTCTCGGCCGTGAACTCGCGGAAGCGCTCGGGTGGGGAGAAGTGATGCTCGCGCGGCTTGCGGGCAGCGAAGCGGCGCTCCTGGGGGTGCTGTGCCTGGTGGACCTTTCGCGGGCGCTGGCCGCCACCGAGCGGCAACTGCTGGAAGCGCTCGTCGCGCATGCGTCGGTGGCGCTGGAAAATGCGCGGCTCTTCTCTCGCATCGAACAGTCGCGCAAACAGTGGGTGCAGGACTTCGACGCGATTTCGGACTTCATCATCGTGCATGATGCGGAGAATCGCGTGCTGCGGCTCAATCGCGCGCTCGCGGATCATTTGAACGTTCCGCCGGCCGCAGCGATCGGGCGCGACATCGGAAAGCTCGAGTTGCTCGGCTCGGCGTCTCAGCCCGCACACTGCCCTTTCTGCCGGAATCCGAAAGCAGCGCGCGAAGAGTTCATCCACTCTGCCGGAGAGCAATCGTTTCTCGTGTCCGCGTCGCGGATCCAGAGCGGACACGAAGATGAATTGCGCACGATCCACGTGTTGAAAGACGTCACCGACCGCCGCGAGGCCGAGCGGCGCTACCGGCGCGAGCGAGACTTCAATAAGAATATTTTGAACAACACGCAGAGCATGATTTTGGTGCTCGACACGGCGGGGCTGATCAGCTACGCGAATCGGCGCTGCTTCGAAGCGGGCTACCGCGAGCCGGATCTGCTGGGCCATCCGCTGGTGGCCATGGTTCCCCCCGGGCGGCGGCCGGTGCTCGCGGAAGCGCTCGAGCGCACGCTTCAGGGCGCGGCGCTCGATAATCTCGAGCTGCCGCTGCTCGCCGGCAACGGCGCCACCGCGCAATTCTCAATCAGCCTGAGCCCCATGCGCGACGACCAGGGGGATATCAACAGCGTGGTCGTGGTGATGACCGATATCACCGCGGCCGCCGACCTCCAGGCCAAATTGATGCACACGGAAAAAATGGCGGCGCTGGGGCAGCTCGTTTCCGGCGTAGCGCATGAGGTGAACAATCCGCTCGCGGCAATCGTGGGCTTCACGGACCTGCTCCTGGAAAACCCGGAGGTCCCGGAGGCGGCGAAGGACGAATTGCGCGTGATTCTTCAGGAGGCGCAGCGGACGCGCGTGATCGTGCAGAACCTGTTGAGCTTTGCGCGGCAAATGCCGGCGCAGCGCGAACCCGTGCAGGTGAATTCCGTGCTTCGCCAGACGCTCAAACTCCGCGCCTACGATTTTTCGAATCACGGCGTGGAGGTTCTCGAGCGATACCGCGAGGATTTGCCGGTCGTGATCGGAGATCCGCACCAGCTCCAGCAGGTGTTCCTGAACATTCTGAACAACGCTTACGACGCCGTGCAGGAAACCCGCCGGCAGGGAAAAATCGAAATCGAAACTTCGCTCGGCGACAGCCACGTCGAGGTTTTGTTTCGCGACAACGGCCCGGGGATCATCCAGCCGGACCGGATTTTCGATCCCTTCTTCACCACGAAAGAAGTGGGAAAAGGGACGGGCCTGGGGCTCAGCATCTGCTACGGCATCGTGCGGGCGCATCGCGGCGAAATCAGCGTCCGCAATAATCCCGACGGGGTGGGCTGCACGTTCGTGGTGCGGTTGCCTGTGGCTGCGAAGCAGGCCGAATTGATGGCCGCCGAGGCGCTGCGATGAACACCAGCGCCACAACCGCAGCCGCTCGCACGCGGATTCTGCTGATTGAAGACGAGCCATCGGTGGCGCAATTTTTGTGCACGGCGCTCGAGCGGCGCGGCTATGAAGTGGTCGCTTCGGCTTCCGCGGCCGACGGGCTGGAGCTGCTTGCCTCCGGAATTTTCCGCGGCGTGATTTCCGATTTCCGCACGCCGGGCGGAATCAACGGCGCCGATGTGCAGGATTGGCTGCGGCGGCATCGCCCGGAACTCGCCTCGCGAATCATTTTTATCACCGGCGATACCGCCAGCGAAGAAACCAGCGCGCTGCTGGCGCAAGCCGGCACGCCTTGCGTTGAAAAACCCTTCCGCGTCCATCAATTGATGGCCGCGGTGGAAAAAACGATCGGAAGACCATGAGAGACGAACAGCGGCTTCGATTCTTGATTGTGGACGACGAGCAGAGCATCCGCCGGCTTTGCATTACGGTGGGCCAGGGACTCGGCTTCGTGAGCGCCGAGGCGGAGTCAGCGGAAGCGGCGCTGGAATTGCTGGAGATGCAGCCGCCCGATATCGTGGTGGCCGACCTGAAGCTGCCGAGCCTCTCCGGCGTCGATTTGCTGCGCAAAATCAAGGACCAACTGCCGCACGCGGAAGTCGCCATCATGACCGGCCACGGCTCGATCGAATCGGCGGTCGAAGCCATGCGCCAGGGCGCCTACGATTACATCGAGAAGCCGTTCCGGGTCGAGCGGCTGCGCCAGCTTTTGCAGCGGATGGCCGAAAAAGTCCGGCTGGTGACGGAAAATCAGTTTCTGCGCGAGCGCGTGAACACCGAAACGCAGCTCGACGGAATCATCGGCACATCGGGAAAAATCCAGGACGTCTTGCGGATGGTTTCGCGGCTGAAAGATACGCGCACGCCCGTGCTCATCACGGGAGAAAGCGGCACGGGCAAAGAGCTGGTGGCTCGGGCCATTCATTTTCGCGGGCCGCTGGCCACGATGCCGTTTATCGCGGTGGACTGCGGCGCGCTGGTTCCCACGCTGATGGAAAGCGAGCTCTTCGGCCACGAGAAAGGCGCCTTCACCGGTGCGTTGAAATCCAAGTCGGGCCTGTTCCAGGCGGCCAACGGAGGGACGATTTTCCTGGATGAGATCGGCGAGCTGCCGCTGGAAATGCAAGCGAAGCTGCTGCGCGTGCTCCAGGAAAAAGAAGTTCGCCCGGTGGGAAGCAACGAAAAAAATCCTGTGGACGTGCGCGTGATCGCGGCCACGAACCGCGACCTCGAAGCCGCCTATCGCGCCGGGACATTTCGCAAGGATCTCTATTTCCGCTTGAATGTCGTCACGGTCCATCTGCCGAGCCTGCGCGAGCGGCGCTCCGATATTCCGCAGCTCGTCCATTGCTTCTTGGATCGCTACGCCCCGGACCAGAACATTCAAGTGGCGCCCACGGCCATGAAGTGCTTCCTGCAATATGATTGGCCCGGCAACGTGCGCGAACTCGAAAACTGCATCGCCCGCGCCGTGGCTTTGGGAGATCACCAGGGGATCGATATACGCGATCTTCCCCCGGGGATCCGCGAAGCCCGGGACGAAACGGCCGGCGGGCGCGAGGCCGCGCTTTCGACCACCGCGCTTGCCGATCTCGAGCGCATGACGATTCTGCGCGTCTTCGAGCAAGCGGGCGGCGACAAAACTCTTGCCGGAAAAATGTTGGGAATCAGCCGCGCCACTTTGTACCGCAAGCTGAAGCTCTACAACATCCCGCTGCGGTCGTCCCACAAGCAACCCGTCGAAACAGTGACGTAGCGCTTCACGAGATTCTCGCCACTGCACCCTTTTGAATCGGTTCAGGGACGTGCGGCTGAGACGCTTCCGTGTCAGTCTGAGACGTAAGCCTTGTCTCTTTGTTTTTGCCTTCCTCCTAAGCCGCCGCAAACATAGCACTTAGATTCGCCCGTCCCGCAAACCCTTTGGCCGCGCTCGTGCAATCCCTTCCCGGACGTCAACTCCGGACCCGTCTATCCGTCCCTGGTTTGGGTGTCTCGCCCCTCGGACCCGCGGCGTGAAACGGAGCCGGCAAAGAACTGGGGGCCACGTGTCGCGCGAAGCCGGGGTCGCTTCCACCGCAGCAGAGCACACCTGTGTCGAAAAACTGGCGCAACTTTTCCCCAAGGCATCGCCGGTGCGCATTCCGGTGCGCGTGATGACTCTCGGACCGGGCCGGCGCATCCACGAACAAACCACCATCGAATTCGGCACCGATCAGGAAGTCCTCTTCGCGTCCACACTGCCGCTCGAATTCGAAGACCACGTGCGCCTGGTGAACTCGGATGGCTCGCTCGATGCCCGAGCCGCAATCGTTGCGGTGCGATATCACGACGGCCGCAAAGCGGTGGCCGCCCGATTTTTCGGACAAGTTTCGAACTGGATCATCAAACCATGAGCCCAAAGACGCCCAGCACCACGTTGAAGACTCCGGAGAAATCCTCGAACGCTGGGGGAGCAGGCCCGGTGGATTTCGCCGCGCGCTGGAGTGAAGCGCGCGCCGCCTACCCGCTGTACGCCGCGCTCGCGGCGCAATTCAAATTTGCGCCGCCTCCTTACCCGCCGGGAGAGATTCCTCCGGAGCGTCCCACGCGAGAGGTGTTCGATCGCGATCTGCAATGGTTCGACGCAGTCGACGAAAAAGTCCGCGCCTTCCAGATTCGGCAGCTTCCGCCGGAAACGCTCAACGCCAGCGAAGAATCTTTGCGCGCCTTCATTCAGCGGCTGCTGAAGAAACAGGATAAGACCACGGTCGATCGCGACAAAATCGACCTGCTCCTCGTGCAGTACTTCGCTCTCTGCGCGCCCGAAGAGCTGTACCGCGAAGAAATCAAACTCGAGGACGTGGCGCGGGTGCTCCAGCCAGTGCTGGCCGAAGCCGATCCCACGCCGCTCGAATGGTGCCAGCCGCTCGAAGAGATTCTCGCGGCGCTCGAGAATTGCCACAGCCTCCGCGACATGATGGAGCACGGGCTGCTCGAGCAGGGACGCCTGCTGAAGGAATCCGCCGGCTGCATGTTTTACGATCCCGCGGCGCTGGTGGCGTTCTGCCGCTTCAACTTTTCTCTTCGCCGCGCTTTCATCCGCATGCTGCATGCAGACGTCAGCGCGGTGAAGCATGCGGTGGAAGCTCTCGATGCCGCCGGCGTGAAAACAGTGGATTGCCGCCGCGCCGGGTTTTCCGCTGCGGAAACGACCAATCAGCTCCGCTACTACTGCGAAAACTGGCGGCAGCCGTTTCACAAGGACTACACCGAAAGCTCCGTGCGCCGCGCTTTCGAGCAATTGCTCGCGTTGCGCGCCGATTTGGAAGAAGCCATTGGCCGCGCGCGCTCGGGCGGGCCCTCCGCCGCGAAGTTCGAGGACCCCGAAGATTTCTTCGCGCCCGCGGCGGAATCGGCAAAAGAAAAACTGGCGCCTGCGGCCCCGCCTCCTGCGGCCGCCGTGCAAGTCCAGCCACCGATCCAGCCCGCTCCGAAAGCGGCTGAATCACACGCAGCCTCGAGCGCTCCGGCTGAAAAAGCGCCCGCGAGCCCGGCGCCATCCGATAAGAGCGCTAAATCGGCAGCGGTGCCAGCGGCTCCGGCAAACGCCGAAAAATGTCTCGAAGTTATTTGGGAGCAATTGATCGCGGCTCCCCCTTCACGTGGGCGTTCTATGTCCACCGTCGTGCTGCAAGATACGAAAGTATTGCTCTCATCCTGGGAAGTGGCCGCGTTCGTCGCCGAAGGAGACCAGGAAGCGGAAGATCTGCGCCGCGCGGTTGTCGCGCGCGCTTTGCTCGCTGTCGCTATGGATCAGCGCAAACACTCGGGCGAAGAGAGTTCGCTCAATTCCGCGCTCGATCTGGCGCGCAGCGAAGTCTCCTATTTCCAGGGCCGCGTCGAGCAGGCCAAGCGTGCCAAGAACACCGAAGCTGCCGTGAACCTCGGAATCAGCACCAAGCGGCTGCTCTCTTTCATCGAGGAAGCGGAGAAACTCCAGTCCTGAGGCGGGGAAAGGGGCCGGCATCCGTTGAATCAGTCGAGCGTCCTCATCGTTTCGGACGACACCGAATTCGCGCGCCTCGTCGCAGCGCGCTGGCAGGCCGAGCGGCACGTTCCCGAGATTACGATTGTCACCAGTGACTTGTGGCAAGCGGCCAGCAGCTCGAGCTACGACCTGGTGATTGTCGGCCCGGTCCGCAGCGGAAAGTCGCTCGCGATTCTTTCTGCACTCGATGCCATTCCCGGCAGCGCCACGCTGTACATCCCCGAAGAAGGCCAGGAAGCCGATCTCATCCGCGGCGAGCATCCGCACGCGCTGATTGTTCCGCGCCAGGACGGCTGGATCGGCACGCTGATTCTGGTTTCCAATGAAGCGTTGCGCCGCGCCCAGGCCGAAGACCGCGCGCAGAAAGCGGCGCGCCTCGCGTTCGAATCCCAATGCAACGCCACGCTTGGCCGCTACATGCTCGAAATGCGCCCGAGCGTGAACAACGCGCTCACTTCCGTCCTGGGCAATGCCGACCTGCTGCTGCTCGAGCCGGGACAGCTTCCCGCCGCATGCCGCGAGCAGATTCGCACCATCCATTCGATGGCGTTGCGCCTCAACGAAATCATGCAGCGATTCTCATCGCTTTCGGCGGAGATGCGGGCCGGTGAGAAAGATTCTCAAGCTGAGACGCAGGGGGCGTCTGAGCAAGTCGCCGCCGAGCCGTGAGAGGCGGGCCGAAGGGGCATAACAGACGTGTTTGAAAGAAGTTGCAGCGTCGCGACAGCCTGCGAAGGCTGTCTCATGGGTGGCTGCGCAGTTGCAATTGTCTTGCCGGGCGATTGTGTGGAGGTGCGCCGGTGGTGAAGAAGGTGCTGGTGGTGGATGACTCGCAGGCGGAAGTGCGGCTGATTCAGTCGTTTTTGCAGCAGGGCGGGTTTCATTCCGTGGGAATCAACGACCCCACGAGGACGGAAGAAGCCATCGAGGAAGAGCGGCCCAACGTGATCCTGCTCGACGTGGTGATGCCGCAGCGAAACGGTTTTCAAGTGTGCCGCGACCTGAAGAGCCATGAGGTTTACGCGAAGATTCCGGTGATTCTCGTCACTTCGAAGACGGCGCCGAGCGACCGCTACTGGGGCGAGCAGCAGGGCGCCAATGGTTATGTGGCAAAGCCGTTCACGCAGGAAGAATTGCTCGACGCGGTGAAAAGGTTCGCTTGATGGCCGATGAGCGCGAAAACGCGGGGCTTCCGGTTGATCTCGAGGGCGGCGAGTTCCTCGAGAGCGAAATTTATTCCGAGGAGCGGCTTCCCGAGCGGCAATACTGCGTGTTTCGCGCCGGCCGCGAGCGATTTTGTTTTTCGGTGCTTGAAGTGGAAGAAGTGGTGGATTGGCCGATCGTGACGCGCATTCCGCTCGCCCCGGCATTTTTGATGGGCGTGTTCAATTTGCGCGGAACGATCGTGCCGCTCGTCGATATCGCTTTTACGGAAGGCCGCCGGCCGGGATTGCTTCCCAAGCACGTGGTGGTGGCGGCGCTGAAAGGCGATCCGCAGCGCGAAGACTTGCGGCTTGGGATCGCGGCCGACGAAGTAATCGGCACGTACTCTGCCACCGAAGAAGCGCTGCTCGATCAGGCGCCGAACGATGTGCCGCATTGCCGCGGGATGCTGCGCCATGAAGACCGCCTGGCTCTGGTGGTGGACCTTCGGCGGCTGACGGATGTGTTTCCGGTGCCGGTGATCTAGGCGCGCGGCAGCGGAGTTTCCGGATTTCTTTGGGGCATTGGTTTTGACAGGGGTTTTGACAGGCCGCTCGTTGCGGCAGGCGCATGGGGGCCGGCCGGAGCAAATGAGCGCACGAGTTCTTGGGAGGCTGTCATGAAAGGTCGTTTGAGTTCGACAATCTGGATGCTGGTCCTGTGGATCAGCGTGGCAATGTTCGGCGGGCTGGCGATCGCCTACTACGCCGGGGCGCACTCGGCCGGGACGGGAGCCGCGGAGGCTTCGTCGATCCCGGGCGGCGCCAATGGCGCGCTCTTTTTCGCCGTTGCGCTCGGCGCGTTTGCTGCCATCACGGTGGTGTGGACGCTCAGCAAGCGCGTGCTGAAGCCCGTCGACGAGCTCGCCCGGTTCTCCGAGCGGCTTCTGGCAGGCGACTCGCGCGCCCGCGCCGAAGTCGATTCGAGCGACGAGTTCGGGTTCATCGCCGAAAATTTCAATCGCAGCGCCGCGAAAGTCGCGCACGCCGTCACCAACCAGCAGGCCCAGGATTCCCTCCAGCGCAGCATCACCGACCTGCTCAACACCATCAAGGAAGTGGCCCGCGGCGATTTGACCATCCGCGGCAAGGTGACCAACGACGCGCTCGGCAACGTGGTCGATTCGGTGAACTTCATGCTCGACAACTTCACCAAAGTTCTCGAGCGCGTCCGCAAAGCCGCCATCGACGTGAGCGCCAGCGCCAACCAGATTCTCGAAGCTGCCGACGACATGACCGCCGGCGCCACACAGCAGGATCAGGAAATCACGAACACTTCATCGGCCGTGGAAGAGCTCACGGTCTCGATGAAGCAGGTGTCCAACAACGCGGAAGCCAGCGCCGAAGCCGCGCGCCGCGCGCTCGATGCTGCCGAGCAGGGCAACCGCGCCGTGCGCGATACGCTCGAAGGCATGCAGCGCATTCGCGCATCGGTGCAGGCGACGGCGAAGAAGATCAAGTCTCTCGGCGATCGCTCGCTGGAAATTTCGGAAATCATCAACGTGATCAACGACATCACCGAGCAAACCAACCTGCTCGCGCTCAACGCCGCCATCGAAGCCGCGCGCGCGGGCGAAGCCGGCCGCGGGTTTGCCGTCGTCGCCGACGAGGTCCGCAAGCTTGCCGAACACTCCCGCAGCGCCACGAAAGACATTGCCGCGCTCATCAAGGCCATTCAGGCGGAGACGAACGAAGCGGTGGTCGTGATGGAAGAAGGGACGCGCGAAGTGGAAGTCGGCGCGGGGCTGGCCGATCAAGCCGGAAAAGCGCTGGAAGCGATTTCGAGCGTGGTGCGCCAGTCGGCGGAACTCGTGCAGGAAATTTCGCTCGCTTCGAAGCAGCAGGTGCGCGGCACCGAAGGCGTCGCCAACGCCATGCAGATTATTTCCGGCATCACCCGGCAGACCACGCAGGGCGCGCGGCAGACGGCTTCCACCGTCGGCAACATGGTGAAGCTCTCCGAGCAGCTCAATGAAGCGCTCGCGCAATTCCGCTCGGGAGCGGGACGCTCCTCCGAAGCGGCCGAAGAGCCGCGGCCCGCGGCTCCGGTGGGCGCGAACCGGTAAGGGCAAGCGAGTGCCCACGGCCGGCGCCGCCATGCCGGCCTTTGACGCGTGCCGAACATGAAACAGCATCCAGCACCGACGGCGAAACTCAGCGAGTCCGAGCTCGATGAGATTCGCGCGCTGATCGAGCATCGTTCCGCGATTCTGTTCGATTCGTCGCGCGAGCGTTTTTTTTCCACTCGCGTGCACGAGTACCTGGAGGAAAAAAAACTCGCCGGCGGCCACGAACTTTTGCGCGCGGTGCGAAGCTCGAGCATCGAGTACGAATCGCTGCTCGAGAGGCTGCTCACGCAGGAGACGTCGTTCTTCCGCTACCCGGCGGTGCACGAAGCGCTCGAAAAAAGGATTCTTCCGGAATTTCAGGAGCGGAAATTCTGGCTCAATCCGCGCACGCTGCGCATTTGGAGCGCGGGGTGTTCGACCGGCGAAGAGCCGTATTCGATCGCGATCACGCTGTGCGAGTCGCTGAAATTCGCCGAAGCCTGGGAGATCGAAATTCTGGCCACGGACATCAGCCGCCGCGCCCTGCGCCACGCCGAGCGCGGCGCCTATTCGCGGCGCAGCCTGCGGGACGTGTCGCTGCACCAGGTGGAGACGTATTTCACCGCGACGAAACACGGATTTCAGGTGAAGCCGCGGATCCGCCGCATGATTTCGTTCGCGCAAATGAATCTGGCCGAGTCGGTGTACGTCGGCAAGCTCGATTGCATCTTCTGCATGAACGTCCTGATGTATTTCTCCGAAGAGCGGCGCCTTTCGATTCTTCGCCGGTTTTTCGATGCGCTCGAGCCCGGCGGCTATTTCCTGCTGGGGCACGCGGAGACGCTTTCGAACGTGCCGATGAAATTCGAGTCCATGGTTCTGGGCGATTGCCGGCTCTATCGCAAGCCGCTCGCAACGGAAGCACGGCGCGAGCCGGCGCTCGTGGAAGGAGCTTCGTGACCGGGCCGAACCAGGAATCGGTCGAGCTCTTCCTCCAGGAGGCTTCCGAAAACCTCCAGTATCTCCGGGAGTATTCGGGGATGCTTCAGGAGCCGCAGTCGAAGCCGGAGGATCTCGAGAAGCTTTACATCGCCGCGCACACGCTCGCCGGAACGTCCGCAAGCTACGGCTTTCCGCAATTTTCCGAGGTCGCGGGAAAGATGGCGCACATCTTTCACTACGCCATGAACGCCACTCTAACGCCCGACATGTACGGCCCGCTCACCGAATTCATCTCCGATGCAATCTCGGTGCTCGAATTCGATTTGCTTCAGATCAGTTCCACAGGAGCGGAAACCGCCGAGGACATCGATGCATTCAAGCAGCGCTACGCTTTTGCGTTTCCGTCCGCTCCTCCTGCCGATGCCGAAGCCGCGCCGGCCGCGGACTCGGTCGGCGAGGGAGAACCGATTCCCAGCATCTTTCCGGCCGTCTCGTATGCCGAGCGGCTGCCCGAAGACGGCGAGGTGCCGGATGAAGTGCTCGAGTTTTTTATTCCTGAAGCCGAAGAGCACCTGCAAGCCGTGACGGAATGTTTGCTCGCGCTCGAATCAAGCCCCAATCCGGAAGAAATCCACCGGCTCTTTCGCTCGATGCACACGGTGAAGGGTTCGGCGGCCCAGGTGGGTCTGCACCGCCTCTCCGCTGTCGCGCACCGGGTGGAAGACTTGATCGGGCAGTTGCGCGATGGAGCGTTGCAACCGAGCGCGGAAATCGTCGACATCTGCCTCGAATCCGTCGATGTGCTGAAAAAATTCCTCCATCGCCAGTGGACGAGCAACGCGGAAATGGCCGCTGCTGTGGATCCGCTGCTCGCCCGCATCGCGGAATTGGCGCCGGAGGAAGCACATGAAGCGGCAGGCGCGGAGGAAAGTGCGAAGCCTGCGGAAGCGGCGGCTCACGAAGCAGCCGCAGCAGGCGCGGCATCGCGGCCCGCAGCGCCCGCACTGCCTCAAGCAAAGTCGGTCCGCATCGCGCTCGACCGGCTCGATCGCATGATGAACGCCGTCGGCGAGCTCGTCATCAACCGCACGCGAATGCTGGGGCGCCTCTCTGAGCTCACGAAGCTGGTCGAGGTGCTAAATTTTTCGAAAGGGCGGCTCGGCAGCAAAGTTTCCGAATTCCAGGAAAAGCACGAATTCAACCGGCTGCAAAGCTCAATCGTCCCCGGGAGCCAGCCGCCGCAGATGGACACGTTCCGCGCGAATTTCGCCGGGATGCAGGCGATCACGTCCAACGATCTGCTCGAATTCAGCGAGCTCGAGATGGATCGCTACGACGATTTCAACATCCTCTCCCGCTCGCTCACGGAAATCTCCGCGGACGTCACTGAAGTCCTCACGCAGCTCGAAGGCTTCATGGCCCGCGTGGATGCCGATATCGACGAGTTCACCAAGCTCGCTCACCACTTGCAGGATGAAATCACGGCGGCGCGCATGGTGCCGATCGGCAATCTCTACACGCGCCTCTCGCGCACGGTGCGCGACGCCGCGAAAGCGACGGGGAAGCGCGTGGAATTGGCGCTCGAAGGCGCCGAAACGGAACTCGACAACAACATTATTCAGCACATTTCCGACCCGCTGATTCACCTGGTGCGCAACGCCGTCGCGCACGGCGTGGAGGATCCGGCGGAGCGGCGGCGGGCCGGAAAACCGGAAAAAGGACACATCTCTGTCCGCGCCTATCACCGCGGGAATCACATCTTCATCGAGGTGGAAGACGACGGCGGCGGAATCGACTACGAACGAGTGCGCCAGGGCGTGATCGATTCCGGCGCGATGTCGCCGGTGGCGGCTGCGGAGTTGACCGAACGCGAGCTGCGCGAATTTCTCTTCCGCCCCGGATTCTCTACGGCATCGTCTAAGACGGAGCTGGCCGGGCGCGGCGTGGGGCTTGACGTGGTGCGCGCAAATGTCCACGCGCTGAACGGCGAGATCGAAGTCCGGTCGGAATTGGGCAAGGGCGCGTGTTTCACGGTGAAGGTCCCGCTCACGCTGATTATTTCGCAAGCGTTGTTCGTCCGGTGCGGGACATCCGTATTCGCGCTGCCTCTTGCGGTGGTGGAAGAAATCCGCCGCCTGCGGCCGGATGAAATCGAAGACGTCAGCGGAAAATTGTTCACGCGCGTGCGCGACGCTGTCACGGAAATCGTGCGCCTCGATTTGCAGTTGGCGCTCGCTCCGCTCGAGCCGCTGAACGGCTATTTCCACATGGTGATCGTGAAAGTGGCGGGGAGACACGTCGGCGTGATTGTGGAGGAAGTTCTCGGCAAGGACGAAATCGTCATCAAGAATCTCGGGGATTATCTGCGCCGCGTGAAACTTTTCCCTGGAACCACAATTGCGCCCGACGGCAGCCTGATTCTGCTGATCGATCTCAACCGCCTGGTTTCTGCGGATACGGCTGAGCGCCACGCACTTCCGGCGTCGTCGCCTGCCGCGCGCGTATTCGCGCCGGGCGCCGAAGCGGTGGCCGCGGGCAGCATTCCCGCGGAAGCCGTGGACCAGGTGGAGAACGACCGCGTGGTTGTGGTAACGGACGATTCCATCAGTGTGCGTAAGTTTGTCGGACGCATGCTGGAGAAGGCCGGCTATCGCGTGAAACTTGCCTCCGACGGCCTCGAAGCTTCGGAGATTGTCGCGCAGGTGGGTTGCCATCTGGTGATCACCGACCTCGAAATGCCGCGCATGAACGGCTACGAATTGATGGCTCACTTGCGGCAGAACCCCACGACGCGGCGGATTCCCGTGCTCGTTGTGACTTCGCGTGCCGGAGGGAAGCACCGCGACCGCGCGATAAAAGAAGGCGCGTCCGGCTTCCTTACCAAGCCGGTGCAGGAAGACCAGTTAATCGCAACCGTATCAAATTTGCTGGGGCTGGACTCGCCCCAGGAACGGCGAGGAATTGCAACCCCGGTGCGGCGGGATTGAGATGACAAAAGGGCCCGATAAAAAGCTGCGCGTTCTGGTGGTGGACGACTCCGCCTTCATGTGCAAGGTGCTTCAAGAGATCATCAACGCCGATCCGCAGCTCGAAGTGGCCGGGCAGGCGCGCGATGGCCGCGACGCCGTGGCGCTGGCGGAATCGCTGCGCCCCGACGTCATCACCATGGACATCAACATGCCTCACCTCGACGGGCTTCAGGCCACCGAGCTGATCATGTCGCAGAATCCGCGCCCGATCGTCATCGTCAGCTCCGAATCGCGCGAGGGAGCTTCGAGCACGCTACGCGCGCTCGAGCTTGGCGCCATCGATTTCGTTCCCAAGCCTTCGAGCGGCGTCGATCTCGACATGCACAACACTCGCGAGGAACTCACGCGCAAGCTGCGCATGGCGGCGAAAGTGCGCGTCGTGCGCACAGCCACGCGCTCGAAGGTCCCGTCTCCTCACGCGCCCGCTCCTGCTCCCGCGAAGCAAGTGACCGGAGCGGAGTTCGCCGCGCAGAACGGCGGAAAATTTCCGATGGTGGTGATCGCGGCTTCCACCGGCGGCCCGGCTGCGGTGATGCGCGTTGTGGCGGCGCTTCCGAAAGATTTCCAGGGGGCATTGTTCCTGGTGTTGCACATGCCCGCGACTTTTACGCGTCAATTTGCCATTCAGCTCGCGGAGATTTCCGCGTTGCCGGTGAAAGAGGCGGAAACGAACGAAGCCGCCCAACCCGGCGTGATTTATCTCTGCCCGGGCTCGCACCATCTGCGGCTCTCTTCGACCGGGAAAATCAATCTCGATGCCGGCGCGCGGATCGAGGGTTACCGCCCGTGCGCGGACGTGGCGTTCGAGACGATCGCCGCGTACGCGCGCACGCTCGCCATCGGCGTGGTTCTCACGGGCATGAGCAACGATGCCGCGAAGGGCGCCAAAGCGATGAAGGCTGCGGGCGGCTACGTGATTGCTCAGGACGAGGCCAGTTCCGTGATCTTCGGCATGCCCGCCGAAGCGATCAAGATCGGCGCCGTGGACAATATTCTCCCGCTCGATGAAATCGGCCCGGCCATCGAGAAACGGGTCGCCAAGCTGTGCCGGCTGGTTCCCGCGGGTACGCGATGAAAATTGCCAGCCACGATTCGGCCAAGTTGCGGCGGGGACGCCACCCGGAGCAGGTCATTTTGTTCTCCGTCGCGCACCAAACGTTTGCGATCGCCGCCGAGTCCGTTCAAGAGCTTCGCAGCACCGACAGCCTGGGCGGCGCGACGGAGGAACTCGAGCACGAAGGGATACCAAAGGTGCGCCACACCTTCGAACGCAATCACCGCACCTACTACGTGGTGAACGCGTGCCTGCACTTCGGGCTTCCGGTCACGCGGCCGGCGCTGGTGCTGATCCTGCGCCAAATACGCGTGGCCGTGCTGGTGGATCGCATCGAGCGCATGGCGGAAATTCCGGCGGTGCATCCCTTGCCTCTCGCGTTCTCGGGAGACGAGCGCCGGTGGTATCGCGGCCTCGCGTATCTGGATGACCATGTGATTCCCGTCATTTCTCCTGCCGGGTTCTTGAAGCGGGAAGAGTTTCAGCTCCTGGATCGCGCGTCGAAACAATCGGCGGCGCAGCGGGAGATGGAAGGAGCGGTGCAGGGATGAGCGCCGCGAACAACGGCACGGACGGCTCCTTCATCCTGATGCAGCTCGGGACGCGCCGATTCGCTTTGCGTTCGGACATCGTGGCGGAACTGGCTCCGCCGGTGAGGCTCCACGCCTTTCCGCACTCGGCGCCGCTGCTTGTGGGCGTAATCGTCCGGCGAGGGCATCTGGTTCCCGTGTATGACGTCGCGCCGATTTTGCTTGGCAAGAGCGCGAGCGCGCATCGCTTCTACCTGATCGCCCTCCGCGATTTCGGCAAAGTGAGCGAGCCGAGCGCGATTCCGGTTGACGGCGAGTGCGAGCTGGCCACCGTGGAAATGCAGCCGCGCGAGGCCGGGCAGCCCGCGTATGTTTCCGGCAGGCTCACGCTCGATGGAGAATCCGTAGACGTGCTCGACTTCGAAGCCCTCGTGATCTCGCAATCCTCCGGCGGGAGCAAAGCCCATCCCCGCGAGGCGCTTTCATGACCGCGCCAGCGCCGCTTCCACGAATTCTTCTAATCGATAGCAACGTGTATTTTTCCAAGCGGCTGGGCGACGCGCTTCAGCAGCAGGGATTCGAAGTCGTGCCGAGCACGCAGGCGGCCTATGCGCTCACCATGCTCGAATGGAACGCGCCCACGGCCATCCTCTGCGCCACGAATCTCCGCGAAATGGGCGCGCTCGAAATGGCTCCCATACTCCGCGCCGACCCCAAGACCGCCAACATTCCGCTGATTGCCATCGGCGGAGGAGGAGCGCAGGCTCTGCTCGAGGCTTTTCGCGCCGGCTGCGACGACTATGTGGACCGCCGGCGCTCGCCTTCGGATATCGCCGCGCACGTCCGCAGTTTTCTGGTGAGCCGCCAGGAAGGCTTCCAGCCCACCCAAATGCTTTCGAATTCCGACACGGCCTTGAGCGGCAGCCTTTCGCACCTCGACTTGCCCGGCGTGATTCAAATGCTCGGCCAGGCTCGCCAGACCGGCGCGCTGCACATCAACGCAGCGGAGACCGACGGCATCATCTTTTTCGAAGCGGGCGAAATTGTGCACGCCGAGTGCGGCGTCTATTTCGGCGATGAAGCGGTGACATTGATCGTGAGGACGTGCCACGTTTTCGGACAGGGCGTGTACAAATTCGTTTACGGCGCCACTGCCGCGCAGCGCACCGTGCTGCGCTCCGCCACCGACCTTTTGCTCGATGCCATGCGGGAATTCGACGAAGCCTCGCGCGACAACGTGGAAGAGAAGGAGCCATCATGAGCGAAACCCAGACATTGACTG
Organism: Candidatus Sulfotelmatobacter sp.; assembly: GCA_035624115.1. Lineage (GTDB taxonomy): Bacteria > Acidobacteriota > Terriglobia > Acidiferrales > UBA7541 > Palsa-295. Next base: position 3,241 of record DASPSD010000040.1, on the reverse strand, counting down.
CGGCGCGCACCCCGACCGTGTACTTCATCGACGACAGCGCCACGATGCGCGAAGTGATCAAGATCGCTTTCCGCAAGGAGAATATTCACGTGATCACGTGCGCCGATGCCGCGACGGCACTGGCCCAGTTCGGCGAGGCCGCGCCGGATGCGGTGATCACCGACGTGATCATGCCCGATAAAGACGGCTATGAAGTCTGCCAGTTCATCAAGGCGCACGAACAATTCGGCAAGACGCCCGTGATCTTGATGTCCGGCGTGGTGAACCGCAGCGTGGCTGAAAAAGCCACCGCCGTGCGCGCCGACGAGCTGATTCGCAAGCCGTTTCAGCCGCAGGATTTGATCAGCCGGGTGAAGAATTTGTTGAACCCGAAGGCGGCTGCTATGCCGTCGTTCGGTGAAGCCGCTGAATTTCCCGCCGGGGCGCCGCATGCATTAAGCGGGTTGTTCTCTGCGTCCGGCGCAGGCGGAGTTCCGCCCGCAGCGCGAGCTGAGGCTCAGATTGCTGTTGCTCCTCCGCGGCTTGCTCCGGCGGCTGCTCCCGCTGCCGCGCCGTCGCAGCGCTCGAACACCCCCTCCGCGGCCGAGATTCTGAAGTTGCGCAATGAAGTCCGCCGCCTCGAGCTGCTCGTCAAGAAGCTGCAAGCCGAGCTCGAAGCCGGCCAGCAGTACACCGCCGCTCTCGAGGCCCACATCAAAACGCTTCAGGAAGCCGAATAGGATTTAGCTGGTCAAGTGAGCTCTAGCAGGTCGAAGCAAATCTCTGCCGGGCCTACGGCGCTTGAAGCGTTTCGGGACATAATTCCCAGCGCTGCCGCGCTGGGCTAGCTTCTTTCACGCCTACGGCGTTCTTCGGAGCCAAGAGACCGGAGCGTGTGGAGCCAGAAAGAAAAAGCAGCGCCGGAGGCGCCGCACTGCCTCTTCAGGAAACTCCCAACTCCCTCTCCCGACGCAAACGATGCCCCTACCACTTTCCTTCGTTACTTGTTCGAAATTCGTCTCCGCCCCAGCTTGACCTGCCGTGCAGCCGAGCCTACGCTGTAACTATCCCTCTTGGCAGGTGGTTAGCGTTGCGCTAGGCGTGTGTTTGGAGGCTGGATGGGCCGCCGAAGCGAACAGCGGATCACTACTCGCTTGCCCATTCTCGTTCGTGGCAAGGACGAACGTGGCGCTCCTTTTCTGCTTACCGCCCACACGCACGATATTTCCGGGACCGGTGCGTCAATTGTCGGTGTGAATGGTGTGGGCCGGCTCGGTGAAAAACTTGAAATCGAATATCGCGGAAAGAAAGCGATATTTCGGGTGCAATGGGTGGGTCTGGATGGCACACCCCGCGCTGGACAGCTCGGCGTCCGTTGCCTCGAGCCGGGCAACTACATTTGGGATGTGCCGCTTCCGGACTGGATGCCGGATTCCTACGACCCTGCCGCTCCGGTATACGCGCGCTCCGAACCAATCGAAACGAGAGCCGCCCCGAGTGTCGCTCCCCCTTCCTCTGGCGCCGACCGCCGCAAATACCCGCGGCACAGCTGCCGAATCGAGGCGCTCGTTACCGATGAAGTGACATCCAGCCGCCTGCCTGCAAGAGTCACCGACCTTTCCCTGGGCGGGTGTTATGTGGAGATGCTGTCGCCGCTGCCCCTCGGGGCCCTTGTGGAGCTGATTCTCAATCCCGGCGGCACAACGCTGCAAGTGCGCGGCAAAGTGCGCACTTCGCAGATGGGCATGGGCATGGGAGTCGCTTTCACGGGAATGAGCCCGGAGGATTTCGAAAAGCTGCGGGTTCTGGCTCCTCCTCTGCCTGCCACGCCGGCTGCTGGAAGTCCCGCTGGCGGGCCATCCACGGCGGCATCGCAGCGTTCGGAAAATGCGCCGGCGAATGGCGGCCCTTCGACCGCCGTAGCGCTCGAAGCCATCGCGCGCGTGCTGTTCCGCAAAGGAATTCTCACTCGCTCCGAGGTGGCCGAAGAGTTACAAAAGCTTATGACGCCGAAATCTTGACGCTGGCTTCCCCAATGCCGTGGCGCTTGGCTTTGTTGCGTCCCGATGGCAAAATGTCTGCTTCCATCTATCGCGTTTTCATCCGGAGGCGTACCCGGCCATGAAACATCTAACTGCGCTGGCGGCGGCAATCGTAGGGATCGCTCTTATTCCCCTGGCGAAAAATCCGCGTGGCGCCTCCGGCACAGAACAGCCGGCGGCCGCATCGCGAGGATTCATGTTTGGCAGCGTCACCCATGTCGCCGCGTTGCCTCAGGGATCTCGCCGATTGAAAATCTGGGTCCCGCTTCCCTACGAGGAAAGCTTTCAAACCATCACGCTACTGCGAGTCGAGTCGGCAGTTCCCTACCGCATCGAGCATGAGAAGGAATACGGCAATCGCTATGCCTATCTCTCGGTCAATGCGGATGATGCAAGGGGGCCTTTCAATATCACGGTCACATTTCACGCCCTGCGTCTGGAGCACCATGTCGCTCTCACGCCTGCGGCTGGTCCTGAGACCAAGCTGGCAATTTCTCCCGCGCGATTTTTGCAGCCGGATCAACTGGTTCCTATCAACGGCGTGATCGCGCAGCTCTCGGCCGAACAAACCGCGGGAGTGAACGAACCTCTCGCGAAGGCGCGCAAAATTTACGACTACGTGGTGGCGACGATGCATTACGACCACGATGGCGCGGGCTGGGGCCGCGGCGACGCTCTGTGGGCGTGCGATGCAAAGCACGGCAATTGCACCGATTTTCATTCGGTGTTTATCGGCATGGCGCGCGCGGCCGGCATTCCCGCGCGCTTCGAAATCGGATTCTCCCTGCCGGCCAATTCGCACGACGGAACCATCGGCGGCTACCATTGCTGGTCGCAGTTTTACATCGATGGAATCGGCTGGATTCCGATTGACGCTTCCGAAGCCTCGAAAAACAAAGACAAAAGGGATTATTTCTTCGGCGCCACGGACCAGAACCGCGTGATGTTCAGCCTCGGCCGCGACATCCATTTGAAGCCGGCGCAAAAAGGCGACGCGTTGAATTATTTTGTGTATCCATACGCCGAGCTCGATGGCAAGCCCTTCACCGGCCTGAAGAACGAATATTCCTTCAAAGACGATCCCGTCCCACCCGCTCCGAAAGTAAAAAGTTCGACCGCCGATTAAGCCGAGCCCAGATACGGTCGGGGACATGTCTGACATTTTAGACCGGGCACATCCCTGACACTTTTGGTTCCGGCTGTTCGAGGGGATGGGGTGC
>DASPSD010000038.1:0-41803 GCA_035624115.1 Candidatus Sulfotelmatobacter sp. | reverse complement strand
ACCGGCAAGCAAGGGTGATGCCGTTTTCCTGACTCTCGACATGTTCGTGCAGCAAAACGATCCCTACTTCAAGACGCACGGTTTCTTCGAGCGCAGCATCGGGAAGCGAGTCGAGGAGTTTGGCAATCTTGTCGAGGTGTGAGCAGCCTTTGGATCGAATTCGTGACCGCGCTGGTGCAGATTAATCTTTTGCTGACCAAATTTGAGAGCTTTGCGATCCCCAAAAGTAATGGCTTCCATCCCTAGTGTCTTCGTGTAGAAATCAACTGTTGCGTCGACCGTCTGAGCTGGCAGGGGTTACCGGACAAGTACGCGGGACAGATTTGGGAAAGAAGTACGGCCGCCAGAATACGAGCGAAATCGCGCAGAATCAGCGGGCCATGCGTATTTGTACCAGCTCATAACTCAAATGCTCGACATTTCGACTACTCGGAGCTGTGCGTTCAAATTGACCCACTACCGGAATTGCAGGGCGTGGATGATCGCCGAAAACATGCTGTGTGATGAGGCGGCTGGGAGGCCGGGCCCTAAGCACACTTGTCGTGGGCAATTTTCCTGAGCCGATCTAGCTGGGCGCGGAGGCGGTCGGCGTCCAAGCCTGCGGATTGGCACACGAACGCGAAATCCTTACTGATCGTGGAAAAGCAACTGTTCGGCTTGCCTCTGGAAGCGGAGCGGGCCTGAGATCCGTTCCTGAATTGTAGTGACGAGCACAGCCCCCCAAAGTCGCCGCTCCTGAAGCGGCTCTGCGGTGGCCAGGACCATCGCAGTCGTGGCCGTGTGTCCCCCTGCGAAGGCTGGGCGGTCTATGTTAGGATGGCGCCGCCCGATGCGCGTCGTCGAGAAAAGACAGCTGCTTTCCGCCGAAGAAATCGGCCGCACCCTCCATCGGCTGGCCCATGAAATCGTGGAAAAGAGCGGTGGGACTAGAGACCTTGCGCTCATTGGGGTCCGGCGGCGGGGCGTGCCGCTCTCGCAGAGGCTGGCGAAGATCATCCGCACGTCATCGACCGTAAGCATTCCTGTCGGAACGCTCGATATCACGCTCTACCGCGACGATCTTTCGACCGTGGCGCCACAGCCGGTGGTGCAGTCGAATGAAATCGAATTCACGGTGGACGACCGCGACATCGTGCTGGTTGACGACGTGCTCTACACCGGCCGGACGGTTCGCGCGGCGATGAACGGGCTGTTCGACCTGGGGCGTCCGCGGCGCATCCGGCTGTGCGTATTGATCGACCGCGGCCATCGGGAACTTCCGGTGGAGGCCGCGTTTATCGGGCAGTCGGTTCAAACAAGCGACACGGAAATCGTCGAAGTCCGCCTTCAGGAAATTGACGGCGACGAACGCGTGATGCTGGTGGACCGAGTTTCTTGAGGCCGCCGGAGCCGTTTTCGGAGGCACGAATCTAAAGGGACACAGTGCTGGAGCGCTTGCAACACCTTCTCGGAGCCGAAACTCTCACCCGCGAGCAAGTCACTTTTATTCTCGATCAGGCAAAACCTTTCCAAGAATTTCAGCGGCATCCGCTGAAAAAACTCGCCACCTTGCGCGGGAAGACGGTGGCGCTCGCGTTTTTCGAGCCTTCCACGCGCACGCGGATCAGCTTCGCAACGGCGGCGGCGCGCCTGGGCGCGGATACAATGAACTTGCAAGCCGAGGCTTCGAGCCTGCGCAAAGGCGAATCGCTGATTGACACCGTGCAGACGCTCGAAGCCATGCGCCCCGATGGGATCGTCATCCGGCACAGCGCATCCGGAGCAGCCGAATTCGTCGCGCAGCGCCTCGCGATTCCGGTGCTCAACGCCGGCGATGGCTCGCACGAGCACCCCACGCAAGCGCTGCTCGATGCCCTTACGATTCGCGACCGCAAAGGCCGGCTCGACGGCCTGAACGTGACGATTCTGGGCGACATCCTGCACAGCCGCGTGGCGCGGTCCAACATTTTTCTGCTCTCGAAATTCGGCGCGCGATTCACTCTTTGCGGCCCGGGGATGTGGGTGCCGCGCGAACTCGAATTGCTGGCGCCGAATATCCGCCGCGTGCTGAGCATCGAGGACGCGCTTGCAGGCGCCGACGTGGTGATGGTGCTGCGGGTGCAAACCGAGAGGATCCACGAGCCTGCGCTGGCCGCCGAGGAGTACATCCTGCTTTACCAGCTCACCGCCGGGCGGCTGCGGCTTGCGGCGCCCGATGCGCTTGTGCTGCATCCGGGGCCGATGATTCGAGGCCTGGAAATCGATCCGGCCGTTGCCGACGGGCCTCAATCCGGCGTGTTGGAGCAGGTGACCAACGGGCTCGCGGTGCGCATGGCGCTGCTTTACCATCTGGTGGGCGGCGCGCCGGCCGATGCGCCGCACCCGGCAAAGGAGCGTTCGAGTGCTGCTGATTAAGAACGGGCGCGTGATCGATCCTGCCAGCCGCACCGATGCGGCGCTCGATATTTTAATCGAGGGCGAAAGATTCGCGAATGTGGGGGCAGGGCTTTCGGCGCCCGGCGCAGAAACGATTGACGCGAAGGGATTGATCATCGCGCCCGGATTCATTGACTTGCACTGCCATCTTCGCGAGCCGGGGCAGGAAATTTCCGAAACGATCGAAACGGGCACGCGCGCGGCAGCTCGCGGCGGGTTCACGGCCGTCTGCTGCATGCCCAATACGCAGCCGGTGAACGACAGCGCTTCGGTGACGCGCGGGATCGTCGAACGCGCCGCGGCTTCAGCCTGCGTGCGGGTGTGGCCGATCGGCGCGGTGTCGATGAGCAGCAAAGGTGAAGCGCTGGCGGAAATTGCGGCGATGAAGGACGCGGGAATCGTCGGGGTGAGCGACGACGGCAAGCCCGTAGCAACGGCGCGCCTGATGCGCCAAGCGATGGATTATTGCCGCACTCTCGATCTCCCTGTTATCGACCACTGCGAGGACCCTTCGCTCTTCGCAGGCGGCGTGATGCGCGAAGGGCCCACTTCCGTGCGGCTGGGACTAAATGGCATCCCTGCGCAATCGGAATCCATTTGTGCAGGGCGCGATGTCGAGCTGGCGATGCTGACCGGCGCGCGGCTGCACATCGCGCACATGTCCACCCGCGGGTCGCTCGAATTCGTCCGCTCCGCGAAACGGTTAAACCTGCCGGTGACCTGTGAAGTGACTCCTCACCATTTCACTCTGATCGATGAGGACGTCCGTTACGATACGAATTACAAAATGAATCCGCCGCTGGCTTCGCACTCGGATCGGCAGGCGCTGATTGAAGGCCTGGCCGACGGAAGCGTAGATGCCATCGCCACCGACCACGCGCCGCACCATCCTGCAAGCAAGGACGTGGAATTCGATCGCGCTCCATTCGGCATCACGGGATTTGAAACGGCGCTGGCGCTCGGTCTTGCGGAGCTCGTGCACGCGGGGAAAATGCCGCTGGTGCGGCTCGTGGAGCTTTTCACCACGGGCCCGGCGCGCGTTTTGGGCCGCGAGCGAAAAATTGCGGCCGGACAGCCGGCGGATTTGACGATTTTTTCGGCCGACCACGCCTGGACATTCCGCGCCGCCGAATCGGCGAGCAAATCGCGGAACACGCCCTTCGATGGGCGCGCATTCCGCGGCGCGCCGATGGCCACGATTGTTGCTGGGCGGGTGGTTTATCGGCGGGAGGCGGCAGCAACAGCCTGACCAATTTATCGGAGAGATTGCCAGTTGCGAGGCAGTCGGGAGCTTCAGGGGCTAAAGCCCGGAAGGTTCAAGCCCCTCAATGTCGCGGTTAAAACCGCGACCCACAAACCAGATTGCTCGAATTCGGCTTGGGAGGGGCGCCTCATGCGGGTAGCTATCGCACGCGCGACTTGCGGATACGGCCAAATTCTTCTCCTCTTCGCCATCTTCAGTTGTTCGCCTTGCTCGGCCCAATCTGAGAAGAACACTCCTGGCGCAAAACCTGCGAGCGGCGAACAGCGCGCCGAGGCTGCTTTGCGCGCAGCGCGCTCAAATCCGCTCAAGCTCCGCGCTTTTCTTTATCGCATGCCGAAGGGAGCGGACCTGCACGTCCATCTCGTTGGAGCGGTTTACGCCGAATCGTTCATCCGCGCGGCGGCGGAGGATCATCTTTGCGTGGAACTCGCGACCAATTCTTTTGTCAAAGCGGAGTCGAATACCAAGACCACTCCGCCACAGCCGGTGTGCGGCGAGGGGAAAGTCCCCGCGACGCAGGCGAACCGGGACCAGCATCTCTACGATGCGCTCGTGGACGCGTTTTCCATGCGCAGTTTCGTGCCCTCGACCGGAGCGAGCGCGCACGACCATTTCTTCGACGCCTTCGCAAAATTCAGCGGCACCGACAAGCGCCACACCGGCGAGTGGCTCGATGAAGTGGCCACGCGCGCGGCGGCGCAAAATGAGCAGTATATGGAATTGATGGTCACTCCGGAATTCGCTCACGCGGCGGCGGCCGCGAAAGAGGTTGGCTGGGAGGATGACGCTGGTCACATGCGGGATGAGCTGCTGGCGCGCGGGCTGCGGGAAGATGTGGCGGAGGCGCGCGCGTTTCTCGACGAGGCCGAAGCGATTCGCCGCCACCGGGAGAACTGCGGCAAACCCGATGAAACGCCGGCCTGCCGCGTGAAGCTGCGCTATCTCTACCAGGTGCTGCGCGGCCATCCCAAGCAGCAAGTGTTCGCGCAGGCGCTGCTGGGATTCGAGACGGCTACAGCCGATCCGCGCTTTGTCGGGATCAATTTCGTGATGCCGGAAGACGGCGCCATTTCGATGGCCGATTATGATTTGCAAATGAAGATGGTCGGCTTTCTCCACGGGTTTTATCCGAAAGTGCACATCAGCCTGCATGCGGGCGAACTCGCTCCGGGGCTCGTCCCCCACGAAGGGCTCTGCTGCCACATCCGGCAAGCCGTGACGGAAGGACATGCCGAACGCATCGGGCACGGAGTGGACGTGATGTACGAGGATCGTCCTTACGAATTGCTGAAGCAGCTGGCTTCGTGGCACGTGATGGTGGAAATCAATCTCACAAGCAACGATATGATCCTTGGAGTCAGCGGCAAGGAGCACCCGTTTCCGATTTATCGCGAATTCGGAGTGCCGGTCGCGCTATCGACCGATGATGAAGGCGTCGCGCGCATCGACTTGACGCACGAATACGTGCGCGCCGTGGAGACGTATGACCTGAGTTATGCAGACTTGAAGAAGATGGTGCGAACGGGCATCGAGCACACTTTCCTTCCCGGCGCGAGCCTGTGGCGCGAGGCAGACGTGTTCACGCGACTGGCAGCCCCTTGCGCGCAGGACACGCTTGGCGCCGAGAATCCGTCGGCAGCTTGCACCACATTCCTCAAAGGCAGCGAGCGAGCCCAGCAGCAATGGGAACTCGAGCGCCGCTTCCATGTGTTCGAGTCCAGCTTCTAACAGTCTGCCGCCGATTGGCCCAGGACGCGGGCATAGTGGGATCAACTTCAGGTAAAAACATGGAAGAGATCAAGAATTTCTTCCTCAGCGCCAACCGAAGGTTGGTTTTTGTCATTGCGGTTGGTATTTATCTCGCAGGAAACTTCGACCTCATTGGAATCATCGCGGGATCGCACCGATCAGAGATGCTTCTTGCGAAAGATGGCTTGCTTGTCGGTCTCTTGGCCGGGCTGTCCACGCTAGGATTTTTCGTTTGGCTTTGGTCCATGGGATCATTTTTCAATTCGGTGACCAAGCCGGAATTGAGGTTGAAGGCGAGTTTCTTCCGCTTTGCTCTTGTCTACGCACCTCTTTACATCGTCTTCTTTGTCGCGTCGTTTACGAACTCCTCGCCGCAGTTACTCGCGGTGATCCTCCCTCCGCATCTCCTTGGAGTGTTTTGCGTGTTTTATGCGCTGTGGTTCGTGTCCAAGAGCCTGGTGTTGGCAGAAACGGGTGCACCAGCGTCGTTCCATAAATACGCGGGCCCATTTTTTCTCTTATGGTTTTTCCCAGTCGGCATCTGGATTATCCAGCCTAGAGTGAATCGCCTCTACGCGCAAAGAAATGATGCGTGACGACTTCCAGAAGGATCTACCACCTAGCAGCAGTGTTGCGGAATCCTCTAATGCGCGGCGGGCTCGGCGGCGGGGTGCATGCCGTGCTGCGGGACTTCGTGGACGCCGCGAGCGGGCGCTTCCTGATGGAAGCGATAGAGCTGGTTGAGCGGCCCGGCGCCTTTGCCGATCTGGTAGGACTTCTCGATGGCTTTCGTGACGTAGGCCTTCGCGAGAATCACGGCTTCGCGGAGTTGCTGGCCGCAAGCTAGCTGCGCGGCGATGGCCGAAGAAAACGTACAGCCCGAGCCGTGCGTATTGGGGCTTTTGACGTGGTCGCCGCCGAAAGTTTCGAGCGTGCTGCCTTCGCAAAAAACGTCGATGGGCTTCTCCATATGCCCGCCGGTGACGACCACGGCGCGCGCGCCCATTTCGATCAGCTTCTGCCCCGCCGCTTTCATTCCGTTCAGGTCCTTCACTTCGACGCCGGTGAGGAATTCGGCTTCGGGCATATTGGGGGTGATGACGCTGACGCGCTTGAGCAATTCGTCGCGCACGAATTTCAAGCCGGCGGTGTCGAGCAGCTCTTCGTTTCCGGCGGTCGGGCGGAAAACGGGATCGAGCACGACATGCGGGAATTTGTGCTTGTCGAGAAATTCGGTGACGCAGGCGGCGTTGCCGCGATTGGCGAGCATGCCGATTTTCACCGCCGCGATCGGAACGTCCTCGACCAGCGCGTCGAGCTGCGCGCGGAGCTGCGCCGCGGGCGTCGCATGCACCGCTTTGACGCCCTGCGTGGACTGCACCGTGAGCGCCGTGACGGCGGCGACGCCGTAGCAATTGTGCGCCGCAAACGTTTTCAGGTCCGCAGCCACACCCGCGCCGCACGAGGGATCGAATCCTGCAATCGTGAGGAGAATCGGGGGAGTGTGACTCGTGTGATTGTTCAACTTTCAGTGCCCTCCGCGCGAGGCACGTGTCGAGACAACGACGCCGGCTCCGCCCGCGACATCGGGCGTGCCGGCAATGCAAATGTACGCGTGTTTTACTTCCAGGCGCAACAGAAAATTTTTGAGGAAAGGCGCGCGGCGCCGCGGGAAACCGGAGCGCCGCGCGTAAAGTCTACGGGAAGAGTCCGCGGACGAGCGTGGCATCGGCCACGCGGCCGACGGCGAGGCAGTACGCGCCGGTGCGCATGTGCGTGCGATGCTTGCGCATCGATTCGTACACTTCCAGGAACGCGCGCTTCATCACGGTTTCGAGCTTGGCGTTGACTTCCGATTCCGACCAGAAGAAGCTCTGCAAATCCTGCACCCATTCGAAGTAGCTGACGGTGACTCCGCCGGCGTTCGCGAGAATGTCGGGCAACACCATAATGCCGCGGCGCGCCAGCACTTCATCCGCGTGCGGCGTGGTAGGGCCGTTGGCCGCTTCCGACACGATTTTGGCCTTAATCTGGTCGGCGTTGTTGAGAGTGATCACGTTTTCGAGCGCCGCCGGAATCAGGATGTCGCACTTCATGGTGAGCAGATCGTCGTTCGAAATCCGCGATGTGCCGGGCATGCCCACCACCGTGCCGGAACGCTCCTTATAGCGCATGGCCTTCAGCGGATCGATCCCGCGCGAGTTGAAAACGCCGCCGCGCGAATCGCTGATGGCGATGACGCGCGCCTTCTTCTCCGCAAACAATCGCGCCGCAAGCGAGCCGGCGTTGCCGAATCCCTGGATGGCGACGCTGGCGCCCCGCATCGAGATTTTCTTTACGCGGCACGCTTCTTCCGTCACAAAGAGGCAACCGCGCGCGGTCGCTTCGTTGCGCCCTTCCGAACCTCCGATCGAGAGCGGTTTCCCGGTGACGACTCCGAGCGCGGAATACCCCACCGTCATCGAGTATGTGTCCATGATCCACGCCATCGTCTGCGAATCGGTGTACACATCGGGAGCGGGGATATCCTGCTCGGGGCCGATGATCGGGAGAATTTCCGAGGCATAGCGGCGCGTCATGCGCTCGAGCTCGGGCTTGCTCATGCGCTTGGGATCGCAAATGATGCCGCCCTTGCCGCCGCCGTACGGAATGTTGACGGTGGCGGTCTTCCAGGTCATCCACGCCGCGAGCGCGCGAACTTCGTCGAGCGTCACAGCGGGGTGATATCGAATGCCGCCCTTGGCCGGACCGCGCGCGATATTGTGCTGCACGCGATAGCCGGTGAAAACTTTCACCTGTCCGTTGTCCATCTTCGTCGGCACGGACACTTCCATGATGCGCTTCGGCGTGCGCAGGATCTGGCGGAGCCCCGGATCGAGCTTCAAATACTCCGCGGCGATATCGAACTGGATTTGCGAAATGCGGTAGGGATTCAGATCTTCGCGCGGGGCAATGCGCGGCATTGGCTGGGGAGCGGCTTTGGCAATGGTGGCCATCGTTCATTCCTCCTGGCGTGACGAAAGCCGCGCTTGCCTTCGTTTAGCGGATAAGGTTGGGCCCTGCTGGCGCCGTGAGTCTGGCGCGAGTCGAAGTTTATTCAAGCCCGCACGGAAGTCAATCAAAACTACGGATCAGCGAAAGCCTGCCGTTCCGGTCCGGAACGGCGATTCAAGCCGAGTATCCAAGCAAAGAGTCTGCAACATATTCACAATACAAGACTTAGCTGAGATTAGCCCGGACAGGTCAATTCCGCCCTCTGCCGAACGCCCCCCGGCCATGAGGCCTCGCGCAACGCCGTTGACCCCGTGCATCCCGGCGAGTTACTCTGCGCGGATTCGTCCTCGGCCGTCCCGCGAAGGCCGCGTTTCCGGAGAGCCGACAATCCGGAGATTGCGGATTTCGCGTACCTGATGAATGGAGCCACCTGAACCTCGTGAACTCGGAGACGGGAGCGCAGTTGACGCCCACGAACGCGGCGCTCATCGAGCGAATCGTCGCGCGCGACGAATCGGCTTTGGCGGCGCTGTATGACCGCTACGCAGCGATGCTATCGTCCGTGCTGAACCGGATCCTGCGCGATACGCAGGCGGCGGAGGAAATTTTGCAGGACATTTTCTACCAGCTCTGGCGGACAGCCGCGCAATATGATCCGGCCCGCGGCTCGCTGCCGGGGTGGCTGCTGGTAATCGCGCGCAACCGCGCGATCTCGCGGTTGCGGCGCAGAAATCCCGCGGCGGGCGATGAAATCCTCGAAAACACGGTCGTGCTCCCGTTCAATCTCGAAAGCGCCGTGGCGCAGCGGCAATTGATGGAAAAAGTGACGCGCGCGCTCGGAGATCTGCCGGCCGAGCAGCGCACCGCGATCGAGCTTGCATATTTCGAAGGCATGACGCACAGCGAAATCGCGCAGCGAACGGGCGATCCGCTCGGCACGGTGAAGACGCGGTTGCGCTCGGCCGTGGAAACTTTGAAGCGGAATTTGCAGCCATGAACGGGCACATCACTCGCGAAGAAGATTTCGATCTCTACGCTCTCGGCGCGCTCGATGCGGACGAGAAAGCCGCGGTCGAATCGCACCTGCTTTCGTGCGCCGATTGCAAGCGCAAGCTCGCCGAAGCGCAGGGACGCATCGCAGCGCTCGGACTTTCCGCGCCGCTTGTCCCACCCTCAGTGCAAGCGCGGGAGCAATTGCTGCGGCAGATTCGTGCGGGCGCCACAAGCGCGGCGCCGAGCCGCTCCGAGACCCTTCCTGCGCGGGGCGCGAGAGACACACGCCCCGGCGGCTCGCCTGCGGCGCGGCGATGGGACTGGTTCTTCGCGCCGGCATTCGCGGCCCTGCTGGTGACCGCGGGTCTTCTCTGGGTTCAGAACGTCCGCCTGGGCAAGCAACTGGAGGGTTTGCGGGCGAGTGTCCAGAGGCAGCAGAGGCAAATTGAGGAGAACGGCCACCTTGCGCACCTCCTCAGCGCCAAAGACACGGTCACCGTTTCGCTCGAGCCGATGCCCGGAATGCCGAAGGGAGCCGTGAGCGTGATGTACAACGCAAAGATGGGCGAGCTGATGTACGACGGCTGGATCGACCCGCCGCCTTCGGACAAGAGCTACCAACTATGGGTTGTTCCAATGGAGGGCGCTCCCATCAGCGCCGGCGTGTTCAATCCCGCCACCAGCGATGAAGCTCACTGGATGACGAAAGTTCCTGCGGGTGTCACTGCAAAGGCCTTCGCCGTGACGCTCGAGCCCGCCGGCGGCATGCCCCAACCAACCGGGCCCAAAGTGTTCGTCGGCCCTGTCTCGTAATTCGAAAATCGAAATTCGAAACTCGAAGAAGTGATTCAGAAGGTCGAGGAAGTGCTTTGGCAGAAGCGGGCACGGCATGCCGTGCCCCTACGAGAGAAAGCGGCCCCAGTGGAACACGGCTGGCGCCAGGATGTCGGTTTTCGAATTTCGAGTTTCGGTTTTCTATTTTCCGATTCTTTCCACGCCCATGTAGGGCCGGAGGGCTTCGGGGATCAGGATCGACCCGTCGGCTTGCTGATAATTTTCAACGATGGCGATCCAGGTGCGCCCCACGGCCAGTCCTGAACCATTCAACGTGTGCAGGAATTCACTTTTTCCACTCTTTGGCTTGAAGCGGATGCCCGAGCGGCGCGCCTGAAACGCCTCGCAATTCGAGCAAGAAGAAATCTCCATGAACTCGCGCGACGAAGGCAGCCAAACTTCCACGTCATAAGTTTTGGCGGAAGCGAATCCCATGTCGGCAGTGCAGAGCTGCACGACGCGGTGATGAAGGCCAAGCCGCTGGAGGATGGCTTCGGCGTTGCGCACGAGCGATTCGAGCTCGTCGTAGCTTTGCTCCGGCCGCGTGAATTTGAACATCTCGACTTTCTGAAACTGGTGCTGGCGTTTGATTCCGCGCGTGTCTTTTCCTGCGGCCCCCGCCTCGGAGCGGAAGCATGCGGTCCACGCACAGACTCGAAGTGGGAGCGCGTCGCCATCGAGCGTTTCTTCGCGATGCAGGCTCATGAGCTCCACTTCGCTGGTGGGCGTGAGCCAGAAATCGGTTCCTTCGATGTGAAACATATCGGCGGCAAATTTCGGGAGCTGGCCCACGCCGGTCAGCGACGCGGTATTGACCAAAAACGGCGGCAGAATTTCCGTGTAGCCGTGCTCGCGCGTGTGCAGGTCGAGAAAAAAATTCGCGAGCGCCCGCTCGAGCCGCGCCCCGAGTCCCTTATAAACCGCGAAGCGCGCGCCCGCCATTTTCACGGCGGCTTCGAAATCGAGAATCCCCGCAGCTTCGCCGATTTCCCAATGCGGCCGCGGAGTGAAATCGAATTTCGGCGGCGAGCCCCATCGCCGGACTTCGACGTTGTCTGCCGCGCCTTTTCCGACCGGGACGCTCGAGTGCGGGATGTTCGGCACACTCAGCAGAAACTGCTTCAGTCGCTCGTCCAGGTCGGAGATGCGCTCGTCGAAGCGCTTGATGTCTTCCGAGACGCCTTTCATTTGGTCGATCAAAGCGTTTGCCTGCGCCTTCATGGCCTTGGACTGCGCGGGGTCCGCGGCTTTCATTTGCTCGGAAGATCTTTTCAGCCGGGCGATTTCGTCGCTCGTCTTGTTTCGAGCGGCCTTGAGATCCTCGGTCACTTTGATGGTCTTTCGCCGCTCCGCATCGATCTCGCGAAAGGGGGCGAGATCGAGGGTGATGCCGCGGTCGCGCGCCATTTTCTCGATCACATCGAGGTGCTCTCGCACGTATCCGAGGTCCAGCATAAGCCGACAAGGATAGCGGAATCGCACACGGCTGAGAAGAAGAGATGAATTCGGGGCCGGGGCGCTAGCGCTTGTCGGCGGAGGAGTGAACCGTATCGTGCAGCGTCATGCTGCGCACGGAAGCGGGATCCGCCAGAAATTGCGCGACGATCGGCCCGACCGAGATGCACGTGAACGCCAAGTGCCCGCACGGCGAATCTAGAAGGATGACCGGCGCGCCGATGGCCTGCGCGAATTTTTCCGCGGGGATCGGATTCACGTGATGATCCTGGGGCGACACGATCACCAGCATCTTCGCGCGCACCCGCTTCGCCGCCTGCTCCATCGAAATGCCGAACTCTCCCGGAATATCCAGCGCCATGATCGCCTGGCGCTGCCGGATCGCGTCGCTCGCCGTTCCGCCGTCTCCGTCTGCGTCCCTTCGCGTTTCCGCCAGAAACGCCTCGAATTGTTCCGGCGGCGTTTCCTGCACGCGGTATTCCGGCGACGTCAGGTTCATGGACGCAATCTCTTGCAGCACCTCGAGCCCGCGCTTCATCGATCCGGTAGGGTTGCCGTTGTTCCACGCGGGATCGAGTTCGACTGCATCGATCATCGCGGTCCACTGCAGCTTGTCGTAGGAAGTGGATTGCGGCGACCCCGCCATCGGAATCGCCACGTCCATGAAATCCGGGTACGCCACGGCCCACTCAAACGCCTGCATTCCTCCCATCGAAACTCCCATCACCGCCTTGAAGTGCGTCAGGTGCAGTGTATCGGTCGCGAGCCGCCGCTCCGCTTCGACCATGTCGCGAATCGTGAACTCGGGAAACTTCATCCATCGCTGAGTTCTGCTGTTGGAGGGGGACGAGGTAACGCCGTTGCCGATCGAGTCCACCAGCACCACGAAATACCTGCCGCTGTCCACCACTTTGCCCGGCCCCACGAACCC
Organism: Candidatus Sulfotelmatobacter sp.; assembly: GCA_035624115.1. Classification (GTDB taxonomy): domain Bacteria; phylum Acidobacteriota; class Terriglobia; order Acidiferrales; family UBA7541; genus Palsa-295. The sequence continues at coordinate 29,168 of DASPSD010000038.1, read as the reverse complement.
CAGCAAATCTTCTGTGCGTCCGCCAAGCCATGTCGGCCAGAGCACGGCGTTCGATTTGTCCGCATTGAGCTTGCCCAGGGTGCGGTAGCCGAGGCGGAAATCATGAATCACGCTGCCACTGCGCAGCTGGAGGTCGCCGAGTTCCGCAAATCGCTGGCTGCCCTCCGCCGGGCTTTGCGCCCGAGCCGGACCCACGGCTAGAAGAGCTAGAATCAGCCCCAGTGCGCCAATCAGTGCTCGCGTCATGCTGCTTGCCTCAGACCGGACAGTGCCGCGCATCTGCCGCTTTCTATTCCCAGCCCAGCTCGTCGATGTAGCACCACTTCCATGACTCGCCGGGCTCAATCGAACGCATGATGGGGTGCTTCAAAGTGTGAAAATGGCGGGTGGCGTGCTTGTTTTTCGAGGAGTCGCAGCAGCCCACATGGCCGCAAGAAAGACACATGCGGAGATGGACCCAGGTGTCACCCATCTTTAGACACTCTTCGCAGCCTTTCGAGCCGGGCTTTACGGGCCGGATCTGATCCAAATGCGAGCACTGAGTTGCCATATTCACCTCGCTAACGGTCGGAATTACTGTGCCCGAAATTCCCGTTCCGGGTCAATTGTTGGTCCATCGCGGGAACCAGCTTCGCGCGTGCTGCGGTTGCATTCCAGGCGAGTTCCTTGCTAATCTACTGCGGATGGCAACGCCTCTCAACTGGACGACCGAGTGCCGAAGCTGTTGTTGCGGCTGCGCATTCGTGTTGTCTGGCGCCGAGGGGCTCGCAATCTAGAAAACTAGAAACAGCGAAGCAGCACTGAAGCCCACCGCCAGATGAACTGGTCGGTGGGTTTTTTGTTTTGCGCGCAAATCTGGGGAGCACGGGGAAAAGCGATGAACGAAATGCAAATCCAGCGGCAAGGGGAGCAGCAAGAACTCGAGCAATGCGGCGCGGAACAGGTGGGCAGCGCAATTTTAAGAGCGCGGCCGAATTCGGCCGCCTGCATCACCTGCAGTTTTCAAGCGGAAGGGATCATCGTACTGCACATGCTGCGAAAATGGCTTCCGCGAATTCCGGTTCTTTTTTTGGACACAGGTTATCACTTCCCGGAAACCCTCGAATTCCGCGATCGCCTGGCGCGGGATTGGAATTTGAATCTGGTCAACCTGACGCCTGTGAAATCAGTCGGGCAACAAGAGACCGAGCTGGGCGTGCTGTACCAGGACGATCCCGCGCGGTGCTGCCAACTGCGCAAAGTCGAGCCGCTGATGCGGGCGCTGGATGCCTACAAGATCTGGTTCACGGGACTCCGCCGCGAGCAGTCGCCGACGCGGAGGAACCTGCGGAAGACCGAACGCCACCGGCTGCCCTCAGGACGCGAAGTGCTGAAAGTGAATCCTCTCGCCGACTGGACCTGGGCGGAAGTGTGGGAATACACGAGCGCGAATCGCCTGCCCTACCTGCCCCAGTATGACCGCGGGTATTTGAGCATCGGTTGCGAGCCGTGCACCGTGCTCCCCGCAGACCCCGGCAACCCTCGCTCCGGCCGCTGGGAAGGGAAAAAACTCGAGTGCGGAATCCACACTTTCTCGGAAATATGGCAATGACAGCGGGAATGGTGCCGGCGGGGGGAATCGAACCCACGGCCTAGGGATTATGAGACCCTCGCTCTACCACTGAGCTACGCCGGCACAGCGGCTGCAATTGATGCTACGGTCTGCCTCGATTGAGTGTCAAGACTTGCGAATCGAGCGCGGCCCAGTGTACCGGACCGAAACACAGCGCCGACGAATTCTTCTGGGCGAACAAAAAGCGAGCGCTCCCGTCGTAGTACCGAAGTAACATTGACCGCCTGCGATCCGGCCGGGTACCCTGCGCCCGACAATTCGAAGAGGCTCTTGCTGAGCCGAAGAGGAAGGGGTGTGTACCGTTTGGACACACATCCCTAAAATTTTCCTCTTGACGGCAGCGGACCACCTATAGACTCCGCCGCGTAGTGGTTTCCCTACTCGGAGGGGCCCATGTCTAGGTGGTTGGTTGTAGTGGTTTTGGTGCTGCTCGTCCTGACGGGCGCGATGGGGCTGAAGGCTTTAACGGCCCACTCGATCTCGGCCATGACGACGGCCCCAATGCCGCCGTCCCCGTGGCTCACAGCGACCACGGCTCCAATGCCTCCTTCACCCTGGTTGACGACGGCACCCATGCCGCCGTCTCCCTGGTAGTGACGGGGTAAAACTCCCGGCAACGGGGGCAATTGGGGGCCAGGCCTCAGAAATAAGGATGAATGCCTGGTCCGCTTGATTATGCGCTCTGGTTGGTAGGTTTCCTGGCGGAAATCGCGGTGGTGGTGTGCGCAATTCACCGCAGAGCTTTCGCCCGCTATATTCCCTTACTTTTCTATCTCTTGTGCGATGCCCTGGTAACTTTGGGGCTCTACTATTGCCTGCGGAACTTCGGGTTTAATTCAAGCACCTACTTTTACTACTACTACTACTCCGAAAGCGTTCTTACGATTCTGATGTTCTGGGTCATCATCACTTTCTATCTCCAGGTTTTCGAAGAGATGGGCGTGAGCCGGCAGATCCGCGGCGCAGCTGTGCTGCTGCTCACTTTGACCGCCTTGTTTTCCTACGCTGTGGTCCATCAGAATCGCGACCACCTCACGAGCCGGTTCGTCGTGCAACTAAACCAGAATCTCCGTTTTGTCGGCGTCGTGCTGACGTACCTGCTGTGGGGCGCCATCCTGAAGCTGCGCGAGACGCGTACCAGACTCGTCCAGCTTGTCCTCGCGCTGGGTGTGTATTTCAGCGCGACCGCAGGGACGTACGCGTTGCGAAATCTCTTCCCCGTGCTTCAGCCATCGGTGCTGCGTTGGGTGCCTCCGGTAATCGGACTCTGGCTGCCCCTGGCCTGGGGCTTTACGTTTGTGAAAGTCCCGGAGGAAGCGCGTCTGGCGACCGCGCGATTGGCGGTGAAGGCGCGATGATTGCTGCGCTCATTTGCGTCATCTCGCTGGCGGCCTTCCTCCAGTTCTTCGTCTCTTACTGCCGCTCGATTCTGGCTTCCAGCCGGAAGGTTGAATTGTCCGACCGGGTTCGCGAAGTGACGGGAATTGCAAACGAAAACGTCGGCGCGGACGATTTCGACCGGCTGCTCCAATTGGTGCGGCTGTGCCCGGAGCGCGCGGACGATCAGGCCGAGATTCGCGCCGTAGGCACTTACTACGGCTTGCTCTACTTTGTCGGGCGCCTGACGCGTCCCGTGATCCCGAGCGTGGCAGCGTGGGTGGAGCAGGAGCGGAGGAGTTGCTCGTATTTCGCGGCCGTGGCGCTCGACCGGCGCATCTCATACAGCCGCGATCTCTTCTCGCAACAAATCGCGGACCGGCTTTAATCGCACAATTCCCAGCCAAAGTCAAGCCGATGAAAGCACGTCTCGACCTCGGTTTCCACGGCTGCTAACATAGAAGCAGCCTGGTGCACGGGCCGCCGGAACGCGCCGATGCACACTCAATTGGAACAACACGTCCTTTCCGCCATCCGCGACTCGCGGACGCTGATTCCGGGAGATCGTGTGGCCGTCGCGGTCTCCGGCGGAGCGGATTCGGTGGCGCTGTTGCGGCTGCTCGAGAGTTTGCGCGGCGAGCTCGGCATTACGTTGAGTGTCGCTCATTTCGATCACTCGCTGCGGGGCGCGGAATCAAGCGCGGATGCCGAGTTCGTGCGCGAGCTTGCGCAACGAAGCGGGCATGAATTCATGCTCGAGCACCAGGACGTAGCGGCAGCCGCGCGCGAGCACGGCTGGAATCTCGAGGACGCGTCGCGCCGGCTGCGGTACGCTTTCTTCCAGCGCCTGGTGAACGAGGGGCGAGCCACGCGCGTCGCCGTAGCGCACACGGCGGATGATCAGGCGGAAACTTTAATCGCCCACCTGATCCGCGGAACCGGGCCAACCGGTCTTGGCGGAATTCATCCGGTTGTAGGCGCGATGGTGCGGCCTTTGCTTGGCGTGCGGCGGAGGGAACTGCGCGAATACCTGAATTCTCGCGGAGAAAGCTGGCGGGAAGATTCCACAAACCGCGACCTGAGCCGAACGCGTGCGCGAATCCGCGAGCAGCTCTTGCCTATGATCGAGCGCGATTTCTCCCCGGCGATCGTGAGCCACTTGTGCGATCTCGCTCGATTCGCCCGGGAAGAGGAGACCTTCTGGAACGAGCTGGTTGAAGATCGCTATCGAGCTTGCGCCAAATCAGGCCCTTGCGAGGTGAAGATCGCGATTCACGATCTGCTCTTCCCCTTGCCGCTGACCAGGTCTCAAAAGGAAGCCGCGGACGAGGGGACGGTGCCGGCGGCGTTTCGCGCCCTCACCGAGCGGTTGATTCGCCGTCTTTATGAAGGGGTGCGCGGAGAGCTCCGCGGGCTCAGCTCCCGGCACGTGGAACACGTAATTCACCTCGCTACCCGATCCGCCAGTGGCCATCGAATCGAGCTGCCCGGCGGAATTAGCGTTGAGCGAGCGTTCGGCGACCTGATTTTTTCCGCAGCGGCTGCAGAGAGCGAGGCCACCCAAAGCGGAGGAACCTGGTCTCAAGCGGAAGCGTATCAATACATTGTGAGCCTTCCGCGCCGCGGCGCGGCCACTGTTTCCATTCCGGAACTCGGGAGCTGCATCCGCCTGAAAGTGATTGACTGGCCCGGAACACAGCGCGACACTAAAAGCGACGGCGAAGCCCTCGACGCTGACCTGCTCCGCAATCCTTTGATTTTGCGGAACTGGAGGCCGGGCGACGCCTACCGGCCGCGTGGACGTCGCCAGCCCCGGAAACTGAAGGAGATGTTTTTGGCTGGCCGGGTTCCGAGCCGGGAGCGCGCGCGCTGGCCCGTGCTCGAATGTGACGGGCGAGTGATTTGGGCACGGGGAATGCCCCCCGCCGAGGAGTTCTGCGCCCGCGAGGGAACGCGAGCCGGAGTGGTGATTGAGGAAGACCGCCTCTGAAGCGCCGATGAAGGTTGCGTTCTCGCGGCAACGGCTCGCCAAGCGAGTGGGGCAGATGGGACGCTCCATCTCGCAGGATTACGCGGGCCGCACGCTGGACGTGGTGGTGGTGCTTGAAGATTCGTTTTTGTTCGCGGCCGATTTGATTCGCCAGATTTCGCGGCCGGTGGTTTGCCATTTCGTCCGGGCGGAATTGCGCGACGTGCGGATGGGCGGCTATTTTCGCCGCGAAGTTTTTTTCAGCGCGCCGCCGGAACTGCGCGGGCGCCACGTGCTCGTGGTGGACGCGCTGATCAGCACCGGCGTGACGCAGGATTTTTTGCTGAAACGGCTCGAAGAAGGGCGGCCGCGCTCGCTGCGGCTGGCCGTGCTGATCGATAAGCGGGAAGCCCGCAAGGTGAATTTGGAGCCAGCATACACCGGCTTCTCCGGCGCATCTAAATATTGGGTGGGTTATGGCCTGAGCGGGCGGCGCGGGCTCTATCGGAATCTGCCGTACGTGGGATTGACGGCACCTGGCAAGCAGGAAAAGCAGCATAGAAGGGGCAAGGATCCAGAGGGCGAGGTAAGACGGTGAACTCCACAGTCCGGACAATTTTGTTTTGGCTCTTGATGATTTTGCTGGCGGTCGTTTTGTGGAAGATGGCTTCCACCGGCGGGCAATCGGCGCACGAGGATGAGCCGCAGTACACGGCCTTCGTCGCCAAGGTGCAAAGCGGCGGCGTGAAGGAAGTCACGATTTATCTCTCGCCGAATAGCGCCGAACTCCAGGGCGAGTACACCGACAACGGAAAATTCAAGGGCGTCATCGTCGCCAACACCGCGATTCCCGATATCACCAAAGCCCTCCAGGAAAAAGGCGTCCGCTACAACTACAAGGAAGTGAAAAACGCGGATTGGCTCACCTTCATGGTGAATTTCGCCCCCCTGATCCTGCTCATCGCATTCTGGATTTTCATGATGAAGCAGATGCAGGCAGGCGGAAATAAAGCGCTGAGCTTCGGAAAGTCCCGCGCGCGGCTCCTCACGGCCCAGCAGAAGAAAGCCACCTTCAAAGACGTCGCCGGAATCGACGAGCCGAAAGAGGAGCTGTACGAAATCATCGACTTTCTGAAGGACCCCCAGAAATTCCAGAAACTCGGCGGGCGCATTCCCAAGGGCGTGCTTCTCGTCGGGCCTCCGGGAACGGGCAAGACCCTGCTCGCCCGGGCGATTGCCGGCGAAGCAAACGTTCCATTCTTCTCGATTTCGGGCTCGGACTTTGTGGAGATGTTCGTGGGCGTCGGCGCAAGCCGCGTGCGCGACCTGTTCGAGCAAGGAAAGAAGAACGCGCCGTGCATTATCTTCATCGACGAAATTGACGCCGTGGGGCGCCATCGCGGCGCCGGCCTCGGCGGCGGGCACGACGAGCGCGAACAGACCTTGAACGCGCTGCTTGTCGAGATGGACGGATTCGAATCGAATGAAGGCGTGATCCTCATCGCTGCCACGAACCGCCCCGACGTGCTTGATCCGGCTCTGCTTCGCCCGGGCCGTTTCGACCGCCGCGTGGTGGTGCCGCGGCCCGACGTGAAAGGCCGCGAAGAAATTCTGCGCGTGCATACTCGCAAAGTGCCGCTGGCCGAAGACGTGGATCTTTCCGTCATTGCGCGCGGCACGCCCGGATTTTCCGGCGCGGACCTCGCCAACCTGGTGAACGAATCGGCGCTGTGGGCCGCCCGGCAAAACCGCAAATTCGTCACCATGGCGGATTTCGAGATGTCCAAGGACAAAGTCCTGATGGGCGTCGAGCGCAAGTCCATGATTTTGTCCGAAGAGGAGAAGCGCAACACGGCTTATCACGAGGCCGGCCACGCTCTGGTTGCCGCCATGACGCCCGGCGCGGATCCTCTCCACAAAGTGACCATCATTCCACGCGGCATGGCTCTGGGCGTCACCATGCAGTTGCCCATCGACGATAAGCACACCTACACGAAAGAGTTCCTTGAATCGCAGCTCGCCGTCTTGATGGGCGGCCGCGCGGCCGAAGAGATCTTCCTCAATCACCTCACCACCGGCGCCGGCAACGATATCGAACGCGCCACCGAAATCGCGCGGCAGATGGTGTGCGAGTGGGGCATGAGCCCGCTCGGCCCGCTGACGTTCGGCAAGAAAGAAGAAGCGATCTTCCTCGGGCGCGAAATCGCGCAGCACCGCGACTATTCCGAAGACACGGCCATCAAGATCGACGAGGAAGTCCGCAACATCGTCACGAACGGCTACACGAAAGCGCGCAACATCCTCGAAACGCATCGCGATGCTCTCGAGCGCGTGGCGCAAGCCCTGCTCGACCGCGAGGTGCTGGACGCCACCGAGCTGAAGCTCTTGATCGAAGGCAAGCCGCTGCCGGAAAAGCCCGCGCCGCCGCCTCCCGCAGCTCCGCCCGTGCCGGCGAAAGAGCCGCAGCTCACGCTGCGCCCCGAGCCGCGCCCGATCCCCGGCCTTGCCAAGGGCGAAAAGCCCGCGCCGGCATAATTCGCGGCTCGATTCGGAAAATTTTATAGGCGTCCTGGCTAATCGCTAGGACGCCTTTTTTGTTTTCCTTCGCCTCATTCTGCATCCGCGGCGATTACGCACAGCATTACAAATTGGCGTAAGATAGCGGCATGGCGAAGAAGCCCAGCGGCAGCTTTCAGGTGGCTTGCCCTTGCTGCCAGGCGAAGCTGACCGTCGATCGCGAGATCGGCGTCGTGCTTTCGCACGTTCCGCCCCCGAAGCCGCCTCCGTCAGTGGACCTCGACGACACTGCAAAACTTCTGCGCGAGCAAACGGAAGCCGTGGAGGCGAAGTTCCGCGCTTCGGTGGAAGCGGAAAAAATGAAAGAAGACGTCCTCGCCCGAAAATTCGCCGAAGGGCTCAAGAAAGCCAAAGACGCGCCCGTCGAAAAGCCCCTTCGCGATTTCGATCTCGATTGAGTTTTTTCCATCCGATGCCCATCGTTTGTAGGCTTTCTATTCGCACCGCCTGTCTGTTGGCTGCTTTGACGTTCCCTTGCGCCGGCACAGCCCTCGCCCAGAAGTCCAAATTGCCGAAGCCGCGCCAACTCGATGCTGGCGTCACATGGCATCGCGATCCGGCAACGGGAGAGCTCAATCCGGTTGCGGCGAGCGATCCGGGCGGTGCGGCGGGAGCCATTCGCGTGACCACGCAAATGGTCCCGGTCACGTGCAGCGTCCACGATGCCGGCGGCGCCGCGATCCGCGGACTCAAGCGCGCCGATTTTCGCGTTTACGATGACGGCGCCGAGCAGTCCATCGCTTATTTCGATGTTTCAGTAGAGCCCGCGAGCATCGCGCTCGTGATCGATGCAAGCCCAAGCGTGCTGCGCGATTCCGAAGAGATGAAACGCGCCGCTCGCGCTTTGATCGCGGGGCTTGCCCCCGCCGACCAGGTGGCCGTGGTGGATTTTTCCGCGCACACCTACGAACAGCTCGACTTTTCAATCGATCACGAGCTGATCAATCGCGCCGTCGCCCGCGTGGACGTGCGCGAGTTGCTGGGCGACGTGGGAGGCTCGAACATCTATCAGGCCGTCTATCTCACGTCCGCGAAAGTGTTCCTTGGAAGCCGTGAGGGACGCAAAGCGATCATCCTGCTCACCGACGGCCAGGATAGCGGCCTCGGGCTTACGCTCGACCCTGCCAGCGCTTCCCCGCACCCCGGCGCGCCGGACAACCGCCTCACGTTTGACGACGTGGTGCGAAGGCTCGCGTCGGCCGACATTCAAATTTTCGCCGTATCGACGGAGAATCGTCCGAAGACGATGACGCCCGAATGGCTCGCATTGCATCGGGACAAAACTCTGCTCGCGCCGGCCGCTCGCGAATGGAACATTCCGGCTTACACGCTTTATCTTGCGGAATTGGTGCGGCGTTCGGGCGGCCAAATTTATTTTTTGCGCGAAGCCGAATCGCTCGGCGACGTCTTCCGCCGGATCGCGCAGAGAATCGGCGTGGAGTACACGCTCGGCTACTATCCTGCCGCCGGCCGCGCTTCTGCAGGCAAGCCGGGATGGCACCAATTGCGCGTCGAGGTTGCCGGGCATCCTGCCGCGAGCGTAATTCATCGCGCCGCGTATTACATTCCTGCGCCTTAAATTAATATTGTCCTCCGATGAGTGCAGTTACGCTGCAGAGCGCCTATTTGCCCGAACAGCTTTGTGCATTTGGTGTCTAATACGAATATGGGTAGCCTGCGCATCGGGACCCGCTACCTCACGTATATAGCGTTTGTACTTGTCGTGGCATACCTTTCGCTGCTTTCCGCTGTCCACATTGAACAACACATTCTCCGGCGTCGCGCTGAGCGTCTTCTGGGCGACATGCAATCCCTACGGGTGCGGCAAAGCACGTACGCGGATGCCGAAGCAGTCCACGCTCGCTGGCGTGATTGGAGCTCCTACGATGGCCCATGCAGCCAAAAGCAGTGCCGCTTCTTGATCAAACTGTTGGATTGGGGAATCAGTCCCGCGCATGCTGGGTGGGATGCCTGGGTAGCTTCCCTCTACCGAATCGCAGGGAGCCGGATTGCCGGTACTCAAGCTTCCATCTCGGTGGCCGACGGAATTGTTTCGAAGGCCTCATTCTGGTTCTATGCCGACGTGCCACCATATGTAAATGCCAACGGAGGATATGCCGGATACAGTCTCGACGCCGCGATTGTGGCGGTCCCACGGGCTGACGCAGTCCGTCTGGTCTATACAATCGCCCACCCTGACTACGCAATTCGATGGCCGGGTGGGTGTACAGGCTGCGTTGCGCTGACGGTCGAGTACACGCCGTACATAAGTCCTCAGGACATGCGGCGAATCGCTACGATTAATTTTGATTGTCTCACCCGGTGGTCGCCCTGCCGAACCAAGGACGACATCATGCCGGCGGCGATGGCGCAGGTGGCCATGGATGCGCGGCCTGGAGGGGAGTCCGTGGCCGCATGCACCGCACGAGGTGTTGCGACCTTAAGCCGCGACGCGGCAGACGCGGCAATCGTGGACGTCGTAGGTAACCGCTCCGACAGTGAATGCGCGGGCTGCCGTCTCTTGAAGGTCCGTTTGGTCACGCCTCTAAAAAGATCAGCGTTTTGGGAGATCGGATCGACACAGAACCTAGGGGTTGTGGAGAGCATCGCGATTGCGCCGCTCAACGACGTATCCCAGGTAAGGCCGGGATCCCCGGTCATCATTCTGTTTGATCAAAATCCCCAGCCGCGCGGTGACGTCCCGATTTTAGAAGAACCCTGTGGAGTAGTTCCATTCAACGAGGAGATGCTTCAGGTCGTGCGGAGTGGCATTGCTCAAGACAACTTGCCTGCTTGGGTGGGGGATCCCAATTTCCCCTAGAAATCTGTTCCGAGGCGATCTCAGATCTCAGTAGCATTTCGCGCGAAGCGTGATTCAATAGCGGGCCATGTTCCGGCGGAGACAATTCACGCTGCGGCTGCCGTCAAGAACCCTCACGCTTGGCAAACGAACGCTTGTAATGGGCGCGCTCAATGTGACGCCCGACAGCTTCTCCGATGGCGGGGATTTTCTCGATCCAGACAAGGCCGTCGAACGCGCGCTCGAAATCGAACGCGAGGGCGCCCACATTCTCGATATCGGCGGCGAATCGACGCGCCCCGGGTCCGAAGGGATTCCCGCCGAGGAAGAAATCCGCCGCGTCCTGCCCGTGCTCCATGAAATTCGCGGCAAGATTCAGATTCCGATTTCGATCGATACGAGCAAATCCGAAGTGGCGGAAGCTGCGGCGGAAGCAGGCGCCGATATCATCAACGACGTCACCGCGCTGCGAAACGATCCGCGTATTGCCGAAACCGTGCGGCGGCGAAAGCTGGCGCTCATCCTGATGCACATGCGCGGAGAACCGCGCCGGATGCAGAAAATGCCGTTTGCGAAGAACGCGCTGAGCGATGTGATCAGCGGACTCAAGAAAGCTTCAGCCCTGGCCGAGAGCACCGGCATATCGAAATCGCGAATCGTGATCGATCCGGGAATTGGTTTTGGGAAAAGCTACGAACAGAATTTCGAGCTCATCGCCCGGCTGCCCGATCTCGCGCGTCTTGAGTTTCCGCTGCTGATCGGCACTTCGCGCAAGACGTTCATCGGCCGCGCGCTCGGCGGTGCGCCGGAAAAAGAGCGCGCCTGGGGAACCGCCGCCACCGTGGCTGCGAGCATTTTGCAGGGCGCACACATCGTGCGCGTTCACGACGTGGCGCAGATGGTGCAGGTCGCGCTGGTGGCCGATGAATTGCTGGCTCACGGGAGCTAGAAGGCAGCGGTCAAAGTCCCAGATAGGCCGTGCGGACCTTTTCGTTGGCGAGCAAATCTTTGGAGCTTCCTTCGAGCGTAATCGAGCCGTTCTCCACCACATAGCTGCGGCCCGAAATGCTCAGTCCGTCCACCACGTTTTGTTCGACGAGCAGAACGGTGACGCCGCTCCGGCCGATTTCCTGAACGCGCCCCAAAACCTCCTCGGCAATTTTCGGCGCGAGGCCGAGCGAAGGCTCGTCGAGCAGGAGCAGCGTCGGCTGGGCCATCAGCGCGCGTGCGATCGCCACCATTTGCTGCTCGCCCCCGGAAAGCGTGCCGGCCATTTGCTTGCGCCGCTCCTTCAAGCGGGGAAAAAATTCAAACTGCTGCTCCATCAGTTCCTTTTGCTTGGAGCGGCAGCGCGAAATGTAAGCGCCCAGCGCGAGATTTTCTTCCACGCTCATGTGAGGGAAAAGCTGCCGGGCTTCAGGCACGTGGCTGATTCCGCGTTCGACGGTCTGGTGGGGCGGAACCTTCGAGATATCCTCGCCTTCGAATTGCAGCGACCCCTGGCTCGGGCGCAGGAGTCCGGAAATAATGCGCAAAATGGTCGTCTTGCCCGCGCCATTGGCTCCGATAAGCGCGACAATTTCGCCGGCCTGGACCTTCAAGGTGATGCCGAAGAGCGCCTGAAAATCCCTGTAGAAAGCGGTTACGCTTTTCATCTCCAGCAGCGGCGCGGTCATTTTGAGAATTCCTTGTACTTCGGCCCGAGATACGCTTCGATCACGCGCGGCATGTGGACCACTTCCTCGGGCGTGCCCTCGGCAATCATCGTGCCGTGGTCAAGCACCAGCACGCGGTCCGCAATCCGCATCACCACTTGCATCACGTGCTCGACTCCGCCGATCGCGGAGATTCCCCATTCGCGCAGCCTCGCGAGCAAGTCGGCCAGCACGAGCGCCTCGGACGTGGAAAGCCCCGCGACAACTTCGTCGAGCAGGATCAGCCGCGGCTTGGTGGCAAGCGCGCGGGCGATTTCCAGCCGCTTGAGCTTTGCTTGCGGCATGCCCAGCGCCGGAAGATGCGCGACATCTTCCATCTGAAGAAACCTGAGAATCTGTCCGGCTTCGTGGGCGGCAACGGCAGTGCTGGAAGTGTGCAGGAAGGCTCCGAGCATCACGTTCTCGAGCACGGTCAGATTGCGCAACGGCTTGACAAGCTGAAACGTGCGGCCGATGCCGAGCTTCGTAGCCCGGTCGGCGCTCGTGTGCGAAATGTCCCTTCCCTCGAACACAATTTCGCCTTGATCGGGGTGCAGCATGCCTGCGATCAGATTGAAAAGGGTGGTTTTTCCTGCGCCATTGGGCCCCACGAGAAAGGCCACTTCTTCGCGCTCGACCTCGAGGGACACGTCATTCACCGCGATGAGCCCGCCGAATTTTTTGCTCACGCGCTGGAGTTCCAGCAAAGCCATGAGATTCCTCGCCTAAGGGGCGGAATTGCGTTGCGCCTGCGATTTTGCGGCTGTGGCTGAAGTGGCGCGCCGCCGCGCCAGCAACGAATTCACCGTCCCCACAATTCCTTCCGGCAAAAACATCACCACGACAACCAGCAGAAGCCCGTAAATGAGAAGGTGGGCTTCATGAAACACGTTTTTGAAAATCTCCGAAGCCGATTCCAGAATGATCGAGCCGAGAATCGGCCCCAGCACTGTCCCGGCGCCGCCGAGCATCGCCACGATGGCGATTTCGTTGGAAATATCGAGCGAAAGGACCTGGTCCGGAACGATGAAGAGAAAAAGACTGCCATAGAGCGCGCCGCCCAGAGCCGTGATTCCGGCGCTCAGGAAAAGCGCCTTGAGCTTCGTGCGCGCTGTGTTGACGCCGACGGAAAGGGCCGTGTCTTCGTCTTCGCGAATCGCCATCAGGTAGTAGCCGAATTTCGATCGCGACACCCAAACAGTGACGCTGAACGCCATCGCCGTCAGGACAACGGCGGCAAAATAAAACGACCGGTTGATGGCATGAGCAAAAAGCGACGGCACCTGGATGCCCACGTCGCCACCGGTCACGCTCGGAAGATTTTTTGCCAGCAGGCGCAGGACTTCCGCGAAGGCGATGGTCGCCAGGGCGAAATACGGCCCGCGCAATCGGAACGAGACGCCTCCGATCAGCGCGGCAAATGCCATGGCCAGTATGATTCCCAGGAACAGTGCGAGCCATAGCGAAACTCCGAGAGGAGGAAGCAGCGCCATCGCATAAGCGCCGGACCCGAAATACGCCGCGTGCCCCAGAGAAAGCTGGCCCGCGTAGCCTCCTACGAGATTCCAAGCCAGCCCCAAAGCCGCGAAGAGGAAAACGCGAAACAGCACTTGCAGGTTGTAGTCGGCGCGCACAACCAGCGGAACCAGCAGACACACCGCAAACAATCCCGCCGCAATCAAACTTTTCGAGCGCGTCATACGCGCTGGCTCCCGAAAATTCCCGCCGGCCTCAACGAAAGGACCAGCAGGAAAATCACGAAATCCACAGCCAGCGCCCATTCGTTGCCCCAATAAAGACTCGTGAGGCTTTCCACCACGCCCAGGACGAGCCCCGCGACCGCCGCTCCTTGAATCGAGCCCATTCCCCCGAGGACGACCATGACGAAAGCTTTCAAAGTGAATTGATCGCCGACCGTCGGATAAATGTAAAAAACAGGGAGCAACAACCCGCCGGCAATTCCTGCGCCGGCAACACCCAGGCCAAAGGAAACCGCCTGTACGGCATGGACATTGATGCCCACAAGCGGCGACGCGTAACGATTCTGCGCAATCGCCCGCGCGGCGCGGCCGATTCTCGTGTGCATCACGAACCAGTACATCCCGCTTCCCAGCACCACCGCCAGGCCGAACGACACCAGCCACGGCGCATTCAATGAAATCTGCGGCCCCAGGTGGACGTTTTTCGCCAGCAGCGGCAGATTGAGCTGGTGATAGTCCGCTCCGAACGTCAGTTGAATCGTGTCTGTAAAAATCAGCGCCAGGCCCAGCGTGAGCAGTATCTGCATGAAGTCCGAATGCACCGGCATGTGCTGGATGAGGCCGCGATAAATCAAATAGCCCAGGCAAAATAGAAAAGCGCTCGCGAGCACGAATCCGAAATAGGGATTCAGGCCCGTCTTTTCGAAAATGTAGTACGTGGCGTACATCCCCAGCATCAGGAAGGTGCCGTGGGCGAAGTTGACGATGCGCATCACGCCGAAAATCAGCGCCATGCCCATGCCCACCAGCGCGTAAAGCGCTCCGGTCAAGAGGCCGTTTAGAATGGCTTGCAGCGCGGAAAAAAATGCGTCCAATCCGCACTCCCTTGTTTCAAAATCCCAGTCCGGTCACACGCAAGCGCGCGCGATGGCGGAATCCGGCTAGCGCTTGTTCCAGGGCGGCGTGGGAATTACGGCCTTTGCTTCCGCAGCGCCGGTTGGCCACACTACTTTGTATTGCCCTTCGAGAACCTGCGTGATCAGGACCGGATGCTGGTTCTGCCCTTGCGCGTCAAACTTCACCGGGCCGAACGGCGTGTCCGGCAAATCGATCTGCCGGAGAGAGTTTCGGATCGCCGTGGCGTCTGCGGACTTGGCCGCGTTGATTGCGGCTGCCGCGGTGATCAACGCCGCATACGCTTCCATGGCGTGATAGGCGGGATGAGCGCCGGTGTTCTTGAAAAACGCCTCGTCGAATTCCTTCGAACCGTTCCATCTCGCCGTAGGCAGCCATTGCGACACCGAAAACGTGTACTCCGCATTTTTTCCCGCGCCCTTATCTGTGGTGGGAAATTCGGCGGCCGCAAATCCTGTGCCCGCAGAAGTGTAATACTTCGGGTTCAGCCCCACTTGCTCGGCTTGCCGCATGAGAGTGCTGGCGTCGAGGAGATAGGAAGCGAAGTAAACGGCTTCGGGATTCTTCGATTTCACTCGCTGGAGCAGGGCTTTGTAATCCGGCGAGCTCGCCTGATAGGCCTCCGTATCGGCCACATCGAGACCGGCCGCCTTGGCCGCGTCCAGCATCGATTTTTCATTCGACTGTCCGAAATTCGTGTTTTCGTAAACGATCGCAATCGTTTTCGGCGCGCCGTTGTGCTCCAGAAAATCCAGCGTGGTGGCCGCATAGGCTCCCGACCCGGCGCAAATCCGAAACGCCCAGGGCGACCCGGTTTCCATCACGTTGTCGGCCGTCGCGGTGGGCATCAACAGCACCACTTGCTTTTGCGTTACGACCGGCACGATCGCGCGCGTGTTTTCGCTCGAATACGCCCCGAGAATCATGGATACGTGGTTTTGATCCACCAGCTTCGAGACGCCCTGCACCGCCTGGTCAGGCTTGCTCTGGTCGTCGTAATAATCGAGCACCACCTGCTTGCCGAGCACGCCGCCTTTCGCGTTCACGTCCGCGAGCGCGACCGCGTAGCCGTTTTTGTGCGCCTGGCCAAAAGCGGCCGTGCTTCCCGTGAGCGAAGTGATCACGCCGATGTGAAATCCCTGCCGGGTCTCCCCTTTGCCACAACCACTCGGCCCCAGGAGACACACCAGGGACACAGCTAAAAGGGGGCATACATATCGCTTCATTGTCAGCTCCTCACTTCGCGAATCAAAAATCACTTGGGGTTGCCCAGACGCGCCGTAATGTACATCTTGCCGTTCCGCTATACAACGCTCTGCGCACGAAGCAGAGTAGACATTCGAAATTCCGTTTCGCGCGCGGAGAGAGTTGCCCGGAGTCTTCGAGGAAATGATGATGGCCGGAAAGCCGGCTCTTCAGGCGCTAGCTCTGCGCCAGTTCCTGTGTTTGGAACGGCAATCGCCGCAGCCGCTTTCCCGTGGCTGCGAAGATGGCGTTGGCCACAGCCGGCGCCACGCAGGGAACTGTCGGCTCGCCCACTCCGCCCGGCGATTCGTGGCTCGGGATGATGTGCACTTCCACGCGGGGCATGTCGGCGATCCGAAGCACGGGATAATCGTTGAAGTTGAATTGCTGGGGCTGGCCGTTTTCAACCGTAATCTGGCTATAAAACGCCGCCGTGAGCCCCCACACGATCCCGCCTTCCATCTGGGCTCGAATCATGTCCGGATTGATTACTTGCCCGCAGTCAATGGCAGTTACGATCCGGTCAACACGAATGCTTCCGTCTTTCGCCACGGTCGCCTCGGCGACGTTCGCGATGTAGCTATCCCAGCCGAAAAGAGAGGCGATGCCGCGCCCACGGCGCGCCTCAAGCGGCGCGGCCCATCCCGACCTCTCCGCCGCCAGATCCATCACGGCTCGAAGCCGCTTCACGTCCACAGGCTTCGATTCATCGCCGCCGGCTGCGGGCGGTTGCTTCGTATCGATGAGCCGCCGCCGCAATTCGAGCGGGTCAGCTCCGGAAGCGGCGGCAACTTCATCGATGAAACTCTGCACCGCGAAGTGGTTCCAGAACACGTCCACCGAGCGCCAATATCCTCGCGGCACCGCGGTGTGCAGAAAGCTCTGCTCCAGCAGATAATTCGGCACCGTCCCGTTCGGGAGCCCCACGCCGGCGAGCTCGGTGCCTCCCATATCGGGTAGGTCGCCCCCGACGTAAAATCCGTCCGTCGTCGGCGCGGCCACATGGTGCAGCCATGCCGTGATCTGGTTCTGCGCATCCAATCCGGCCCGCAAACGATGGTGGCTCATCGGGCGGTAGTAGTCGTGGCGCATGTCGTCTTCGCGCGTCCAAGCGACTTTCACCGGCGCGCCCGCCGCGCGTGAAATCAGCGCCGCTTCTACGCCGTAATCGATGTTCAATCGCCTGCCGAAGCCGCCGCCCAGAAGCGTGATGTGGATCGTAATCGTGGAGGAGGGAATCCCGAGCGCGGTCGCGATTGCCGTCGCCATCGCCCCGGGATTTTGCACGGGAGCCCAAACCTCGCATTTCCCTTCGCGCACCCAGGCAGTGCAGTTCATCGGCTCCATGCTGGCGTGGGCCACGAAGGGCAATTCATATTCCGCTTCGATCTTTTTCGCCGCGCTTGCGAATGTTCCTTCCGGGTCGCCAATTTTCCGGAGTTCTTTTCCGGACCCCTTCACCATTGCGGCGCATTGAGCCCGCTGCTCCTCGGTGGATTCGGAAGCGCCCGGCCCCTGGTCCCACTCGGCTTTCACCGCGCGGCAGCCGGCGATGGCTTGCCACGTGGAGTCTGCCACGATCGCCACGCCGCCCCACAAATAATGCTGGTGGCCCGAATTGGGTTTGCGCTCCTCGCCAAACAGCGGCGGCAATTCCACGGCCCGAACTTCCACCACCTTCCGCACGCCGGCGACCGACAGCGCCGGCGCGGCATCGAAACTTTTCAGGCGTCCGCCGAACGTGGGAGGACGCGTCACCGCGGCGTAGAGCATTCCCGGAAGCCGCGTGTCGATCCCGTAGTGCGCTTCGCCGACCACGATCGGATGGCCATCGACGCGATCTTCTTTTTTGCCCAGCATGCGGTACTCGTTTGTCTTCTTGAGCGGCGCATCCTTCGGAACGGGGAGGGCAGCGGCTTTCTCCGCCAGTTCGCCATAGGAAAGTTGGCGCTTGCTCGCCGCGTGGTGGACTGCGCTATGGCGCGTGGTGCATTCGCCGGGCGGAACACTCCAACTGTTGGCCGCAGCCGTAATCAGCATGCTTCGCGCGCTCGCGCCGGCTTGGCGCAACGGGCCCCACGACGACCGCACGCTGAAGCTTCCGCCGGTGGTCATGTCTCCATATTTTGGATCGAGGTCGGCCTGCTGGACTTTTACTCGCGACCAATCGGCGTCGAGTTCTTCGGCAAGAATCATGGCCAGCGAAGTGCGCGGCCCCTGGCCCATTTCCGAGCGCGCAATCACAAGGCGAATTTCGCCGCTCGGTTTGATTTGGACGTAAGCGTTCGGAGCAAAGGATTTCGCCGCCGCGCCTTCGCCTTCCGAGGGGACATAAAATCCGATCACGAGGGCTGCGGCTCCGGCTGCTCCGGTTTTCAGAAATTCGCGCCGTGTGGATCGCGCTAAATCTTTTGCTGGCGCGCTCATCGCGGCTCCCCTGCTCCGGACTTCCGCTCGGAGGGCTGGCTGGCGGCTTGATGAATCGCCGCGCGAATGCGCTGATACGTCCCGCAGCGGCAGATGTGGCCCCCGAGCGCCTCGTCGATATCCGCATCCGTAGGAGAGGAGTTTTTTGCGAGCAGAGCGGCGCTCGTCATGATCATCCCCGCCTGGCAATACCCGCACTGCGGCACCTGCGCGCTTTGCCAGGCAAGCTGAACGGGGTGTCGGCCGCCGGCGGAGAGTCCTTCGATCGTCGTTATTTTTCGCCCCGCGACTGCCGAGATTCTCGTAGTGCAGGAGCGCGCCGGCTCGCCATCAATGTGCACAGTGCAAGCGCCGCAGAGCGCCATCCCGCAGCCAAATTTCGTTCCGGTCAATCCGATCGTGTCGCGCAGAACCCACAGCAGCGGAGTATCCGGGCTCACCTCCACCGAATGCTCTTTCCCGTTTACGGTGATCGAAATCGCATCCATACTCACCTCGCCGGTTTGTGGGGAACTCTACGTTTCCGCGGCGCGAAAATCAATTCGTCTTTGATCGCTTCGAGCGAGGCCAGGATCAAATGATGCGCCTCGCAGAGAATTCCCAAAACGGGTAGAATGGCCCCTCACTCCATTCTTGCCAAGGAGCTCTCATGAGCGTCACTTCCCCCGCAGGGCCTTCGGCTTCCACTATCAGCGCCATTAAGGAAAAGGCACGGCGCCTGCGAGTCCTCTCGATGATGGCGACCACTGCGGCAGGGTCCGGCCATCCCACGTCGTGCATGTCGGCCGCAGACATCATGGCCGGCCTCTATTTTTACGCCATGAGATTCGACCCCAAGAATCCGAATTCCCCGGATGACGACCGCTTCGTGCTTTCTAAAGGCCACGCCGCTCCGGTGTTATATGCCGCGCTCGCCGAAGCGGGCGTCTTCCCCGAATCCCGGCTGATGACGCTCCGCCAATTTTCAAGCGAGCTGGAAGGCCATCCCACGCCCGAAATCCCAGGCGTGGACGCCGCCACGGGCTCACTTGGCCAGGGGCTTTCGGTGGGCGCAGGCCTCGCCATCGGCGCAAGACTCGACAAGAGCCCCACGCGCGTCTATGTGCTGCTCGGCGACGGCGAAATGGCTGAGGGGCAAGTGTGGGAGGCCGCCGCTTTCGCCGGCTACTACAAGCTCGAAAATCTCACCGCCATCGGCGACGTCAACGCTCTCGGCCAGAGCCAGCCCACGATGTACCAGCACGATATGGACGTGTATCGCCGCAAATTCGAGGCCCAGGGCTGGGCCACGGAAGTGATTGACGGCCACGACGTCGCTGCCGTTCTCGCGGCGCTCGATCGCGCCAAGGCCACTAAAGGCCGCCCGCAGGCAATCCTTGCGCGAACCGAGAAGGGGCACGGCTTCAGCCAGGTTGCAGGGAAACAGGGTTGGCACGGCAAGCCTCTGCCGAAAGACATGCTTGCCCAGGCGCTCATCGAACTCGGCCCGCCAATCGACGTCCCGCCCGATCCGGGAAAATCCTATCGCCGCACGTCCCTTCCCAGGCGCGCCGATTTCCCCGCTCCTGCCTCTCCTGCATATCCGGCGGGAGCGAGCGTGGCCACGCGCGAGGCTTACGGCAACGCACTCAAGCGGCTCGGCGCCGTGAACCCGCACCTTGTGGTGATGTCAGGCGACGTGGACAACTCCACTTTCTCCGAGCTCTTCCTCGACGCTTATCCCGACCGCTTTTACCAGGGCTATATCGCCGAGCAAAATCTGATCAGCGTCGCGGTGGGCCTGGCCGCGCGAAACAAGTCGGCCGTCGTGGACACTTTCGCGTGCTTCCAGTCGCGCGCTTTCGATGAAGTCCGCATGGCGTCCATCAGCCGCGCCAATCTCGGCCTTTGCGGTTCGCACTGCGGCGTATCGATCGGAGAGGACGGCCCATCGCAGATGGCGCTCGAGGATATCGCCATGTT
The DNA here is from genome assembly GCA_035624115.1 of Candidatus Sulfotelmatobacter sp. Classification (GTDB taxonomy): domain Bacteria; phylum Acidobacteriota; class Terriglobia; order Acidiferrales; family UBA7541; genus Palsa-295. The sequence goes on along the minus strand of DASPSD010000038.1, from coordinate 8,890 downwards.
CCGCGCCGTGAGCGGCTCCGCGGTTCTCTACCCTTCGGACGCCGTTTCCGCCGAGCGGCTCACTGAAACTCTGGTGCGCCGCAATGGGATCACGTATCTGCGCACTTCCCGGCCAAAGACGCCCGTTCTTTACACCGCCGAAGAAAAATTCCCCATCCCCGGTTTCAAGGTTCTCCGCCAGAGCGCCCAGGACAGCGCCACTGTCGTCGGCGGCGGGATTACGCTGCATGAAGCGTTGAAAGCCGCCGATCAATTGAAAGCGCAGGGCACGGCCGTCCGCGTGATCGATCTCTATTGCGTGAAGCCGATTGATGGCGCCGCACTGGCGGCGCAGATTCGCGCCACCCAGGGACGCCTCATCACTGTCGAAGACCACTGGCCGGAAGGCGGCCTGGGTGAAGCGGTTCTGGCCGCTTTGGGAGAGGCGTGCGCGGCTCCGAGCCGTTCGCGGCTGCTCGCTGTTACCGGAATGCCTCACTCCGGCAAGCCGGAGGAATTGGTGGACAAATTCGGGATCTCGGCGCGCCATATCGTTGCAGCGGTAGCCGAAATCGCGAAGCAGTAAAGCCACGGCTCGCACGAGTTCCACTCGGCCGGCTTTTCTCCGCTGTGTGGCACCATCCTGGCACAGGCTGTTCCGTTCCCGGTGCCTCCAGCGCCCTCGAATTCCAGGACCATCTTCAACTCACTCAAAACACAAGGGTTGCTTCGACCCTTTTGGGCACCGAAGTGCGAGCGTACCGCAGGAATGAGTGCGTCGACACTTCACGCGGACCGCAACACCTCCGCGCGGCCTCCACGCGCATCGCCAAAGCCGTATTCGGTCGAGCGCCGGTTTCGGATGATGCAGGCAGCCTCTTCCGCACTGGCGCTTCTACTGATTTCCGTCGTCCTCTACTGGAACCAAACCTTTGATCGCCGCCTCGAGCTTTCGCTCACTCAGTTGCACACGACCCTAGCGCTGAGCTCGCAACTTCACGCCAGCCACGAAGCCATGGCGCTTGCTTTCTGGGAAGGCTATTTCCGTAATACGAAGGAGCGTTCCTCAGCATTCAAGGAGGAATCCCGCGAACTAACAGAATCGGTTGACCGCTTCGCGGCATTTCCGTTCCCTCAAGAAGATCGCATTCTGGTGGACGACCTGCGACGCTTCGAAGAGAGTTTCCAATCCCTCACGGCGCACCTGATGGCGGGACCACACAACGCAAAGGATGATGACAGGCAATTATGGGAAGTGAATCATATCACCGGAGAAATCGAACGGGGCCTGCATCGCCTGGAGGACACCGAAATCAAGCGCTTCCAAGCCCTCACAGCTGAAAGAAAATTTTTCGCCACCGGAATGGCGGCCTTACTCATCGGATTCGCCGTTATTGCAGTGGGAATCTCCGTCTGGTTTCGCCACGCTCATAAAGATCATCTATGGCGCCACCTCGAACATTTGCGCCACATGGTGGCGGAGGTCCGGCGCGGCAATTTGAACGTATGCGGTGAGATCCCCGAAAGCCTTGAACTTGGCTCGCTCACGCGTGCATTTCTCCAAATGGCCCTGGAGCTGCGCGAGATGCGCGACTCGCTCGAAACCAAGGTCCGCGAGCGCACCGCCAGCCTCGAATTGGTGCAGAAGGAGCTTCTGCAAGCCGGCAAGCTCGCCTCGCTCGGCGAGTTGGTTTCCGGCGTCGCTCACGAGATCAATAATCCGCTCACTTCCATCCTGGGCTTCAGCGAAGTCGCAATCGGCCGCGTGGAATCAAAACCTGAACTCCAGGGGCCGCTGCGTGCCATCCGGGAAGAAGCTCTGCGCTTGCGCGGCCTGGTGGCCAATCTCTCCGCTTTCGCGCGCCGCGCGCCCCAGCGCCGCAGCCGGATTGATCTTCGCCGCGTCCTTTCGCGCTTCGTGGAGTTCCGTGACTATCAGCTCCGCTCCAATAACATCTCGCTTCACGTCTCCTTCCCCGCCGATCCCGTCTGGATCCTGGGCGATCCCGACCAGCTCCTGCAAGTCGTGATGAATCTCGCGCTCAACTCCGAGCAGGCCATCAAAGAGTGCCGCGAACGCGGCAATATTTGGCTCGCCTGCGGCGCCGAAGGGGCAGTCGCTTGGTTGTCCGTCAAGGACAATGGCACGGGCATCGAGCCGCAGGCCATCGAGCACATCTTCGACCCGTTCTTCACCACCAAGACCGTGGGCAAAGGCACCGGGCTCGGCCTCAGCGTCTCTCACGGCATCGTCCAGCAGCACAACGGCACGATTGAAGTGGAAAGCGAGCGGGGCAAAGGATCCACTTTCCGCGCCACGCTGCCGCTTGCGCCCGTGGAATCGCCCTCGATGTCGGTGCAAAAGCCCGTGGAAGCGCCGGTGCCGGCTCCAGTTCAGCCCGAAAAAAAGGCGGGACTATGCCACGAGCGCCATCTGCTCGTCATCGACGACGAAGCGGACATTCTCGAGATGATCACCGAAGCTCTCGAGCCGCTCGGCTGCCGCGTTACCACGCTTCAGGACTCCGAGCAGGCAACCGCCGCGCTTGCCCGGGAGAATATTGATGCGGTCCTGTGCGATTTGAAGATGCCCGGCCGCAACGGATTCGAAGTTTACAGCCTGATCCGCAAGCAATTTCCCGATCTCGCCGATCGTTTCATTCTCATGACCGGCAATCTTGCCGACGCCGACCGCTATGGCGCCGATCTCGACGCCATCCTGGTTCTGCCCAAGCCTTTCACCCTCGCGCGCCTCCGCGAATCAGTCCAGGAAGTTCTCCGCAAGCGCGCTCCCGTCCGCACCGGCCCCGCTGTCTAAATCCCGCGCGACTATGCTATGTTCACGCGTCAGTAGGGGGTCGGAGCTTCAGCTCCGACGTGAAAACTCGGTTTCTCACTGGGCTTCAGCCCCTGAGGCCGCACGACTTGGGCTGGACAGGGCAAGTCCATGGCTGGATTTTTAAGGGGTCAATTCGCGTGGCGGAAAAACTTGTCCTCGTCGGAGTTCTCCCCGAAGTGCTCGCGCTCGATCCCGGCGAGCAAGTCGTCTGGTTTTCCAACTCCGGCAACATCAAAATCGAGTTCGATCCCCAGCGCTCTCCGTTTTCTTCCAATATCTTCCAGGCCCCGTCCGGAGTCCGTCTCATGAGCGGCGCTCTCCGCCCCGGCCTCTCTCCCGGCTCCTACAAATACCGCCTCTCGATCAACGAACAAGTCGTCGCCCACGGCGAAATCCTTCTCCGCGCCAAATGATTCCGCTTCCGTAGGACAGGCCTCCCGGCCTGTCCCGGGTCCTTCCGCCTCACCTCCCATCTCCCGCTTCCGTAGGACAGGCCTCCCGGCCTGTCCCGGGGTCCTTCCCGCTCACCTCCAATCTCACGGTAAGGAGATGTAAAATGACGCGGCAAGCCACGGAGCCGAAATGAAAACTGCAATCACCGCCGCCGCTCGATTTCCTGTCGCCTTTGCGTTCGCACTTCTCCTTGTCTTCCCGTCCTCCGCCCAAAATAATTCGCAGCCTTCCGCCGCGCCAAAAGGATCACCCATGACCTCTCACGCCGCCGGTACATTTGAAGTGAAGCTTATTCCGCAGAGCCAAGGAGAAAAAGCCGAAGGCCCCGCCCTCGCGCGCTTTTCCTTCGACAAGCAATTTCACGGCGACCTCGAAGCCACCGGCAAAGGCGAGATGCTCGCTGACGGGCCGGATGCCAAAGGCTCCGGCGCCTACGTCGCCATCGAGCGTGTCACCGGAACTCTCGGCGGCCGCGCCGGAAGCTTCGTCCTCCAGCACAGCGGCACTCTCACTCGCGGAGCCACTGAGCTCTCCATCACCGTGGTCCCCGATTCCGGCACCGGCCAGCTCGAGGGTCTCACCGGCAAATTGAACGTCATCATCACCAACGGAAAACACTCCTACGAATTCGACTATTCACTTCCCGATTCCCGCTGAGCGCTCGAGTCTCGCCGCACGAGCCAACACACTTCCGCCCGCGCCGCGGGGATTACGAAGCTCTTGTCGCAGGCGATTGCTCCGCCACGATTTCCGCCTTGCGGATCGCTTTCTCCCGCAGGCTCCAGGAACGAATGGCTATTCTGCATCCTTCCCGGGCCATGGGGACGTCGGACAATCTGTCTGCTTCGTCAAAAGTGTCTTCGGCGTCGATTCTCGCTCGCTCAGCCACAGTGTCCGCGTCAACCACCTGCTCGATGAGAACCAGCACCTCTGCGTCCACGGTTTTTGCCGGCTTCGAGTCGGTTTGACGTTTGCGCGAAGGGTTCGCTCGTTTTCCCGTCAGGTTCTGGTAGGCCGCCTTGGCTTCACCGCTCCAGCGCGCCTTCACTGCTCGTTCCGCGTGGTCCAACGCGGCTTTCGCGCAATCGGCCGTTTCCCGCACCCTGGATTTCTGAAACAGCCAGGTGAATAACGACCAGTCCAGAGCTTCGTTCATCAGCTCCGTAGCTTCTTGCACCTCGATCAGTTTTCGCATGACACGATATTGGGGCCGCGGGCGCAGCCTCACCCCCCGCGCGCATTGGATTTTGCGATGATTTTGGACAGGAGGGATTTTGCTTTCTCGAGTTCAGCGCGGCGCGAAGGGCTCAATCCGCGCCCGGCCCGGTTGATAAAAAAGTTGAGCATGCGCATCCCGGAAACCGGCCCCTTCGGCGAGACCTCCGGCGACGCGAGCGTGCGCGCGATTGTCCGCGCACTCTTTTTGAACAGTCCAGCCGGCGGATAAGTCGAAACGGTTTTAACCGTTGCAATCCAGCGCTTCTTGCTCCGCCTCTTTTTGCTTGAAGTCATCTCACAAATGATTTGCGTCAGGGCACGGCTTCACAGTTTGCGGAAAAACTCCCTCCGCTAGGGGGTCGGAGCTTCAGCTCCGACATAACCGCCATCTTGTCAGTGCGCTTCAGCCCCTGAGGAAAGTGGTTTGGCACCATTTCCGCAGGCTCTTCAGCCGTGCCGATAAATGGCAGAAATCTCAGGGGTTTTAACCCCTGAGGATTGCAGCATCAACTTCGCGGCCATTAATGAGATAAGTTTTTTCATTTTCCTGCCCCACCATCAAGGTGCCGCCGCGTTCCACGAAATTCCAGCCGGCGAGCGGAGCGTCACCTGCCTGCCGCAGGCAGGTATAATCTCGTGCGCGCAACCGGGGAGCAGAACCTATGAACGTACAAGAACAAATCACGAAGTATATTACCAGCCAACCGGAACCAAAACGCAGTGACCTGCGAGAGTTGCATCGGCTCACACTTCAAGTGTCGCCCGAATGCAAATTATGGTTCTTCGATGGGAAAGACAGCAAAAATCATACTGTTTCCAACCCTACGATCGGATATGGATTTCACACGACAAAATATGCCAATGGAGAAAGCAGAGAGTCTTTTCAAATTGGTGTGAGCGCAAACAAAACCGGAATCTCTGTCTATATTCTCGGTCTCAAAGATAAGAAGTACTTAGCCAAAACGTACGGAAAGAAGCTAGGCCAGGCGAGCGTGACCGGATATTGCATCCGGTTTAAATGTCTCAAGGATATAAACATCGATACGCTTGAAGCCGCAATCCGATATGGGCTTGCAGCTCCGAATGAAAAAGGCGGGTGACCCACCCTTTCTTGTAAATAGTCTCCTCGTAGCGCCGGCGTCTCGTTTATCCTGCCTGCCCGCCGTAGCCTTGGCGTAGGCGGGTCCTGAATGGCGATTTGCTGCGCAGGCCGATCTTCCTTCCTTACATTCCGCGCTGCTTGCGCCGTCGGCGTAGCGAGTTGGTATCACTTCAAAAGTAATCTCCTCGGAGGTAACTATCTCAGTGGTATGATGCGCCCACAGCAGACATTGATTGTGCATACGACCATCAATGGTTGCGCGCGCACGGGGCTAACAGTGCTCGGCACATGAACACCATCCTGCCGCCAACCCCCGAACCAAATTCGCCGCTCAGCATCCCCGCCAAGCGGTCCAAGGTGATTTTCTGGAAATGGACGCTGCTGGTATCCGGCGTGTTTGTTGCCTACTTGATGTGGCAGTGTGGTTCCGGACTTTATCAAGGGGCCAAGCAATCAAAGGCAGCCGTCCATCATTTCCACGAGCAACTCAACAACGGCGAATTCGAAAAAATTGTCGAGGAAGCCGACCCGGCAGTCAGCAAGTCGGGACACGATGAGTTCATCGAATTTCTGCGCGCCGTCCACACAAAGCTGGGCGACGCCACCTCTGAAAGTATGGGGAGCGTGCATGTAAACGCCACCACTGGCGGAACGTTCGTTGTCGTCTCCTTCAATTCGACCTTTACCGGCGGCGCCGCACAGGAAACCTTCACCTGGGTCAAACGTATGTCCGGCCTCAAGCTCTACCGCTACCACGTCGAATCAAAAGCCTTCCTAAAATAGGCCGTATCTCCTGCCTGTCGCGCCGTAGCAGCCTCATCGCGTAGGCGGACCTGTCGCGCCGAAGCGCGTCGTGTGCGTCCCGGACGCCCTTGCGGGACAGCCTCACCGCGCAGTCGGACCTGTCGCGCCGTAGCTTTAGCGGAGGCGGGAGCGCTCCGGGAGTGATCGCGCTCGGCCCGAGCGAAGTGCTCTACTTCGGCTGGGTTCACTTGCCTTACGGTGCCATCGGAGCGGGCGTTTGCGTCGTGGCCGCGATCTACTACCTCGTGTGGAAATATTTCGTGAATTTTTTCAACGGCGTGGTGGGAATCGCGAAGCAGGTGGCGGGCCGGCCTACCTGCGGGCAGGCAGGCGGCGGACAGGCGAATGAAGGCCCGGTTCGATGCGCCTCGGACCGCCCTCGAGGCTGCGCCACCCGCCACGCGGCGCTCCTCGGTTCGATGTTGGAGAGATATACTAACCTGCGTGAATGGAGATGGGGCTGCACAATGGATACTTATCTTGGTGGCTAGCATCACGGCTGTTTTCATTTGCTGGCAAGCTTGGGAGACTAGGCGAGCGGCCAAGGCTGCGGCAGATAGCGTTGCAGCAATACAGAAACAAACCAGCGTCTTGGAGAGACAGGCGGAAGCCAGTGAGAAAGCCGCAGAAGCTGCAAAGGACAGTGCAGATGCCTCTGTTCGGATCGAACGGGCGTGGGTGGATGTTTACGTTGTACAGACTGGGCCGGCTATGTATCGGATAGAAGTTACAAATTGCGGCAGGACAGTAGCAAAAATAAGAAATTATTCCTTGGCCCCAAAACTGTCTCCCGTCAACTTCAATATCCCTGAGGGACGCGAGGCTTACATATTTGACCGTACCATTGCCTGTAGTAAATATCTCGTCCCGAACATAGCGCCGTGGGTCATTACCAACCTCAATTTGAATCTTGACCTCGGGACGGGGGAGTTCGACCTTGTTTGGCAAGGTAAGAAAAGACTCTCCTATGTCGGAGTCGTAAGGTATGACGATATTTCTGACCAACGACATGAAACGGAGTTCTGCTACTACTTTGACTTGTCGAGGGGAAAGTCCCTCGTGCGCGTAGAGGCCCAAGAATACAATAGGCATACATAGGAGTATCGTCGTTCGAGCACTACCCCTTTATAAAGGTGGTTTGGTGGCGTTTCGACGAATGCCGCTGCATAAGCGTTCAGATGGACGATGGCCCGCTTGGATGGTAGCTAGGAATTCCAATGGTCAACGAAATCGTCGTAAGGGAAAGCCAACCTATAGAACTGAACGACCTGCTTAGGAAGAATGCCATCGACCCTGAGAAAGTCTTGGTGCTCAGGCATCGGCCCCCAGAACCTGAACTTAACAAGGTTCTTCCGTGGCTAGCTGCGGAGAAGCCGGATATGTTCAACGCCTACCAGCAGACTCAGACAGAAAAAGTCGAGAAGGCGATGACAGGCTCCGATTATGTCGCATCTTTCATTGGGCATCAGCCCGGCAAAGCGGTATTCATCGCTCTATATGAAATACGTGGCTCCAAATCCCTAACGTTCGAGGAATTCTGGAAAGTCCCGGCTTACGTTGAAATGAAGAAGAAGTTCGGGATGAAAGGCTTAACCGAAAAAAGTGGTCGGGCATCCATCCTTTGGTTCGACCTTGTGGTGACGGAGATCTGTGCGTCTTGGAAAGGGAAGCTTGTCATGGGCTGGCCGCCGCCTGAGATATCCTGGTGGCGTCGAGCCCACAAAAACACTTTTCCTATATTTGCGATTTTGGACGAAAGCATTTTAGTTCCACGCTTGGAATGGAATCGCATCGTCTTTACATGGGACGAACTTAGTGTTCTTCCGATGCGCTGGCAGTCAGCCCTCTCTCAGTGGCGGGGCATCTATTACATTTTCGACGCTTCAGACAGGAAGGGCTATGTCGGTTCAGCTTATGGGGATGACAACCTGCTCGGAAGGTGGCAGAGTTACGCCGCATCGGGACACGGAGGGAATGCGTTGCTCCGCAATCGAGCTCCTGAGAATTTCCGCTTCAGCATCCTACAGACGCTACCGCCAGACATGGAAGCGAATGATGTAATTCAACTTGAATCGAGTTGGAAACTTAGGCTCCACACACATTCGCCCGATGGACTGAACGAAAATTAGGGTCCCTTTTTCCGGGGTCATTTCACTGCAGGATACGGACACGCTGGTTCGGAAGGGCGGGTGACGCAGCCTTCGAGCTTTGTAATTCCGACGGTGCAGACCGGGGACATGCCTGACAGATTGGACCGGGGACATTCCTGACACTGCGAGTGGACAGGGCGTGTAGAACAGCAGGATGCCCTGGAAAGCGAGCAGTGTGATGGACCAGCGAATTCGGTTTGTTTGGGAGTATGAGCGCGGGCAGTGCACCATGACCGATTTGTGTGCGGTCTACGGGATCGCCCGGGAGACCGGCTACTACTGGCTGCGGCGGCACCAGCAGGGAGGGCTGGAAGCGCTGCGAGACCGAAGCCGGGCACCCGAGCG
>DASPSD010000010.1:0-3636 GCA_035624115.1 Candidatus Sulfotelmatobacter sp. | reverse complement strand
AGTGGGATTTTCGTAGGGATGCGCGCCATTGGCGTTGAAGAAGCCGCCGCCGTTGGTGCCCAAATTCTTGATGACCTCAAGTGCGCCGACGGGACCTTGAGGTATCACCTGTTTGATTCCTTCGAGCGTCGTCGCAAGAGCATAGGGATGAAAGTTCATCGGGACGCCCTGCCAAATGAGAAGCACAGCACCGAGCAAAGCGCCCGGCAGTAGGATCCACAGCAAAGCGCGGGTCAAATCGACCCAGAAGTTGCCGAGGGTCTCCGACATTTCACGCGCCAAACCGCGGATGAACGCCACACCGACTGCGAGTCCAGCCGCACCGGCCAGGAAGTTCTGCGCGCACAAGCCTACCATCTGGCTGAAATAACTCATGGTCGACTCGCCGCTATAGGCCTGCCAGGTGGTGGTCGTAGAGAAGCTGACGGAGACATTCATCGCCAGATCCGGCGTCAATGGGGTGGTGTGATAGGAGGGATAAAACCATGGAAGAAATCTCTGAAGCCGGAGAATCACGTAGAGGACCAGAGTGGAGGACAGACCGAAAAACACGAAGCAGGCCGCATACTCGGCAAACGTCATTTCTCGATCGGGGTTAATTCCCGTCGCGCGGTAGAGAAGCTTCTCGATGGGAAGGCATAAGACGTCGAGAGCGGTGCGCTTTGCGGAAAAAACTCTTTCCATATATCCACCCAGCGGTTTGACAAGAGCGGTGACGACCGCGAGGAAAAAGAGGAATTGAAGCCAACTGTGAGCGCTCATTGGCCATTCGCTGCGTCACAGTACCGATCGTGACGCTAAGCAATTCGAGTTTGTGCGGTTCACATTTGGAATCTGTCAGTGATTTATAAGGATTCCATTGGCCTACGAATAGCGAAAAAGCATCATGAATCCGAAGTCCATGTGAGTCTGATTGTGGCAATGGAAGAGCGTCGCACCGGGATTGTTTGCGGTGAAATCGACCTCGGCGGTTTCGTTTGCGGGAACCACCAGCACGTCCTTGTTTAGACCGGAAAGCGGCGTTCCGCTCACCTTCGTCACTTCGAATGTGTGCCGATGAAGATGGAGCGGATGATCGTCCGTGCTTCGATTGATGAATTGAAGGCGGTATCGCCGCCCCTGCCGGAGCGCGATTTCGTCCGTGTTGGGATACGACTTGCCGTTGATCGTCCAAGTGTCGAGGGCGCCCTGCCCGTGAAACTTCGACTCGAACCTCAAGGGAATGATCTCGTCCGGCTCGCGGCTCGCGGGTTGCGCCGACGCGAACGGCCGGTAATCCCAGATTGTTTCCGGTGGCTCGACCCACTTGGGTTTGCCCTGCTGATTGCCGTATTCGACGACGATGCCCATGCCCGTCTTCCGCAATTGCTCGCGCGTCTCACCCAAAATCCATAAGCCCGGCTGGTTCATCGTGACGACGGCGTCGATGCGCTCGGCCGGGGCAAGGCGAACTGCAGCCATATTTTTCGGGTTGGGCACGGGATTGCCATCCATGGCGACCACTGTGAATTCGTGTCCAGCGAGCGCCAGCCAGTGCGTGAGGCTGGCGCTTGCATTCAGCAGATGGAAGAGCACGCGTTGCCCTTCGCGCACGCGAATGGGATCGCCAAAGCCCAGCATGTGCCCATCGACCGTGCCGTATTCGTACGAGGCCTCCATGGAAGAATCGCCGCTCGCGGACGTGTAGGCGTTCCAGTCGTGCAGCGTGAGAAAAATTTCCTGGTCGTACGCGCCGGGTTCGTTTTTCGGTTCGATATAGAAACAGCCGAATTCGCCGGTGTAGGTAGCGCGCTTGAAATCGTGGCCGGCGGAAATGTGCGTGTGGTACCAGCGAAACCCCGCGGGCCGCGGCGTGAACGCGTACCGAAATTTTGCGCCCGGCGCGATCATCGGCGTGCCTTCCTCGGACGAACCGTCCATTTCGGAGGGAATCCAAAGTCCGTGGGAATGCAGGATCTCGGGGATCGCGGTTCGGTTGAGCACGTCGATCGCGATCGGCTTGCCCTCGGGCCAGCGGATTAGAGGCCCGGGAACGCGTCCGTTGTATGCAACGGTGTGAACGATTTTCCGGGGCGCGATTTCGAGCGCGAGAGGCGCGATTTCGAGGCTCACATCCGGCGAAGTTTGAGGCCACGCCGGAAGGAACGGAGCAAACGCCGCGCCTGTCAACGCCGCTCCTGCTTGCGCGATGAATCGCCGCCTGTTCATGAGTCTCTCGACCTACTGCGTGCTTTCCGAGCTGCCGGCATGGTGATGCGACCAGTCAAAATAGCGCCCGACAATGCATTTCACGATCAGATGGTCGGTTCCCGCCGTGGCGCCCCAGCCCGCGCCAAAATTGATCTCCCATTTGGGCGAGACGAACAGGTTCACCGCCGGAAAAACCTGCTGCTGCTGATAGTGCAGAGGCACGAAATTGCCCCATTGGCCGTAATAGGAGTAATACTCGACGCCAAAATTCAAATACTTCGAAGGCGCGTAGGTGAGCGTAGCCGCGGGGCCGAACGTCACTCCTTTGGGCGCGACATATGTGTAGTAAGCCTGCTTTTGCGCGGGCGTGAAATTCGCGGGCGGCGGAACCACGTGAATGTCCCATACCATCGTCCCGTTGACCGACCAATACCAGCGTCCGATGGTTTGATCCACGATCGGCATGATCTGCCAGGACCAAGTTGGGTTGGAAAAGGCGGCTCGCGCGTAACCGAACTCGGTGGATAGGCTCACGCCCACGGGCCAGTGCCAGCGCGGCGGAATCCTCACGCGAGGACGTATGTGATCGCCCACCCACTGCACGCCGTTTCCGCTTTTCTCAGCGGTGAAAATGTAGAAGCCGATTTCGGACCAGTCATTGATGCCTTCGGTCAGCTCGATCGTTTCGTGTTCTTGATGCTGCGTGGGCAACATCCCGAATTGAGTTGTGGTACTTCCCTCCACGGTGAAGTTGCTGTGCAGCTCCACGAGCAGCGTTTTCGGCGCCATTGTCTCGGAGGGATATACCTGAATTTCGTAGTTATCTTGCGCGCGAACAGCGCGGACTGGCGCTAGACCAAGGCCTAAGGAGAGCAACGAGACAGCGCGAAGTGCGACGCCAGCGGTTGCCCCGGCCGAAATTCGTTGTCTCATTTAGCAGCTTCGGGACACAAGTGTACGGCGAGCGCGGGAAGGATTTCTATCCCGTATCCGCGGTGCGAGCGTGCAGACTTCCGCGTTGCAGATGCCGCGCGGCGGTCAGGAGAGCTTGCCCGCTGCGGTTTTCTCCCAGTCCAACTTTTTTGCGTCCTTGCCCGCCACAGAGTAGAGTGCGCTTGGCTGGTTGCGCGTCTTCAGGAACTCCTCGAGCGGCTCGCCGCGCATCGCGGCGTAAATGTGAAGATTCGACACGCCTACCACCGCTCCCAGCTTTTCCAGCATGAAAAAGATCACGCCGTACTGAATCATGCCGCGCCAGTCGCGCCGCCGGACGAGGTCGCGCTCTTCACTCGTCAGCCCGAACTCTTCGAACAGCGCCTCGGGCTCGTCGAGGAAGCGGCGACGGTGTTCCGGCTCGATCAGCTTGTGCAGAAACTTGTTCAGCCGGTAGCCTTTCACGCTGCGCCCGAGCGTGAACGGATACGTTCCCGCGATCTTCTCCACGCC
>DASPSD010000002.1:0-2819 GCA_035624115.1 Candidatus Sulfotelmatobacter sp. | reverse complement strand
TCCAGCCGTCTCACCACTCCCAGCGCATCGATTTGATCTCCGCTGCGCAACGAAAGCTGCAGCTTCAAATCCTGCCCTGCAGGCGGCGGATCCGGCAGCAGTAGATATACGCCCGCGAGCGAAATATCCCGAATGCTTGCAGTCGGCGTACGGCATTCCAGCTTCTCCTGCACGCGCTCCACGCGCCTCGATCGCCGGCGTTCTTTGGGCGGATTGGCCATTGCGTGGATTCTAGCACGCGCCTCGGAACGCAATCGCTGGCCCGAACCGGGCCAGTTCCATTTTAGGAACGGAGTCCACGAAGCGCCGAGCCGTGGGCCGTCATCGGCATAACACGCGGCATCTGCGCTGCTGCTCTACACCCCCAGGTCCGGAACGGCTCGCGTCGCATCGTTGAACCGATTGGTGAAATTTGCCAGGCAGATCACCATCGTCAACTCGATGATCTGTCCCTCATCGTAGTATTTCCGCAACTCTTCGATCGAACCCGCGCGAATCGCCGCCGCGCCGCGGGTCACGCGCTCGGCAAACAGCAGCGTCGCCTTATCTTTCTCGTCGAACAGCGGGCTGCGCGCATAAAACTGCATCGCCTGGATCTGTTCCGCAGTGATCCCGATTCGCTTCGCCGAAGCGATGTGGGCCCGCGTTCAATACTCGCATCCGTTCACCATCGACGTTTGCAGATACGCCAATTCTTTGTAGCGCGCCTCCACCGTTCCGCCCTGCATCACCACTCCGAAAAATGGCAGGAACGTGGCCAGCGCGTCCGGCCGGTGGGCCATCAACCCGAAGATGTTCGGCATCTTGCCGAATTTCTTGTTCAGGGCGTCGTAAACTGCATGCACTTCGCTGCTCGCTGCTTCTTTCGTCAAAGGCGCTATGGTGCTCATCGGCATCCTCCTGTGTGCGGGCCGTCGTGCGGGGCCACGCGAATCGAGTTCTCCTCCACGCTTCGAATTGCGGCCCTCCTAATGCCGCCTAAGGGTTCGTCAGTTGCGGCGAAATCGACGCCTCGCGGATTTCCAGATAGGCCTTGGACCACTTTTCGTGGATCGGGCTCTCCGCGTATGCGTTGGCCGCATCCCGGCTCGCAAACTCGATGGCGAACGCGGTGTCGTAATCGCGCGGCTGCATCCGGTCCGTCTTCAGCCAGATTGTTTTGATTCCCGGAATCTGCGCGGCCATCTCCTTGACGCCGTCCATCGCCTTCTGCTTGTCCGAATCGGAAACTCCCTTCTTCCATTTGATCAACGATACTTGCAGCACCGTCTTGGGCTGGGCGAACTGGTTCTTTGCCTGGCCGGCGGCGAACCCTGCGCCGAAAATCAGCGCGGCGCACGCCACCGCACCCGCGACTGCCGTCCGTTTTTCCATTTCGTCCCCCAATTTTCCCGAATAAACAAATCCCATGTTCTTACGCCGGCTCCGCAGCGAGCACCGTATTCACCAGGAGCGTGTCCATATACTCCGTGACTTCCTTTAGCCGGCCATCCGCCACGCGAAAGACGAAGCAGTACGTGTTGTTGTACGGCACTCCGTTCTTTGTCTTATTGTCGCCTCGCGCCTCGACTACGACCACATCCCCCTCGGCAATAAAGCGCTGCGGGATCGTCTTCAATCTTCCCTCGATCCGGGCCCGCAGCGGCCCGAACAGATCCGTCAGCACCGCCTTTTTCCCCTCGTAGGTCTTCGACCAAGCCGTCGTGCCGGTGACGGTCCAGCGAAAATCATCGGCCATGCTCGTGACCAGCGGCTCCGAATTACCCCGGGCCATCTCCGCAAAAATATGTTGCAGCAGTTGTTTGTTCTCGCTCGCGCCCATGCTTTCCCTACCTCTGCGTTTTGCCCGGCCGAATCAACTCAAACCGGTCCGTTGTCCGCGCGTACGTATTGCCGCCCATGCGGCCGAAGGCGCGCAGTTTGCCCGGATCAATGCGAAAATTCTCCACGAGCGCGTCGTCCACGTGGAACCGCAGCACCTCGCCGAGAACGATGCTCCCTCCGAGCGGCTTCGGGCTCACATGCACCACCTGAACGAGCCGACATTCCATATTGATGTGCGATTCCTTAACGCGGGCCGGCTTGACCAAGTCGCTGACCACGGGCGTCAGACCGCTCACCTGGAACTCGTCCACTTCCGGCGGAAATTCCTCCGAGCACATGTTCATCTTCTGCGCGAACTCCTCCGACACCACGTTGACCACGAATTCCCGCGTGGCCTCGATATTGTTCAGCGTGTCTTTCCGCCCGCCGTCGGCGGCTCGCCGCATCGGCGAGAAGGCAATCACGGGCGGGTTCGCGCTCACTCCCGTGAAAAAACTGAAGGGGGCCAGGTTTCTGACTCCGTCCGCCGATACCGTAGAAACAAACGCGATGGGCCGCGGGACGATCGCCCCGATCATCAGCTTATAGACGTTCAGCGGCTCAGCCGTCGCGGGATCAACGACCATTCTCGCCCACTGCCACCGGCTCGTATTTCGCCCCGCTCCAGCTCTTCCAGTAGCCCCTCCATTCCCAACGCTCGCCCACCGCCAGGGCTTTCGGATGGGGCCCTTGCTGGATTCCGCGCGGGTGCAGCGTGGTCATTCGTGCCTTGATGTTGTCTTTCAAAAAGAAATCGCCGTCGCGGGAGAAGGTGAATTCGACGTAGTCCACCCCCGGGAGCGGCAGGAAATCAGTGCGGATGGAGGCGGTTTGTTCAGCGACTTGGGGCATTGCTATCCCTCTCGGCGGAAAGCGGGGTCCAGTATACGCTCGCCAGATGAAAGTCGGCGCCGAAGGCGGATGGGGGATGGGGGGTACCCCCCCTCCCCCGGAGT
>DASPSD010000039.1:0-11578 GCA_035624115.1 Candidatus Sulfotelmatobacter sp. | reverse complement strand
CGAGCCCAGCTTCAAGCGCAGGCTCCCGCCGGGTTCGGTGGCGAGCGCATCGCCGGGATAAACGGTGGCGCCCACGACCGCGTTCGCATTATCCAGGTGCGCGACCTCGGCCTGAATCACCATCCCCAGCGGCTTTTCGTTTCCCGCCAGCGCGGGGACAGCCGTGAGCGCAGCGACAAGCGACGCCACGACCAAGGCACGAGCGAATCCAGGCACAGTGCCCTCCGAGAGGTATCCATACAATGTTGGCACAGCGCCGAAGCGAGTCAATACTCATCGGAAGGAGGTTCCATCAAAGCATCACCGGCCGCCCGCCCGCACACAGAAGCGGCGCGGCGCAGCAGCGCGGCTCGATTCTGCGGTAGAATAATTTGATTTCGCCGGAGGAGTGCATGGTCCATCGGCTCGTCTATCACAACGATCGGCTGCTGCCCATCGAGCAGGTGCGGCTCTCTCCCGGCCAGGGTGGTTTGCTGAGCGGGTGGGGGCTCTTCACAACAATCCGAGTGGTCGAGGGAATCCCGTTTGCGTTCGAGCGGCATTGGAAGCGCCTCCAGCGCGACGCGGAGCGCACGCATTGCCCGTTTCCCTTCGATCCCGAAACCGTCAGCGTGCAGCTCGCGGAAGTGCTGGCCGCGAACCATGTGCGCGAAGGCTGCGCGCGAATCTACGCGATCTACAACCAGACCGGCTTTTGGCGCAGCGATGAAAAATTTCCGCGCGTGGATTTGCTCATTTGCTCTTCGGACTTACCGCCCCACCGCGAGCCGGCGCGCCTGGCGCTGCGCGAACACGGGCGCCACGCCGCCTCACCCCTGGCCGGAGTGAAGGTCACTTCCTGGCTTAACAATGTTTGGAGCCTTCACGAAGCGCAGCAAGCCGGATTCGACGAAGTGGTGTTGCTGAACGAGCGCGGCGAAGTGGCCGAATGCACCTCGGCGAATATTTTTTGCGTGCGCGGCGGCCGCGTCGCCACTCCTCCTTTAAGCGCCGGCTGCCTGGAAGGAATCACGCGCGGCGTGCTGCTGGAAATCGGCGGACGCAATGGAGCTCCGGTCGAGGAGCGCACGCTCTTGCCGGAAGATCTCTACGCCGCCGAAGAAGTTTTCATTTCCTCGACCAACCGCAAGCTGCTCGGCGTCAGCGAAATCAACGGCCACGCGATCGCGGCGGCTCCCGGCCCGGTGACGCAGAAGCTGGAAATGGCGCTGGCCGCGTACATCCGCGAGTACAACAATTCCCGGGCGGCGGCGTCCGGAATGCACTGACGCACAGGAGGAGCTCATGTCCGATCTGGCGCGCAAACAATGCGTCCCGTGCCGCGGAGGCGTTCCGGCGCTTTCGGGGAAAGAGCTGGAAAATCTCTCGAAGCAACTGCCTCTGTGGAAAGTGATCAACGCCCACCATATTTCGCGCACGTTTGTGTTTCCCGATTTCCGCCAGGCGCTCGCATTCGTCAACAAGGTCGGCGAGCTCGCCGAGGAACAGGGACATCATCCGGACATTCTGCTCGCGTGGGGCAAAGCCGAAATCACCACGTGGACGCACAAGATCGACGGCCTCACCGAAAGCGATTTCATCCTCGCCGCCAAAATCGACGAACTCTAGCGACGATCCAACTCCCTCGAAATGGCGCAAGTAAGCCGGACCCAGCGCGATTCCCGAACACGCCGCTGTTTTTCTTGTAGGGGCACGGCATGCCGTGCCCGCGTTGCCAATTTCCGAATCGCCTCCTAACTCCGCATCGCCGCTCCATGAGAACCTTGGAGTGCGGGAGATTGCTTGTCCTGAGCGCAGCCGAAGGGCTCCCGCTTTGTTTTCAATGTCGGCGAAATGCGAGCCAACTCACACAGCAAAATTGCCGCTACGGCTCATCGTCGCTGGAGGTTTCCTCCATCGGCGGCGGCGCCGCATTCACATCAATCGCCGGCAAATTCGCGCCGCGCAACCGCTCATTGAGCGAAGGAATTTCGCGCGCCTTCACCTCCTCCCACGCGTGAGTCACCTCGCCGAGCGTGAGCTTCACTTCCGCAAACGTCGTTTGCGCAGTTTCCGTCGGCGCGGCATCGGCGCTATCGACCGCCGTAAGCAATTGCAGCAGCGCGCCGTTCAACTTGGCAAATCCGTCTTCTTTGGCCAGCGTTCCGAATCGCCGCGCCTCTCCTTCAAATCGCTCAGCCTTTTCATCGAGCGCGCGAACTGCGCCGGCAAACGCGCCCTTCGGAATTGTTTTCGCGAGCGCTTCGGCCTGCGCGCGCACGGCACGCACCTGCTGGAGGGCGGCGTAGCTCGCATTCATCGCGTCGCAAATTTTCGATGCCAGCGCGAATTGCGCTTCCAAATCGGAAGCCGAGGCCGCCACGCGCGGATCCATCTTCACCTCGAACGGGCGCACATAAAGCTGGCCGCGCGCGATCAGACGCACGCTGTACGTGCCCGGCGGAACCGCGGGGCCGACTGGATACCTCGGCGTGTCGTGAACGATCGCCGAAATCGGATACTCATGGAACACCGACGCGGGCGGCGGCAACCGCAAATCCCACACGAACCGGTGCATTCCCGGCGCGTTCGAAAGAATCTGCGGCGGCCGCACCCAGTAGAGCGAAACGTTGAGCTCGCGTTGCAGCTGCTCCATCGTGACGTCCGGCTTATCCACGCTGGTGAACCGGCGGATCGTCTTTCCGCCGGGCCCGGCGATCTCCAGCGTAATCGGGGCGCTGCCGGCGGAGTTCAGAAAGTAATCCAGGATGGCGCCATCCGGCGGATTTTTTCCGGCCGGCTCCTCGGGAGGCAGCGGCGTGTCCGGATTGATATTGCGGCGGATGCGGTAGGCCGTCGCGGGCGTGAACAGCCACGAATTCGAATTCGCCGCCTCTGCCGTCATTTGCCGCAGGGGCGTGATGTCGTCGAGAATCCAGAACGAGCGGCCGTGCGTGCCCACCACGATGTCGTCGCCATGAATCACCAGATCGCGCATCGACGTCGCGGGCAAATTCAATTGCAGCGATTGCCACGAATCGCCGTCGTTGAACGAAACCCAGATGGCCCGCTCCGTTCCCGCAAACAGCAGGCCGCGCTTCACCGCATCTTCGCGCACCACGTTGACAGCCGCATCATCCGGAAGCCCGCTGGTGATTTTCTGCCAGGATTTTCCACCGTCCCGCGTCCGGTAGATGTAGGCGTGGAGATCGTCGAGCCGGAATCGATTCACCGCCGCGTACGCCACACCGGCATCGAAGTGCGAGGCATCGAGCTGCGCGATTTTGCTCCAAGGCGTGAGCTCGGGAGGCGTCACGTTTTGCCAGTTCTTTCCGCCATCGCGCGTCACCCAGATCAAGCCATCGTCGGTTCCCGCCCAGAGGAGATTCGCGTCGAGCGGCGAAGGAGCGAGCGAATAAATCACGCCGCGGTGCTTCCCCTTCTCGGGGTCATCCGCGATCAGATTTTGGATGTTCGGCGGATCGCCCGGGTCCTCGCGCGTGAGATCGGGGCTCACAATCTGCCAGCTATGTCCGCCGTCGGTCGTCTTGAAGAGCACATTTGAACCGAGATAAAGAGCGTGCGGATCGGCCGGCGAGAAAATCAGCGGCGCGGTACGGTTGAACCGATGTTTCCCTGTTTGCAGAATCACGGGCGATACATCCAGCGTCTGGCCGGTGACCCTGTCGAAGCGAGTGGCCTTCCCGCCAAAAATGAACCGCGGATTGAGCGGATCGGGCGCGATATATCCGTACTCTTCCGCGCCAACGGGATGCCATTCGCGGAAAGTAATCTCGCCCCAATCGCTGCGGCTCGCTGTGCCGGCCGAGCCGCTCTCTTGCTGCCCGCCGTAAACCCAATATGGAAATTGATTGTCGGTGATGACGTGATAGAACTGCGCCGTCGGCTGGTTGTACCACGAACTCCAGGTCTCGCCGCCGTTCACGCTGATCGTGGCCCCCTGGTCAGCCGCGAGCAGCAGAATTTGCGGATTCTCCGGATTGATCCAGATGGTGTGATAGTCGTCGCCGCCGGGCGCGCCTTTGATGGCTGTGAAATTTTCGCCGGCGTCGGTTGAGCGATACATCGAGGTGTTGCAGATGTAGACGGTGTCGCGGTTGTCCGGCGCAACTCGCACCCAGGCGAAATCAGAGCCGCGGCCCCAGATGCGTTCTTCGTGATTCACACGCTGCCAGCTTTCCCCCGCGTCGTCGCTGCGATAAAGCCCTCCCACCTCCGCCTTTGCATCCACCAGTGCGAACATCCTGTTCGGATCGCTGGGAGAAATTCCGATTCCGATGCGGCCAAGTTCCTCCGCATTCGTCGGAAGCCCTTTCGTGAGCGCCTTCCAGGTGTCTCCACCATCCGTTGACTTGAATAGTCCGCCCGTGTGCCCCTCAAGCGGCCCGCTCGTGGGCCAGGGAGGCCGGCGCGAAGACCACAACACCGCATAAAGCGTCTGCGCATTCTTCGGGTCGAAGGCGAGGTCGGTCGCGCCGGTGTTTTCGTCTTTGTAGAGAATTTTCCGCCAGGTCTCGCCGCCATCGAGTGAGCGGAACACGCCGCGCTCTTCGTTGGGCCCGTAAGGGTGCCCGAGCACAGCCACAAACACGCGGTTCGCATCGCGCGGGTCCACAAGAATGTTCGTGATCTGCTGGCCGTCGCGGAGGCCCAGGTGCTTCCAGCTCCTGCCGGCGTCGGTGGATTTATAAATGCCGTCGCCGGTCGAGAGATCGGGGCGCCGCAAGCCTTCGCCGCTGCCGACGTAAAGGATGTCGGTATCCGAGGGAGCGACGGCAAGCGCGCCGATGGAGCCGGTCGGCTGGCCATCGAAAATAGGCACCCAGGTGCGGCCATAGTCGGTGCTCTTCCACACTCCGCCGTTGTTCGGCGCCATGTAAAACACGTTCGGCTTGCCGGGCACGCCCGCCGCTGCGACGGTGCGTCCTCCGCGGAATGGGCCGATGCATCGCCAGCGCATTTCCTGGTAGAGACGAGGACTAAATTGTTCCGCGAGCCCGAACGAGGCCGCACCCGCCAGGATAAGTCCCGGCAAAATGAACCAAATCCGGCGCCAGCGATCCATTCGGGTGATGAATTGCATCACTCCTCCTCCGCAGAACGACGAGGTTATACCAGGAGCGAAGCAGGAGAGAAGAGTCTGTGAGAGAACTAAGGTTTTCCGTCAGGGCACGACTTCAGTCGTGCCGTATGTGCTTCAAAATGGCTGCGGCTTCAGCCGCTGAGGTACAGATTTTAGAGTCCTCGCGCAGACTCAGAAGGCCAGGGCGGCAAAAAAAAAGCCCGGCGGGGGACGCCGGGCTTGAGGCAGGAGGTTCCTACGAGCAGAACTGGCTGGTGATTCTTGTGCGCCGGTTCCAGAAACCCAGGGCTAGAATTCCGGTCCCCAGCAAAAGCAAGCTTGCCGGCTCGGGCGTCATCACCAGATACTCTTGGGGAGAGCATGGCCCAGAGTCTTCCGGGGTCAGCACCAAGAAATTGGAGTATTCGCCCGGATAGTAATTCTGATTTTCAGCTTGATTGAGCCACCACGCGGCGTTGCCCTCGAGATAACCCGAAGTGGTGAGCACGTTGGGCGAAAAAATGGCCCAGATTGCAAATGAAATGTCCCCGCTATCGGACGGGTTTTGGGCCAATTGAGTGATCAAGTAGGCCGCCTCATCGTACATCTGCAACGTGGCCGCAGCATTGGCTCCCTGGAAACGCGCACCACTCAGATTCGAGAAGTTGTATTCGTACGCGGTCCACGATTCTCCGATGAAGACTTCATGGTTGAAATCGTCGCAGACGATTGCCGTGCCGTTTACGCCGCCGACCGAGCCAAAATACGGGCTCGTATAGACTCCGCCTTGCGTCCCGCCGCTCACCCCCGTCAGGACCACTGTTACACCCGCCCCATCCGCCAGAGCTGAGGGAGCTAGGAACGCGAGAGCAGCCACCGCTGCAATCGCCAAGAGGCCTGAACGCTTCAACATGAGACAGTCTCCAATGGGCCCAGGGGCCGAGTAGCTACACTACTTACGTGGTAGATACTGGCACGCACATTGCCACACCGAATTCCTATTAAGTCGTTTATTTTCAGTATATTTAGCGAATGTACTGGGGCGCATGGGCGAGGAATTCAGGAACCGAATTTCTTGAACTATGAATCCAAATGCATACTGTGCCGTATTGAAACTGGGGGTAACTCGTTTCCAGCAGACGTGCGGCAGCGTATGGCGGGCCCGCGCTCTCTCCGCTCTGGCTAGTCAAATCCGCTTCCAAATTCGCACAGCGGCCCGTATCATGGAGGTTTGCCATTCGCTCCGGGAGGACACTGAGTGGGCTCACAATTGAGGGAATCATTCAAAGACAGCCGGCTGTTC
This sequence comes from Candidatus Sulfotelmatobacter sp., assembly GCA_035624115.1. Taxonomy (GTDB): domain Bacteria; phylum Acidobacteriota; class Terriglobia; order Acidiferrales; family UBA7541; genus Palsa-295. Next base: position 5,213 of record DASPSD010000039.1, on the reverse strand, counting down.
CACGTGTACAAGGGCATTTCGGCTCATGGGGAATACTGGTGGTGGCGGTTGCGTGGCTCGCCGCGTCCGAAAGTCCCGCACCTGGTAAAGCAGCGCGCGATTGCGGAATACGCCAGGAAATTCGACCTTCATATTCTCGTCGAGACAGGAATGAACTACGCCCACATGATTTATGTGAACATGGGGCTGTTCCGCGAGATCTATTCGATCGAACTCGACAAATCGAGGGTAGAAAGCGCACGCCGGAAATTTGCAGGGCGGCGGGATATCCACGTGCTCGAGGGCGATAGCGGCGAAGTCCTTCCGCAGCTCCTCCCGGCCCTCAAGGAGCCCTGTCTTTTTTGGCTCGATGGCCACGACTTCGACATCACCACTCCCGTCAAGCAGGAGCTCGAGGCGATTTACCGGCACCCGATCAAAAACCACGTACTGCTGATCGACGACGCGAGGTGGTTCGACGGCCGCACGCAATACCCCACAATGGAAGAGCTGCGCGAAAAAGCCGCGCGCGATTATCCGGGCCACACCGTCGAGGTAAAGGACGATATCATCCGCATTTGCGAGTCCCCGAAAGCGGCTGCCGCAACTGCCTGACCCGAACCGATCGGAAGCCCTGCCGCTCCATCAACAAGCAGATCGGCGTGCTCACTTTTCCCGGCCTGCCGCGTCTATCAAATGCTTGGGAATATATCGCGCCGCGCTAACTGGAAAAATAATTTCAACGCCGATCTTTCAATCATCGGAAAAACCTTCGAGTTGAACGACAAGCCGCACACCGTCGTCGGCGTACTCCCTCCACTCCCGCAATATCGGATCGAGACGCTCCGCGCCGAGTGATTCGCGGGCTGGGGCTATTGCGTTTGACGTGGCAAGGGTTATGTAGCGGCCCCGTTTTCGAGGGCGCATTTGTTGCTTGCGCTGCCTCACGGATTAGATTTTGGATCACTCAATAATTAAGAAAGGAGAGCTCCATGAACCGCCGCAATTTCCTGAAAGCTTCGATCGCCTCGAGCGTCGCCGCCGCCGCCGGCCTTTGGTCCACCGCGTATCTCGGCGCGGCCAACCGCGGAAAATCCTTTTCCGACGCCGCCGTCAAACTCACTCCGCCCGCCGAAGGAAAAATCCCGGTCGCCGTCGCCATCACCGAAGACGCCCAGGTGATCGACTTCGCCGGCCCCTGGGAAGTATTTCAGGATGTGATGCTCAAAGACGGCCCGCACGATGAAGGCATGGACCATCGCATGCCGTTCGATCTCTACACCGTCGCGGAAACGAAAGATCCGGTCACCGGCTCGGGCGGCCTGAAAATTCTCCCCGATTACACGTTTGCGAACGCGCCCGCTCCGAAAATCGTAGTCGTGCCGGCGCAGACCGGCTCGGATGCCTTGCACGCATGGCTGAAAAAAGTGGCCGCCGATCCGCAGACCGACCTCGTCACTTCGGTTTGCACCGGCGCGTTTCAACTGGCCAAAGCCGGATTGCTCAACGGCAAGCCCGCCACCACGCACCATCTTGCGCAAGAGCGCCTCAAAAAGGATTTTCCTTCGATTGACGTGAAGACCGGCTTGCGCTTCGTCGAAAGCGGCCGCATCGACACGGCCGGCGGCCTCACCTCCGGCATCGACATGGCGCTGCGCATCGTCGACCGCTACTACGGCCGCTCGATCGCCCAGCAAACCGCCGACTTCATGGAGTACCAAAGCAAAGGCTGGATGGTGTAGCCGCAGCTCGGCGCGCCTTTCCTGGGAACGCCAATCTCCCGATTGGCGCATCCCGGGCTCAGTGGCGCCGGCCTTTGCTTTGAGGTGTGGCCTTGTCCCAGACGGACCTGAAGGGCATCGTGTGTTGTCACTAGAATTAGATACCGAATCTGATTATCGATACGGTCGATTTGCTTGCTGCCGCCTAAATGCATGAATTCAGCGCCGCGGGCGCGGCAGAAGTTAGCCCAGGCCGGAAGGCCTGGGTCCACAGGACAAAAACGCGGCCAGCACTGTAGATTCTCTCTTGAAGTTCAACTATTTTTTTGTGCTCGTGCGAGGACGTTTTGGGGTTGGTGCAGCCGGAATACGAGCTGCCCCTGGTAGGCGCTATTGGTTCGGAACATCCCGTAGATCGCATGCAGCAACTTCCGCGCGACCGCCAGCAGCGCCTGTTTTTTTCTTTTTCCCCGATTCACCAGATGCTCGTAAAATCCTCGCAGATGCGGTTCCCACCGGATCGCTGTCAACGCCGGCATATACAGGGCCCTCCGCAGATGCCGGTTTCCCGTTCGGCTCAGCCGCGTCCGCTTTCGCACCGACTCTCCCGACTGATACTCGCTGGGATCCAAGCCCGCGTAGGCCACCCATTGCCGGATGTCCCGGTCCTCCGGCAGCATGGCTAACTCTCCCAGGATTTGCAGCGCGCTGCTCTCGGCGATTCCCGGCACGCTTACCAGCAGACGATATTCCCTTTCCAGCTCCGCTTCCCTGGCGATGCACTTCCGCGCCTGCTCCCGCAGCCGGCTCATCGCGCGCTGTTGCGCCCGCAGATTCCGCTGCACGTCCCGCCGCACGCAAGCCGGCGTCGTCACAGAGAGCTGCACGGCGTGTTGCCGGTTCTTCTCCGCCCGACAGATCTCCGTCAGCGCTTGGATGCGCCGCACGATGGCCCACAACGCCAACCGGTTCTCGCTCGGCCGTCGCCAGGCCCGGAAGGGCATGCGCCGCCCGTACTCCCGCAGCACCTCCGCATCCAGCGGATCGGTCTTGCTTCGTTGCATCAGGGCCTTGGCAAAATCTCGCACCGAACGCGGATTCGCCACCATCACCTCGATTCCTTCGGCCCCACTCAGTGCCAGGGCCACATCCAGCCCATATAGTCCCGTCGCCTCCAGGACCACTCTCACGCGCTTCCCCCCGCGCGTGAGAGTCTCCACCAACTTCCGATGCCCCGCCGCAGTGTTGGCGTACCGCTGAATTGACTTCGCCTCTTCCGCCACCACCAACTCCCGCGCACTCACCTCCAGCCCACAGCTTCCCGACTTGTCCATTCCCTCTCCTCGGAGTAGGCTGTGCTCCGGCTCCCCGCCTGGGCCTGTTTCCAAACTGACCTTGCATGCAGGCTCGGCCGCCTGTGATTCTCTTCAGTTTTAGGAAACGGGGGCGGGGGGCCGATCTACGGACAGGCTCGAAGAAATCTCTCGGCCTTGGCGCGACCCGGCCTCCTCCGCCGGAGCTACCCGCTGCACTCCTGCAGTCGAGTCTCTCTCCGTCGTCAACATACAAGGTGCGACAGTTGCATCACACAGACGCTCAAAACGCCATTGTATTCAGCACAAAAGAACGCTGGGAACTAATCCCGAAAGATTTCCAGGCTCCGCTCAAGAAACACGGTGTGGAATTTGATCCGCAGTTCGCGTTCGGGGAGGTGTCGGAGCTAATTCCGCCGCGAATCTCTCTCGCACCTACGGCGCTCTAGACGAATGCGTATCGCGTTCCCAGTGCTTCCGCACTGGGCTAAATTCTGCCGCGCCTCCGGCGCTTTTTCTGGGAACGCCAATTCCTGTTCGCCGCAGGAGGTCTTGCCACTAAAAGCGCACAAGGCGCGAATTAGCACTCCCAAATCAGAAATTCCGGTCTAGACTCGACTGGCACCCAGCCATCAATCCCCGATCAGGAAAGCTGAGGGAGTGCCATGACAACGCGACAGACACTTGCTCTAGGAGTTCTCTGCGCATTCGCAGCCATCGTTTCGGCAACGTCGTCCATTCGCACGTTTGCTCATCCGCGGAAAGCCGCGGTAGATCCCGGCGTGCGGGGCGGTGCGGCTGGCGCCGGCAATCCGCTCAATGGCCTTACCGCGGACGAAACCGCATTCTTCCTGGATGGGCAGGGCAGGTTCGCCGAAATCGAGGTTGTGCAAGGAGGCCCAAACACTGGCCTCGGGCCGCGCTTCAATTCAAACCAGTGCTTTTCGTGCCACACGCAGCCGGCTATCGGCGGAACGAGCCCGGCGCAAAATCCGCTTCCCGCTGTTGCCCACTCGAATGGGGCGACCAACACCGTGCCGTGGTTCATCACCCCAAATGGCCCAATCCGCGAAGCCCGCTTCAAGACGAGCAACGGCGTCCCCGACGGCAACGTGCACGCCCTCTTCGTAATCACCGGGCGGACCGACGCCCCTGGTTGCAACATCGCTCAATTTGACTTTCTGCCCGCAGGGAATCCCCTCACTGGTCAAGGTGGAAATCCAAACATTATATTTAGAATCCCCACCCCTGTTTTTGGAGCGGGACTGATTGAAGCGATCCCGGACTCTGTCATCCTTGCCAACATGCAAGCCAATGCCGCCGAGAAGTCGGCCATGGGTATCTCGGGCCACCCGAACTCGCACCTGAGCGGGAACGTGAACCGCAGCGCTAACGATGGGACCATCACTCGTTTTGGATGGAAGGCACAGAACAAGTCTCTGCTCATGTTCGCCGCCGAAGCCTACAACGTAGAAATGGGGATCTCGAACCAATTGTTCCCCCAGGAACGCGACGAGACTCCCGCCTGTCTTTTCACCGCCACACCAAATGATACGCTCAACTTTACGACACCCGCGACTCCTGCCACTTCCAATCCGGCCGTCATCTCCGACATCGAAGCCTTTGCCAACTTTATGCGCATGCTGGCTCCGCCTGCCCCCGCGCCCGACACGCCGTCTATAGCCAACGGACGAGCCACGTTTATTAAAGTCGGCTGTTCCCATTGCCACACGCCTTCGTTGACCACGGGTAAGATGATCGCTAGCGGCTCTTCGACAGTCCCCAGCGCTGCCCTGTCGAACCAGACGGCCCATCTCTGGTCCGACCTCCTCGTTCATCACATGGGAGAAGGCCTCGTGGACGGCATAACACAGGGCGGCGCCGGACCCGATGAATTCCGAACCGCCCCGCTCTGGGGTGTCGGGCAACGCATCTTTTTCCTCCACGACGGACGCACGTCCAACCTGGTTGAGGCCATCGGGGCTCATAAGAGCAAGGGAAGCGAGGCCAATCGAGTTATTGAACGCTTCCATAAGCTGTCCGCCAAAGATCAGCAGGACATCATCAATTTCCTGCGGGCGCTTTAGTCACCTACACTGGGCACGATGCGCCTGTATTTGCTGCTGGGGGCGCTGCTCCGGAACCAAGGCGTGCGACGCCGGAGGCGGCACGCTTGGAACTACCGTAACTCCCGCATGGT
>DASPSD010000067.1:0-62197 GCA_035624115.1 Candidatus Sulfotelmatobacter sp. | reverse complement strand
AGCGTGAAAGACGGGGGGACCATCACCGGGACGGTTAAATGGAAGGGGCCGGTTCCCAAAACTCCGAAATTGGCGGTGACGAAGAACGCGGATGTTTGCGACCCGGAGGGCCAAAAAACTATCGGCCTGGAACGGCTGGAGATCGATTCCGAGGGCGGAGTCGCGAACACTGTCGTTTACTTGAAGGACATCACCAAAGGGAAGGCGATGGATCTTCCCGAGACGCGACAGCGGCTGGACCAGAAAAGCTGCCGCTATATCCCGCATATCCTGCTGGTGCCTCAGGATGGAAGCCTGGAAGTGAAGAGCAGCGATCCGATTTTGCACACCGTGCACATGTCGGGGGCGGCCAACAACAACGTGCCGTTCCCGTTCCAGAATCAGTATGTTCCCATCAAGATGCGAAAGAACGGCGTGGTGGACCTGAAATGCAATGCCGGGCACGTGTGGATGAACGCGGAGGTGATGGTGGCGAAGCATCCGTATTACGCGGTCACGGACGAGCACGGTTTTTTCAAGCTCACCGACGTGCCGGCCGGGAATTACGAGATCGAGGCGTGGCACGAAGGCTGGCGGATCCTTGCCGAAGAAAAAGTTTTGGACGTCGCCGCTCAGGTGGAAGTGCGCCGGCCGATTTACAGCCCGCCGGTGACGTGGGCGCAACCGGTGAACGTGAAAGCGGGCCAGACGGCCGAAGTGAACTTCTCCATTTCGGAAAAATAAGGCGCGAAGCGGCCAGCGCGTTATTTTTTATTTCTCGGGAAGGGCTGCGGCGGCTTCGACCTGGGCTGCGGAACGGCGACCCGGCCTCGCGAGCGAGCGCAGAAAATGCACAACGTCCCAGAGTTGTTCGGGGTTGAGCCAGGGGGCGTAGGAAGGCATCGGCGTTCCGTCGAGGCCGGTCATGAGCGTGCGATAGAGATCGCTGTCGGTAGTGCCACATTTGAAATGAGGCGAAGAGGTGAAGTCGTAGGGCGGCAGCATGTTTCCTTTGGCGTCGCGAAGGGTGGGCGCGGAGGGGCCGTCACCGTGCCCCTCGGCGCCGTGACATTCGAAGCATTTGAGCTGGTTGTACAGCAGATTTCCCCGTTGAATGCTTTGCGGTGATTCGGGAGTTTCGGGAGGAATTTGAATCGCCGGATCGGGCCGCTCTTCGCGGAACCGAGGGGAAAATGTCTTCACGTAGGCAATCAAGTCCGCGCGCTGCTGCGGCGGAAGCGGATTCCACGAGGGCATGAAGGTGCCATGAATCCCGCGCGTAATCGTGTCGAACAGGTCCGTGTCCAGGGGAATGCTTCCGCTTGGAGTTGAGCGGCACTTGAACAAGCCCAAAGTGAAGTCGCGAGGCTTCGGGTCAAGATAGGGCGCGTTTTCGCCGGCGCCATTGCCCTCCGGCCCATGACACCCAATGCAATAGCGGCGATAGAGAGCCTTGCCGCGCTGCGCATGGCCCTGGAGTTTTCCAATTTTGGTTTCTTGAGGAAAGGCCAGACCGTCTGCGAGGAGAGTGGAGCTGAGAATCAGGAGAAATCCACTGAGAAAGGTCTTCGCTCCCTGCATGTCATGCCTTTCGGGTGTCGGACCGCGCTGCCCGATCTCGAAGGACCCCAGCCCTGGCCGAGGTCTTTGCGGGCAGCTTGATCTCCCCAGACGAGGAAGCACCCGATTGTTCGGAAGGTCAAGGGAGCGGGAGGCGAGTTTGTCGAGAACGTCATCAGAAGGCGCCTCGCGGGTGAATGAATTCCACCGATGACGGATGAGATCTTCACGACCGCGATGGCGACAACATTTCGGCATGGGATCCAGCGTCAATGGAGACCTGCCCGCCGGCGGGCGGGCTCCGGCCCTCTAATGAGCATTCATGGGATGAGTTGGCTCCGTTGAGATCCCGGCGAATTTGGCTCAGCCCAGATGCTGGCGCGCGATGTAGCGGAATTGAAAACAAAGCGGGAGCAAGCTCCCGCACTCCAAAGGTCTCGTGGGCGGCGCGGAAAAAGAGGCAACGATTCGGGTGTGGGCAGCGCGGGCACGGCATGCCGTGCCCCTACGAGAAAAAGGTGAATCGGCGGATTGAGAAATGGGCACCCGACAGGGATGGAGCTGGCCTAAAAAAAACAGGCGGCTCCGGGGGAGTGGGAGCCGCCTAGGTGATGCTGGGCGAAAAACGGCTACTGCGTCGGCAAGAACATTTGGGTGAAGCCGATGGTGTTGACATCGCGCAGCATCGGCGTGAGCGGCGGCAGCTTCGCGGGGATCTGGAAATCGGCGTCGAAGTTGTAGCCGCGGGTGGGAGGGCTGTACACGATGTTGCAGCATTTGAACGGGGCGAAGGCCTGATGAGCGTAATACATGCTGACGATCGAGCCGCGGTAGTACAGAGTTTGGCCGCCCCAGTTCTCGATATAGCGGAGGAAGTTGTGAGCGCCGCCGTCGGTGCCGAAGTCGTTGCCGACAACGCCCACCGCGGGCTGCTTAAAGGGGACGTTCTTGCCGGCCGCAACGGCGATGCGGTAGGTGGTGGTGATGGCGTTGCGGCCGCCGTTCGTCACACAGTAGGTGGAGGGAGCGCAATTATTGGGGCCCGGGACCATACCGTAGGGGAAGATGAACGAGTTGACGTCGTTCCAGTTGTCGGAAAGAAGCGTGACCGCATCGGCGATGACCGCTGTGGCGATGTGCTTGTCCGTGGTAGGCGTGCCCAGCGTGGCATCGGCGTTGGGGTTGTTGTTGTAATCGCCCTGAATATAAACGGGATTTTCCGAAGCGATGGTCAAGCCGCAAGGCCCCGCGCCGCACACCCCAATAGGATTGGCGACGGTTGCCAGTGCGGAGCCATTGACGAGTTTCAGAGCACGCCGGAAAAAGATCGGCGGGTTTTCACGAAGCTCGTCAGACTTCGCTACCGCGTAGGGCACCTGGACGGTTCCCGGGCAGTTGGTGTTGGCGGTGAGAACGGCGGCCTCAAGAGCGGCGGTGGTTAAAGTGACTTGGGTGCCGCCGGGGAAAGCAGGGGTCGGCCAGAGAAACGCGGGAGCTGCCGCCAGAATGTTACCGTAGGTGCGGGGAAAGGCAAGTGGGGCAGTGTCCACGCCGACGTTGTTGTAGTCGCCCTCAAAGTCTTCGCCCTGATCTAGAGCACCGTTCGGGCAACTATTGGCGCTGGCGGGATTCACGATGTCGTCGTAGCCGTAGCCGCCAGTGAGGAGGGTGCCTGCGCCGCCCACGGAAGCGGGCGGGTTGGGATCGATTCGTTCGCTGCGGCGGTCGGAGAAGTAGATCGCGTAACCGGTGGTGGTGGCAACGTTGCCGGCAATGCCGGGACACAGGGCGGCGCTGGTAAGGCACGTAGCGAGATTTTGGATGTCGAGCTCGACGTAATACATCGCGCCGGAAAGAGGAATCAGCGGGAGCGCGTTCATGCCGCCAGAAGAATCGCGAAGCATGCCTTCGCGGGTGTCCCAGAGAACATTTGGCCAATAATCCCTGCCGAAGGTGCTGGCGGCGGCAGGAGGAGGATTGGGACATCCGCCGCCTGCAGGGGTGACGACTCCAGGGTTGGCGAAGGAGGGGTTGTCACGCTCTCTGGCGAGGCGGATCACAGCATTGGGGCTGGGATTGGCACAACCCATGGTGGCCAGCCCAGCCAATATGGTGGGCCCCTGTGGCGCCAACTGAGCGACGGTGGGAGGAGGCAGGGCAATCAGGTTTGGCATTTGGTTCGCGGCAACGCCCATGGTGGCTGCGGTTTGCTTATTGATGTTCATACCGGTGTAGCCAAGAGAAAGAATTGTGGTGGTGATATCGGTCCAAGTGCCGGCAGCATTCTGGTAGTCGATTTTTATGCATCCGGTGATTGTGGGGTAGCCTTTGTGGACCCAGTAACCGTCGGTTGCGTTGTAAGCGCCGGCAGCGCCCGTTGCGCCGGAGATGGGCAAGGGGAAAATCTGGGTCCCGATTTTTCCAGTGGCAGTCAGCCAGGCTGGAATAGAGGCACCACCATTATAGGGAGCAACGCCGACAGTGGGATCCCAGGCGAGTGTTGCCAGGTCAACAGGCGAATTCGCTGCGTTCGCGGAAATGCTGGGCAAAGCGGTCGGGCTGGTGCTGCTGATATCGCTGTTCGCGCAGCTTGTGCCCGCGCCATAGTCGGAAAGCATGATGCGAATGCCCATTCCGGGCATGTCGAAGTACCGCTGGTTGAGCTTGGGGAGTGAGTCGGCGGCAAGGCCGCGGCGGATTAAGTCGATGCTCTGGCCATTGGCGCCGAAGCCCGGAGTGGCGATGGCCAAGCTCAGGGGTTTGACACCCGTCTCTTTCACACCGAGCATGCCATTGTAGGTAGCGCTGGCCACGCCCGAAAAAGCGGGCTCATTGATGGCGCCGATGTTCCCGGTCCAGTTGGCATTTCCTAGCACGCTCTGCGTTGTAGCCTGAGCGAGGAGGTTCGGGAAAATCGAGCCGTTCGTAATATCAATCGCACCGCCGTAAGTGCCGGCGGTCAAGAAGCCGTTTTCGAGGTTCGCGGTAATGACTTCGCCAGCCGCGGTGGTCTTTCCGGAGAGGGTCAAGGTGCTTTCGGACGCCAGCCAGAGGTTTCCGTTGGTGTGGAGGCGGCCGCCGAAATTGAAAACCGGGCCGGCGAAAAAGTCGCAGTCGGTCTGGCAAAACATACCGAATTGAAAGATGGGGATGGCGACGGTCTGAATCTCGCGCTGGAGCTTCACTTCGGAGCCGCCGGAAGTGCGCGCAGTGACCTGCAAGGTGTAAGGAGTAGACTGAGCATACAACCCGGCGTAGGAACCGGTGGTGATCGTAGAGAAGGCGTTCGCCGGAGATCCGGCGACACAATTGAAGATGGCGTTATAGCCGGGCGTTCCATCCGGGTTGAGATACTGGATGTTCGGCATATTGGTGGGTGGAGCCGAGGTGACGCCGCCGGGGCCGGTGATGGAATTGCAAGTGACGGCGGGATTCTGGTCGAAGAGGTTCTCGATTCCCGCGGTAAGGGCTTCCATGCCGCCCTCGGCGCCGTAGAAGGCGAGTTGGCGGTCCTGGTTGTTGCCGCCCAGCTTCTGGTCGGTCATCACCATCCAGGACATTCCCACGATCATCGTGGAGATCAGCAAGAGCACCAGGATGGAAGTTGCCAGAGCCATCCCTTTTTCGCCAGCGTACCTCATGGATTTTCTCCTTGTTGCGGCCGAATCGAGCGTTTCGAAAGAGGAGTTCACGGGTGTCCTCACTGGAACTCGTTATAAAAATCGAGGCCGCGGATGCTGACGGCGGCCTGCAAGTTATTGCGGAAATAGGCCTTGTTGGTCCAATAGGGGTTCTCGGAGCGGGCGCAAACCAGAATGTAGGCGGTACGGATGTAGGGCAATTGCGCAACGGTGGGGGCCTCGTTGGGGGTGGGAACGGAAAGTGCGGGAGGACTCGCGCCCGGATTGAGAATATCGTAGAAAATTTGGAGATTTTCGATGACGTCGCCGACGGCCGAGGCCGCATTGAAATTCACCTGGCGCTGCAATTGCGGCCGCTGGGGATTCACATTGCTGATGTAATAGCTGATCATCCAGAGACGGCTGACAGTGATGGTAGTGCCCGTATAGGCGCCGACCGGAGATTGCAGTTGAACGATCGTGCCGGTGGGCTGGCCCGAGCAATTCAGGTTGTAGGCGTCACCACAAATTATGGTGAGGGAGTTGGCAGCAGGACTGACGGTGGAAACGGTGACGAGCGCCATCTGTCCGGCTGCAACTGCCGCGTCGCAGGCGGAGCTGCCCACAACGGTGTCGGCCACGCAGCCGGTGTTGGCCTGAAGCAAGAGCAGGTCGCCGGGATTGATGCCAGTGTTGCCGGGCTCGATGTTGATGCAAGTCGGATCAAACGTGATGGTGGTGGTGGCGCCTACCGTAACGACGCTTCCGGCGGGCGCGGGGTTCGGATTCGCAGCGGCGCAGCCCGGACCGCTGGCGCCGGCAGGGGCATAGACGGGAAACTCGTTGAGCCAGTGGCCGGACGCATCCACGAGCGTGTTGTCAGCAAAGAGGATGCTGACCGTATCAGTGTTGGGGCCAATGATGGGCGCTCCACCGAAGACCGGATTGGGAGTGAGCGACTGCACGCCCAGACCAAACCCGGAAGAAATGGCTGGAAGCGCAGTCCATGCGGGTGGAAAATTGGCAGCCACCGGACCGGGGCGAGCGACGGCGGAAGCGGCGCCGTTGTTCGGAATGGTGATACCGCCCTGGGGGATTCCTTCGCCGGCCTGAGTGAAATCCCGAACCATGTAATTCATGGCCCCGCGCAGATTTTCCTGGGTATCAGCCATGAGGGTGACCCCCTGGGTAGCTTGCGTCGCGGTGGTGAGGCCTTGCAGGGTGGCGCCCACGATCACCAGCATCACACCGGCGGCGACGAGCAGCTCCAGCAAGCTGAATCCAGATTGGCGGTTCTTCATTCGAGTCTCCGTTGAAACTCTCCGGCTACGAGAAATTCGAGATATTGGTGGTCAACACGTACTTCCGGAAAAACCGGCCGGCCTGGTAATTGATGGTGACGGTGATGTTGGCCAGGTTGGTGACACCGGCGATGGGCGTGATAACAATGGTGCGCGTGTAAGTGGAAAGAGGCTCAGAAACCGGATCGGCGAAAGTGCCGTCGGGGCCGGGGCGGAGGACGGAATCAATGATGGTGCAATTGTCGTCGGTGGTGCCCAGAATCCCGTCGGGCCCGGCGTTGCAAAGCGGAGTGGCGCCGGCAGTAAAGATGCAGGAGGGCCCGGCGCCGACGTTGCAGATGGTGGCCCAGGTGGCCTGGCCCATGTCGCGGGCGGTGAAGATGGATTCGATAGCCTTGGCAGCTTCTTGTTGGGCAATGTAATCGTACTGAGACACGTTCATGTAAGCCAGGCAATCTGCCAGCGTGGCGGCGAGGGTCAAAACGCCGACCGCCAGAACGGCGATGGCTACAACGGTTTCAAGCATGGAGAAGCCCGCCTGGGTGCGGTTTCGAATTGGTGGTCTCATCGGATTACCCCTTTTGCGCCTCATTCGCTCCACCAGCTCGTACCAGGATCGCCGTGGTAGGCCTTAATTCGGCCGGTAGCGCCCATGATGGTGATGGCGCGGGCCGAGGAGGGTGTCCCTGGAAAACCGACGAAAACGGTTCCGTTGATTGCCGTGCCGGTGCCATTGTCGAATGTGCCGTCACTATTGAATTGCATGCCGCTGGGAGGTCCGCCGACGACTCCGGCGAACATAATTCCTGCGGGAACAGCCGGGATGCCGAAAGCATCCGGCGTGTCTGTCTCGCCGGCGAAGGTAAGAAACTGCGTGGGCCCCTCTATGGGCACGGATAGAAAAGGCACAGCCGAGAGAACTTGTCCGGCACCGCCGGGGAGAACGTTGAAGCGAAACAATTGAATAGTGTTGGGAGCCAGAAACACGACGGCGACGTCGCGACGCTCGGAAATGGATGTCTCACGGGCTTGACGCAGCACGGATTTCACCTGCGCCATTGCGGAGTCAGCGGCTAAGCCCTGCAGGGCAGGCTGGAGCCGGACCAGGACGATCGCGGCCATAATGACGCTCACAGAAATGGCCACCATCATCTCGACCACCGAGAAACCCCAGGCAGCAGTCAGATACCGGGGCACTTTCGGCTTGATTCCTTCGATTGGTTCCACGCTCACACCCTCTTTGCCCCCGGTGACACTTGGGGGCGGCTTGAATCTGCCTGGAAACGTGCATGTATGAGGCCAGCATGACCTTGCTGCAACTGGTTGAGATTGAATCGGTTATGCGGATGCGGCAGGCAGTTGGGTGGTCTCTGGCAATAAGAAAGGGTAGAAATGTTACAGATTCGGCGGGCTGCTATTGAGCTTTATTCCGCGGCATTCGAGCGAACTTCAAGTGCAACTTACTTCGACTACGTCGCGTAAGATTTCAGCGCACCGGATGACCGATTCCAACTCCACAAATTCTTCGCTGCCATGCAGGCCTTTGCCCTTCGGGCCAAACACAACCCCGGGGATTCCGGCAGCCGCCAGCAGAGCCGTGTCTGTCCAAGCAGCCATACCTGCAAGCTCAGCTGAGCCTGTGATGCGGCGAATCGAATTGGCGGCGGATTGTACAAATGCAGCCCCGGCGGAGATTTCATACGCCGGGCGATATCCCAGGCCGCGGGAAGTGGCTCGGAATTCGGGGTCGCGAGTCTCGAGGCCGGAGATGAGCGCGCGCAGTTCCGCTTCGATTTCAGCGGCGGATTCTCCGGGCAAGGTTCGTCGCTCGAGCTGCAAGCGGCATTGCGCGGGGTAGCTCGAAAGCTCCTGGCCTCCCTGAATGAGCGAAGCATGGAGCGAACCGTGGCCCAGCAGCGGATGAGGTTCGAGCGAGGCGAGCTTGCGATCGAGGGCATCGAGCAGATTGAGGACGCGGCCCATCATGCGGATGGCATCGCGTCCTTCGGCGGGAAGGCTGCCGTGCGCGGAGCGGCCGTGGGTGAGAACTTCAAACCAGGCGTAGCCCTTGTGGGCGATGACGAGGCGTAGATCGGTGGGTTCGAGAACGATCGCGGCGTCTGCCGTGTAGCGGCGAAGCAGCGCCTCGGTGCCGATGCTGTTGCACTCTTCATCCACCACGGCGGCAATGAGCAAAGGCTTTTTCAGCGCTCCGGCGCTCTGCACAGCGATTGCGGCGGAGCACATGGCGGCAACGCCGCTTTTGATGTCGAGCGCGCCGCGGCCGTAAAGCTTTCCGTCGCGCTCGCGGGGGGTGAACGGGTCGGGCATGTCTCCGGCGCCAACGGTGTCGATATGAGCCAGGATCGCGAGCGCGGCAGATTTTTTCTCGGCCGGCGCGGGCGGCGCGGCGCTCGGCGAAATCAAGGCGACAACATTGGGGCGGCCCGGCGCGGCTTCCTCCAGTTCCGCGGCGATGCCGTAGCGGCGAAGAAAATCGCGGAGAAATTGCGCGGCAGCCGCTTCGCCCGCAGCGCCGGGCACAAGCGTGGGGTTCACCGAATCAATGGCAACGAGTTCGCGGAGAAGGTCGTGCGCGAGAGAGGCATCGATGCGGCTGGCGGCCATCGTTTTCCCAGCCACACAATAACCCGGCGGGTGTGGTTCTGCCAGGGCCGATCCTTATCTCTCCGGATCGGCCCCGGCAGTCAATCTGTGGACTCGCTCGGCCCTCGCGTCAGAAAGAGTACTTCAGCGAGAACTGAATCACACGGGGTGTGCCCACGACCCCCGTGAGCGGCGCGGTCAGGTTCAAAGGCGATCCCTGCGGCGCAGTGGACCCCGCCTCGTAGTCGAGAATTGTGGGAACCGCAAACGACGGGTGGTTGGTGAAGTTAAAGAAATCAGTTCTGAACCGAAGGGTTTGCCGCTCCGTGATTCTGAAATTCTTCGCGATCGTGAAATCTATGTTTCCTTGCGGCGGGCCGATGAAGCAGTTGCGGGGCACGTTGCCAATCGTAGTCGCGTCGGAGCCGGGGCCCGCAAGCCCGTCGGCCACAAATGCGTTCCGATTTAACAAGCCATTGATCCTCGCTTCTGTGCCGCCGGACGTCGTGGCGTTTGCACATGAGAAGCCAGGAGCAAACGTCGGGGTGGCCAGGCCGGGGCTGCTGAATTGATAAGCGCCCCCACCGGCTGAATCGATGGGAGTAAACGGCGCCCCGGATTGAAGCGTGAACACACCGCTGGTCTCCCAGCCGCCAAGCGCCCCATGGACAATCCCAGTGCTGTGCTCAAAGAAGGGCAGTTGGTATACAAAGCTGGTGACCCAGCGGTGGCGGCGGAAAAAGTCGGAAAGGCCGCGCGAATCGCGGGGATTGAGTTGGTCATTGAAGCGCGTGTCGAAGGCTACCGTTGCCGTGGATGTATCGTCGATGGAATTCGCGTAGGTATAGCCGCTCTGGAAGTAGAGGCCGTGTGCGAAGTGGTGGGCCACAGTGAGTTGAAGCGCGTTGTAGTGCGAATCGGAGTTCGGCAGGAATGCCTCGTAGGCGCCCGGAGCGAGCGGGAGAAATGGAGCGCGGGCAGGAGCATTCTCGACGGTGTTGGTAGTGATTTGGAACACCTGACCGCCCTGCGTCGTTACGGTGATCGGATGTGCAACACTCGCGGGCAAAGCCTCATCCGGGTCGCTGGTCCCACGCAGATGGGTCCCCTTGGTCCCAACGTACCCGACCTCGACGAACCAGTCGCGGCCTATGGTGTGTTGCACGGTAAGGTTCCATTGCTGCGTGGTTGGCACGATCCATTTCCGCTGTACGGCTAATCCGAAAAAGAATGGCACGTTGCCGGAAATAATCGGCGTGCATTGCGAGATGTCGCCGCCGGGCGGCACTACTGTGCCATTGGCTAAGGTGCATCCCGGGGTGAAGCCCTGCAAAAACGACGGAACGGGGGCAAACGCAGGGCTCAAAACACCCAAGGGCGGAATGGGCGCGTCGACCACGAACAAGTTCGGAAAGCTTCCGGGAGGCGTATTCTCGGCCACGCCGGTGGGCAAGAACGGCGGAGAGAATGACATATTGTCTACGGCACCGAGGTCTTCGCGCACGCTGTAGATGCCGTACCCGGCGCGGATGGTGGTCGTGTGGCGGCCAAGCAAATCGTATGCAAATCCGATGCGGGGCTCCCACACGGTTGAATACGTGTTGCTGGTGTCCGTGCGGCTCTGTGTGCCAACCACGCCCGGAACATTGAACTGGTTGACGCAGGTGGGCCAGAAGAAAGGCTGGCCGGTCTGCGCGAGCAGTGGATCGGTATTGCCGATGTGGCAAAAGTCATCGTAGGGAGCGCCGACGAATTCAACCCGCATGCCCAGGTTCAGGGTCAAATCCGGCCGGATGCGATAATCATCCTGCCCAAACAGAGAAGCCGCTGGAATCCGATAGTCGTGATTCCCGACGCCTCCCGAGCCGTCGGCAAGCCCGGAGGTCCCGAGGGCGCCCAGCAACAGGTTCTGAAAGTCGGTGAATTGAGTGAGACCGTTCGCACCGGGCGAGGGAGAGATGAGCAGGAGGCCATTGTCAGCGACGGGCAAGGTGCGGCGAATTGTGTTGCGGTCAACCTCACCGCCTAGGCGAAGCGTATGCGCCCCGTGCGTCCAACTCAAGGTGTCTAGCCAGATGAAGCTGTCCGTAAGCGCTTGCTGAAGCTGCGTGGGATAGGGGCCGATCGAGAAATCGACAAGCTGGAACCGGTAGATGTCCGGGGTGCCGTTGTTAGTGGGCCGATTAATGCCGAGCTCGTTGGCGGTGACGATGGGGCTGTTGTTGAATTCCGTGTTCGTGATGTTAATGCCGAAACGAAATTCGTTTATGAGGTTGCTCGTGAAGAGGTGCGTCTCCGTAAGGCTCCCGAAACGTCCGCGGAGTGGGATGTCCAACGGGAAGTTGAGATTGTTCTCGGTTGGCAGGCCGCCGGTTTGAATTCCGAACGAATCACCGCCGAAGGGTTCGAATTTGTCAGAATCGGACCAGAAAAACCGAAAGGCGACGCGATCCTTGGTGTGATTGAAGTCTTTGTCCCAAGTCGCAACCGCCTGATCGTCACGGTATTTGCCCGGGGTGCTAAATACGAACGGCGCAGTGGCAAGCACAGTAGCCTGACCAGGCCCGTTGATACACCCAGGCGTTCCCGGCAACGAAGGAATCAGAAACCCCCCTCCGGCCCCGCCGAACTGATTGCTCTTGAATTGGAGCAACTTCAAGGATACAGGGTCGAGGTTTACGACGCCCGCAGGCAAGCCAGGACAATTAGGACCATTGAAGAGGTCGTTGATCAGAGTAGTCTGGTCGCGCTGCTGCGGAAGAATTGGAAGCAGGGTGCTGATGATCGTCCCCGGGGCATCCCCGCTGCGCTGGCGCGTGCCCTGGTAGTTGACATAGAAGAATCCTAGATTCTTAGCCGGGACTGGGCCGCCGAAATCCCCTCCGAAAATATTCTGCTGGATCACCGGGCGCGGCTCTCCCGCAGCTTTCAGGAACCAGTCGTTCGCGTCAAGGACAGTATTGCGGAAATATTCCCATCCCGCCCCGTGGTACGAGGAGGTGCCGCTTTTGAGCGTGGCGTTGATATTGCCGCCTCCGTTGCGGCCCTGCGTGGCGTCGTAGAGGCTGGTGCTGACCTTGAACTCCTGAATGGCGTCGGGATTGGGAACCGGCGTGTTGGTGAGCTGGCCGACTGCGTAATCGCTGACCGTGATGCCTTCAATCAAGTAGTTGTTATTGTCGTCGCGGCCGCCATTCACGTGAATGAACGTCTGGCCTCGGCCCAGGTCGGAAGGGTTATTGAGATCCGATGATGCACCCACCGAAAGGGCCAGCAGTTGTTGGAAATTGCGGGTGGCCAGCGGGAGCTCCGTAATCGTCGTGTTGTTAAGGACCTGGCCGGTGGTGGGGGCGGTGGTGTTGAGCTCCTCGATGGCTCCGACGACCTCGACCTGCGAGGCTACCCCAGACACTTTCATGGGGACAATAATGCGCGTCGTCTCGGTGATGTTGACCCCGATGCCTGTAACCTTGGCCGAGGCGAATCCCGAAGCGGAAATTTGCGCCGTGTAAGTTCCGACGGGCAGGAGCTGGGCGATGAAGGTTCCGGCTGGGTCGGTAACGACCGTGCGGACGATTTCGCCTGTCGCATTATTGACGATCTCGACTTTCGCGCCGGCAATCACGCCGCCGCTCGGGTCCTGCACGGTGCCGGTGATGGCGCCGGTGGCGCCGCCTTGTGCGAAAGCTGTCCCGCAGAAAAACGCAAAGAAAACACCCACAGCGAACAACTTTTGAACTCGAGACATTTTCCCCCCTGCCCTATAGCCAGACCGGCGAGCGCGAGAAGCGCGCAAACGGCGGTTGGCCCCCAAAAAGTGGCGAGATGCTATCAATCGCTGCGGAATGGAGTCAAGCTAATTGAGTTTATGGTCCGGAAAAGTTTTTTCTATCGGTCGGGAGAGCGTCGCGCGACAGCCCGCTCCAGTTCGGAGTTCGCGCGCTCGAGCTCGCGGACCAGTGCGCGGGGGCCTTTGCGGCGGAGGATGCGGGCAACTTCGCGGTAATACCAGATGGTGCCTTCCTTGCCGCCGCGGAACCGGGTGAAAACCGCATCGTGCTGGCTTCTGTAATCGAGGAGGATTTCGCGCACGTTATAGAGCTTATCGGCCGCCGAAACGAGCCGCACGGAAGCATCGGCGTGGCGCAAATGGCGAAGATAATTTTTCTTGCGTTCGAGCCAGGGAGGCTTGGGATCTTCGTACGTATCGGTGCAAGCGTCGACGATGCGGGCGACGCGCGCGCCGAATTTTTTCCGGATATCTCGCAGGGTCTGGAGGCCGCCCTGATCCTCGGGCCCGTCGTGCAGCAGCGCGGCGATGGCTTCGTCCTCGTCGCCGCCGTGGTTGAGAACGATGGAGGTGACGCCGAGCAGATGGGCGATGTAAGGCCGCGTGCTTCCCTTGCGGAACTGGCCGGCGTGGAGCCGGGCAGCACAGACGAGCGCTCGATTGAATCGTTGCGTGAGGACGCGCGGGCGGCGCATCAGTCGCGGCTGCGAAGCTTCGAGAGCAGCCGCAGAATTTCGAAGTAGAGCCAGATGAGCGTGACCATCAGGCCGAACGCGCCGTACCATTCCATGTACTTGGGCGCGCCGGCCCGAACGCCGCTTTCGATGAAGTCGAAATCGAGAACCAGATTCAACGAGGCGATGATCACCACAAACACGCTGAAGGCGATCCCGATCGCGCCGCCACTGTTGAATGCCACAAAACGAACGCCGAAAAATCCCAGCAGGAGTTGAACGACGTAGAACAGCGCGATCCCGCCGGTGGCTGCGACCACGCCCAGACGGAACTTGTCGGTGACGCGAATGATTCCGGAGCGGTACGCCAGCAGCAAGACGACCAGCGTGCCGAACGTCAGGCTGACAGCCTGGATGGCGATGCCCGGAAACCGGAGCTCGAGAATCGCGGAGACGCTTCCCAGCACCAATCCTTCAAGCAATCCATAAATCGGCGCGGTCACGGGCGACCAGCTTTTCTTGAATACGGTGACGAGAGCCACGATCAATCCGCCAATGGCTCCGAGCGCGGCGAGCGGCAAAACCGATTGCGGCGTATGCGAATGCAAAAACTGATTCCAGGTCCACGCGGCAGTGGCGACGACGCAGATCAGGAGCACGCCGGTCTTATTGACCGTCCCTTGCAGGGTCATGGTCTCGCCGGCGATGGCGCGCTCGCCCTGGAATATTTTTTCGTTTAACGCAGGATTGGAAGTCCTCATCAAGTCCGCCAATGTGATTCTCCTCGAAGCAGCATTCGAAGGTGGATTCCCGATTAGCTTACCTCAATTCAAGGCGCGAGTCTGGAGGTTCGCGGCCGGAGCCGGTATTCTGCTCTAGCTCTTACCTGCTGCTCAAAGGAGATGTTGCGATGAAATGGAACGGAGAACAGAAGACCTTTGTCGCCGCCGGCGCGGCGCTTGCTCTGCTCGCAAGCCTGGGTGCGTGGTATCGCCCGCAAGCGCGCTCTCTCTACGACACATTCAATGAGAAAGTGAAATGGTTTCTCGAGTGGCCGCTCTTTACAGTGGGAAACGTCCCGGTGACTCTGCTTTTTTTGATCAAATGCGGGATTTTTCTGGCTGCGTTGTCACTGCTCGGGCGGCTGGTTCAGAAGTTCATGAGCGACCGAGTCCTGAGCAAGACTTCGATTGACCGGGGGCGCCAGTACGCGATTGCACGCGCCTGCCGTTACATCGTCGTTCTGCTCGGGCTCACCATCGGGCTCGACACGACAGGGATCAACCTGCGGAGCATGGTCTTGCTGGGCGGAGCGCTCGGAGTCGGGATCGGTTTCGGCTTGCAGAATATCGTGGCGAACTTCGTGGCCGGCGTGGTGATCCTGTGGGAAGGGCCGGTAAAAGTGGGCGATTTGATCGACGTGGGCTCGACCACCGGTGAAGTGGTGCGCATCGGCGCGCGCGGCACGTGGGTCCGCACGTTCGACAACGAGGTCATCATCGTTCCCAATTCCGATTTCGTGAACAACCGCGTCACGAACTGGACGGCAAACGACCGGACGGTGCGGCTCTCGGTGCCGGTGGGAGTTTCCTACGACGCGGATTTTCACCAGGTCAGCCACCTGCTGGAAGAAATCGCGCGGTTGAATCCGGAAGTGCTCGTAACGCCGGCGCCGGCCGTGCTCGTGACGGGCTTTGGCGACAACGCCGTCAACTTGGTGCTGCGCGCCACGGCGAGCAACGCGGAACGCGCCGGGACGGTGAAGAGCGACTTGATGCTCGAGATTCTGCGCGTGTTCCGCGAACAGAAGATCGAGATGCCCGGCCCGCAGCGCGATCTGCACATCCGCTCGGTGGATGCACCGTTCGTGATTTCCGGCCCGGCAGCAAGTGGAGGTACAGACGTGCGAAGAGAAACTGCCGCGTAGGGCGCCGGCGTGAAAAAAATCGAGGAGCTTGAGAGCGGAGGAAAATCGAGAAGCGAGCGGAGGATGCTTCGGGGGAGGAGGCAAAGGAAGGAAAGCGAATTCAGCGCAGGAGACGATCGGCGCCGAGAACCGTTCCCAGCGTCAGAATGGCGATCGCGAGCTCGCCGATAAAGCCGGCGAGAAACGGCCGGAGGCCTTGCCGGCGCCGTGTCTAATTCAGTTTGACCGCCTCGATGCACGCCGAAGCTGCCAGGAATTCGAGTCCGAGCGCTTGTATCGTAAGGTCATAAGCGAGGCTCGCGAGAAAAACCGGGAGAATCGCGGCGTAATAATGCGACTGGTAGTAACAGAGTTCCGTGCGATGCACCTGGAATCGATGCCTGGCGAGAATTTCCCGCATGCGCCCCGGCCAGCAATTCGAATAAACCGCCGGAAATCCGCCGTGCGCCTCGGGGATAAACCGGCGAAGAAGTTTCCTGGCCAGCCAATTCGGAACGGTTCGATTCAAGACCGCGAACGGCGCGAAGCGGCATGGAAACAGAGCAAAAAAGCGCCCGCCGGGGCGGAGGATGCGCGCGACATCCGCGATGAATTTCTCCGGGTCGGGGATATGCTCGAGAAAATAGCAGGCGGTGACAGCATCGACCGAACCGGGCTGGAAAGGAAGGTCCTCGGTCAAATTCGCGACGACTTTGAATCGCGCGTCCGGATTGCTGCGGAGATCCGCGATCAGCGCATCGGCTCCGACGATGCGGAAGCCACGATTCGCGTACACGCATCGAGAGCCCGCGCCCGCATCGACCACCAGAGCGTTCGGCTCGAGCGTCCGCGCAACCAGGTCGCGATAGGCGTTCTCGATGCTGAAATCGCAACCGGCGGCACGTTCGATCCACTGCGAAGCTCGCTGATTCCAATGAAGGAAGGCGGCCGCCAGATCGTCCCACCATTTGACGGTGAATGCGGATGTCGGTGAGGAATTTGTAGCGGACATTCGTTCGAAAGGGGTAGCCCGGCGGGTTGCACCGTTTCCGCCGGAGATCAATTTCTCGAAGAAGCGGCCGTGGTCTTTGCGGCCGGCACGGGGACGCGGAGATCGTCTTCGCGGCCGTTTGAAAGCGTGAGAGCTCGCGAGACCACCGCGGAAAGCGCCGACCGCAACTCCGTACTCAACAGGTCAAAATCCACCAGCACCGGCTGATGCAAATGAGCGCGCAGGAGGCACAAATACCCGAGACTTCGCCCGTCAAGATTTCCGAGGCTCAAGCGAAGCTCCCAGATCGCAGCGGGGGCGCCTCGATCACCCGAGCCGTTGGAGGCGCCACCATTGCCGTTTGAACCGGCCGCGGCGGTGCGGGCATGCTCCAGGCACGGGATAGGACAATCTTCGAATTCGAATCCATCGAATCCCACAGCATGCAAGCAATTTTCCAGAATGCTGCAAACGCTGTCCAGATCGGCGCAGCGAGGAAGCGCATCGATGGCGCGGCGGATGGCGAGGTTGTTCGCCAAGTATTGCCGGCTCTCGCGCGTTTTTTGGACGACGCGCTGGAGTTCCAAAAATTCCGCGTAGTTCAGGTGCTGCACTCCCAGCCAGATTCCAATCCCGAGAATGAAAAGGACCAGCGCCAGCATTTTTGCTTCGTGCAGGAGAACCAGACTCAAAAGCGCGAGTCCGGCCATGACCACATAGAGCGTCAGCACCGCGCCGCGCTGAGAAAAACCCCGCTTCAGGAGCCGGTGATGGATATGGTCCGAATCGGCAGTGAAAAGCGGGCGGCCGTTCAAGAATCGGCGGGCCACGGCGAGCAGAACGTCGAGGATGGGGAGGCCGAAGGATACCACGGGAATGGCTACCGCAATCATGATGGAAGCTTTCTGCGACGCCGCCAGCGCCAGCGCCCCAAGCAGGAAGCCGATAAACATGCTGCCGGAATCTCCCAGGAAAATGGATGCGGGATAGAAATTGAACTTCAAGAAGCCGAGAATCGCGCCCGCTAGGACGATGGTAAAGAAGGAAAGGACGGGATGAGGAGTAAACAAGGATACGACAAAAAAGACCAGCGTGGAGAAGAGGGCGGCGCCGGCAGCCAGTCCATCGAGGCCGTCAATCAAATTGAAGGCATTGGTGATCAGGAGAATCCAGAACACTGTCAGCGGCCAGGCGGCGGCAGCGCCGAGAATACGGCCCGCGCGGATAAGATCCAGTTGGTGAATTCCAAATCCAGCAAGGTAAAGGAGCGTCGCCGCCAGCGCTTGAACGGCGAATTTTCGGTACGGCCCGATTGGACGCAAATCATCGTACACGCCCATGGCGAAAACGATCAGCGCAGGTCCCAGCAGTCCGAGCGAGGGCCGGAGCCAAGCGCCGGCCCCGGCGCCCTGGCGGATGGAAATGAACGCGGTGACCGTGATGACCGTGAGGAAAGAAGCGAAGATCGCCAACCCGCCCAGCCGGGGCGTGGGATGGATATGAACATCGCGCGCGGCGCGGGGGCGGGCCGCCCAGCCGCGCTCGATGGCCGCATTGCGCACCAAACGCGTGAGCCAAAGCGAGAGCACAGCCGTGGCGAGAAATCCGGTCAGATAGGTGGCGCTCGTGAAAAATTGGCTGGAATCAAGCATGGCGACGTTGGAGTTGTTGCAAGCAGCGATCCGGCGTGAAGCAGGCGAACATAAGGATCAAAATCAGCCGGAAAAATAACCGGCTGCGTTCAGGTCCAAATCAACGAATTGGCGCGAGCACGGTTCTCGCGCAGGGAAGGGAGAGCCGTTTCAGGAAGGAGCGAAAATTCCTGAAGCTGGTGAAGGATATTGCCGGCGGCCGCGCTCGCGGTGAATTTCCGGTCGAGCAACTTGCGGGCGTTTTGCCCCATATCTCGCCGCAGATCCGGGCTGCCGGCCAGAAGGAGGGCGGCGCTCAAGAGGCTTTCGTCATCTCCATTGACACAGCAATATCCGCACCGGCTTTCGGCCATCAACTGGATAATGTCGTTTCCGGGATTGACGGAAGCGAGCACGGGCTTCGCCGCATAGAGATAGCTGAGGAATTTTCCCGGCAGATTGTGAGTCGTGAGCCGGCGGTCGAGCGAAAGGAGCCCGACATCGAATTCGGCGACCATGGACAGGTATTCCTGTTGTTTTACGGGCGGGAGAATGTGGAGATTGGTGAGCCCTCGCGCGGCGCTTTCCTGCTCCAGCCGCGTGAGGCCCGAACCCTCGGCTGCAAATACGAAATGGAGATCCGGCCGCGGGGCGAGAGCCAGAATCAGCCGCAGGAGATTTTCCGCGTCCTGCGCCCGGCCCAGATTTCCGCCGTAAAAGAAGACCGTCTTTTCATGCAGTTTCAGGCGGCCGCGATAATCGGTCCTGGGCAGATCGGCTTGCTGGGATGCAGTCCAATTGTAAAGTACCGTCAAGCGGGCTTTGCCGTGAAGGGACGCGCCGCGGAAGTAATTCAGATTCCCGGGAGATTCGACGGCGATGACGTCGGCGGCGCGGTATTGATCCAATTCGACTTTCTTGAAGTAACGATAAGCGAGTCCCCGGCGGAGGAGTCCGGCATTGACTGCCCATTCGGGAAAGATATCCCTCAGGAGGAGATAAGCCGGGCAGCGCCAGAGTTTTTTGAGCCTTCGCACCAGCGCGCCAAAGAAGATGGTGGGAGAGTAAAAGAGAACGAGGTCGCAGGGGTTTTCCCGCAAAATATGTTTCGCGTTTGTCCACAAGCGCCGGGAGAGAGATAGCTCTCCAAGCGCCCGGCGGAGATTTCCCTGCCCTTTTATGGGGGGTGTTTTCACGCGGATGACGCGGACATCCTCTTCGACGGAAACGGAAACCGGTTCGGACACCCATTCGCTCGGAGCCAGAACTGTTGCGTCGTGCCCGCGATGGCGGAATTCGATTGCCAAATCGTGGATCAATTTGGCGCTCGATTTCGCCGCCGGGTAATAGCAATCGACAAGCAGCAGAATTTTCATTTGGGGCCTTTTGCAGAGAGGAATCAGGAAGCGAGCCGGCCGGCGGCGCTCGATTCGGCGCGCGGCGCCGCCTCCGTTTCCTCGCGGCGAGTTTCGGGGTGAGCGATGCTCAAGAGGATGCGAACCACGGTGCTGGAAACGTGCGGAACCAGGTACTCGGGAGGAGCGGACCAGCCGCGCGTGTCTTCGGTCACCTGGCGCACCGCGGACAGAATGGTGGCGGGGTCGCATCCGGCCAAGATGTTGGCGCCACATTCGTTCGTTTCCGGCCGCTCGGTGACATCCCGGATCGTGACGCTCGGAACTCCGAGGATGCAGGCTTCTTCCTGCACCGTTCCGCTGTCGGAGAGAACACAGAAGGCGGCTTGTTCGAGGCGGACAAAATCGAACAGGCCAAAGGGTTCGGCATAGACGAGACCGGGGACGCGCGTCTCGAGGCCGAATCGCTGCATCTTCGAGCGAGTGCGCGGGTGAATCGAGCAGATGACCGGAAAGTTGTACCGGCGGTGGAGTGCGGCGAGCGTCTCGAGCAGCGCGCGCAGCCGAGGCTCCGAATCCACGTTTTCGGCGCGGTGGGCGGTGACGAGGAAGTAGCGCTTCGGCTCGAGCCTAAGCCGGCCGAGCGCGGGCGACGCCGCGATTTGGTCCGAATAGTGGCGCAGGACTTCATAGATCGGATTGCCGGTGACATGGATGCGGTCGGAAGGGAATCCCTCGCGCAGAAGATTTTCGCGGCTTCTCGCGGTATAGGGCAGCAGAACGGCGCTGATGTGGTCGATAATCCGCCGGTTGGCTTCCTCCGGCACGCGGAAATCGAAGCAGCGGTTTCCCGCTTCCATGTGATACACGGGAATGGCCATTCTTCGGGCGATGATGGCGGAAAGGCCGCTGTTGGTGTCTCCGAGGATCAGCAGGCGGTCGGGCTGGCGTTCGCGAAGCACCGGCTCGATCCGAGCAAGGATTTGTCCGGCCTGCACGCCAAAACTGGAGATATCGACGGAGAGAAAAACATCGGG
Source organism: Candidatus Sulfotelmatobacter sp. (assembly GCA_035624115.1). Lineage (GTDB taxonomy): Bacteria > Acidobacteriota > Terriglobia > Acidiferrales > UBA7541 > Palsa-295. The sequence continues at coordinate 41,746 of DASPSD010000067.1, read as the reverse complement.
CTGGCGGACCTGGAGTTCCCGGAAAAACATTCCGTTCAGCCGGTCGTCCGGGTTCTGTCCGGTATGGACGAGGGTGTGTTCGGAAAACTGGTCGAGCAAAGCGATGATGCGGCTCAAGCGGATGATCTCGGGCCGGGTTCCCAGCACGGTCATTACTTTCATTGCAAAACCTCCTGTGATTCCGCGCGCGCGGCTTCGAGCGTGAGACCTTCGCGCTCGAGCAGTTCGCGCGTTTCTTCGGGTGACATCAGGTTGTCTGCGGAGCTGTACTCCTTCATCGTCCAGGACGGCTTTTGCTCGCGGCGGATTTCGGGAAGCATCGGCTGAATGACGTAATACCGGCCGCGCTCGAGCGTGCGCTCGGCTTCTTCTTCGCTCACGAGCACTTCGTGAACTTTTTCTCCGGGCCGGATCCCGATCACTCCGACTTCGATTTTGCGGGGGCCGATCAGCGCGGCGGCGACGTCGGTGATGCGCGCCGAAGGAATCCGCGGGATATAGGTTTCACCGGGCTCTCCGCGCTCGACCGCCTCGAAGATCGTTTCCACCGCGGCGTTCAGGCTCAGGAGAAACCGCGTCATGGCCGGAGTCGTAATGGTGAGCGGCCCTCCGGAACGGATTTGATCGAGAAACAAGGGAATCACCGAGCCGCGCGAAGCCAGAACATTGCCGTAGCGCACGCACAGGAACCGCGTTTCGGGGCATCGCAGGTTGGCTTGAATGAAGACGCGTTCCTGGATGGCTTTGGTCATGCCCATGGTGTTGATCGGCTTGCAGGCTTTGTCGGTGGAAATGCCGATGACGGTTTCCACCGGGAGGCGGTATTGCTGGATGGCGCGGACGATATTTTCCGGCCCTTCGACGTTGGTGCGCACGGCTTCGAAAGGAAAATATTCGCAGGTAGGAACCTGCTTGAGCGCAGCGGCGCTGAAGACAATCTCCGCGTCGCGGAGCACGGAAGCGACCGAGTGGAAATCGCGCACATCGCCGATTCGAAACTCCAGCTTCTGCTGGAAATTGCGGTAGATGATTTCGTCGGTGGCTTCTTTTTTGTGGAGATATTCCAGGCGCATGTAGTGCTGTTTGGCTTCGTCGCGCGAAAAAACGATGATTTTGGCAGGGCTGCCGTTGACTCCCGACAGCAGGCGGCGGACCAGCGTCTTCCCGAGCGAGCCGGTGCCGCCGAGAATCGCGATTCGCTTGTTATCAAACGGCAGCATGCGCCCGGGCTCTCCATTCTTCGTACGGCGTTGTGTCGTTTGCCAGCGCGTGGATCATTTCGGGCCACGGCGGTGAAATCAGCCCGGTATCTTTTTCGAAGCGGCTTCCATCGAGGCGGCGATCGCAGAAGAATGAATCGTCAGGAATGATCTCGATATCGAGGCCGTAGGCATCGCGAAAAAGATGGAGGAGATCAAATTTGGAAATGGCAGGGCCGGCAAGCTGGCAGAGGCCCGAGAGTTTTGGGTGCTGCGTGATGAGGCGTTCGATGACGCAGGCAAGATAGTTCGTGGTCACTCCGGAATAAAGTGCGCGGCGATACCCGCGCACCCGGCCGTGGTTTTGGGCGAGAAACCATTCGAGCAAGCCGTGATAATGGAGCAATTCCCGTCCGATGGTGGAAGTCCGCAAGGTAAGCGCGCGCGGCCCTGTCACTTCCCCGAGGGCCTTCGTGCGGCCGTACAGATCTTCCGCGTCCGGAGGGTCCTGTTCCCGATACGGTCCGCCGCGTCCGCTGAATACGCAGTCGGTGCTGAGGTGGATCAATCTCGCGCCGCTTTTTTCACACGCTTGGAGCAGGCGGTGGGGCAATAAGGCATTCAACCGAATTGCCGGAAGGGATTGGTGCGATTCCGGCCGCTGCTTCACCAGCCCGGCGCAATTGACCACCGTGTGCGGGCGGTGCTGGGCGATGAGCGATTCGATCGAATCAGATTTCAGCAGGTCGATGCGGTCGAGCACGCGGCCGGATCGGAAGAACGGAATTTTTTCGATTCCGGGATCTCGAGCGCTGCCGCGAATCGAACACCACACGTTCGGAAGGCGCGCCTCGAGATGCTGGAAGATCTTGTGTCCCAGCATTCCGGTGCCGCCGAGGATCAACACGCCGATTGGTTCGGGCATTTGCATCGATGTCTCGGTGCTTCAGCGAATTTGTTCTTGGAGGGGCGCCAGCTCTTCCGGAGGCTGGAACTCGAGAGCCGGCTGGCCGGCGGTCTTGCAGATCCAATCCCAAGTGGCGCGCGCGCTCGCGGCCCAGTCGAACCGTTCCGAGCGTTTCCGGACTTGGTCGGAAAGCTCGCGCAGGCGCAGGGGTGAGTCGATTAGATCGAGCAATTTAGCGGCGAGATCTTCCGGATCATGAGGATCGAAATAGACGGCGGCGTCTGCCGCGATTTCGGGCATCGGCGGGCAATTGGAGCACAGCAGCGGCCGGCCCGCGGCAAGCATTTCGATAAGGATGTTGGGGCAATTCTCGCATTCGGAAGCAAAAAGATTGACGGAGGCATGCTGGTACAGCGCCGGCAGATCTTGATGCGGAACATCCCCGACCAGAAGGACATCGTTTTCCAGGCCGAGCCGGGCAATCTCGCGGCGAACGCGGCGCGCGTAATCGGACCGCGCCGGACCGGCGAGAACCAATTTTTCCCGAGTGTGCCGTTCCTTGCGGAAAATGCCGAAGGCGCGGACCACTTCCAACTGCGCTTTGTAAACATCCAGGATCGAAACGTAGAGAAGATATTCACCCGCGGGGAGCCAGCGAGGGCGCGCGTTTGATGGCGCGCGAAACGCGGGGTGAACTCCGTGGGGGATCACCGCCGCACGTTCGCCGAGCGAAGGGAGATAGCGCTCGATCACCTGCCGGCCGAATTGCGAGAGAAAGATCACTCCGTCGGCTCTCGCAAGGCTCTGCAGCATGAGTCTTCGCAGGATCCAATTCCGGGCGCGCATATAGCCCCACGGATATCGCCGCCGCTGGCGGCGGTCAAAGGGCATCATGTTGCGGAACATCGTCACCGTCTTGCACCCGCGCGGGACTCGGGCGCCGATCATTCCGCCCGGGCAGAAAAGAACGTCCGCTTGCAAGCGCCGGACCAGGCGCGGCAAAAAGATTCTTTCCCAAACGGCTCGAGTGACGGGGTTTTCCACGAAGGGACTCGCGGGAATGCGCGTAAGCGATTCGGAATTTCCGGGTACTTCAAGCGAGCCGGGAGCAAGCAGGAAAATTTCGACCTCTTTGCCGCCGGGAGGAACGCTCAGCAGATTGGCCAGATAGGTTTGGCCGCCTCCGAGCCGCGCGGACAACGCATTGATGAGAATTCGCATTCGCGAAGATTTCTACCGGACTTGCGCAGTGGGTGCCAGAACCGGAGCAGGCTCGCGCTTCGAAAGCCGGGAGCAGAATTCGAGCAGGACCGCGGCAGCCCACAGGAGCGGATGGGCGTTCCGCCGGCCGGAGCGATGCAGTTCGAACAGCTCGCGCAGTTTTGTTTGGTTCAAGGGAACCCGCTCGAACAGCGATTTTTCATGAAATCGCTCTTCGGCCCATCCGGCGAGCGGGCCGCGCAACCATTCCGCCAAAGGAATTTCGAATCCATGTTTCGGCCGCTCGAGGAGTTCGCGGGGCACGTACCGGAAAGCCAGCTTGCAGAACAGGTATTTTCCCCGGGCGCCGCGCAGTTTCCACTTCAGAGGAAGCCGCAGGGACCATTCGACCAATTCGTGATCGAGCAAGGGTTCGCGGGATTCGAGTGAAAACGCCATGCTCGAGACGTCCACTTTTTGGAGATAGTCATCCGGAAGAGTGCACAGCGCGTCGAGGCGCATAGCCTGTTCGGCAGCGCGAAGCCCCGGCGGAAACGCTTTCGTGGTCGCGAGAAGATAATCCGAAAAACTTACCGTCCGGCTCGCCGCGCCGGGTTCGAGAAGGCTTGCGAAGTCTTTCGTGAGGCTGCGCGCGAAGCAAAAAACTTCCGCTGGATTTCGTTTTCGCAATGCGGCAGCGAGCAGCTGAAACCGGTGCCGGGGTAGAATTCCAGCGGCGGAAGCGGTCCACCGCCGAATTGGCGCCGGCAGGTGGAAGAAAGGTTCCAGGCGATTCACCATCCCGTAGTAAGGATACCCGCCGAAGAGTTCGTCTCCGCCGTCGCCGGAAAGCGATACCGTCACCTGCCGGCGAGCGGCGCGCGAAACCGCCATGGTGGGAAAAGCGGAGCTGTCCGAAAAGGGTTCGTCGAATTCCTCGAAGTACCGCGGAACCAATTCCAGCAAGTCGCCGGCGTCGAGAGGGTCGCAAAAATGCTCGGTGCCGATTTTCTTTGCGACTTCGGCGGCATACACGCTTTCGTCATAACGGCCCGCCTGGAATCCAATCGTAAAAGTCTTGATCGGCCGTGAGGAATGCTTCGCCATCAGCGCGGCGACGACCGAGCTGTCGATTCCGCCGGAAAGGAATGCGCCCACCGGAACATCGCTCACCATTCTGCGGCGGACATTCCGGGAAACGATTTCGTCGAGCTCGTCGAGAAGCTCGCCTTCGTTTCGATTTTCCCAGCCCGGTTCGGGAGCGATCGAACCGAGGTCCCAGTAGCGCTCCAGGCGCAGTTCGCCGCCGCTCCATGTGAGGCAGTGAGCCGGCGGCAATTTTCGAATGGATTGGAAAATCGACCAGGGTGCGGGAACATAGCCGGCTTCGAGATAGAACCGCAAAGCCTGGAGGTCCAAATCGCCGGGCAGGGCGGGAAAAAGAGGAAACAGAGCGCGCGGCCGGGAGGCGAAAGCGAACCCGGCGGACGAGAAGCAATAATAAAAAGGTTTCACTCCCATGCGGTCGCGGGCGGCAAACAGGCATTTTCGCAGGCGGTCCCAGATGGCGAAGGCGAACATCCCGTGGAACCGTTCGAGGCAGCGCGGCCCCCATTTCGCGTACGCCGCTAAAACCACTTCCGTATCGCTCGAGCTTCGCCAATCCGCGCCCGGCTCCTGCAACTCGCCGCGAAGGTCTCGGAAATTGTAGATTTCTCCGTTGTAAACGATCACAAACCTTCCCTCGCGGCTCGACATCGGCTGGTGGCCGGCGGCGGTTACATCGAGGATGGCGAGCCGGCGGTGGCCCAGCCCGACGTTTTCCGAAATCCAAACTCCGGAATCATCCGGTCCGCGGGCGGCGAGCGTTGCCGCCGCATTCCGCACCACTTCGGGGTCTGGAGCGCCCTGAATTCCGACAACGCCGACGATTCCGCACATGGCTGGATCGCTCCGAAAGGATTTCGCTACGGCTGCGGCCGGGCCATCTCCGCCCCGTTCCCGTCCGATGGATCTTTCTCCGCCACCACAAGGATGCCCTCCGAAACCTGGGGATAGAGCTGGAAAAGGGTCCCGGTGAGAACGCGTTTGAGGCCCCGGACGATCCGGGACGATTTCCCGGCGCCATTCATGCACATATGGACCTCGCGGATTCGCAGCCCGTATCTTCCGAGCAGCTCGGAAAGCGTGGTGATCGAGTAGTAGGCGGTATGATCCGGCATGACGAGCTCGGTCCGCCGGAGCAGGAGCGGCAGAAAGTGCCTCAACGAAAAGGCGTTGGGCACCGAAAGAATCAGGATCGCGCCCGCTCGTTTCATGATTTGCGCGGCGCCCGCGAGACACAGGCCGGGATTCGAGAGATGCTCGAGAATTTCTCCGGCGACGATCACATCCACCGGCCGGTCGAGCTCCAGCTCCGAAAGCTTTTCCACATCCCAGCGGACCACGTCGCGGAATCCGGAGGCGCGCAAAATCGCGAGCCCTTCCTCGGATAAATCGACTCCCAGCGCGCGCCGGGCGGCGCTTGCCACAGCCAGGTGCAACAGCGTGCCGTCGCGCAGGCTTTCCGCCGTTGTGGGCCATTCCGCGCATCCGAGATGGAGGACCGAACGGTTCTCGCAAGCCCTGGCGATGAACCCGGCGCGGTCGCCGATGAGCCGGGTATCGGGAATGCGATGAACCATGAAGTGGCCGTTGCCGTCAGACATATTCGCCCGCTTGCACTCGAATCCCGCCAAACGCCTTCTCGATCAGCCGTCGATTGTTTTCCGCCAACGCCTCCGCGGTAAACCGGTGCGCGCGCTCGAAAGCTCTCCGGCCCAGCTCCCACGCACGCCCGGGATTTTCAGCGAGCTTGGCGATCGCCCGGGCCAGATGCTCGGGGCTTCCCGGCTCGCTCAGCACGCCTTCCAGCCCGTCCCGCAGAGCGCCGGGAATTCCGCCCACGCGGCTCGCGACAATGGGCAGGCCATTGGCCATGGCTTCCAGCATTCCGTTGGGCAGGCCTTCGGTCCGGGAAGGCATCACGAAAATGTCCGCAGCTCGGTACAGCTCAAACAGAGGAGAGCCATGCGGCACATGCCCGAGGAACCGGACGCGGCCGGCGACACGAAGGCGGTTCGCCAGGTCCTCCAGCGGCTCGCGGCTCGGACCCTCGCCGGCACACCACCATTCGACCGGGCGATTCTGGGCCGCGAGGATCTGGATCGCTTGCAGGAGAATGTCCAGCCCTTTCAAAGGCAGGAGATCAGACGCGGTGAGCAAACGCAGCGGTTCGTGAAATCCTGCGGACGCGCGCTCGTGGAAGACGTCGAGCGAGAGCGTGCTTCGCACGCAATCGGATTGAAGCGCTTCGGGATTCTCCTCGGCATATTTCCGGAACAGTTCGGCGCCCTGGGCCAGAGCCAGGCGGGCGTTCCGAACCGTTGCGCGCGCCATGCGGTCCGCCAGGAACGCTTTCAACCGCCTTTCGAGCGTGGGGCGTCCGTCGCAAAGGGTGGCCTCGCGCCAATCGCCCAGGATTTGCACGAGATAAGGCACGCGCCTGGCTTTGCACAGCATCCCTGCCAGAAAACCCGCTTCGCTCGGCATGTCGATACACACGAGCCCCCCCGCTGAAATCGCGCGCCATAGGTGCGGCAGCTGGCAGAGAGCGCGGCGAAAACGGCCGGCGTGTGCGGGCAAGACTTTCACCTGGAGGTTCGGAAACCCGGCGGTCAGGTCAAACGGCTGGAGAACCGTTTCCGCGCCCACTCCCCAGAGAATGACTTCATCGAATAGGGGCACGAAATTACGAAAGAGCCGGGCAAACCGGTAGTCGGTCCAGCAATGGCCGTTCCGCGCCACAATGCGGTTGATGCAGACGTAATGAATCTTTCGAAACGCGGCATTCATGGAGCGGCCGTTCATTTTCGCATCCCGATTCATGCGCATTCAGCTGGTTTGCCGGAGAGAATGAGGAAAGCCGGGATTTTGGATCGGCGGCTCCGCCAGCACACAACACGCCGGGACAGCCGCGAGCGCCCAAACCAGCGACCATCCCATGTTGGCCTCGAACAGTCCTTGAACCAAAAACGCGATGAGACCGCCGCAAAACCCCAGGGCGTAGTACCGCGGCGGCGACCACCCGAGCGAACCCCAGCCGCGGCGCAGGAGCCTCCCATAGCGCTTGAGAAACCAGCCGAGCGCGGCGAACCCGAGCAGCCCGGAGTCCACCGCAACGACCAGCAGATTCGCGTGGGGAATATCCGGCTCCCCGCCTTCGCGTTTGACCAGTTCGGAACCAAAGACCCGCGGCCCGCCGCCCCAGAGCGGGTTCCGAAGGAACGTAGCGAGCCCCGCTTTGTAGTGGACCAGCCGGTCCGACTGTCCGCCCATCTGTTCGGGAATGGCGAGAAACCGGGCGATCATGATGTCCGGCGGGACCAGCAAAAACGTGCAAAGGACAAGGCCCGCGCCTCCGGCCAGCAAGCGCCGCGCATTCGAGCCGGGCAGCGCGAGAGCCAGCCAGGCAAGGCCGGCGACGAGACCGATGTAACCGCTCCGCGAAAACGTGATGACGAGCCCCAAAAAACAGAGACCGGTCCCGGCATAGAGCGCAAGACGAATCCACCGCCGCGGCTTGGAAAAAATCGTCGCCACCATAAGAGGAATGGCGACCAGATACGGATAGGCCTGGACATTGGGGCTTTGCATCAGGCCGATGGCGCGTTCCCAGCCCTCGGCAACTACGTTGCGGTCGGCCGGATCGATTCCTCGCAGAGCGGAGAGCAGGCTAAAGTCCGCAAAGGATTGCAGGAGCGTGCCAGCCGCAGCGAGCACAGCTCCGAAAGCGACAGCGGCTATCACCCAAGCGATTTGCCGTTCGGTTCGAACCAATTGCAGAAAAAGCCAGAAAGCGATGGGATAACCCAACACGGTGAGAACCGTCAGGCCCTCGATTTCGGCTCCGCCGAAGCGCGCTTGAAGACCGGCAAGAATCAGCGCGAAGACGAAAAGCGGCAGAGTCAAGCCGGTGTACCGGAAATTTTCTCCTCCCAGAACGATCGGAAGGGCGACTCGCGCCGTCACCAGGGCGGCGACCGCTTGCTGCACGCTGAACCCGGACTCGAAATGCTGCAATTCCCCGGCCATGGCCAGAAGAACCATTCCCAGAAGACCCAGAAAGGGCTGCCGCCACACCAGAATCAGCGCGATGAGCCCGGCGGCCGCAAGCAAAACCGTTTGGGGGGCATACGCCAACCACACGGTGGCCGCGATCGACAGGGTGACGCAAAGGGCCAGTCCGGCGCTTCGGAATTGAATTGTTTCAATCGCTGAGTGCATAGCCGTGGGCAACGCCGTCCCCGGGGCGGTAACTTTCGCGGATGGTCTGCGGCAAATTCACGCTTTCATGGGCTTGCGTGCATACGTCCGCGTCAGACAGATTGTTCGCCAAGGGCCAGGCACCGTTGCTCGGAGCCGGGACTTGGCCCCTCGGCCCGCTGCGAAATTGATTCTCGACGCTGCCAGCCGCAGGACTCCCCGCCGGGATTTCCGTGGAAGCGGCTCGTTCGAGGAAAAACATGCGGCGGCCTACGCTGCGCCCAGCACACTGGCGCGAAGTTCGAATCGGTCGAGCCCCGGATGAACGGAAATTCGGCGGATGCGGTAGGCGGAGTCCTGCGCTCGCATCGCGCCGGGTTCGGCGGTAGCGAAGGAGCGGTAACCCAGCTCGCGGGCGATTCCCGGGTCGCGGTCGAGAGAGAAATGGACGCCCGGCTTCCCCCGCGGAGCGGCAAAATGTTCACACCGGCATCCGAGCTCCGCCTCAATCCTTTTTTTCGACAATTCCAATTCGGCGCGGGCTCTGTCCGCGTCCAGTTGGGAAAGGCTATGGTGAGTCAAGGTGTGGGACCCGATCTGCATTCCGGCGCGGAGGAGCTGGCGGCAGTCTTCCCAGGCCATGAATTCGATGGGTGATTTGTAAGCGAACGGGTTCGGAAAGGATGTGAGACAGGATCCGAGATAGTTCACCGGAAGAAAAAAGATGCAGGGAACCTGAGCGGCCGCCAGAATCGGCAGCGCGTTCGCAAAGCAATTTTTGAAGGCGTCGTCAAAACTCATGCAGAAGTAGCGGTCTTCGATGGGCCGGGGAGAGTTCAAAAGCGAGACGGCATCTCCGTAGGAAATGAACTGGCCGTGCCTCTTCACCTCGACGAGATGCTGCTCGAAATTTTTTCGCTGGTCGTCGAAAACAAAATGATAAAGCAAGAAGCGAATCCAACCCGCATCGCGCTCCGGGCGGAGAGAAAAGCTGCGAACCAGAGTGAATGGCTTCCGCAGGAAATGGAACCGGGACCGCAGGCGCTCGAGGCGCGGCGAATGAGACCGGAATTCCTTCCACGTCCTGGCCGGTCCCGGTGGGCGCGGCGGTCCCGAAGGCGGCCCGCTGATTTGCCGCGGCTTGCGTTCCCTCATGGATGCGCTGCGGCGGAAACGGCCAGGGGTTCGATCTTGCGGAAGAAAATTCCTCCGCCGTGGCTGAGTTCCTGAATGTGCATTCGCGGATGTTTTTCTAAGAACTCGTCGGTGGCTTTCCGGCAGCCCTGCCAGTATTGGTAGTCGTCGACGAAAATGTACCCTCCCGGCGCGACCAGGGGAAAAAGCATTTCCAGGCATTCCTCGACCGACTTGTACCAATCGCAATCGAGGTTGAGCAACGCCACGGGAGCGAGCTCGCTCGCGCTGGCCGGCAGCGTCGCTTCGAACCAGCCCTCGACCAGGTGAACTCGGGCGGGATCCAGCCGCATCTTGCCGAACAGCAGGCGCTCGGCTCGTTCGCGGTATCCGAGTGCCTGCCCTTTGTAGCCCTTTTGGCCGTCCCAGGCGACATCGCACGCGCTCGGCGCCGGCAAACCTTCCCAGGAATCGAACAGCCACACCTCGCGCGACGGCTGCCGGGCGGCCACCGCGGCGAGCACCGCAGCGCTTCCGCCGTTCCGCACTCCGCATTCGACAAAGCTTCCCGGTACGCCTTCGCGCCCGAGCGCGGAAGCGGCGTCGTAGAGTGCAGAAAGTTTTTCAAAGCGGCAATTCGAGTGCGGCGCGGCGCGAAGAATCAGATTCAGCTTTTCCCGGTCGCGCAGTTGTTCGGCGGGAATTTCCCGGAAAAAACCGAACCACCAGTGCGCCTGGCGGAGAATGCGGCTCTTCTTGGCCAACTGCCGGAAGCGGCTGGGACGGCTGGTTCGAGGCATCTCGAGGTGCGCGCTCATGTTCTCAGGACGGGCCGAGCGCTCTCCACTTCTTCGAAACCATGAAAGCCGTGAAAGCGAGCGCCCACGCATACGCGGCGCTCGAAGCGATCGCCGCTCCTACGGCGCCGAAAGGCTTCAGCAGCAGCAAAAGCAGCCCGGCGGTCACGAGCAGCGCTGAAAATTCGGCATAGGACGGAATCTCGGGATGGTTCACGCTCCGGGCCGATTCGCTGAGAACTCCTGTAAACGACATCGCGCAGCTTCCCAAAATCAAAATCCGGCAGGGAAGAATGGCTCCCGCAAAGGCGTGCCCGAACAGCCGCGGGATCAAGACCGGACACAGGATCCACATCAGCAAAGCGGCGGGGAGCACCCAGGCGGCAGTGAGCGTGAGGGAGCGCTTGGTCCAAAGCATCGCCGTCGTCGGGTTCGAATTCGATCCGGTGGCGAGAGTGACGATCGCGATTCCCCGCGGGAGGATGCACAGCGCATCCGAAAAAGCGACGGCGGCTACATAGATACCGAGCGTGGCGCCGGGAAGCAGCAAGCTCATCAACAATTGGTCGAGCCGGTTATTCATGAAATAGCTGAGCTCGCCGAGGTTGGTTTTGAGCCCATACTTCGTCATCTCCGCCGCCACCGCGCGATTCCAGCTCCACTTCATGCGCAATTCTTGCCGGATGATTTTGAATCCCATGCACGCCGCCAGGACGACTCCCAGGAGCCGCACGATCACGATCCCGGAAACGCTGGGGATATTCCGGAGGAACAAAGCGGCAATCCCGGCGGCGTAGAACACGCTCGAGAATCCCGCCAAAAAGTTGTACGGCCGTGTCCGCAGCGTCCCGAGCAGCAAACTTCCTTGCAGCGAATCGAGCCGCACAATCGGGGCGGCGAGAAGGAACACGAGCGACCACCGGATGGCGGGGGTCCCGTAGCCTCGCAAGGCGATGGGGATCGCTAACCATCCAATCAGGATGGCCGCAGCGGTCTGAACGGCGCCGATTCCCATCGCACTGCTGGCCACCGGGGAAATATCGTCGCGCGACTTTCCGGCAAAGTAGATGAGCGTGCGTTCGAGCCCAAAGGAGCACAGGAAGATGAGGGTGATCGGCCACACCGTCACAGCGGCGAGCTCGCCCCGCCCGTAAGGCCCGAGCAGACGCGCCGTCAGGATGCCGGTCAGGAACCCCGCTGCCGAGGTCAGCGCCTGCTGAAGCAACGTGTCGGAATATCGCAGCCACAAATCCTCGAAAAAGCCGGACGGCGCCGGCCCGCCGCCGTCGATCTGAATTTCAGTCAGAGATTGCGCGCCGATGAGGGAATCTCTTCCAATAGGCCGAGCCGGTCGCTTCTAATTCCGATGGCGCTCGACCAGGTGCAATCCTCGATGGGTTCGCGCCGGCAGGCGGCTGCGGGCGCCGGTTTCCCGAAACCACCGCCACGTGGCTGCCAGGCCGCGTTCGAGCGAGACCGCCGGCTGCCAGCCGAGCAGAGATTTCGCTTTGCCGATCGACGAGTAGTTTCGCTCGATGTCGCCGGCCCGGGCCGGAGCGCTTTCGATCGAAACGCTGCTGGCCGCCGCCTGCTGGACCATGCGCGCGAGGTCCGCAATGCTGGTTTCGATTCCGGTGGCGATCTGAAAAATTTCTCCGCTCGCTTCCGATTCGAGCGCCGCCGCGATCGCGCGGCAAAGATCGCCGACATAAATAAAATCGCGCGTTTGCCCGCCTTCTCCATTCACCACCAGCGGCATTCCCGCCAGAATCGCTTGGAAGAATTTGGCCACTACGCTCGACTTGTGGGCGGAATAGGGGCCGTACACGTTTCCAAACCGCAAAGCCACCGCCGGAACGCTCCACGAACCGTGATACGCCAGGCAGTAGGCTTCCCCCGCCAGTTTGCTCGCACCGTACGGCGAAATCGGGAGCGGAGCTTTGTCTTCGGAAGCGGGCGGTGTTTGCCGGCCGAGCGGCGCATTCGAAGAAGCAAGCACGAACCGGATCCTGCCCGCCGGCCGAGAGGGCGCGGATTTTGCCTGCGCGCGCCGGCAAGCTTCGAGCAACCCGAGCGTTCCAAGAACGTTGATTTCGCAATCTTTTTGCGGGTTCGCGAGCGAAGCGGGAACACCGGTTTGCGCCGCGAGGTGGACGATCGCGTCGTGGCCTTCGATCGCTCCCTGCGCTTTGGCGCTCAGGATATCCTCCCGCAGGAAAGCGATGGGAAGGTCTTCGAGATAGTCGCTCGAACCTTCGCTGAGGTTATCGAGAACGGTGACTTCATAGCCGCGATCAAGCAAGTATCGAGTGAGGTTGGCGCCGATGAATCCGGCGCCGCCGGTGACGAGAATGCGGCGCAAGGGAGGGCGCCCATCCGCTTCCGACGCCGCGCCCTGGATGGGAAACTCTTTCATGGGAAGTTGATGAGTGTGAGGGCGGGCGGCGCGGACCGATGCCAGGGCCAGTTTTTTCCGCTAGGCTTGCGCCAGAAGCGCTTTGCGGTGTTCGGCCTCCGGCGCGTCTCCGTTCCATTTCACCCGCGGCTCGATCACTTCCCGCTTGATTCGCTCGTTCGACGCGGCGATTTTTTCGATCATGCCGCCCACGAGTTCTTCGGAAAGAAAGTGCGGGTCGAGTCCGAGCGACAGCAGTTTGACGTGAGCCGGATTGTAATGATGGGCTTCCATTTCGACGCGGGGATTTTGGCGGTGGTGGATCTCCGCGGCGAAGCCCAGCCGGCGCGCCTGGGCCACGACCAGTTCCGCCAGGCCGCGGATCGTGAACGTTTCCGTGAACTGGTTGAAGACGCGGTACTCGCCCGGGCGGGCGGGATTCTCTAGCGCCAGCTCGACGCAGCGCAGCGTATCCCGGATATTCAGGAACGCGCGGTGCTGTCCGCCCGAGCCGTACACGGTGAGCGGAATGCCGGCAACCACTTGCACGCAAAAGCGGTTCAAGGCCGTGCCGAACACTTCATCGTAGTGAAAGCTGGTGGCCAAGTCCCGGTGAAGCCGGGTCTCCTCGGTTTCGATTCCGTACACCACGCCCTGATGCAAATCGGTGGCGGCCAGGTTCCACGCTTTGCAGGCGAAACGAATGTTGTGGCTGTCGTGCACTTTCGACAGGTTATAGAAGGATCCGGGCTGGCAGGGAAACGGAAGAACGTCCCGGCGGCCTTTGTGTTCGATCTCGATGAACCCCTCTTCGATATCAATGTTGGGGGTTCCGTATTCGCCCATGGTTCCCAGCTTCACCAGGTGGCATCCGGGTGCGAACCGGCGCAGGGCCCAGAGAACATTCAGCGTGCCGGAAACATTGTTCACCTGCGTAAAAACAGCGTGCTCGCGATCGATCATGGAATAGGGAGCCGAAGGCTGTTCGCCGTAATGGACGATGGCGTCGGGCAGAAACGACTCGATGGAATCTTCCACAAACGCGGAATTTTGGAGGTCCCCTACGAGAACCTCGATTTCCTGCCCGGTCAATTCGCGCCAACGGCGCACGCGATCGTGCAGGGTGCGGATGGGATGGAGCGGCTCGACATTGAGTTCCGTCTCCCAGGCGCGCTTCGAGAAATTGTCGAGCACCGCTACCGTGTGATTTCGGCCGGACAAGTACATCGCCGTGGGCCAGCCGAGGTATCCGTCACCGCCCAATATCAAAATTCTCATGCGATTCCCCTTAAGGTGATGAGTTGACTGCTCGGGATGGGCTTGCAAAGCGGACTCGCACCTGGGAGCGGCGCAACGTCCGCTTCCTCCACATCCACGACCACCGAGCGCTGAAGCAAATCGACCGATACGACCAGGCGCAGCCGGCTTCGCCGGCGCAACAACACTCCTTCGAGGCCCTCGAGCGGCCCGCTCTTCATGCGCACGCGCCGCCCCGCGGTCAAATACGGATGTGGCCGCGCCACGAGACTGGCGGCCAAGCGAGCGCGCATCGTCTCCATTTCTTCATCCGGCAGCGCTACCGGCGGCCCGCCATATCCCACCAGCCGCACCACCCCGGGAAGGACGAGCACACGCAGCCGTTCGGCAAGCGGCAGGCGGACAAACACGTAGCCCGGAAACAGCGGCAGCTCGAGCCGCTTGCAGCGGTCCTTCCAGCGGCGGATGGACGAGTACGTCGGCAAAAAGCTCTCGATGCGCCGTTCGGTGAGTTGCTCGGCCACGCGTTTCTCGTGATGAGCCGAGGTATAAATGGCGTACCAACGCGCTTCAGACAGGATAGCCGCGAGAGAAGATTGATCGCCTGCCTGAGGCACAGTCGCTTGAGGAGTGTTCATCATGCCTTCATCCTAAAAGTTGCCGCCTACGGCTTCGCCCCGTCACTTACAGGGGTTGTTGTGACCTAACCCAATAAGAATCTACATGTTGCAGCCGAATCAGCTCTTTCCAGGCTCCCTAACTCCGGTCCGGACCGCGGCGGTCATTTTCGCCGGCGATCGATCGCGAGCCCGAATGGGAGTGGAGCGATTCGAACTGCACCGCTTGAAAAATTTCGGCCGCGAGCTGTTTGCCTGGATGGGCGGAATCGATCTCCTGCCAGCGCGCCGTCCCCACCACCCAGGCGGCGCCGAACAGCAAGCTGCTCAACGTGCCGAGTCCTATGATCCAAAGCCGGGGCGGAAAAGAGCTTCGCTCGGGCACTTCCGGCGGATCGAGGATCTTCACGGTGGGGATTTCTTTGGCCTCTTGCACTTTGGCGAGTTCGTACTCTTTGGTGAGCGTTTCGAAGACGGCTTCTTCGACTTTCAATCGCCGGAATTTTTCCGCGTAAGGCACCCCCAGAAGCGGGAGCTGCCGCAGCGTGGGATAGGAGAACTCCGCTCCCGCCTCGGGTTCCGCGGCGGAATCCTTTGCTTTCCCTCCGATCCGGCCGATCTGTTTGCGCAGTTCGCCGATGCGGGCTTCGACCGCCCGCACCCGGACATTGTTGTTCGTATAAATCTGCCGCAAGCCCTGGAGTTCGGCTTGCGCCGCGATGAGCTGCCCCTCGAGCGTCGCAGTCGCCATGACCATGGCTTTGGCTTGCTCGGTGATATCGAGCGTGGCGTTCTGGCTGGCGAAGCGGCTGAAGTCCTCTTCGGCGCTGGCGAGATCCTTCGAGACGCCGCTCAAGCGCTCTTCGAGAAACTGGCGTTCGCGGCGCGCCGAGGAAGTGGTCAACTGGGCGATCAGGGTATCGAGCTCGGAGACATAGGAATCCGCCATTGCAGCGGCGCGTTTCGGGTCGCGGTCGGTGACCGTGACCCGGAGGATGCCGCTTTTGCGGTCTTCGGAAACTTCGGTGCGGTCTTCGAGCTTTTGGCGCGCGCGCGATTCCAGGCGCACCCCGTACACCTTCTTCAACTCGTATTTTTCGATGATGCGGTCCTGGACCGTGCGGCACTTCAGCACTCCCACAAACAGAGCGCCGGTGGTTTTCAGTCCCAGCAAGTCGCCGGCGATGGCCCCGAGCCCCTGCATATCCTTTCCTCCGAGCCCGGCCAGCAGGGCGAGCCCGCTCATAGAATTCGAAGAGGGCGGCATCAGCTGGACCGTCGATTCGTATTGTTTCGGCAGGAGAAAAGCGGCCAGAGCGGCCGCGGCGAGGCCGGCGGCGGCAACCTTGGCCAAAAATCGCCGCGCCGTCCACAGCAGGCGGAGCCGCTCGTAGGTTTGCCACTGCGTCCCGGGGCGAGTTTTTTCGAGCGGAAACCCTTCCCTCAAGCGAGGGTCGAAGGCCGGCTCCGTTTGATGTTTTGTGGCTGTCTGCATCAATCCAAATCCATCGGCGTACCTAGGGAACGCAAAATCTTATCGGCTCCAGGATCGCGGCCAGAAAGCGACTTCGAGCGACGCGGTCCAATTCGTCTGCGGGCCCGGCTGCAACACGGGCGCGAGCCATTTCTCGTACTGGAGAAGCGCTGAAAAACTGAAATCTCCAGCCCACCAATTGGCTTTGAGCGAGGCGTCGTTCAAGGTCTCGCCCTCCGGCAGAAATTTCCGCGAGACTTTAGCTTGCCGGTATCCCAGTTGAAGATTGCTGCGCGGCCCGAACCAATAGGTGCTCCAAGCCTGAATCCCCGTTCCTTCTCTTCCGATCCAGCTTCCGATCAGATTGTTCTTGTTGGTGGAAAGGTCGTGGTAGAAGTGGTCCCAGTAAACAAAGTGACCGCCGTTGCTGGACACCGCCGTATTCGTGGTCACGCCTTCGGCGCGCAATTCGAGCCGGTGGCAATACGGAAAGCGGGCCAGATGCAGGCCGGGATTCCAGGCGGCCCGCGGCGGGTTGACCAAGGGCGTTTCATCGTCCGCCGAAATCGAATCCGAATAAATCGTCACCCAATCGCGCAGAAAAGGAACCCGGTAGGAAAATTCGAAGCTGCCGGTGCGCTTTCCGGGATTGTTGTTGGTATTGAAAAAGACCCCCTCTTGGAGCGTGGTGTAACTGTTAAAGACGGCGGCCGGGGTCAGCGCCCGCCCGACTCCTCCCAATTCCGCCAGGCGGCCGAAACCGAGCTCCAGGTCGGGAAGCGGCTTGATGCTGATTTTTTCGCCGTGCAGCAGCGGGCGCGGCGGAAATTGGTTTCCGGATAGCTTGCCGAAGAAGAAATCCGTATTCATCGGACCGAGCCAGTGAAAAATCCACGGCAGCTTGATCGAAGTGGTCCGCGTGGCTCGAAACATGTAAATCGGTTCGGCGTTGTTGCTGAACATCAATTCGCCGCCGTAATCCGGGCCCCACCAAAGACTCTGTTTTCCGAAAGACAGGCTCCAATTCGCCACGCTCGCGGAAACGTAGGTATCGAGCAGGCGGAATTGGTCCGCCGCGGCAACCGAAGCGGCCGGCTGGACAGCATTGAAGTCCATGTTGGCGATGACTCGTTGAACGGCGTCGGAATAGGCTGGCGCCGAAGGCGCCTGCTGGTACTCCCCTCGAACATAGAGCGTGAACCTTCCTTCGGTTCCGTAGGCGGAAAACCCGGCAACCGAATTGAAGCCTTCTTCGTAAGGCCGCCCGAAATCGTTGATGAGAGTTTGGCCGAAGTGGTAGCTGTCGTTTAAAGGCGGGCCGCTGATTCCGAGCGCGCGCACATAGACCGACTCGACGCGGCCCTCCGGCTCCCCGCGGCCGCTGGCTGCTTCGAAATCGCGTGCAAATTCGCGCGCCAGAATTTCGTAGATCCCGGCTGCTTCGGAAGAACCGGCTGCTTCGCCGCGAAGGCGTTCGCCCGCCTCGTCGACCAGGCGCGCGCACTCGAGGCGCGTCCAAGGGCGCTGGCCGACAAACGCTGTCCGGATATAGCCCAGGTCGATCAGGCGTGAGATAGCCGGATAGGCCCAGCTATCGAGTTCGACAAAAGGCGAGCCCGCCGGCCCCTTCGCGCGCTCGGGACCCTGGTCAGCCGATTCGGAATAGGTTTCCCAGGATCCGCCTCCTGGGTCCGGATCGTGGTGGGCGCGGTAAACGTGCCGGCCGACGTACCAGCCGATGGCGCTCCCGATCAGCACATCCGAGGGGAAATGCTGCTTGGCGCTGATTCGCGCGGCGCTGACTCCGGCCGCAGCTCCGTAAGCAAGCAGAGTGGTCAGCGGACCGGGATACTCATGCGCAATGACGCTGGCGATCGACCAGGCCGCGGCCGCGTGTTCGGAAGGAAACGAATCGCCGCCGCTCCAGAAATTGCCTTGGAAGTGGCTGTCGAGCGGGCGCCCGCGTCCGAAGGAGTACTTCAGCGCGTAGGTGACGCCCAAACTGTCCGCCGCCGCTTCACCGGCCAGCAATCCGGTTTCGCTCTTTTGATCGTCGTGGGCGATTTGACCCAGAAAGTAAAACCCGGCGTCCGCGGCGGCCATGGCCCCGATTCCGTAATTTGAAAAATCATTGCTGAGTTTCAACCGGTGCGGCGAACTCGGCAAATGTTTGCTCGTCTCGGTGTCGGTGGCGAGCATGACTCCGGTAGCGGCGCCCAAGGGAATGAGCCAGTCGGCATCCACCAGGTGCAGGTTTTTCGCGCCTGTCCAAATCGCTTTTTCGTCACTGGCCATATTCTTCAAAAGGTTGAGCCCGAGTGAATTTTCCCGGCGCATTTCCGATGAATCCCCCAAGCTTGCCGCGCTGGAAGAGTCTCGATCGTTGGTCGGAGGTTGGTTCGCATCTTCCCTCTGCAATTCCTTTCCCGGCTCCTGCGGCGAAGCGAAACAACCTCCATTCCAGGCGGCCAGCAAAAACAGAGTCGTCGCGCCCATCGTGCGAGCTATTCCCAAGGCCATCGGCGGTTCCCGCTAGTAATGCAGCGCAATGAACAGCGTGCTAGTGATCGCCGACGCGACTTGCGCCGAGGCGAAAACGTTTTGCCAGTTCACGCCCGGCCCGATGGCTTTTTCCGGAACCACAACCGTGTCGCCCGGATGCAACACGGCGCCCAGCGAATTTCCGGTCCAAGGACTGTCATTCGAACCGATCACGGAGCCATCCGCGCGAACGACGAAGATCGATTTCCGGTTCGCCAGCGGCGTGGGGCCGCCGGACTGGCTCAGATACCACTGCGCGCTTTTCCCGGACCGATAGGAGACAGCCGTCGGGTTGTAAACCTGGCCGGATACCAGCACGTAGCTGGGCGTCTTCGGGATGATCAACTCATCTCCGGCGCGCGCTTCAATATCGTCGGCGGAGTTTTTCCAGTGCTTGATATTCGCCGAGATCCGGATCGTGACGCGTCCGACCGGCGGGTTCGAATTCAACTGCGCGAGCGTCTCCTGGTATTGTTGCTGCGCGGCCTGCTTGATCTGTTTTTGCCGGGGTTCGATTTCGGGCATCGATTCGAGGCTGGTCTGAAGATCCTTGACTCTCAAAATCATTTCGTTCCGCTGCTTCGTTTCGATTTCGCGGACCTGCGCCCGCTCGAGAATCGCGCCGTAAGGATAGGCGCTCGGCAGGAATCCTCCCGCGCGTTCGAGCACCGAACTCAGCCGCTCGCCGGGCCGGATGCCGTAGGTGCCGGGATGGACGACTTCGCCCTTTACGGAAATCGACGCTCCGAGATCGTTCCAGCCCGGAAGCTGGCGCACGGCGAGAACATCGCCGTTATTCAGCGGTGTCTCCTGTTTTTGCCCGCCGGCCAGCGCCGCCGGAATGGAAACCGCCTCGTGCCGCCCCGTCAGGTTGACT
The DNA here is from genome assembly GCA_035624115.1 of Candidatus Sulfotelmatobacter sp. Taxonomy (GTDB): domain Bacteria; phylum Acidobacteriota; class Terriglobia; order Acidiferrales; family UBA7541; genus Palsa-295. The sequence continues at coordinate 22,044 of DASPSD010000067.1, read as the reverse complement.
CCGTTGTACTGAAACCGCGTCAGGTCAGCAGTCTCGGGGTCTGCGCCGGGCTTGAGACCGCCTCCGACCTTGATCAAATCCGCAATCGTCATATTGGCGGTGAGCGGATAGCGGCCCGGCTTCGCGACTTCGCCCTGGATGTAGACGCTTGCCGGCTCAACCGCCTCTGGGTTGCGGTGAATCAACAGGCGATCGCGAGATTCGAGCAAGAGATTGGCGGCGGGATCGCCGGCCAGCGCTCCCGTCAAATTGACGGAGAAAATCTTCATTCTTCCGTCCGGCTCGTGGCGGAAAACCTGCGCGTCCGCAGTTTCGGCGTCCGGGCCGAGGCCTCCGGCCAGATGGACGGCATCGGCGAGCCGAATCTGGCCCGAAGTGCGGTAGGTCCCCGGCGCGCGCACCGCGCCCCACACGGATACCGTCGGCGGATTCTCGAAGTCGTAGCGGCTGAAAACGCGGATCGTATCGAGCGGATGAACCAGCGGCGCTTGCTCGGGATTCGCCAGCGCATCGGCCAGGTCAAATCCTTCCACACTCGGGTGAAAATCCGGAGGATTCAGCCGGATAATCTCGGCGTATTGCCCGGCCGGCTCGGGCAAAAGATCCTTGTACGAGGAAACGATGTCCGTCACGCGCAGATTTTGGCGGTAGGAATATCGCCCCGGCCGCAGGACATGCCCTTCGAGGTACACCGCGTCCTGGTTGTAAGGCGCGATCGGAAAGACGCGGATGCGGTCGCCGTCCTGGATTTCGAAGGATTCGAGTTTTGCGGCGATTTCAGCGGAGTATCCCGCGGTGCTTTCCGGCAGATCGAAGCTGAGCATGGTTTTCTTTTCGTGCGCCACCGTGCGCTGCACTTCGATGTTTTTGAGCGCCGCCAGGGGAAGCAGCCCGCCGGCCAGCTCGACCACGCTGGCGAGATTTTTTTCTCCGTTCAGCTCGTAGATGGCCGGCCGCCGCACCATGCCTTCGACCGTCACTTCCGGGCCGAGCGGCGGCACCAGAACCGTGTCTCCGTTTTCCAGCCGTTCGAGATCGCCTTTCACTCCGTGCAGCAGCAGGTCGTACATGTCAACCACTTGCACGAGCTTGTTTCCGCGGTAGTGCTTCACGATGCGCATCGAGCCCCGCGACGTGGGTCCTCCCGCGGCAAACAGCGCATTCAACGGCGTCGAAAGCGAGCTCACGTCGTACGCTCCGGGAGTGGCGACGTCGCCCACCTCATACACGCGGATCGTTCGCAGCCTCCCGAGCGACACATCCGCCGACACATCGCGGAATTGCGAGCGCAGCACTTGCTGCACGGCGAGTTGCACATCCCCGAGGCTCTTGCCGCTGACAGGGATCGGCCCCACTTCCGGCAGGCTCACGCGTCCTTCGCGGTCCACGGTGCGGTAGAACCGCCGCGACACGCCTCCCCAGAGATCGATCGTGAGTCCGTCGCCCGGCCCCAAAACGTAGTCAGGCCCCGCCGGCAAATCCATGGGGATGAGCTTTGAGTCGCGAATCCCGCGTGCAAACACATCGAGCCCGAAGCGCTTGGGCTCGCTCGGCCGCGGCGCGGCTTGCATGTACATGTCATATAAGGATGGAATGTCGTCGTAAGGGCTCGGCTTGCGGACCAGCCCCGTTGAGGAAGGCGTGCGCGTGGGAGCGCTGGCAGTTCCGGGCGCGCCTGCGCGGGCCGTTGCAATGCCTGAGGGCGGCGCTCCCGCAATCTCTCCGTTGCTTCCGGGTTCCGAATCCCACAGCAGACCGGTGGCCCCGATAGCGGCGCCTTCGATTGATTCGGCTCTGTCTCGCCCCGCTCCGCTCACTGCGTTTGCAATCGGAAGCGCACCGCCCCCCATGCCGGCGCGTCCGAAGTCGCCGCCTGAAAGCGCCGCATCCAGCGCCGCAGGAGGCAAGCCCGCCGCACCGGCATTGAGGCTGAAAGATTCCGCTGAGGAAAGTCCGCCCAGCTCGTCAGCGAGCTCTTCTCCCGGCTGCATCAACTGAGTGCGGTCAACCGGAGATTCCCTCTGCGATGGGTTTTCCCGCTGCGTATCTCCTCCGGGAATTCTGGGTGGTGCAGCTTCCGCGCCCGATGGCGGCGGTTCGTTCGCGAGCGATTCTCTTCCCCGCGGGAGTTCCGCACATCCGGAATCCACCGACGGGTCGCAGCCGCGCGCCGTTTGCACACCGCCCGAGCCTCGTTGCCGGGCTCGGGTGCGCTCCTGTTCCTCCTCTTGCGCCAGCCATTTCGCCCGCTCTTGAGCCAGAAGTTCGCGCTCTTTGGCCAGGTCCGATGCGGGATTGAGCTGCGGCCGCAAATAGCCGTATCGCTGCACGAGCTCGGTGGCCGCGGATCGAAACGGCAAATCGGTTTCGAGCCGCAGGAAAATGGCGTCGTCGGTGAGATCGGAATCGCGGACGATTTGGCCGTGGCCGGTCGCATCCTTGGCAACCCAGCGCTTCAGCTCGACCAGCAGTCCCGGGTCTTTCACCAGAATGATTTTGATTTCTGCTGCCGATGCGGCCACGCGGCTCAGGTTTTCGCGCGCCAGTTCCGAACCCTGGATCCGGGCGGACGGCTGGCTTTGGCCGGCCGCGGGGGTCGACAGAAGCCCAAGGGCCAGCCATACGCGGCAGCAATCGAAAGCGATTCCGGCAATTTTCGGGAGGTGAGAGGCTCGGCCTTGGAAAATTTGCACTGGTTTCTCTCGAACGACTCGGCTCTTGCCGCTGGCACCTGCGGATGCCTTTCGCCAGGTGTCATACGGCGAACGCGGCGAACCAATGGCACGCCAATGCACAACCTTGGCCACCAGATAGGATTCCTTAACTTTCCATCATTCAACGGCTTGGCGGGAGAATTGGCAGGCTCGGTGCCGAGGCAATTCCCAGATTGAAACGCGGATGTGCCCGTCTTGGAATCAACTGCGTGCTTTGGGTACGCAACGATTCGGAACGCAAGCTCAGCTTGAAAGCCAGTTGCGAAGGATTTCCGCAGCTTAAATGCTTCGTTTTGTTGGCATTTCATTCTGGATGGTAGCGCTAACGGGAATCGAACCCGTATTTCGGCCTTGAAAGGGCCGCGTGCTAACCGTTGCACCATAGCGCCACAGTGCGGAATGCGGACGCGATTAGATTATCAGAGTTGCCGCACAAATTCACAACCACTGCCAAGGCGGAAAGAAACTGAAAAAGGGAAAATTGAAAATCGAAAATGGCCAACCGGAGTGATCCCGGCGCGCACGCCCATTGGCGCGATTGCCCTCTTCTTTTCCCTTTTCTATTTTCTCCTACGTCCATCCTTGGCGTTCGCGAAGCGCCGTGATGTGCGCCACGTGGTGCCGGCCGTGCCAGGCGTAATGCGCCACCACGTTATCCAGCGTCATTACGCCGGCTTCGGGATGATTCAATTTCCGCTCCCAATCGGCGGGCCCGAGCGACCTCCAGAGCGGCACCCAGCGCCGATGGAGATTTTCCAGAAGCGCTAGCGACGCCTCGACCGGCATTTTTGCGTCCGCGAGCAGCGCCCAGCGCGCTTCGTTGTAGGGTTTGATGGTGGGCACATCTTCGGTGAGCGCGAGCTTCATGCGGATGAATGCGTTCATGTGGCTATCGGGAACGTGATGCGCCACTTGCCGCACCGTCCAGCCGCCCGGGCGGTACGGCGTGTCGAGCTGCTGGTCATTCAGCCCCGCGACCGCAGCGCGAAGCTGCGCGGGCGCCTCTTCAATGGCGGCGATCGCTGCGCACCGCTCCGCGTCTGTCAACTTCTGCACGCTTTGAAATTTTCCGATGGGATACCGCAGGTCTGCTTCCATGGTCCGGCTCTTTCTCCACTCGCCAGCGGAGAAGGTGGGATTCGCCCCGCCAACTAAAATCTACGCTACAAGAAAAAATTTCACAAGCTCAACACAGAGGGCACGGAGAAAAACCGGAGGGCACGGAGAAAGCCTGCGCGGGGGAAACGCGAGGACAAAAGGCTCGCTACGATTGGCGGTCTTTGTATTCTTCGTGCCAGGCCATTTGGATGGCTTCGAGTTTGCCTTCGTTGGAAAGCTTTGGGTCGCCCGTGAACCCCGGCAAATCGAGCACCCATTTGTGGAGGTCGGTGAAGCGGACTGTCAGCGGGTCAAGGTTTGGAAAGCGATCGGCGAGCTGGATGCCGATTTCTTCGGGATCATCCCAATCGAATTCGAGTGGCATGGAGTAGTCTGCCTCCGTCGCTAATCTGCACGGGCCAAGAGGGCACGGCGTGCCGTGCCCCTACGAAGACAAAATCGAAAGGCCTTCAGTGTTCGGCTTCCTTGGCGTAGTTTTTGTTCCACTCGGGAATTTCGACCACGATATCTTTCGTCCCGTCGGGGACGCACTGGCAACCCAGCCGCGATTTCGGCGTGACGCCGGGAGCTTCGTCGAGCTGGTCGAGTTCGGCATCGGTGGCTTCGTTGCAGCTCTCGAGGCCTTCGTGAACAATCACGTGGCACGTCGAGCAGGCGCAAACGCCGCCACACGCGTGGTCGAGCCCCATGTGAAAGCCCTGCGAGATATCCAGAATGCTTCCGGGCAGGCCGTCGTGGCCGTAGGGAATTTTGTCGGGATCGATTTCGACGGTCTTCCCTTCCCTCATGAATGTGACCTTAAATTTTTTTGTTGCGGGCGTGAACTTTGTCTCTTCGATGTATGGATTTTTGCCGCCCATGTTTGATGCTCCTTCTCCCAAATCAAAAGCGCCCGCCTGCCCTTCGGTCCCCTCAGGGTAAAAAGGCGGCCGCTACATAACCCAAGCAACCCAAGGAGCACAGGCAGGAGTGCCTGTGCCACTCAAAACTGCCTGTGCCACTAGACTTCTTCGAGCCGCTTGCCTTCAAGCGCCGTTTGCAGGGCGCTGTTCATCAAGACTTCGGCAAGGTGCGTCGTGGCCAGATTCAGCTCGTCGATCATGGCGCGGATCAATTTGTAGTCCGTGCCGACGAGCGCGAGGCGCAGCCGGTCGGAGGATTTGGCGATCGCCGCGCGTTCTTCGCGCGAGAGCTCCGAAGCCCGAGCATCGCGCAGCGACTTTTCGGTCGCCTGGAGAATCGCGTCCGCCTCCCGGCGAGCTTCGATCAACTGGGCTTCAGCGAAATCCTGCTCGGCATATTCAATCGATTCTTCCAGCATGCGCTCGATCTCCGCGTCGCTCAAGCCGTAGCTCGGCTGCACTTCGATCGAATGCTGCTCGCCGGTGCGCAGATCGCGCGCCGCCACTTGTAGAATGCCGTTCGCGTCGATGAGAAACTTCACCTCGACGCGCGCAAGGCCCGCCGGGCCCGGCGGAACTCGCAATTGGAAGCGCGCCAGCGACCGGCAATCCTTTGCCAACTCGCGCTCGCCTTGCAGAACGTGGACGTCGATGCCCGTCTGATTCTCGACCCCGGTAGTGAATAGCTCCTGCGCGCTCGCGGGGATGGTCGAATTGCGCGGAATAATTTTCGCGACGACGCCGCCCATCGTCTCGATGCCGAGAGACAGCGGCGTCACGTCCAGCAGCAGCATCGTCTTGACACCGGTCTCGAGGATATCAGCTTGCACAGCCGCGCCGAGCGCAACCACTTCATCGGGATCAAGCTCGCAATGGGGCGCGCGCTGGAAATAGTCGCCCACGGTTTTGCGCACCAGCGGAATGCGCGTCGAGCCCCCCACCAGCACGACTTCGTCCATGTCGGTGGGAGCGAGCTTCGCATCCGCGAGCGCCTGCTTCACCGGCGTCATCGTCCGCGCGACGATGGGCCGGATGAGCTCGTCAAATTCTTGCCGCGTGAATGTGAATGTAAAAGTCTGGCCCGGCGTCAATAGCGAGACCGATGCCTTTTCTGATGTAGAGAGTTCGTGCTTTGCCCGGATCAGTTCCTTGCGAAGTTGCTGGACTGTCTCGCCCGGCAGTTCCGCCTTTGCCTTTGACGATTGGGCGATTGCCTCGCGTGCCACTTTCATCATGGCATTGTCGATATCGTCGCCGCCCAGATGCGTGTCGCCGTTGGTCGAAAGGACCTGATAGATGTCGCCCTCGTCGGTCGAAATCAGTTTCAGGATCGAAATATCGAACGTGCCGCCGCCGAAATCGTATACAGCCACGCGGCCGCGCTTCTGCTTGTGCAGGCCGTAGGCCAGCGCCGCGGCGGTTGGCTCGTTCACGAGGCGCAGCACTTCGAGGCCCGCGAGGCGCCCGGCGTCTTTCGTAGCCTGGCGCTGCGCGTCGTTGAAATACGCAGGCACCGTGATGACGGCGCGGTCCACCGGCTCATGGAAACAATTTTCGGCCCAGGATTTCAGCTCGCGCAAAATGAATGCAGAAATTTCCGGCGGCGTGAAGAGCTTTTCTCCCAGCCGCACGCGGATCACGTTCTGACTGCCGGGATCGATTTGGAACGGAAAAATTTTCAGTTCGCCCTGCACGTCGGCGACGCCGCGGCCCATCAACCGCTTCACGGAATAAATCGTGCGGTCGGGCTGAGTGAGCAAGCGCTCGCGCGCGGGCTCGCCCACAACGATGGACCCATCAGGATCAACGCTGACAACCGAGGGGCAGAGGGTCGAGCCGCCGTCGGGGTTGGGAATGCACTTCGGCATGCCTGTTTGCGCATCTATGTAGGCAACCAGGCTGTACGTTGTCCCCAAGTCGATGCCAACAACGCGTCCCATGAAATTTTCCTTGCCTAGCCCTCCGCGAGCTCGCTGCTTACGCTATTCACGAGATTGCGGATATAGCTTCGGCGATTCAGAATTTCGTTCATTCGAGCAAGCAGCGCCTTCTTTTTTGTTTCGTCGCTGCCGCCGTCGAGCGCGGCGTCCCAATTGCGGCCCGCAGCCGCGAGTTCGCCATCTACTTCTTCGAGCTTCTCTTGAAAATTCTTCCGTGCAGCGAGGAGCCGCTCGCGCAAGGCGGCTGTGTCATCCCCGGAAGAGCGCGCTTCGCGCAGCTCGTCGAGCGATTCGTTCAATTCAAAAACTTCCTCGAGCAGCTCAGGCGGCGCCTGCTGCTTCGTGGTCCCCTCTTTGCGGAGTTCGCGGCGGAGGAGCAAATACTCGACCCGAGCAACCGGATCACGAAGCGTGCGATATGCGTCGTTCAATTCCGAGGAACGCTCGAGCGAAAGATTGCGCTCGAATTCGCCGGCGCGGACAAAATTATCCGGATGCAGCTTCCAGCTCAGCTTGTGGAACGCCGCATCCAGCGCCGCCGAATCGATCGTGAGCTTCTGCGGCCACCCGAAAAACGCGAAGTAATCGGCTCCGGCTGGAAGCGGCTGAATCTTTCCGCACGCGGCGCAGAAGTGTCCGCCTTCAAAAGCCGCCTCGCAGCTCCAGCATTTCGCCGGCGCCGCCCGGTCCGGTTTTGTTTGTGTCGCGCTCATAAATTCAACTACCGCCCGCTCTCCGAATCCGCAAGCCAGACTCCCGCCAGGGCTGCGGCGTCCGCCACGGCGATTTCACTCCGGCGAGTCCTCAGAAAAAACGCAGCGCGCCTTCCGCCGTCGAGCAGACTTCAGGCGCTGAACGAACTCCCGCAACCGCAACTCCGCGCCGCTTGAGGATTCTGGAAGACGAAGCCCTGCTTCATCAGGTCTTCGTGGTAATCAAGCGTGGTGTCGTGAAGGTAGAGATAGCTTTTGGGGTCGACGAAAATGCGCGCGCCGTTTTCCTCGAAGACTTTGTCGCGGTTGCGCGCCTCCGTGTCGAGCCGCATCGCATACGTCAGCCCGGAACACCCGCCCCCCTGCACTCCCACCCGCAGCCCGCCCGATTCAGCGGGCACACCTTCTTTATTCAGTAGCTCGCGGATTTTCGTAGCCGCTTTTTCCGTGACGTGAATCATGATTGGCTTCTGTTCGCTTGCCATCCCGCCGATTGCGCGGGAACTTCAGGGGCTGAAGCCCCGTCCGCGTGTGCATGCCAATGTCGCGGTTGAAACCGCGACCTACAAATCATTCCGGCCCGGGCGCGGTCCACCAGAATTCTGCCGGATGCCCCTACAAACCAAAACCCGGTTAGTGCGCGCTCGCGGATCCCGCGGGCTTCGATTCCGGTTCGCCCTGCTTCTGCTTCCAGTCTGCAAGCGCGGCCTTGATGGCGTCTTCGGCCAGCACCGAGCAGTGGATTTTCACCGGCGGAAGCGAAAGCTCGCGCACGATATCCGTATTCTTGATTGCCAGCGCTTCCTCCACGGTCTTGCCCTTCACCCACTCGGTCGCGAGCGAAGAGCTGGCGATCGCCGAGCCGCAGCCGAAGGTCTTGAACTTCGCTTCCTCGATCACGCGCGTCGAAGGGTTCACCTTCATCTGCAGCTTCATCACGTCGCCGCATTCCGGCGCCCCCACGAGGCCCGTGCCGACATTGGGATCCTTTTTGTCGAGCGAGCCGACGTTGCGCGGATGATTGTAGTGATCCACTACTTTGTCCGAATAAGCCATGTTTCATTCGCTCCTTTGAATTCTTGCTGCTCCAACCCTCTCAGGTCTAAAGACCTGAGCTACATTTAATGCGAATCCGATGCCGCCACCCACTTCATCTTGCTGATGTCCACGCCTTCCTTGGCCATTTCGTAGAGAGGTGAAAGCTCGCGCAGGCGCGTCACCGTGTCCACCACCCGGTCTGCGACGTAATCCACTTCCTCTTCGGTATTGAACCGCCCGATGCCGAAGCGGATCGAGGTGTGCGCCAGGTCTTCTCCCACGCCGAGCGCCTTGAGCACGTAGCTCGGCTCGAGCGTGGCCGAGGTGCAGGCTGAGCCGCTCGAAACCGCCACGTCGTTGATGCCCATCAGCAACGACTCGCCTTCGACATACGCGAAGCTGATGTTGATATTGTGCGGCAGGCGATGAACCATCGAGCCGTTGATGAAGGTCTCGTCGAGCCGCGACATGATGGAATCCTTCAAGCGGTCGCGCAACTTCCGCAGCCGTTCACTCTCTGCCGCCATTTCCTGCTGGCAAAGCTCGCAGGCCTTGCCGAGTCCGACGATTCCGGGAACATTCAGCGTGCCCGAACGCATGCCGCGCTCGTGGCCTCCGCCATCGATGATGGCGGCGAGCTGCACGCGCGGATTCTTGCGGCGCACGTACAGCGCGCCCACGCCCTTCGGGCCGTAGATTTTGTGCGCCGAAATGGACATCAAATCGATTCCGTCCTTCTGCACGTCCACGGGAATTTTGCCCACCGCTTGCACCGCGTCCACATGGAGGAAGACGCCCTTCTCCTTGGCGATTTTCCCGATTTCTTCGATCGGCTGCACGACGCCGATTTCATTGTTGGCGTACATGATGGAAATCAGGATCGTCTTCGGGGTAATCGCGCGGCGCAGCTCCTCGAGATTCACGCGCCCATCCTTTTCGACGGGCAGGTAGGTGACTTCGTAGCCGTACTTCTCCAGGCGCTTGCAGGTATCGAGCGTGGCTTTGTGCTCGGTCACCTGCGTGATGATGTGGTTGCCCTTTTCTCGGTACATCTCCGCGACGCCTTTAATGGCCAGGTTCGTGGATTCCGTGGCGCCGCTGGTGAAGACAATCTCTTTCGGAGTGGCGTTAATCAGCCGGGCGATCTGGCCGCGGGCCGTCTCAACCGCCTCCTCCGCCTTCCAGCCGAATTCGTGGTTGCGGCTTGCGGCGTTGCCGAACTTCTCGGTGAAATAGGGCAGCATCGCATCCACCACGCGCGGGTCGACCGGCGTGGTCGCGTGATTGTCCATGTAAATCGGAAGCTTGATTGCCATTCTCTCTCTCCTCAACCCCAGATATGAAAGACTCGCTAGACCCTCAGCTCGACGACCTCGGACGCCGGAGCTTCCTCGGCCAAATGGGAAATCGTCACCTTCGCCAGCACGTCGAGGATGCTGTCGTTCACGCGGCGGAGCGGCTCGCGAATCGAGCAGGTCGTGTGAACGTCGCACTCGCCGTGCGAGGTGAAGCACGACGTGATGAACAGCGGCCCGTCAATCGCCGTAATTACGTCCAGCGCGCTGATCCGCGATGGATGCCGCGCCAGCGTGTACCCTCCGCTTGAACCGTGGCGCGCCGCCACGAGTCCTCCCTTGGCCAGCCGCTGGAGCACCTTCGCCATCAGCGGCGTCGAGATGCGGTAAACCTCTGCGATATCCGACGCGCTGAAAGATCCGCCGCCTTCGTGCATCGCCAGATGCTTCAGAGCGATCAAACCGTAGTCCGCTTTCTTTGATAGCTTGAGCATACCTCAATTGCGACTGAATCAGTCGCAATTGCATTCTAGCCCCCGAACTGCCGAAAAGTCAATAGCTTCAACTATCCTCAAGTCCAAGTGGCACAAGGCGTTAAACGACGACCATTTTAGTCGGATTCGTCAATCGCGCCTCAGCGGACAGCGAAAATCCGCCTCTGAACGGCAGACACCGGGGGCTGAGGCGGAAAAGCCAGGCCCATGGGGCAATGCATTGCAAGGCAGCCCCTACTAGGCCCGGCGGTGAGCGCTGCTTTGCCGCCCCGAAATCTCGTTGTGACTGAAATCACGGCCGAGCCAACCATTTTGGCTCGTTCCGCCGATTTTTTTGGCCGGGCTGTGCCGGAAATTCTAGGTTAGAATGGCGCACCGGATGGCCACAGAATCCACCAAGCCGGTCGTAGCGGTTTATCCCGGGTCCTTCGACCCGGTGACGAACGGCCACCTGGACCTGATCGCGCGCGCTGCCATGATCTTCGACCGTTTGATCGTGGCCATCGCGCGCAACCTCGAGAAGGATCCCCTGTTCGGCGTGAAAGAACGCGTGGAGATGCTCGAGGCGGTCACGTTTGACTGGAAGAATGTCGAGGTCGACGTGTTCGACGGGCTGCTGATGGATTACGCCCGTGAAAAAAACGCGCGCGTGGTGGTGCGCGGCATTCGTGCCATCTCCGATTACGAGTACGAGCTTCAGATGGCCATGATGAATCGCAAGATCGAGCCGCAAATCGAAACCGTCTTCATGCTTCCGGCCGAGCAGTACAGCTATTTGAGTTCCCGCCTGGTCAAGGAACTCGCGCGGCTGGGTGCGCCTGTTGTGAAGGATCTTGTGCCGCCGCTCGTGGGCGATCGCTTGCGAGCCAAAGTAGGCTGAAAGAGGACTGCATGGAAACTGCCGCGGGGAGGATGATGGAACAGGTCATTCATTTCGCAGAGCGCGTCAATCGCATTCAAGTGTCTCAAACCATGGTTGTGCTCCAGGCCGCTGACCGGCTGAAGGCGGAGGGCATCGACGTGGCGGACTTCGGCCCCGGCGAGCCCGATTTTCCCACGCCGGAACACATCAAGCAGGCAGCTATCCGGGCGCTGGCCGAGAATCGAACGAAGTACACGCCCACGGCCGGGATTGCGCCCTTGAAGCAGGCTGTCTGTGACTGGCACGCGACCGAAGTCGGTTCCGCATATCAGCCCGCGGAAGTGATCGTCACTGCCGGGGCCAAACATGCCATCTTCAACGCCGTCGCGGCTCTGGTCGAAGCGGGCGATGAGGTGATAATCCCGAGCCCTTACTGGGTGAGCTATCCGGACATTGTGAAGTGCTCCGACGCAACTCCCGTTTTTCTTCAGACGAACGCCGAGGACGGGTTCATCCTTCGCGCCGCCGCCTTGGAAAAGGCCATCACCCCGCGGACACGGCTGCTGATCGCAGACTCCCCGAACAATCCGACGGGTGCAGTGATTCCGCCGGATGAATACGGCAAGATTTTGGCGGTGTGCCGGCGCCACGGCGTGTGGCTGCTTGCCGATGAATGCTACTCGCATTTTGTTTACGGCGAGGGCAGGCCGTTTTCTGTTGCAAGCTTGCCCGGCGCCAGAGACTCGGTGATCGTCACCGGGTCGCTTTCAAAAACGTTCGCCATGACCGGCTGGAGGCTCGGGTACGCGCTGGCGCCGCAGCCGATCATCGAGGCCATGACCAAGCTGCAAAGCCAGTCGATTTCCAACGTCAACTCGATCACGCAGTACGCGGCCCTCGCGGCCCTGCGCGGGCCGATGGACTCTGTCGCCACCATGCTCGCCGAGTATTCGCGCCGGCGCAAACGCATCGTTGCCGGGCTCCGCGAAATCCCCGGCGTCACGTGCACCGAACCGCAGGGCGCGTTCTACGCCTTTCCCAATATCTCCGCTCATCTCAGCGCCGGAATGCCGGACGACACCGCCGCGGCCAAACAACTGCTCGACCGCGAGCGCGTCGCCGTGGTGCCCGGTGCGGCCTTCGGCGCGCCGGGGCATCTGCGGCTCTCTTATGCCACCTCGATGGATCGAATCGAAGAAGGCCTCCGCCGCCTCGGCAACTTCTTCGGACGACCAAAGTGACCCTTTGCCCCACGCGCTTCGACGCGGTTTTCAAACTGCGCCCGTGGGGCTTGCACTCGCTCGCCCCGTTCTTTCCGGGCCAAACGAATCTCGCTGAAGCTGTCGGCGAGGCCTGGATGACCGGCAGCGAATGCACGCTTGCCAATGGTCCCTTTGCGGGTGCGGCTCTGGGCGATGCCTGGCCCCGGATGCCCGCGGAGTGGTCCGGAACCAAGGCGGATCACGACGCTCCATTTCCCATCCTCGTGAAGTTCATCTTCACAAGCCAAATGCTCTCGGTGCAGGTTCATCCGCCGGACGATTACGCCGCGGCGCGCGAAAAAGCTGCGGGCGGGCGCGGCAAAACCGAAATGTGGTACGCCATGGACGCGCAGCCGGGCGCGCAGGTTTTTGTGGGCCTCCGCCCCGGCGCCACCAGGGAGAAATTCCAGCGCGCCATCGCGGACGGCACGGCGGACGCGTGTCTCGAAAAAATTCCGCTGCACCGCGGCGAGGCGATTTTTGTCCCCGCGGGTACCGTGCATACGATCGGGCCGGGCCTGGCGCTGTGCGAAATTCAAGAGCACTCCGACTTGACCTATCGCGTCTTCGACTACAATCGGCGCGACGCTCAGGGCAAGCCTCGCGAGCTGCATGTGCAAAAAGCGCTCGACGTGATCCAGTTCGGCGAACAGGGTGGAGGAAAAATCGAGCCGGTGCGGATCGAGCGCGGCGCCGTGAGCGAAACGTATTTTGTCGCCTGCCGCTATTTCGCCACGGAAAAATGGGAATTTTCCGAACGCGTTGCCGCCGCTTCCTCGCGAGAGCATTTCGATCTCCTGATTTTTCTCGAAGGCGCTGGAAACATCGAGTGGGGAAAAGAGCGTCTGGGTTTCGCGCCCATGCAAGTTTGGATGATCCCGGCGGCTCTCGGCGCGTACCGCCTGGCGCCCGATTCGCGGACCGCTCTGCTGCGAACGTACGTTCCGGAGCACCTTGACAAATTCGTCGAGCGCCTCACCGAACGCGGCATCGGCGAGGAAGAATGGTCAAGGCTGGTGTACCCATGAGCCGCTCCACGCGCCGAGAAAATCTTCCCGCATGCGCGGTTCTGCTCGCCGGCGGCCGGGGAACGCGCTTCTGGCCTCGCAGCCGCGTGCGCACCCCCAAGCAACTGCTCAACATCGTGGGCGCCACGACGATGCTGTACGAAACGGCCGCGCGGCTCGAGCCGCTTTTTGCCCGGAAAAACATCTGGGCGGTCACAAATCGCGAGCAGGCGGCAGCCGTTCGGCGCGAGCTTCGCGGAATCCCGGGAAAAAATGTGCTCGCGGAGCCCGTCGGGCGCAACACGGCGGCCGCCATCGGCCTCACCGCGATCCATCTGGTGCACGAATATGGCGATGCGCTGATGGCCATCGTTCCTGCCGATAGTTACGTTGCCGATGCCCCGGGTTACCGTGCTCTGATTTCCGCCACTCTCGAACTCGCGCGCACCCCTGGAAATCTCGTCGTCCTCGGAATTACGCCCGCCGCGCCGGAAACGGGCTACGGCTACATCGAACGGGGCGATGCGTCGATCCGCGTTCGGGGCGTCACGGCCTACGCCGTCAAAAGATTCACTGAGAAGCCCACGATTGCCGTGGCGCGCCGCTATCTCAAATCGGGCAAGTTTTTGTGGAATGCGGGGATGTTCATCTGGCGCGCGTCCACCTTCCTCGAAGTCCTGCGGCGATTCCTGCCTTCCACGCACCAGGCGCTCGGTGAACTGGCAAAGACGCTTGGCACGCGCGGGTACGACACGGCGCTCAGACGAATCTATCCGCGTCTCGAAAATATCTCGGTGGATTACGCGGTCATGGAGCCGGCCACTTGCCGGGCGGGGCCGTCGCGTGTTTTCGTGATCCCGGCCAGAATCGGCTGGAGCGACATCGGATCCTGGGCTGCCGTGTATGAGTTTCTCGCAACCAAACCCGCCACCAATGTTTCCGCCGGGCCATTCTGTGCGCTGGATGCCTCGGGAAATTATTTTTGGAGCCCGGAGAAATTCGTCGCCGCTATCGGCGTGAAAAATCTCCTGGTCGTCGAAACGCCCGATGCGCTGCTGGTTTGCGCACGCGACCGCGCGCAAGACGTCGGCAAAATTGTGAAATGGCTTGAGGCGCGCAACCGCCGGAAACTGCTGTAGCGCCGCACAGCTCATCCCTTCCTCATTCACAGTAGTGTCGGCAATCGCATATACTTTCGAGCCATGAGCGAGATTCGATTCGGGACGGACGGCTGGCGCGGCGTAATCGCCGAGGATTTCACCCACGAAAACGTGCGCAAAGTGGCGCACGCGATCGCGCGCTACGTGGTGCGCGCCGAAAAACCCGGCGCCGGCGTTCTGGTCGGTTTCGACACACGGTTCGGCTCCGAACGCTTTGCGCGCGTTGCCGCCGAGACCGTCTCCGCCGCAGGAATTCCGGTTTCGCTTGCGACGGACGCTTCCCCGACACCGGCACTCTCGTTGCTCGTGCGCACGCGCGCCGCGGCCGGCGGAATTCAAATCACTGCGAGCCACAATCCGTATCGCTGGAATGGAATTAAATTCAAGGCAAGTTACGGAAGCTCGGCTTCACCCGCCATCGTTGCTCAGATTGAGCAGGAACTTGAGAAAGTTCTGCGCGAGGGAGTTCCGGCGCTGCCACCGCGAAAAGAATTGATTCGGTCGCTCGACGTGCGCACGCCGTATCTGGAAACGCTCGCGGGTCTGGTGGATTGGGATCGCCTGCGTGCGGCAAAATTTCGGTTCCTGGCCGATCCGATGCACGGCGCCGGGCGCGGCCTGCTGTGCGAGCTCTTCCGGCGGCAGGGCATCGAAGGCGCCGAAATTCGCGGAAATCGCGATCCGCTTTTCGGCAGAGTGAATCCCGAGCCGATCGAGCCGCACATCGAAGCGCTGCGCCACAGCGTTCGCGAGGGAAAATTCGATGCGGGATTCGCTTTCGACGGCGATGCCGACCGCATCGGGGCGGTCGATCGCGACGGCACCTTCATCACCCCGCATCAGATTTTTTCGATCCTGCTGTGGCACCTTGCCGGGACACGAAACATTTCCGGCGACGTGGCCAAGACATTTTCGACCACGAAGATGATCGACAAAATCGCCGCGAAGTTCGGCCGCAAGGTTTTGGAGACTCCCGTCGGATTCAAGTACATCTGCGACCGCATGCTCGAAGGCGATATCCTCCTGGGCGGCGAAGAAAGCGGCGGGATCGGGACGAAGCTGCACTTGCCTGAGCGCGACGCAACCGTCAGCGCGCTGCTTCTGGCCGAAGTGATGGCCTGGCACGGCAAGCGCCTGGGTGAACTCGTCGCCGATCTCCACCGCGAGTTCGGCGAGCATCACTACGGGCGCGTGGACCTGGAATTGAAGCGCGGGCAAAAAGAAAAGGCGCTGCGCCATTTTGCCAACGGAAATTTCAAGCGCCTGCTCGATTGGCCGATTACCCGCCGCGAGGATCTCGACGGCGTAAAGATTTATCTCGGCGACGCCGGCTGGGTGATGGTGCGCGCTTCGGGCACTGAGAATATGCTCCGAGTTTATGCGGAGACAACGCGCGCGGAAACGACACGGCGGGTGCTCGAAGAAGTCGCGGCAACGGTGAAGAAGATTTGACCGTGATGGGGATAGAATGATGGCTCGCAATTCGCGTTGCGGGCAAGAAAGAAAACTCTCAGCATGAAGCGGCGGCTCTACACACTCGACGTTTTCACCTCGAAGCCTTACATCGGCAATCCGCTCGCCGTGGTCACCGATGGCGACGGCCTTACGCGCGCCCGCATGCAGGCGATTGCGCGCGAGATGAATCTCTCCGAGACCGTGTTCGTCCAGCGCCCCACAAACAATCGCGCGCTCGCCCGCCTGCGCATTTTCACAACCACCCGCGAGCTTCCGTTCGCGGGCCATCCGGTAGTCGGCACTTGGTTTCTGCTCGCGGAATTGGGCGTGGTGCCGGCGTCGGAGGGAACCGTCCACATTTTGCAGCAGACCGGCGCCGGAGTTCTTCCCGTCGAGCTGACTTTTCATGACGGACGCCCCGCGAGCGTGACGATGACGCAGAAGGCGGCGCAATTCACGCGGCCGCGATTCACTCGCGCCGTTCTCGCGGCGGCGCTCGGACTCAAGCCCGCCGATCTCGCCACGCCGCTGCCGATCGAATTCGTGTCCACGGGAATTTTCAATCTGATGGTGCCGGTGGCGCGGCGCAGCGTGCTCCGACGCATCCACATGAACATGCGCGCGCTGGCGCATCTCGTTTCGCGGGGCGGCGTGATGGCGTATTGCTTCGCACTCGGCTCGCGCGGACACGCGTACGCCCGCGGCATGGTGCCCTGGGGCATCATCGAAGATCCGGCGACGGGCTCCGCGGGCGGCTCCCTCGGCGCGTATCTTGCGCGCCACGGCCGCTTGCGCCCCGGCGAAACGCTGCGCATCACGCAGGGCGTCGAAATGGGCCGGCCGAGCGAGATTCACGTGGAAGTCACCTCCGATCGCGGGAAATTCGTGCCGCGAGTGAGCGGCTCGGCGGTGCGCATCTTCGAAGGGCACATCGAAGCCTGAGCCATCGCAACACTTCTCCTTCATGCTTCGAGCTTCTTGCGGGCAGCATCGAGGATGCCGTTCAGGAAGGCGGGAGCTTCTGCGGAAGAAAATTTTTTGGCAAGCTCGAGCGCCTCGTCGATTACGACTTTCGCGGGCGCGGTGCCGGAACGGAATTCGAAAATCGCCAGACGCAGAATATTCCGGTCCACGGTCGCGAGCCGCTCGAGGCGCCAATTCTCCGAAAGCTTTTCCACCAGCTTGTCGCTGCCCGGCGCCTCTGCGATGGCACCCTCGAAAAGTTCATTCGCGAATTTCCGCGTGGAGTCCGCCGCGCGCGCCGACTTCCAGAAGTGCCGCTTGATTTCGGCCGGTTTCTGGCCGGCCATGTCCCACTCGAACAGCATCTGGAGTGCAAATTCGCGGGACTTCCGGCGGAGGCTCATGCTACTTCGCGCGTCGGGACCGAGGACCGGCGGAATTTTTCGAAATTTTTCGCGCGAGGTGCGCCATCTCGACCGCCGCGAGCCCGGCTTCGAACCCTTTGTTTCCGGACTTCAATCCGGCGCGGTCAATGGCTTGCTCGAGAGTGTCGCAGGTGAGAACGGAGAAGGCCATCGGCACTCCGGAATCGAGCTGGGCGAGCTGAATCCCCCGGGCGGTTTCCGACGCAACATAATCGTAATGCGATGTTTCGCCGCGCAGGATGCAGCCGATGCAGATGATCGAATCGCAGCGGCCGGCAGCCGCCAGCTTTTTCGCCGCGAGAGGAATCTCGAACGATCCCGGCACGCGCACGATTTCGATCTGCTTCTCCGCCGCGCCGGCGCGTTCGAGCGCGTCGAGTGCGCCCGCGAGCAGCCGGTCGGTGATGAAGCTGTTGAACCGGCTCACGACGATGCCGAAGCGAAATCCCTCCGCGCTCAAATCACCGCGCGTGCCCGATGACTTTTTCGCTTCGGCCATCGGTCAGCGCCCCTGAAATTTCGCCGGCCGCTTTTCAAGGAACGCGCGCGTGCCTTCGCGCATGTCTTCGGTGGCGCAGCAAAGCCCGAAGAGGGTGGCTTCGAGGAAGAGCCCTTCTTCCTGCGGCATTTCCATCCCGCGTTCGACCGCTTCCATCGCGTACTTCACCGCGAGGGGCCCATTGGCGATGATTTTTCCGGCGATGGATTCGGCGGCGGGCAATAGCTCCGGCAGGTCTACCACGCGGTTCACCAGGCCGACGCGCAGCGCCTCTTCGGCCGGAATCATCTCGCCGGAGAGAATCATCTCGTGCGCGACGCCTTTTCCACAAAGCCGCGCCAGCCGCTGCGTGCCGCCGTAGCCCGGCAGAATGCCGAGTTTGACTTCGGGCTGGCCGATTTTTGCATTGCGGCTGGCGATGCGCATGGTGCAGGAGAGCGCGAGCTCGCATCCGCCGCCGAGCGCGAAGCCATTGATTGCAGCGATCGAAGGCTTTCCCATCGTTTCCAGGCGATGAAAAACTTCCTGGCCGAATAATGCAAAATCTTTGCCGTCAATCGCGGTGCGCTGGGCGAGTTCGTTGATATCGGCGCCGGCCACAAACGCTTTTTCGCCCGCGCCGGTGAGGATGAGCACGCGGACATTCGCGTCGCGCCGTGCCGCATCAAGGCAATCGCCGAGTTCCTCAACGGTCTTGCGATTGAGCGCATTCAGCACGTTCGGGCGATTGAAAGTGATTCGCGCGATCTGATTTTTCACTTCGAACAACAAATTTTCATAGCCCATAATTTGCTCTCTCTCTCTCATTTCCTCAGGGGCTGAAGCCCATTTTTACTGCCGCCTGAATGTCGGAGCCCTTCGTGCCTCAGGATGAACTGAAGCTCCGACCCCCTGAACCGTTAGAGTGTTTCACGTGAGCTGCATCGGTTTCGGGTTCGCCGGATCCGAATAATCGTAGAAGCCGCGGCCGGCTTTGCGGCCGTTCCAGCCGGCCAGCACCATGCGTTTCAGCAGCGGCGGCGCCGCGAAACGCTTCTCCTTGAATTCGTCGAACATGACCAGAGAGATGTAATACGTGGTGTCGAGTCCCACGAAATCGAGCAGCGTGAGCGGTCCCATCGGATGGCCGCAGCCGAGCTTCATGGAATTATCGATATCTTCGATCGAGGCCACGCCTTCTTCGAGCGCGCGCACAGCGTCGAGAATGTACGGCACCAGCAGCCGGTTGACGATGAAGCCGGTGCGATCGGTGGTGCGCACCGCCGTCTTTCCGAGCTTCCCGGCGAAAGCCACGATTTCGTCGAATACTTTCGGGTCCGTGGCGATCGTGCGAATCACTTCCACAAGCTGCATCACCGGCACGGGATTAAAAAAATGCATGCCCACAAAGCGGTCGGGGCGCTTGGTGACGACGGCCATCTCCGTAATCGAAATCGAAGAGGTGTTGCTGGCGAAAATCGTGTGGCGCGGACAGATCTGGTCGAGCGCCAGAAACAGCTCTTTTTTTGCGGGCAATTGCTCGATGATTGCTTCGATCACAAAATCGCGGTCGCGCAAGTCCTCGAGGCTGGTGGTTCCGTGCAGCCGCCCGCGGATTTGGTCGCGGTCGGCGGCGCTGAGTTTTCCCTTTTCCACCAGCCGGCCCAGATTCTTTTCGATCGCTTGCAGGCCCTTATCAACAAGCGGCTGCGACACTTCGCGGACAATCACATGGCACCCGGCCTGCGCCGCCACTTGCGCAATGCCCGAGCCCATCAGCCCGCACCCGACGACTCCGACTTTCTCAATGGCCATGAATTCTTCTCCCTCGACTCGGCTGGGGATAGTAGCGCAAGGGAAAATGGGAAGCAAAGGAGGCAGAGGATGCACAGGAGAACATCCGAGGTTTTGGCCAGGAGCGGGGCAAATTTGCGGTCATTTTTCGGAAAAATTCACCCCCACTTTTGTGTCGAATAGAAATGAGGCCGTTCGTTTGTTTTCATGGAGTTACGGCGATTTCTACTCGAATCGAGTGTCGATTAGAAATGGAGGATTGGCGGGAGGAATTTGGGCGCTTGTGATTGAGGCGAGAGCGCCAAGCGCTCGGCGGGGGCGGATGAACTGGGGGCCGACCGTGGCGTGTGCGAGTGGTGCGGAGGAGATAGGCTGCAAGCAGGAATTTGGCGGCGCGGGCACGGCCCTGCACCGTACGGTGCAGGGCACGGCATGGTTCGGCCAGGCTCACCACAAGTGCCGTGCCCCTACGAGAAACTGACGGACGTAGGACGGGGAAACAGGGGGCCGGGGACGGCTTGCGGTGGTGGCGCGTTCTACGCTCGCCGGAGCACAGCGTAAACGCTGTGCCACTCAAACCGGGGGCCATGGCCAGCTGTTGCTTCAGTCCTATTTTTCGAGCACAAATCACTTTAGACCGGTCCACTGTCAACGTGGCAGAGTGCGGGGAGAAACGCAAGCGTGAAGTCCTGTGGAGATCTGTGGAATTCAAAGCCTCTGTGGCCTTGTGCAGAGAAAACAAAGGACTTAACGTCGCAATCTGACCTGTGGACTGGTTAGCTTGCGGCACGCTTGAATTCGCCGCCCAGGACGGGGCTGAAGAGGAAATCGTGAAATTCGCCGGTGAGGCCGTTCTGGCGGAGGATGGCGCTGACCTGTGCCCAGTGGCGGATTTCGTGCAGCAGGACATGAATGATGATTTTTCTCGGAGTCGCGCGCAGGTGATTGCCGAAGAATTCGAACTCGCGCGGGACGTCCCAATCCGCGGCGGGAAGCTTTTGCACGAAGTCTCTGAATTCGGCGCGAGTCTTTTGGCCGAATTGGAAGAGCACGTCGATGTTGTCGTTCGGAATGGAAGACGTGTCCGTCAGCGGCCGGCCGGAGAGGCGGTCGATGTACCTTTTTTCAGCGGAGAAAATGTGGCGGACAATATCGCCGACGGTATGAAAGCGGCCGTCGCCATTCGGGCCCAGGCTGATCGCCAAGACATGATCGCCGTGCTTGCGGAACCAGTCGTGGCGCTTGCTGCGATCCCAGCCGGTGTATTCGAGCAATTCGGCGAGGCTCAGGCCTGTAGACATTTTGGATTCCTCCATGCGCGAGGTAAGACTACTCATGGGGTATGGTTGATGCAACGGCAGGGTACATTTCCTCTCCATCGAAAACAAAGCGGAAGCAAGCTTCCGCACTCCAAAATTCTCGTAGGCAGCGCGGAGCAAATTGGCGGCGTGGGCACGGCATGCCGTGCCCCTACGAAGAAAAACCCAAGCGCAACGCTACGCGGCGGATTCGACGATCATGGCGATACCCTGGCCGCCGCCAATGCAGGCGCTGGCGACGCCGTAACGGGCGTTGCGGCGGCGGAGCTCGAGCAGGAGCGTGAGAACCAGGCGCGCGCCGCTCGCGGCGAGCGGATGGCCGAGGGCGATCGCGCCGCCGTTGACGTTAGTTTTATCGCGGTCGAGACCCAGAATCTTTTCGACGGCGAGATATTGCGCGGCAAACGCCTCATTCACTTCCACCAGATCGAGCTGATCGAGTTTCAGCCCCGCCAGCGCGAGCGCCTTTTGAATCGCGGGGACCGGGCCGATCCCCATAATCCTCGGAGGAACGCCGGTGGCGGCCCAGGAAACGATGCGGCCGAGCGGCTTCCATCCGCGCTCTTTGGCGATCTTCGCGTGCGTGACGACCACGGCGGCCGCGCCATCGACGATTCCGCTCGCGTTTCCGGCGGTGACGATGCCGTCTTTGCGAAACGCGGGCGGAAGCGATTCGAGGCTTTCCATCGTGGTTTCGGGGCGGCGGTGATCGTCGTCGGTCACGGTGACGCTCTTCCTGCCCTTCTTCACGTCAACTGGAACGATCTCTTCCTTCATGCGGCAGGCCTGGAACGCAGCTTCAGCCGCTTGCTGGCTGCGCAGCGCATACTCGTCGCACGCCCGGCGGGTGATGCCCTGCTCGGCCGCGAGATTTTCCGCCGTTTCGGACATGCTGAAGCCGCAATACGTGTCGAAAAGGCCCGAGACGAGCGAGTCTTCGAGCTTGCCTTCGCCGAGGCGGAATCCCGTGCGCGCGCCGCGCACCACGTGCGGGCACTGCGTCATATTTTCCATTCCGCCGGCCAGCACGAGCTTCGCTTCGCCGAGCAGGATGCGTTGCGCCGCCTGGCTGATCGCTTCGATCCCCGAGCCGCAGAGGCGGTT
>DASPSD010000024.1:0-51236 GCA_035624115.1 Candidatus Sulfotelmatobacter sp. | reverse complement strand
ACAACATCGCGTCGAATATCGAGCTGATGGAGCAGACTTTCATGCTGGGCCGCGACGATCGGCTGCTTGGCGTGCTGCCCTTCTTCCACTCGTTCGGTTTCACGGTGGCGCTGTGGCTGCCGGCAGTGCTCGGGATCGGCGTGGCCTATCATCCGAGCCCGCTCGATTTAACGGCGGTGAGCGAACTGGTGCGCGATTATTGCGTTACGTTTCTGCTCGCGACGCCCACGTTCCTTCAAGCGTATGTGCGCCGGTGTTCGCCGGAAGATTTTGGCAGCTTGGAGTTCGTAATCGTCGGGGCGGAGAAATTGCCGGAGGCGCTGGCGCTGACGTTCGAGGACCGCTTCGGCATCCGGCCGCTCGAAGGCTACGGCTGCACGGAATGTTCGCCGGTGGTGGCGGTGAACACGCGGGATTTTCGCGCGCCGGGATTCCGCCAGGTGGGATCGAAGCGCGGGCGCATCGGGCATCCGCTGCCGGGAGTGAGCGTGCGAATCGTCGATCCGGAAACGCGCGAGCTATTGCCGGTGGGAACGCCGGGCCTGCTGCTCGTGCGCGGGCCCAACGTGATGAAAGGCTACCTGGGAAAGCCGGAGAAAACGGCGGAAGTGCTCGCCGACGGCTGGTACGCAACCGGCGATATCGCCTCGGAGGATGAGGACGGCTTCCTGACTATCACCGACCGGCTGAGCCGTTTCAGCAAGGTGGGCGGCGAAATGGTGCCGCACATCAAGATTGAGGACAAGCTGCATGAAATCGCGGGCGCCACGGAGAAAACTTTCGTGGTCACGGGAGTGCCGGACGGGAAAAAAGGCGAGCGGCTGATCGTCTTGCACACGCTGAAGCCGGAAGACCTGAAGGCGATTCTGGAAAGGCTGCCGGAATCGGGTTTGCCGAATTTGTGGACGCCGCGCGCGAACCAATTCTTCCGCGTGGAGGAGCTTCCCCATCTTGGCACGGGGAAGCTCGACCTGCGGCGCGTGCAGGAGATCGCCCTCGATCTTTCCGGCAGTATCGGCTGAAGAAGCCAAATGGTGATTTGCCGCAGTTGGACCCCAAGGACGAGCCGTTCAGCGCAAAATTCCGCTAACTCAAAGGGTTTTGATTGCGTCTAATGGTTGCAGCCGGTAAAATAGCGCACGCTGGAGGAAGTTCGGAATGACGGCAGACATTCACAATTCGTTGCGATGGCAGTCGGTGACGGCGCAGCAGCGGGATTGTGGCCGAATGGCTTCCAGTCCCTCCTTTTAGCGCTTTCCGACTCGATTCGCTTCGATAAACGAAAATTGGCCAGGCAAAGCTCGCAATGCCGGCAAAGATCCGCTCACTCCACCCGCGCGGTGGTCCTTTTGGGGTCGCGCAGGTGGCACTTCGAAGAAAGTGAGGACGACATGACGATCCAATTGAAGAGAGGGACTGCTTTGGATGGCAGGTCGTTGTGCGAATCGTGCCTGCACGCACACCTCGTCAGGGGCTTTCGCGAAAACGAGGAAATGGTGGTGTGCCAGGCCACGTACCCTGGGGAACGCATCCCGTTCCGGGTGCGCGAGTGCTCCGGATTTGCCGAGCGGCAAAGGCAGACCTTGAGCCAGATGGAAAAAATCGCCTGGGTGTTGACGCCGAAAGGCGTGAAGCGCCAGGCGGGGTTTGCCGCGAACGGTGACCAGAGCAAGGACAGAGACGAAATCGAGTTGCTTCTCGAAGATCAGGAGTAATCGAAGAGGTCTCCGGCCACACGAATGCAATTCGGGAGCGCAAATCTGCTTTTCCCGTGCGCGAGTGCACGGACTACAGACCGAAGCGTGAACGCGATGGCGAGGTGCTGGCGATGGAGGGAGCGGTGAGTTTCCCGCCTCTCGAGGAAGTGGCAGCTGCTACCTTCGCCATGGCTGCCACACGCGACGGTGAGGGCGAATAAATGATTCGTCCAATGAACAAGGCACAACCCGGACGGGCCCGCGGCCGGCGGGATTCAGGCTGCGGGCTCGGATCGGGCGTGAATTGGGCACGCTTCGAGTGTCGGACCTACGGCGCTCTCCCGTTCCTTCATCGTGTACCCAGGCCTCCCGGCCTGGGCTAAATTGTGCCGCGCCTCCGGCGCTTGGGTGCAGCCCCGAATCAAACACGCCCTCCGAAGTGAAATTGTTGCAACGAGTTCGGTCGCCTTGAAGGAAAACGGATGATCTTAAGAGCACAGCCCCTTCGGCCTCGCTCAGGATGAACAAGAGTGGCTGTGCCACATCATTCGACATCTAAATCCGCTCAGCACCGTAGGTGCGGTAGAAGTTAGCCCAGCGCGGAAGCGCTGGGACCCATCGCATTTTCCTCTCAAGCGCCGTAGGTGCGGCACGGGTTTTTTCGGCTCGAGGAATTCAACCGAGCCGGATGGCGCGGAGTGCGCTGAGATTGAAAACAAAGCGAGAGCACATTCGCTGCGCTCGGGGTAAACAAGCTCCCGCACTCCAAAGGTCTCGATGGCTGCACGGAGAGAAAGGCAGCATTACGGATTGTGGCAGCGCGGGCACGGCATGCCGTTCCCCTACGAGACAAATCGGCTGCCCATGCGCTACCAGCACATCAGAAGATGGCTAGCTTGACGTGGAGGAATTTTTTCGGGTTCTGGCGGAAGTCGCTGACCATCAGGCGCAGGTCGCCTGTTAGCCCGGTCATGTTGTCGTAAAACGCGGGATCGGTAAAAAATTTGCCCATCGTGCCCTGGCCGGTGTTGAGCTTGGCGGAGGCGTCGCGCACGTTGGCGGAGGCGTCGCGGAGGTTGTTGTAAAGCACTTCATCGGTCGTCAACTTGCCGAGGGTTCCTTTGCCATCGCGGATATCGGCAATCAGAGCGTTGCCTTTTTCGACGAGGCCCTTGGCGTTTTCATAGACCGCGGGATCGTAAATCAGCTTGCCCATCGTGCCTTTCTGCTCGCGGACTGCGGCCAGCACATCCTCGGCATGGCTGACCGTTGTGTCCACTTTGGCGTAGAGCTCGTCGCTTGCCACGAGTTTTCCGATGCTGCCTTCGCCCTGCTGCACCGACGTGGCTATATTGTCGATTCGTCCCGCGGTGTCGTTGAGCCGGTTGTAGAGCGATGCGTCGGATAGAAATTTTCCGAGGGTTCCCTGCCCGGTATTCACTTTGTTGACGATTTCCCCTACCTGTTTGGAAAGCGCGCCGAGGTTTTCTACCAGGTCGGCGCCGCGCTCGACGATCTCCTTCATGGCGGCTTCTTCTTTTCCCGAAATTTCGCCGTTGTCCGGTATCGGAGTGCCGCGCAGGCCGCGCGAGACGGTGACATAGCGGTTTCCCAGCAGCCCTTCGGTGATGAGGCTGGCGTCGGAATCGGTGCGAATATCGTTCTGATACTTCCGATCGAGGCGCAGCACCAGCGTGATGTTGTGCATCCGGTCGGCCGGGTGCGCGGTCAAGGAGATGGCCTGGACGTTGCCGATCTCAACGCCGTCGAGGCGCACGGGCGCGCCGGTTTGGAGGCCTTCCACCTCCGGCAGATGGGTCGTGACACGATACTTCGGCCCCAGAATTCCCGCGCCGGTGACGTAAAAGATTCCCAGCGCGAGAATGAAAAGTCCCACCAGCACGAACAATCCCACGCGAAGTTCCGTCCACGTCAGTTGCTTCCGTTGCGCCATGGCCTTCCCTCCTCCGTCCTTGCAAATCGAAAATTCACTCCGCCGATTCCAGGAACTTTTTCAAGTATGCATCCGTCGTGCGCAAGACGTCCGCCGCGGTCCCTTCGAAATAAATTCTGCCGTCGCGCAGGACCAACACGTTGGTGGGCGGCATACGCGTCCCGGCGCCGTTGCAGCCAGCGGCGACGACGCACCCGGCCGCCGAATCGAAGCGGTAATTGGCCAGGCCGAAAGCATCCTGGACGCGATGGGTAGCCAGCAGCGAGGTCACTTCCTGCAAATCCCGCCCGCGGAGAATCAGGGTGATGATGGTCTGCGACGTGACCGGGTCGAGGCCGGCGGTGGGCGAATCGTAGAAGACCATCGGAGGGTGGTCCACGAGGGCGCGGGCGATCGAGACGCGCCGGCGCATGCCGCCGGAAAGTTCGGCGGGATAAAGTTCCACGGCGCCTTCCAGCTCGACAAAGCGCAGCGCCTGGCGCACGCGCGATTCGATTTGCTCTTCATCGACGCGCTCCTCGCGCAACCGGAAGGCGACGTTGTCGGCCACCGTCATCGAATCAAACAGCGCGCCTTCCTGAAACACGAAGCCGATGCGCCGGCGGAAACCGAGCAGCTCTTTTTCGGGCATTTCGGCGAGTTCGTGGCCCATCACCCAGATTTTTCCGGAATCGGGACGAAGCAGCCCTGCGGCGAGTTTCATGAGCAGCGTTTTGCCGGCGCCACTTTCACCGAGGATGACTTTCGTCTCCCCGGTCTCGACTTGAAAGGAGATTCCGCGGAGGACGTCGCCTTCCTCGAATCCCACGTGGACGTCATTGAACAGGATGAGCGGCTCGCCCGGAACCATCTGCTTCATATGCGCCGCCGGATCTGGAGTTCAAACGAGAGGAATCGGGAGCACCCGATATGCATCCACCAGAGCGCAGTCCGGGCGGCCGGCGTCGAATTGCGGCGGCAGGGACGTTCCGCGCGCGTCATGGTGTGATTATAGATGGAAAACGCAGAGTTGAGCAGCGCCGGTTTTGAGGAATGCAGCGGCGAGAATGGCGCGGAAAGAACGGGGTCTTCTACTTTTGGAACAAGAACAGCAGGAGCCGCGCAAGAAAGAAATCCGCGACAAGCACAAGCACAGACGAAATCACTACGGCGGACGTGGTGGCGCGACCGACGCCTTGTGTCCCGCCCCTAACCCTCAGTCCCTGGTGGCAAGCGACAGCGGAGATGATCAAGCCGAAGACAACGGGTTTTGCAAACCCTTGAACCAAATCGCCCAATTCGAGGGCCTTGGTGGCGCGCGTCCAGAACTGCACGGCACCCAGGCGCAGGGTGAAATAAGCGACCACGAATCCGCCGACCAGGCCGACAAAATCCGCGACCGCCGTGAGTAACGGCAGCATCGTGACCGTGGCCACGATGCGCGGGGTCATCAGCTTGCGCACCGGGTCGGTGCCGAGCGCGCGCATCGCGTCCACCTGCTCGGTGACAACCATCGAACCGAGCTCCGAAGCAATCCCCGAGGCGTTTCGCCCGGCGATGAGCAGCGCGGTGATGGCGGGACCGAGCTCGCGCACGAGCGCCAGCGACACCGCGTCGCCGGTCAGCGCCGTTTCGCCGAACCGCTCGAATTGTGACGCCGTTTGCAGCACGAGTACGCCGCCGATGAAAAAGGAGGTGATGACGACGATCGGCAGCGACCCGACTCCGATCAAGTCCATCTGCTCGAGAGCGTCGATCCAATAGACCGGCGGAGTCAGTAGATCCAGGATTGACTGAAGCGTGAGGAGGAAAAAATCCTGGACGGTGAAAACCTGGCGCTTGAGAAGGTCTCCGATCAGGGAGAAAAGCGATGGCGTTTCGCCGGCTTCCAGCATGATGTGAGAAGCTTGCTGCCCTTCTCCGCGGGTGGATGCGGGGCGCAACACGCGCAAATCACGAGCGACACCGAGAGCCTAACGTCGGCTGTGCAGCGCGTCAAGCAAACATCAGCGGCGTGCGATGCGCGGGGCGCGGCTTTACGGGCGCGGAGGCGTCCGGTAGAATTGCGCGTTTGCTTCGGCGCGCGCGATCCGCGCAGGCGCCGGCGATCGGAGCGCATGCTGCGGTTTGTAACAGCGGGTGAGTCTCATGGCCAGGCGCTGGTGGCCTGGATTTCGGGCCTGCCCGCGGGACTGCCGGTGAATTTCGAATTCGTGCAGCGGGAATTGCACCGGCGGCAGCTTGGTTACGGGCGTGGCGGGCGGCAGCGAATCGAAAAAGATGCCGCCGATGTTTTTGCCGGTGTCCGGCACGGCAAGACGATTGGCGCGCCCATCGCATTGCGCATCGAAAACCGCGACTGGACGAATTGGGAGAAAGCGCTGCCGGTGGAGGACGCCGAAGGCGCGGACGACGCGCAGCGCCCGCTGACGGCGCCGCGTCCTGGACACGCAGATCTTGCCGGGGCATTGAAATTCAATATGCACGACGCGCGGTCCGTGCTCGAACGCGCGTCGGCGCGGGAAACAGCAGGGCGCGTGGCAGCGGGAGCGTTTGCCAAGCTGCTGCTCGGCGAATTCGGCGCGAAAGTGCTGAGCCACACGATCGCCGTAGGCCACGCGAAGCTCGAGCGCCCAGCGAAATGGGAAGAAATTGAATCCGTGTGTGAGAATCTGGAGTCGCCGCTGCGTTGCGTGGATGCGGCGGCGGAATCGCTCATGATTGCCGAGGTGGACCATGCGCTGCGCGCCGGCGATTCGGTTGGCGGGGTGTTCGAAGTTGTGGCGCGCGGGATGCTTGCCGGGCTCGGCAGCCATGCGCAGTGGGATGAAAAGCTGGACGGCAGGCTCGCGCGTGCGGTGATGTCGATCCAGGCGGTGAAGGCGGTCGAGATCGGAACGGGCATAGCAAACGCCGGCGCGTATGGGTCCGAAGTGCAAGATGAAATCCGCTATGACGCTACGGCGAGACGGTTCGAGCGTTCGTCGAATCGCGCAGGCGGAATCGAAGGCGGGATCACCAACGGGCAGGACATTGTGGTGCGGGGCTACCTGAAGCCGATCTCGACGCTCCGGCGGCCGCTGCTGACGGCGGATCTGAAGACGAAGGAAGCGGTGAAGGCGGCGTACGAACGTTCGGATGTGTGCGTGGCGCCCGCCGCAGGAGTGGCCGGCGAGGCCATGGTCGCGTTCGAGCTCGCCGGAGCGTTTCTCGAAAAATTCGGCGGAGATTCGCTGGAAGAAACGTGGCGGAATTTCGAGGGGTATAAAAAGCAGTTGGACGATTTCTAAGGCGGCGGTAACGAGGGCGGCGGCGGGAAATGATTCATCCGATTGTCAAATACGGCGACCCGGTGCTCGAATCGCCGTGCAAGCCGGTGGAAAAATTCAACGAAGAATTGCAAACGCTCGTGGCGGACATGTTCGAATCGATGTACGCCGCGCAGGGAGTGGGGCTTGCGGCGCCGCAGATCGGCGTCAGTTTGAGGCTCGCCGTGATCGATGTGACCAACGGAAAAAATCCGGAAGCGAAAATCGTGTGCGCCAATCCCGAAATCATTCACGCCGAAGGGGAGCAGCGGGAGGAGGAAGGCTGCCTCTCGCTCCCCGGATTCCGGGGCTATGTCGCGCGGCCGCAATACGTCACGATTCGCGCGCAGGACGCCACGGGCGCCACTTTCGAAATGCGCGGCGAGCAATTGCTGGCCCGCGCGTTTTGCCACGAAATCGACCACTTGAACGGCACTCTCTTCATCAGGCATCTGAGCATGCTGAAGCGCGACATGATCCGGCGGAAAATTCGAAAGATGCAAAAAGCCGGAGAATGGTAGGAAGCGAGTGCCGCTGCGAATCGTCTTCTGCGGCACGCCTGCTTTCGCTCTGCCTGCGTTGCGCCATCTGCTCGCCCAGCCGGATTTCAAAATCGAAAGCGTGGTCACGCAGCCCGACCGCCCCAGCGGGCGCGGGTATGAAACTTCGACGCCGCCGGTAAAAGAGGCGGCGCTCGAGGCGGGAATCGCGGTTTACCAGCCGGAGAAAATCAAATCCGATTCGGCGTTCGAATTTTTCCAGCGCGCGGCGCCGGATTTGGTGGTGATCATCGCGTACGGGCAAATCATTCCGGCGCGGCTGATCGAAATTCCGCGGCTCGGCTGGATCAATCTGCACGCGTCGTTGCTGCCGAAGTATCGCGGCGCCGCTCCCATCAATTGGGCCATCATCAACGGCGAAACGCGCACCGGCGTCACAACGATGCGCATCGACGCCGGGCTCGATACCGGCCCCATGCTGCTGAGACACGAAGTCTCGATCGGGCCGGATGAAACCGCGCCGGAACTTTCCGCGCGGCTCGCCGAAGCCGGCGCACCGCTCGTGGCGGAAACGCTTCGAAAATTGGACGGCGGAGAAATTACGCCGACGCCGCAAGATAATTCACGCGCGACGCTCGCCCCGATGCTGAAAAAAGAAGATGGCCGGATCGACTGGAAGCAGTCGTCGCAGAAAATCTACAACCGCATCCGCGGCCTGCAACCCTGGCCAGGCACGTTCACCACGTATCGCGGAAAGACCTGCCAGATTTGGGGACGCGCGCTCCAGCCGGTCGCATCCGGCGGACGGCCCGGAATTCTCCTGCCGACGCGAGAGGACGGCCTGCTCGTCATTTGCGGCGAAGGCGTCTTGCGCGTTGATTATGCGCAAATGGAGGGGCGCAAGCGCCTGGCGGGGATGGAATTCGCCGGCGGCGCGCGCATCCAGCCCGGCGAAAAGTTCGTCTGAGAGCAATGAGCGCGAGCGCGGCCAGGAAGATTGCGTTTGAAGCGCTGCGGCGTGTGGAGGCCGAGGGCGCTTACGCGAGCGATGTGCTACACGCGGAGCTTGGTGCAGAGGTCAAGCTGGCGGATGCGGCGCTGGCGACGGAATTGACGCTGGGCGTGCTGCGCTGGCGGCGCCTGCTGGATTTTCTGCTCGACCAGCAACTGAAAAAACCAGTGGCGACGCTCGACCTGGCGGTTGCTATCGCTTTACGCATGGGGCTTTACCAGCTTCGATACCTGGGAAAAATTCCGGCGCGCGCGGCGGTGAATGAGTCCGTCGAGCTCGTGAAGCTGGCTCGCAAATCTTCCGCAGCCTCTCTTGTGAACGCTGTGCTCCGGCGGCTTTCCGCCGATGCGCGGAAGCCCGCCGAAGAAATCGTGTCTCCAGAGCCGGCGCCAGCCGACCGGCTTGCGATCATCCATTCACATCCCACCTGGATGGTCAAGCGATGGCTGGCGCGACTCGGAGAGGAGCGCACGGTCGCGCTGCTCCATGCCAATAACCGCGCGCCGCGACTGAGCTGCGTGCTTCACGCTCCCGAGCGGCGCGATGAAATTCTTCGCTCGCTCGAGAAGGCCGGCCTGAGGATCGAGCCGGGCACTGTGCTTGCGCAAGCGTTCGCAGTGTGCGGCGGAAGTCCCGCCATGACCGAAGCCTTCCGCAAAGGCTGGATTTCGATTCAGGACGAAGCTTCGCAGGCGGTCCCGCTCCTGCTTGATGTTCAAGCGGGCGATCGCGTGCTGGATTTGTGCGCTGCGCCGGGAGGCAAGACCGCGCCGCTGGCTCGGGCCGCGGGCGGCGGGCTCGTGGTGGCAGCCGACCGCCATGCGCATCGGCTCCGGGCCATGCGGGCACAATTCGAGAGGTTGGATTTGACCGGCGTTTCGCTTGTGGAACTCGACGCCACGCGCGAGCTTCCTTTTCGCGCTGCGTTCAACAAAATCCTCGTAGACGCTCCCTGCTCGGGGACGGGCACGCTCGCGCGGCATCCGGAAATACGCTGGCGGCTCAAGCCGAAGCAGCTTGCGGAATTCCATCAGCTCCAGGTTGCAATGCTCCGGGAGGCGCTTGAAAATCTCGCCCCTCGCGGCAGGCTTGTGTACTCCACTTGTTCGATGGAACCGGAGGAGAACGAAGAGGCGATAGAGGAAGTTCTGGACAAAGCGCAAAACGTTCGCCGAGTGTCGCAGGACACCGTCCGGCGAGCACTCGAGCCCCATCTTGCGCTGGGCATCGAAGCACGGGCGCTGCTTGACTCTCTCGGCCAATTCCGCACTTTCCCCGGCGAGCACCGCAGCGATGGTTTCTTCGCCGCGCTCCTTCATAAGGAGTGAGTTACCCTTCGGCGCGCGGCCATGCTAGGCTCGTAAGCGGAGGCGCAGCCGGATGACATTTCGCGAGCGCATTCAGTGGTTTTTCCGGATGTCGCTGCTGCTGTTCATACTCGCGTCGGTGGCATTCCTGAGCGCGCTGACGGCGATGCGCTTTGCGATTCAAGGCCGCGAAGTGGCCATGCCGGACGTGGTGGGCAAAAAGGCCGTCGAAGCACAGCAGTTGCTCCAAGGCCGCGGCGTGGGGATGCGCGTAGAGGACCGCATCTACAGCCAGCTTCCTGCGGACGCCATCGTGCGGCAAAGCCCTCCTCCCGGGATGCGGGTGAAGGTGGGCCAATACGCGCACGTGGTGCTCAGCCTGGGCCCGCAAAAAGTGACGATCCCTCCGCTCGAAGAGCGCAACGTGCGCGCGGCGCGGATCGAGCTGCTGCGGACAGGAATGCAAGTGGGCGAGATTTCGAGCCTATATCTTCCCGGGTGGTCACCGGACACGATCGTGTTGCAAGATCCCGCGCCGGGCACGACCGACATCAGCAGCCCGCACGTGGACCTGTTGGTTTCGCTGGGCCCGAGGCCGGCAGCCTACGTGATGCCTGAACTGGTAGGCTTATTCCTCGGCGATGCGGAGCGAAAACTGACGTCCGCGGGCCTGAAAGTTTCCAAGCTGACATTCACGCCTGCGATCGGCCCGCCCCACGGCACGGTGATCGCCCAAACGCCGCAACGCGGCGCGCGCGTGGACGCCTCGAGCACGATTGAATTGCAGGTTGCACAATAGCCACTCCTTCCGTGTGCTAGAATCCGCTGGGACTCGATGAGCTACGCAAGAGTTGAGATTGCGCCGTCCATCCTGGCTGCCGATTTCGCGCGCCTTGGGGAGGAAATCCGAGCGGTCGAAGAGGCCGGCGCGGACGTGATCCACGTGGACGTGATGGATGGCCACTTCGTCCCCAACATCTCCATCGGCATCCCGGTAGTAGCCTCGCTGCGCAAGGCAACTCGGCTCCCCCTGGACGTGCATCTGATGATTGAATCCCCGGAGGAGTACATCGAAGAGTTCATCGAGGCAGGCGCGAACCGCGTCCTGGTACACCAGGAAGCCACGCCGCATCTGGATCGCGCGCTCGCGATGATCCGCGAACAAGGGGCGGAGGCCGGCGCAGTGATCAACCCGGCCACGCCCGTGCCGATGCTGGCGGAAGTTCTCGACAAAGTGGATACGGTGCTGGTGATGTCGGTGAATCCCGGATTCGGCGGGCAGAAATTCATTCCCGGGGCTTACGAGAAAATTCGCCAGTTGAATCAGTGGCGCACGCGATATAATGCCGGGTTCCGGATCGAAGTGGACGGGGGAGTGGATCTGGATAACATCGCCGGCCTGGCCCAGGCGGGCGCCAACACGTTCGTGGCTGGGACTTCGATTTTCCACACGAGCGATGCCGCGGCGGCCACGCGCCAGATGAGGAACCTTGCGAGCGCTGCATTCAGCCAGAAAGTCTAACGGGGGATGGGTTCTGAAATCGTGAGACAGCTAATCGTGTTGACCAAGCGGCCCTGGCTTTTCATTCTGCTTGTTTTCGCTCTTGCGTTCGGCGCGTCGCTCGACGCAGGCGCGCAACTCCAGAAGAAGTCCAAAAAGAAGCAGCCGGCTAAGACCGACACGACCGACACCTCTCAAGAGCCCGATAAGGTGCTCTACGAGCGCGCCGCGAGCGAAATCAAGCATGGCCATTACACCGAAGGCCGGCTGGCGTACCAGACACTGATCAACACCTATCCCGACAGCGAGTACCTTGCCAAGGCCAAGCTCGGCCTCGCGGACTCCTACTTCAAGGAAGGCGGGACCAGCAACCTCACTCAGGCCGTTTCCGAGTACAAAGACTTCGGCACATTCTTCCCCTTCCTTGACGAAGCCGCCTACGCTCAAATGCAAGTCGGAATGTGCCATTACAAAATGATGGAAAAATCCGACCGCGACACCGCCCATGCGCAGTCAGCCGAAGACGAATTTCAGGCCATGCTATTGAAATATCCGCAGAGCAAATACGCGCCTGAAGCAGAGCAGCATTTGCGCGAGGTCCAGGAAATTCTTGCCGACGGCGAATACCGGATTGCGCGCTTCTATTACACCAAGCAGGATTATCGCGCCTCGGCAGCGCGGCTCATGGAAATCACCGATCGCTACCCGCTCTATAGCCAGAGCGATGAAGCGCTGTGGTATCTCGGCAATGTTTACATGTGGGCGAAGGCGAAGACACCGTCGGCCAATGAAGATCTGCGCAACTACTGGTCCGACCAGGCAGCGAAGTGCTACGAACGAATCGTGAGGGACTACCCGCTCTCTGTGCGCATGAAGGACGCCAAGGCGCGGCTTTCAGCCATGAGCAAGCCGATCCCCGCCCCCGATCCTGACGCGCTTGCGCGCATGCAGAAAGAACAGCTCTATGCCAAAACGCACCACCGCGCGTTCGCGCTCAAAGCGCCTCTCGGCATGTTGAAGAGCGGCCCGGATGTTGCGATGGCAGCACATTCCGGGGCGCCCAATCTGAATCCGCCAACCGACGTCATCTCCGCCAGCGACGTTTTGAAGCCCGGCGCCGCGGGCCCCACTTTTGGAATCTCGGCCTCCACAACCGCCGCATCGACAGACTCGAATGCGGCGCCAACAACACAGGTGGATGCAACCCCGGTGGGCGGCCTCGGATCCGGATCGGGCTCCGCGACGACGGTGGGCGTGCGAATCATCGAAGTGCCAGGTAGCACCAACCCTTCGACCGCCAGCCCAGCCCCGCCACCAAGCGCGGCCCCGGCTCCTGCGCCATCGGGCCAGCCGCCGGCTGAATCCTCGAGCTCGAGCTCCTCGGCGCCAGCAGCCGGGCCAGATAACGCCGCGCCCGCTCCGCAGCCCGCGCCTGCCCAAAATGGCACGGGAGACGCTTCCGCGCAGTCTTCCGGCCAGTCGTCGAGCTCTGCTCCTGCGGCGGCCTCGGGAGAATCCGGTTCGCAATCGTCCGGTTCATCCAGTGATTCGGGCCAGGAGTCCACCAGCAAGAAAAAGAAGGGCATCCGCAAGATCATTCCGTGGTAGTTCCCTGTTTACCCCCTGCTAACAATTGAGGCACGCTCGACCCTCGACTCGGTTGACGCTTCCTCCGGGGGATGCTAGCTATAGAGATAGTGAAAGGGGCAGCCGTGTCGCCGTGTGGACACGCCGCCAAAGGTTTCCTGTGCCCAGAATCCTGGTCGCTGACGACAACACCAACATCCAGAAGATGGTCTCGCTGGCGTTTGCCGAGCGGGGTGTGGACGTTGTGGCCGTCGGCAATGGCGAAGCCGCCGTGCGCCGCATTCCGGATGCAAGTCCCGACCTCGTTTTGGCCGACGTATTCATGCCCGTGCGGAACGGCTACGAAGTCTGCGAATTCGTCAAGAAAGACACGCGATTCGCGCATGTCCCCGTAATTTTGCTGGTGGGCGCTTTCGATCCTCTGGATGAAAAAGAGGCCCGCCGTGTAGGCGCCGATGGCGTCCTGAAGAAGCCATTCGTGCCGCCGGATCCGCTGATTGCCATGGTGATGTCCGCACTGGAAAAAAATCCCAAAGTTGCCGCTGAGCTAGCCAAAGCCAAAGAGGTGCGCGTCGAGGCGCCGGAGCCTCCCCCTGTTGCGCTCGAAAATCCAGCCATGGCGGAGCCCAAGCCGCTGCCGGAATTCCCCGAGCCCAGCCCTGAAGAAGCGGCTGCGATTTACGGGTTCGGCAAGGGAGTGCGCTCGCTCGACGACATCGAGGAGAAAGCCGCCAAAGAACCCAAGCCTCCGGCCAAGGGGGCCGAGGAAGAAGAAGAGGAATTCGACGGCGCAGCGACAGCACGCGATTGGCGCCGCACCGGCGGTATGGATTTCGACATTCCCGAAAATACCGCCGCCGATCCCGGATTTTCGTTTGCCAAGGATCAGGCTCCGATCACATTCCCCTCGGAAAAGGACGTTCCCCCGAAGCGCGTTCGCGCGCACGAACTGAAAGAGGAGCAAGAGGAAGCGACCGAGGCGGTTGTTCCGGCACGCATGCAGCAGGCTCCTGGCAAGTCCGCGCCTCCGCCTCCCGCGCCCGATTCCTTCGTGCCCACAGCCGTGGCATCCGAGCAAGAACCCGAGCCCGAGCCGGACGCCGACCGCTCGGGAAGCTGGATGGACGCGATTTCTGGATCAGCCACGGCGGATTCGACTGACGGCCGTTGGCTATCCCGCGCCGATTCCGACTACGCGCCGACGGGCCACACCGAAGAGCCCCCGGCTCCTGCCGCGTCTACTGCGACGCCGGCCGAAAGTTCGCAAGAATCGCCTGCGGAAGGCGACGCCGGCTTTTTTGCCGAAGAGCCTGAGCACAAGAAATCGTGGTTTACCGATGCCGTCGCGGCAGTGCGCGAAGTGGTTCATGGAATCACGCATGAAGCGAGCCACGAGCCCGAGCCTCAGCCGGAACCGCTCCAGGCCGAATCTTCGCAAATAGCTTACGCCGAAGAGTCGCACGAAGAAGAAGTTCCGCCTCCGGTGCGCGAACCTGAGCCCGAGCCGGAACCGGTTGCGACCGCGCCATCCGATTCCAATCGCGGCAGTTTCGATCCCAACGCTGCTTTCTCTGCTCCGGTTTCGATCCACGCATACAAGGAGCCCGAACTCGAAGAGCCGCCGCCGGCGCATGTCACGCGCGAGCCTTTGCTTGTGAACGAAGAGACCTCGCACCCGTCGGAGTACGGCAAGCGCCCGGAATTCACGAGTTCGATTCCATCCTTCCTGCCGCCGCCGATGGAGCCGCCGGCGACGCGGGAACTCGCGCGTGAGGACGCGCGCGGCAAGAGCGGTTCGCCGACGTTTGGTTTCTCGCACCCGCCTGCGGATCCCGGAGGATTTGAAGAACGGATTCCCACGGCACCGCCTCCGAACCGCGAAGCGCTCTCCGGCATTCCTTTCTTGATGCCGCCCGCCGCAGACTCCGAGTCGGAGAAGGTGGACTCCGGAACGGTGGACGCTGTGGTGCAGAAAGTGGTCGAGCGGCTCGAACCTCAATTGCATGACTTGCTCTCGAAAGGTCTGCTGAAACCTTTAGTCGAAAATCTCCTGCGCGACGAACTGTCCAAAAAAGAAAAGTAGCGCGCGAGACGACGCAGCGCCGTGAGCCCGGCACTTCTTTCGCCTCGGCAATCCAAATGCCCTACCCCACCGAGCGCCAATGGAACGTAATATTCTTCCTCTACGCCGCCGCTACGTTCTTTTTACTTGCAGGCCTTCCCCGCTCTCACTTTTCCCTTTGGCTGCGCATCTCTCTCGTCTTGGCACTCGGTATAGCTCTTAACCTCTGGCGCCACTCCCGCAAATACCCGCCCCACTGATTCCTACTCTTACTCGCCGCCAATCCCCCCGCATTTGACGCCACACTCCGCCCCGCATATATTCATAAATTCATCTTCACCCAAAATTGCAGCAAGCCGGAGCCTGATGCCCCGCGAAATCCCCAAAGCCTACGAACCGCAGGAAATCGAAGCGCGCTGGGCCAAAGTCTGGTTCGA
The DNA here is from genome assembly GCA_035624115.1 of Candidatus Sulfotelmatobacter sp. Classification (GTDB taxonomy): domain Bacteria; phylum Acidobacteriota; class Terriglobia; order Acidiferrales; family UBA7541; genus Palsa-295. Next base: position 35,892 of record DASPSD010000024.1, on the reverse strand, counting down.
CGAACAGCTTTTCCGCGCCGAAAATTCCGCGGACGGCCCGGTTTTTTCCATCGCGCTTCCACCGCCGAACATAACCGGCTCGATCCACGTGGGCCACATGCTCGAGCACACGCAAATGGACATGCTCGTACGCTGGCAACGCATGCGCGGACGCCGCACGCTCTGGCTGCCGGGGATGGACCACGCCGGGATCGCCACCCAGGTTGTTGTGGAGCGCATGCTCGCCAAGGAAGGAATCCGCCGCCAAGATCTAGGCCGCGAAGAATTCGAGCGCCGCGTTTGGAAATGGAAAGAAGAAAGCGGCGGAATGATCAAGCAGCAGATGATCCGCCTGGGCGCGTCGTGCGATTGGACGCGCGAACGGTTCACGCTCGAGCCCGCGCTCTATCGCGCCGTGCTCGAAGAATTCCTGCGGCTCTATCACGAGGGCCTGATTTACCGGGGGCGCTACATCGTCAATTGGTGCCCGCGGTGCCTGACAGCCATCAGCGACCTCGAAGTGGTCCATCACGAGCGCGAAGGCAAGCTCTGGTACATTCGGTATCCGATTGTTGGCTCAGCGGCGGATCGTGGCGGCCAGGGCCGCGAGTACCTTGTAGTTGCCACCACTCGCCCGGAGACGATGCTCGGCGACACTGCCGTGGCAGTCCATCCGGACGACGAGCGCTACCGCCGCTTCATCGACGGCAAAGTCATGCTTCCGCTGATGGATCGCGAGATTCCCATCATCGCGGACACTTACGTGGATCGCGAATTCGGCACCGGCGTCGTCAAAATCACGCCCGCACACGACCCCAACGACTTCGAAGTCGGCAAACGCCACCATCTTCCGGAAGTCGATGTCCTCACCGAAGATGCGCACATGAACGAGGAGGCCGGAAAATATGCCGGGCTCGAACGCTTCGTGGCCCGCGCGCGGATTGTCGAAGACCTGGAAAAGCTCGACCTGATCGAACGCACCGCTGAACACATGCACGCGATCGGCACTTGCGACCGCTGCAAGTCCATCGTCGAGCCGCGCATTTCAACGCAATGGTTTTGCCGGATGAAGCCGCTGGCAGAGCCGGCGAAAAAAGTGGTCCTCGACGGGCTGATCGAAGTTGTGCCGGAAAATCAGCGCACGATTTTGTTGCAGTGGTTCGAGAACATCCGCGACTGGTGCATCTCGCGCCAGCTCTGGTGGGGACACCGCATTCCGATCTGGCATTGTGTTGGGTGCAAGGAGATGGTGCCGGCTCGGGATTCGCGTGTCGAAATCGTTGATGGCCATGCGCGCGCGGCAAGCGTGCCGGCGGAGTGCCCGAAGTGCGGCGGCAAAAAACTTGTGCAGGATCCCGACGTACTTGACACCTGGTTCAGCTCGGCGCTCTGGCCTTTCTCCACGCTCGGCTGGCCCGACGACACGCCCGACCTGCGCAAGTACTATCCCACGAGCCTCCTCATCTCCGGTTACGACATCCTGTTTTTCTGGGACGCGCGAATGATCATGATGGGCCTCCATCTCAGCGCCGGCCGCTTTCCGGAGGCTTCTCGTCAGGGCACGGCTTTAACCATGCCGAAAGACGTGCCAGCTCTCGGGGCTTTAGCCCCTGAGGCTCCTCCATCCTCGACAATTCCCTTCCGCCGCTTGTATCTCCACGCGCTGGTGCGCTTGGCCGGCGGCGAAAAAATGTCCAAGACCAAAGGCACCGGCATCGATCCGCTGCAATTGACCGAGCAATACGGCACCGACGCTCTGCGCTTCATGCTCGCCAGCATGGCCGCGCCCGGCACGGACATTGTCCTCAGCGAAGACCGCATCCTTTCCGCGCGCGCTTTCGCCAATAAAATCTGGAATGCCGCGCGGTTCTTGTTCGTCAATCTCGAGAAAATCGAGGCGCAGGGCGTCAGCCTCGACGAGCTGGCCTCACCCGAAATCCGGGCTCGTGCGCCGTACATCATTCCCGGGGAAGGCGCGCTCGTTCACGAATGGATTTTCTCGCGGCTTTCTTCCGTGGCGGGTGAAGCGAGCGAAGCACTTGAAGAATTTCGCTTCCATGAAGCCTGCCACGTGAGTTACCAATTTTTCTGGGGCGACTTCTGCGATTGGTACATCGAATGGGTGAAGCCGCAGCTCACCGATCCCAACCGCGAGGTTTCACTCGCCGCGTGGCGCAACATTTTTGCCGTTCTCGAGGCGGCCCTGCGCCTTCTGCATCCGGTGATGCCCTTTATCACCGAAGAGCTGTGGCACAAACTCCCAAAGCACCAGGCGGCGCGATCGATTGCGCTCGAACGATTCCCCGAGCCCCGCGCGGAATGGGCCGACGGGGAAGCGGAGAAGCAGATAGCCACGCTTCAGGAAATTGTGGTCGCCGCGCGCAATATCCGCGCCGAAATGAAGCTCGACCCAAAACGAAAAGTCAACGCATACATATATTCACCGGAAACTAACGTTCAGGAGCTCGTTGGCCAAAACCTCGACCCCTTAAAACGAATGGCCTCGCTTTCGGAACTCCTTCCTACCAATGTAAAGATCGATCCGGTTGGCTTTGCGTTCCGCACGACTGCGAAGTTCGACATTTATATCCCGTACGATGCGGCCGACATAAAAGCCGAGATCGCTCGGCTGACAAAGGAAATCGAAAGACTCACCAACGACATTGATTCCAAAGAAGCTCGACTTGCAGATGAGGCTTTCCGCACGAAAGCCCCCTCGAAGGTCCTCAGCAACTTTGAAGCTACCCTAAAGGAGCGTCAAGCCGAGCGCGAGAGACTCCTTGAGCAGCTAGGAATGCTCAAGACAGGAGTGTAAGCTTTTCGAGTCACCTTGCCCGCAACATTGCGGTTGAGTATGCTTCGGCTTCTCGCATGGCAACCAAACGGCTGGCCAACCTGCCCGGCACCACCGACCGCCGCATCGACGGGCTGCTCACGCTGCTGTCGGAGAACTGCACGATCGTCATCAGCGGTGCGAAAATCGCCAAAGAAATCGGGGTGACGCGCCAGCAAGTCTGGCGCTGGATCCAAAAGCTGCGCGAACTGGGAGTGCGTGTTAAAGGCCATCCGCGCACGGGCTACCATATCGAGCGGACCCCGGACATTCTCGCTCCCCAGCTCTTGAGCCATCGCCTGCAAGGGACTGTATTTTCGCGCCGCATCTACCACTACTTCAAAGTGGACTCCACGAATAGCGTCGCGATGCAGCTCGGCGAGGAAGGCGAGCCGCACGGCGCCGTTGTGCTCGCCGAAGAACAGACCGCCGGACGCGGCCGTGCAGGCCGGTCGTGGATTTCGGAAAAATCCGCGGGCATCCATTGCACGGTTCTCCTGCGGCCGCCGATTCCGCCGGCGCACGCGCCACTGCTGACTCTGGTCGCCGGCCTCGCCGCGCGCGATGCCGCCGCTGAAGAACTCGAGACGGTTCCTGACATTCGCTGGCCCAACGACCTGCTGGTGAACGGCCGGAAATTCTCCGGCATTCTCACGGAGATGCACGCAGAACCGGACCGCGTCCACTACGCCGTCGTCGGCATCGGCGTGAACGTCAACCAGACGAAAATGCCGCCCGAGCTTGCGGACGCTGCCACTTCGCTGCGAATGGAAACCGGCAAAACGCACTCCCGCCTGGAATTGCTGATTCGGTTGCTGCGTTCCCTGGACCGCTACTACAATCAGTTTGTTGCGGAAGGCGCCGGCCCGATTCTCCGGCGTTTCGCCGAAGTCTCGAGCTATTACGAGGGCAAGCGCGTGCGCATCTCGACCGCTGCCGGTTCTTTCACGGGCACCACCGCCGGACTCGACCCCAGCGGCGTGTTGCGCGTTGCCCGCGACGACGGACGCGGCATCGAGCCGGTCATTTCCGGCGACGTGGCGGAGGCCCCCTGATGCTCCTCACGATGGACGTAGGCAACACGAACACGGTGCTGGGCGTGTTTCGCGGCGAGGAGCTTATCGCTCACTGGCGCCTTTCGACCGCGCGCGACCAAACAATCGACGAGTACGGAATTCTCACCCGCGACCTATTCACTCTCGCAAAACTCGAGCCGCGCGAGATTGGCGGCGTGATCATCAGCTCGGTGGTGCCGCCCTTGAACGCGACGCTCGAGGGGATGGCCGAGCGTTATTTCAATCACAAGGCCCTTTTTGTCGAGCCGGGGGTGAAGACGGGAATGTCGGTGCACTACGACAATCCGCAGGAAGTGGGCGCAGACCGGATTGTCAACAGCGTGGCGGCATACGCCAAGTACGGCGGGCCATGCATCATCGTGGACTTTGGAACGGCCATCAATTTCGACGCGGTCTCCGACCGGGGCGAATATCTCGGCGGGGTGCTCGCTCCGGGGATCGGAATCTCCGCAGATGCGCTTTTCGCGCGCGCGGCGCGCCTCTTCCGCGTGGAAATCAAGGATCCGGGAAAAATAATCGGCACGAACACCATCGCTTCGATGCAATCCGGGATGTTCTACGGTTACACCGACATGGTCGACGGCATCCTCGAGCGCATGAAAAAAGTGATGGGCGCGAAAACCAAAGTGATCGCCACCGGCGGACAGGCGCGGTTGATCGGCAGCGCCTCGCGGCATATCGAGACGATCGACGATTATCTGACGCTCGAGGGATTGCGCATCATCTGGGAGCGCAATCAGCCCGCCACGCTCGAGCGCGCCGCGCAGAAAAAAGCATCGTCAGGGAGGCCGCGGGGCTGAAGCTGAATTTGGCTGCCGCTCGGAATCATCTGATGAACCCGGCTACAGCACGCCAGACGGAATCATTCAACTATTTCAATTACTTCACCGAAATCGAAGAGTATTTCTGGCGCAAGCGCGGCGCGCATCTGCTCGTTTCGCCCGTGGATTGGGCCATCGTCGAGACCTGGCAAAAAGCGGGCATTCCGCTGGGCGCCGTTTTGAAAGGCATCGATCGCGCGTTCGAGAGCTGGCAACGGTCCAAGCGCGGCGCAGCGGGCGGGCAACTGAAGAGTCTTGCTTATTGCGTGGATGCGGTTCTTGAAGCTGCCGCGGACGCTCAAGAAGCCGCTGCGGGTGCTGGTCCCGAAGTCGTGCGCGCGCGTCCCGCTGGGGAGCCTTTTTCGCGAGCGGAACTGCGGAATTATTTCGAACGAAACGCCGCGCGGCTTCGCACTGCCGCTGAAAAGCTCCGCCATTCCGGCCAAGCCGGTGCAAATTCTCTTGCGTCTCGCTTTGAGGAAACTTCTGCCCGCCTTGAAGAAGCATTGACGCTTCTCGACTCCCCGTCGAAGCTGGATCTTGAGGATCTCGAGCGGCGATTGACAGTGTTGGAAGAAAAACTGGCTGCGGCGCTCTTGAGCGAAGCGGGAGAGGATACTCTTGTGGGGATTCGGCGGGAATTGGATCGCTCGCTGGCGCCATATCGGCGCAAGATGTCCGCAGAGCAATTGGCGCAACTCGAGCGGCAATTCATCCAGAAGCGGCTCTTCGAGCAATATGAAATTCCGCGGTTGAGCCTCTTTTATCTAACGTAGCGGCCGGCAAGAACGGATGAGCGATGCCTCCAATGGAGCTCACGATCGAGAAGCTGATTTACGGTGGCGAAGGCCTCGCGCATCATGACGGCTCGACCGTGTTCGTTCCTTTCGTGCTTCCCGCCGAGCGCATCGCTGCCGCGCCGGTGGAGCAAAAAAAGAAATTCGTGCGCGCGCGTGTGGAGAGAGTGCTCGAGGCTTCGTCCGAACGGATCACGCCTTTTTGTCCGCATTTCGCAATCTGCGGCGGCTGCGATTACCAGCACATTCCCTACGAAGCCCAGCTCGAATTCAAATCCGGCATTCTGCGCGAGACGCTGCGGCGGCTTGGCAAAATCGATTGGACCGGCCCCATCACGCTTCATGCATCGCCTCCACTGGGCTACCGCAATCGAGCGCAGTGGAGAATCCGGCCGCTAGATAGTGGCAAGCCGGCTCTCGGCATCGGCTATTTTCGTGCGAACTCGACGGCGCTCTGCCCCGTCGAGGACTGCCGGATTCTTTCGCCGTTGTTGCTGAAAACTCTCCTCGCGTTGCGCGGAGCGCTGGCTTCGGGCTCGCTGCCGCGCGAGCTGCGCGAAATCGAGGCGTTTGTGGATGCCGAAGATTCGCGAATCTTGCTCACGGCCAGCTTCGCGGGGTTCCCTCCGCGCCCTACTGACCTGGCTGAGAAAGTTCGCGGCAGTGTTCCGGGGCTTGAGAGTCTGGTCTTTTACGACGCGAGCCATGACCGCATGGAACTGTTCGGGCCCGGCTATTTGAACTACGCCGTAGGCGGGCGATCCTATCGCGTGGGCCATTTCTCATTTTTCCAGGTGAACAAATTTCTCGTGGAAGAACTCGCGCGTGCGGTTGGAGATGGGGAGACGCGCGGCGAAACAGCTCTCGATTTATTCGCCGGTGTCGGACTGTTTTCTTTGCCGCTCGCGGAGCGCTTCAAGCACGTAATCGCTGTGGAGGAAAATCCCGCAGCGGCGCGGGACCTCGAGGCGAACGCGCGTGGCAACGGTGCGATTGAAGTGCGCGCCACCGGCGTCGAACGCTTTCTCAAACAATTCAAGGAAACTCCGGATTTTGTGGTTGTCGATCCGCCGCGCGAAGGCGTGCCCCGCGCGGCGCTCGAAAGATTTGTCCAGCTTTCGCCTCCGCACATCTCCTACGTTTCTTGCGAGCCTCCGACGCTCGCGCGCGACCTTGTTTTGTTGCTTGAATCGAGATACGAAATTTCCGAGATTCATCTGTTCGATTTATTTCCGCAGACATTTCACATGGAGGCGGTGATTCATCTTCACCGGCGGAGGTGAGACTGCCCGCATTGTGGATCGTCGGAGCATTTGCAGCCGGCATTGGCGCGGCGAGCCGGTGGACGGCGCCGGTGCCTTGGTGTGTGGCGTTCGCGTCTGCAGCGATCCTCGCGGGCTTGCTTCTTGTTTGGCGAAACCGGAATGCGGTGGCTTGGGGTTGCTCACTCCTGGCCTGGTTTGCACTTGGCGGGCTCGCGCTTGCAATCGAACGCAACACGGTGCCGAAAAATCACGTCACGCGGCTGCTCGCCGATTCGCGGATCGACACGAGTGAACCTCTGCGCTGGCAGGGTCGATTGCGCGAAGATCCGCTGCGGCTGCCGTGGGGACGCCGATTCGAAATCGATCTGGAGTCGGTGGAGGTTGCAGGCGCGGCGATTGCGATTACCGGCGGCCTGCGTCTGAATCTCTACAAGCAGGCGCAATCTGCGGCCGCGCCGGAAGGCCTGCGCGCAGGCGACCGGGTCGAAGCATTGGTGAAGGCCCGGCCGCCGCGAAATTTTCTCGATCCCGGCGCCTTCGATCTTCACAGCTTCCTGGCGAGCCAGCGCATCGATCTGGTAGGTTCGCTGCGCAGCGGCGAACTTCTTCGGCTGATTGAGCGCCCGCCTCCCACGTTCCTTCAGCGGCTAGCCCGCGCGCGTGGGGATTTGCTGGGGCGGCTCGATGCCCTTTTTCCGGGCGAACCCAGTCGTGCGGCCGTTCTTCGCGCAATGTTGTTGGGCGATCGCAGCTTCGTGGATTCCGAAGTCGCGGTTGCGTTTCAGAAAGCCGCCGCTTACCACGTGTTGGTTGTCGCCGGCTTGCACGTTGGTGCGCTCGCCGTGGCGTTTTTCTGGCTGGGGCGGCGGTTGCGATTTTCCGTTGGCACGAACATCCTGATCACGCTGATCGCTCTCGCGGCTTATGTCGGCGTCGTGCAGGATCGGCCGCCGATCCTGCGTGCTGCGCTGATGGCGGCGCTCTTCCTCTGCGCGCGCCCGCTTTTCCGCCGCGTGGACCTGCTCAACACTGTGGCAATTGCCGCGCTCGCGATTCTTCTATGGAAGCCTTCAGCCATCCGCGACTCGAGCTTCCAGCTCTCGTTTTTGGCCGCCGGAGTGATTGCGGGACTGGCTTTGCCGTGGATGGAGCGGTCGAGCGCGCCCTATCGCGCCGGCCTCGCCCACCTTGGCGATGTGACCCGCGACATGATGCACTCACCGCGAGTCGCCCGCTTTCGCATCGAGATGCGCTGGGCCGCGCAATGGCTGGCGATGCGTTGGCCGCGGATTTCGCCATCCCGCGCCGGATGGCTGCTCTCGGCGCCAGTGCGCCTGGGGCTGCGATTGTGGGAAATCGGGCTACTCTCGATCGTGATTCAGTGGGGAATGATGCCTCTGCTCGCGCAGGATTTTCATCGCGTGAGCCTCGGCGGGCCGTTCAGCAATATTCCGGCAGTGATTCTCACCTGCCTGATTGTTCCTCTCGGCTTCATAGCGCTGCTCATGACATTTTTGTGGTCCGGCTTCGCGTTGATTCTGGCAAAGGCGCTTGGGTTCTGCGCGGGTGCTTTGGTGGGAATCGTGGAATGGTTTGGGCGTCTGCCCCGCGTTTCCTACCGGATTCCTGGCCCGCCTTTGTGGCTCTTGCTGGCCTTCTTTGCGGCGTTTATCTCTCTGGCGGCGGCTGCTCGCGTCGCGGCGGCGCGACGCACGGGGTGGCGCGAACGGCGGAAGTTGCCTCCGCCGATTCATCCGACCGAATGGGCGTCGGCGTTGGCGCTTGCGGCGCTGACGGTGCTCGTGGCCTCGCATCCATTCGCTCCCAATCTGGCACGAGGAAAACTCGAAGTCGATGTCCTCGACGTCGGCCAGGGCGATTCGATCTTCGCGGCATTTCCTGACGGCCGGACTCTGCTCGTGGACGGCGGCGGGCAGCCGGGTTCCCGATGGGAGGGCGAATACCGGACGGCGATGGACATCGGCGAGGATGTAGTGTCGCCCTACTTGTGGACGCGCGGGCTGAAGCGCCTCGACGTTGTCGCACTCACGCACGCGCATCATGATCACATCGACGGGTTGCTCAGCATCCTCCAAAATTTCGAAATCGGCGAGCTCTGGCTGGGGCGGGATGAGCACAACGCCGCGTTCGAAAGTCTGCTGGCAGAGGCGCGATCTCTGGGCATCAAAATGGTCCATCAAGCACGCGCCAACGATATCCGCTGGGGCAGCACCGAAATCGAAACTCTTTGGCCGCTCGATTCTTCGCCGGTCACAGGAGCGGCGAATGAGGATTCGCTTCTGCTTCGCCTGAGCGATGGCCAGGTTCATTTTCTGCTCACCGGCGACATCGAAAAAAGCGAGGAAGCCGGGCTCTTGCAGAGGCACACGTCGGTTGCAGCGGATTTTCTAAAGGTTCCACACCACGGAAGCAAAACTTCTTCGACCCCTGATTTTGTAGCTGCGGTTGGCCCGCGAGTCGCGGTGGTTTCCGTTGGGGAGGCGAATCCATTCGGGCACCCGGCGAGCGCCGTGATCGACCGATATGAACGGGCAGGTGTCCGCTTGCTGCGCACGGATCGCGACGGCGCCGTGAGCGCCATCACGGATGGGCACAGCCTCGAAGTGCACACGTTCACCGAATCGAATCCGATGCGCTAGAAAATGAAGCGCGGGGGCGGGTGCGGCGAGGGATTTGAGATTACTCGGCCTTGTGGCGATCGCTGTGGGGGGCGTTGCTGTTCAAATACTCCGCGATGATGTGCCGGGCGTGCTCCGCCTGCGATTCCAGGACGAAAATTTCCACGCCGTGCGTTCCCTCCGGAGCCTCGCGCATAGGAAACGGGTCTGTGGTGACGGAGCCCGGAGAGTTGATCCCTTTGCTCTCCAGCAACGCCCGGATCACCATCGCTTCCGCAGCCGTTCCGGCCGTGTGCGCGACAACGACGCGCTCTTTTGAGTGGTGCTGCATGATGTGGCACTGCCTCCGAGTACTATTGCGCACGGACGGAAGGAAGTCCATACTAAAAATGTTCGCCCACGACCTTATGACCGACGACGGCAAATCGGGCTTACCCACTCAGGAAGAGATTGACGAGGAAAGCCGCCGCATTCGCCGCTTGCGAATTCTGGTTCACCTGACATTGGAATCGATCGCGGGTGGAGATCTCTCCGCCGAGGAAGCCGCGGGGATGATTGCCGCCACGCGGCGCGTCGCGCTCGAGATGTTTCCCGGCAAAGAGCGCGCGTTCGACCTCATTTATCGACCCAAATTCCAGCGCGTGATGAACGCAGTTTACCGCCTCCAATAGGACACGACACTCCCATTTATCGACGTCAGTGGCCGAAGTGCGCTCGAACCCAAATTCGCAGCGCCACAGCCGCCAGCGCGCTGATGGTTCCAAGGAGCGCGCGAGATTCGCGATTGCGGCGATAAAGCTGCCAGGAAAATCCCTCCTCGGCTTTGGTTCCTGACCCGGGTGGCCGTTCCGGCGTACGAAATAGACGAGGAAAAAAAAGCGGCACACGGGCGGCGTAGCTTTCGTATTCCGCTCCAAAGCGCGCACGCAAATCTGACTCCTCATTCCGCATCACCGCGTAGTAAAACACAGCGAAATAGGTCCACAGCAACGCTCCCGCCACCCAGGAATGTCCTGCGATGGCGAAGCCCACCGCCAAAAACGAGCTCCCGAGGTACAGAGGGTTGCGTGAGAGAGCATAGGGACCGGCGACAGCAAGCTGTTGATCCTTGCGCAGGTAGCCGGCCGCGAGTCCTCGAACGAGCAAACCGAATGCCGCGATAACGCCGCCAATCAAGATGGCGCGCAGCGTTGGGGTGGCGAGCAACCAGTACACAACCGCAATCGGATAGCCAAGCCGGACCCGCCAACGCATCCAGAATTTTCTTTGCGGGCTCATCGAGCGCGATCCACATGAGGTTCAACGATGAGTGCCCCGGACAGGTCCGGGGTGGGAAGTCTCAGATGCGCACAAGGCACGTCTGGAAAGCGGGCCGTTCCGTGCGATCGATCTTCAGCCATTGATCCCTTGCCTGACACGAGCAAGCAGCTCGCGCGTGGAGTGGCGTTTTGCGTCTCCCACAATCGCAACGCGAATCCCGAGCAATCGTGCAAGCTCCCTCTCCGGAACTGATTCAACTGAGTAGTCTGTGCCTTTGGCGTGAACATCGGGCTGGAACTCGCGCAGGAGCGAATTCACATCTGGCTCGTCGAACACCACGACGTAATCGACCGCGGCAAGCGCAGCCACAAGCGAGGCGCGCGCGCGTTCGGTGAGGATCGGGCGCCCCGGCCCTTTGACCTTCCGCGTACTCGTATCCGAATTGACGCCCACGATGAGCACATCCCCCTCCGCGCGAGCTGCTTGCAAGTAACGGACATGCCCCACATGCAACAGATCGAAGACGCCGTTGGCGAACACGATTTTCCGGCGGGCACGCCGGTGTTCATCGAGGACGGGATGCAAACCTGCGCGCGAAAGGATTTTTTCGCGTGTGTCCATGGGCCCTAACGCTGCGCCGTGGCCTCATCGCGAAGCGCGGCTTCGAGGTCCCGGCGGGTCACGGTTGCCGTTCTGGGCTTCATCACCACGATTCCACCGGCGTAATTTGCGAGGTGCGCCGCTTCCATGTAAGAGGCTCCCGCAGCGAGCGCGAGAGTAAAAATCGCAATCACCGTGTCGCCCGCGCCGGTCACGTCAACCGGCGTGTCCGATCCATAGATCGGAATATGCAGCGCGCGCGCGGGTGCGGATTCCGCCTTCTCGAAAACGGCCATGCCATCTTTGCCGCGAGTCACCACCAGGGCTTGGAGACCAAGATCGCCGAGCGCGCGCTGCCCGAGTTGTTCAAGCTCGCTCGTGTCGGTGCCGATCCGCATTTGATACGCTGCTTCCAATTCGGGCTCGTTTGGAGTCGCTGCTGTGATTCCGGTGCCGCGGTAATCGAGCAAGCGGTAGCGCGAATCGAGAGTGATGCGCTTGGCATCAAGCCTGCGAACCAGCTCGGGCGTGACCGCGCCCAACCCATAGTCCGACACAATCACTGCGGCGGCGCGCCCAGCGAGTCGGCGAGCTTTGCTTTCGACCATCTTTCGTATGGCGGCCGGAAGCGTCCCGGTTGGTTCGCGATCCACCCGCAATACCTGCTGCTCGGTGGTGTGCGTCCACCCGGCGAGAAACCGAGTTTTTGTGGGCGTGATCCAGTCGTGGACGCGCGCGATCCCGGAGGTGTCCACGCGTTTGCGGCGGAAATATTCGAGCAACGCGCGTCCTCCGGCATCTGCGCCCACAACTCCCACGGCGAGCACCCGCGCGCCCAGGTCCGCGAGGTTGTTGACTGCATTCGCGCCCCCGCCGGGATACGACTCGCTCCGGCGATGACGAAGGATGAGGACCGGGGCTTCGCGGGAGACTCGCACAATTTCGCACGACGCAAACTCATCGAGGACGAAATCGCCAAGCACGCAAATCGTCTGACGGGGAAATGCGGCGACGATATCCAGAAGCCGCGCGAGGTCCACACTGGAGTCGGCCGTGCGGGAGCCGTCTGCCGGCGACTTTCTTCTCTTCGGGAGAGGACTCAATCCATCTCCTCAACTCCGGATTGCTCGATTGCCGCGCCGGAAAGTATCACAGAGGCGAAGTACCGGCAAACACGCCAGCCGTGCGGTGTGCGTCCAGCTCTAACAGGGCCGATTCAGGGGGCAGCAATCGATCGTGACTCGCGAAGCCTCATGATGGTGCGCCAGAAATCATCTTCGCGGTCGATGCGCAGTGAAATTGCGCAGACCCACAAATTCATCGAGCGCCATACGCCGCGATAATTGAAGGAGTCCTTTTCGGTGCAGATGACGCCACCCGCCCCCGCGGCCTTCGCTTCCCGCTCGATTTGCTCGATGTCGCAGGCTGAATACACGTGGTGGTCAGGAAAAAACTTGTGGCCGGCGATTTGAAATTTCCAGTCGCGCAGATCCGCCAGGAACGCCTGCGGATTTCCGATGCCGCAAAAAGCGAAAAGCAGCGCGTCACGCGCATCTTTCTCGGTGAGATGCGGGTGGAATGGCGCGCGGATGGACTCAAGCTCCGGCCGAGCATAAAAAATCGGCGCGTCGGAATCACGGCGGATGGCGGCCTCAACAGCCGGTGCGTGATGGCTGCGGGTAATGACGATGACGTCGGAGCGCCCGAGCGCTGTTCTCGCCTCGCGCAGCCGGCCCGCCGGAAGCAGTTGGCCTCCGCCAAAAGGATTCGTCGCGTCTATCAAAACGATATCGACGTCGCGCGCAAGCTGAAGATGCTGGAATCCGTCGTCAAGGATGAACCAATCGACGCCGCGCCGCGTGAGCTCCTGGCCGCGCGCGAAGCGGTCCGCACCAACGCCAAAAGCGACGCGGCCGCCAAGGCGCTCCTTGAGAAGCTGCACTTCATCGCTGGTCGAATCCGCAGGCGCGCTGGTTTCCAGCTTGCCGGCAGGCTCGCCACGGTAGCCGCGCGTCAAAATGCCGACCTTCCTCCCATCGGCTAGAAGGCGCTCGGCAAGCCAAAGGACCATGGGCGTTTTTCCCGTTCCGCCTACGGTGATGTTGCCCACGCTGATGACCACGCCATCGAGCTTCTGTTGCTTCAAGATCCCCTTGCGATAGGCGCGCGCGCGCAAATGCGTCACTGCCCCGTAAGGGAGCGTGAACGGCCACAGAACGGAGTCTTTGAGCGTCATTTCGGCTTTTGCGTGCCTTCCAGGAGAGCCGCGATGCGTTCGAGCGAGCGTGCCGTCGCGCCGCGGTTGCGATCGGCAAGTTCACGAGCGGACTTGCCCATCCGGTCTCGAATCGGTTCGTCTTCAATCAATTGAATCCACACTTTTCCAAGCTGCTCTCCGCTTCGAACCTGGATGGCCGCACGGGCGCGCAGGAATTGGTCGGCCATCTCGCGAAAATTTTCCATCGATGGCCCGAAAATCGGCACGCGCCCGAACCATGCCGGCTCGAGAATGTTATGCCCGCCCGCAGGTATGAGCGAGCCGCCTACGAAGACGGCATCAGCGAGAGAATAAAGCCCAGCGAGTTCTCCGATCGAATCGAGCAGGACTACATCCGCATTCTCATCGAGCGGGCTATTGAAATCGAGCGCGCTGCGACACGCCAATTTCCATCCTCCTGAAGCGATAATCGCGGCGGCTTCGATGAAGCGATCCGGCTTGCGTGGCGCGAGGATGAGCAGCGCGCGCCGCCAGTGACGCTGGAGGATGTCGTACGCCGCAAGCACGCTTCCCTCCTCTTCCGCCACGACGCTGCCCGCCACAACTACCGGCCAACGCTCCTGCTCGCGAATTTGGGCGGCAAGCCACATGCCGAATTGCCCGAGCGACGGGGCCTCCGCGTCATACTTTAGGTTGCCTGTCACAATGATGCGGTCTCCCGGCGCTCCCATTTCGGCAAGGCGCGCAGCATCCTCCGGCGTCTGCGCCAACAAAAGGGAGGCGCCGGCAAGCGCGCTGCGGAAAAATTCTCCGATCAGGAACTTCCACCGCGTGTACCGCGCGAATGAACGTTCCGAAATCCGCGCGTTGGCAAAAACCACGGGGACGCCGCGCCGGCGTGCCTCGTGGAGGAAATTGGGCCAAATCTCGGTTTCCATCACGATGACCATGGCCGGACGAAGCGCCCGCAGCGCGCGCCGCACAGGCACGATCCAGTCGAGGGGAAAATAAAATATTCCGTCGGCCGATTTCAGACGCTCACGAGCCAGCCGCTGTCCTGTTTCCGTCGTGGTTGAGACGAACACGGCTTTGCGCGGATAGCGCTTTCGGAGGCCATCGAGCACAGGCTTCGCAGCGAGCACCTCACCCACTGAGACCGCGTGAATCCACACTGGGCTGCCGTAAGGGGCGCTGGTCTCCGCGCGATCGATAATTTCTAGCGGCAAACTCCCGAGCCGCTGGCGCAGCGCCGCAAACGATTCCCCCCTGCGCCAACCCCGCAGCGCGTAATAGGGGGCCAGAACGAACATCCCTGCTGCTGTCAGAATGCGATAGAGGAAATACATTCGGAAGGCTTGGTGCGTGTCCAGACGGAATTGGGCCCAGCCTGCCCCCGGGGCCACATTGGGAAAACTCTTTGGACGCGCAAACTGTGTATTATAGTGGCAGCAGGCGCGGAAACACGCACAACTTCAAGCCGGCAAGGAACATCCCAGAAAGCGATGCGAAACCACCTGATTTGCGTTGCGGCTGCGATTCTGTGGTTCCCCATGCCGGTATTGGCACAAACAGCAGGCACCGCGCCGGCCCCGGCGAAACCGAAAGCGGACGCACCGGCCTCAATGCCGCGCGATGAACATGACGGCCTCAGTATCGCGGTTGACCCATACGCGGATCCGCAAAGGGCCAAGGAAAAATTCGGCAAAGCGAATCCAGTGGACATCGGAGTTCTTCCGCTGGAAGTGATCATCCGAAACGACACGGATCATCCAATTCGCCTGAATCTCGCCACGGTTCAACTCGAAGTCCGGCTGAAGAACGGAGGCCGGCAGGACATCGGGTGGCTATCGGCTGAAGAAGTGGCCAGCGCGATTGCTCATCCATCGGGATCGGTGAATCCTTCGGCGCGGCGCTTGCCTCCGGTCGGCATTCCCCTCCCCACAAAAGACAAGAAAACGGAAAAGCTGGCGGAAATCCTGAGACCTCTCACGCTCGATTCCGATGTGGTTGCCCCCAGGGGCACGATTCACGGGTTCCTCTACTTCAATTTGAATCGCGATATGTCGCTTGCCCCGGCCGCAAGCCTGTATGTGCCTGATGCTGCCATCGTGCCCTCCAACAAACCCCTGATGTTCTTCGAGGTGCCGCTCAGTACGTCTCCGCCTCAGCCGGAAGGCACGGCCAATCCCTGACACGCAACTTTCCTTGACGGGACGCGCGAACCCTGCTAAAAAGACTGATTCTATATCGCAGCTTCTCGCTATCTGTGGTTGCCCCTTCAGCGATTCTTAATCCGGAGGAAGAATGTCCGTACAAGCCTGTTTCCGAGTTGTGAAAGCGTGCGCCGCCGGTGTGGCGCTCACCCTGATGGCCGCTCTGGCGCCGTGCGCTCAAGCTGCGCCGGAATCGGCCGGCGGCGAAGCCAATTTGCGACTTCCGGATCTCTCGCAAGTGAACTTCCTCGGGATCGACGGCCACAAGCTGCTGCTTTTCGGCATCCTCTTCTGCATTCTCGGACTGACGTTCGGCCTCTGGATTTATCGGCGGCTGAAGAAACTTCCCGTTCATCGCTCGATGCTCGAGATCTCCGATTTGATCTATGAAACGTGCAAGACCTACCTGATTACGCAGGGCAAATTCCTCATGATGCTGTGGCTCTTCATTGCCGCGATTATCGTTCTCTACTTCGGCGTGTTGCTGCGGCAGGAGTATGGACCGCTGCAGGTAGCGATCATCCTGCTGTTCAGCATCATCGGGATCGCGGGAAGCTACGGCGTGGCCTGGTTTGGAATCCGGGTCAACACGTTTGCGAATTCACGCACCGCATTCGCCGGGCTCCGCGGCAAGCCTTACCCGATTTATCACATTCCGCTCGAAGCCGGAATGAGCATCGGGATGATGCTGATCAGCGTGGAACTCGTGATGATGCTTTTCATCCTGCTGTTCATTCCCGGGGATTATGCCGGGCCGTGCTTCATCGGCTTTGCGATCGGCGAGTCGCTGGGAGCGGCAGCTCTCCGAATCGCGGGCGGAATTTTCACGAAAATCGCCGACATCGGCTCCGACTTGATGAAGATCGTCTTCAAGATCAAGGAAGACGACGCGCGCAATCCCGGCGTGATTGCGGATTGTACGGGCGACAACGCGGGCGACTCCGTCGGCCCGAGCGCCGACGGCTTCGAAACCTACGGCGTCACCGGCGTCGCGCTGATTACATTCATCCTTCTCGGCGTAAGAAATCCCACCGTCCAGGTGCAACTGCTCGTATGGATTTTCGTGATGCGCATCGCCATGCTCGTGTCGAGCGCCGCCGCGTATTTCATCAACAGCGCAATCGCGAAAGCTCGCTTCGGCAACGTGGAGAAAATGAATTTCGAGGCTCCGCTCACTTCACTCGTGTGGATCACTTCGATTGTTTCCATTGCTCTCACCTACGTAATTTCATCGCTGATCATTCCCACCCTGGGCGGCGACACCACGCAGTGGTGGAAGCTTGCGACGATTATTTCGTGCGGCACGCTGGCCGGTGCAGTGATCCCCGAGCTCGTCAAGGTGTTCACGTCGGTCGAGTCGCGGCACGTGCGCGAAGTGGTGAGCTCTGCGCAGGAGGGCGGCGCCTCGCTCGGCATCCTCTCCGGTTTCGTGGCGGGAAATTTTTCGGGGTACTACCTGGGGCTCGGAATGGTCTCCTTGATGACCATCGGGTATCTGATGAGTCTGGGCGGGCTCAGCCATTTGATGATCGCTGCGCCCGTTTTTGCGTTTGGGCTGGTGGCCTTCGGTTTCCTGGGCATGGGGCCGGTGACGATTGCCGTGGATTCCTACGGCCCGGTGACCGACAACGCTCAATCCGTCTTCGAGTTGTCGCTCATCGAGCATGTTCCCAACATCAAGCAAGAATTGAAAAAGGACTACAACCTCGACGTGAATTTCGAGCGTGCCAAAAGCCTGCTCGAACAGAACGACGGCGCGGGAAATACATTTAAGGCCACGGCCAAGCCCGTCCTGATCGGCACCGCCGTTGTGGGCGCAACGACGATGATTTTCTCGATCATTATGGCGCTTACCAGCGGCATCACTGCGAATGTCGACAAGCTTTCGTTGCTCTATGCCCCGTTCTTCCTCGGCCTCGTCACGGGCGGGGCGATGATTTATTGGTTTACCGGCGCCTCCACGCAGGCGGTGACGACGGGCGCATACCGGGCGGTGGAATTCATCAAGGCCAATATCAAACTCGAGGGGTCGGAAAAAGCGTCGGTGGCGGACAGCAAGAAGGTGGTGGAAATCTGCACGCAGTACGCGCAAAAAGGGATGCTGAATATTTTCATCGCGGTGTTTTTCGCCACGCTCGCATTTTCCTTCGTCGAGCCGTTCTTCTTCGTCGGCTATCTCATCTCGATCGCAGTTTTCGGGCTCTACCAGGCCATTTTCATGGCCGATGCCGGCGCAGCCTGGGACAACGCGAAGAAAATCGTGGAGGTCGAGCTCCAGCAAAAAGGGACGGACCTGCATGCCGCCACAGTCGTGGGCGACACGGTCGGCGACCCATTCAAAGACACTTCTTCCGTCGCGTTGAACCCGGTTATTAAGTTCACCACCCTATTCGGACTGCTTGCCGTCGAACTGGCGGTGAAGCTGGCTTCAGAGACGGGCGGAAACCTGACGCGCTTGATTGCCGCGGGGTTCTTCCTCGTGTCGTTTATTTTCGTGTACCGGTCGTTCTACGGGATGCGGATCAAAGGCTCGGCATAGCCACCGCCTGCTAACCGGCGGAAATCCTTACGCCTTGACGAGATTGAGAAACTGCTTCGGATCGTTGGCGAAGCCGGGGAAAACCGTCTTCAGATTCTGCTCGCCCAAGTGCCGCGAAATAATTTCGCCGAGCACGCTGCGATAGTCTGTGGTTACAGCAAGATCGCGTCCCTGGTAGAGCTGTCCTTCGCTCAGCCCCGGCCAACGTGAATAAACGCGCCCGCCTTTGATAGCGCCGCCCAGAACGAACATGCAGTTAGCGTGGCCGTGGTCGGTGCCGCGGTTTCCATTTTCGCGGACCGCGCGCCCGAATTCCGACATGCTCACGAACACCACGTCCTGCATGCGGTCTCCCATATCCTGGTGGAAGGCGGCAATTCCCTGCCCCAAATCGCGCAGCAGATTCGCGAGCTGCCCCTGAACGCCGCCCTCATTCACATGATGATCCCAGCCGCCGCTATCGAGGAACGCGACCTCGAGTCCCAAGTCGGCCTTGAAAAGTTGGGCGATTTCCTGAAGGCTCTGCCCGAAGCGTCCATTCGGATATTGCGCGCCGTTTTCCGGCTGATATTTGTCGGGATTGATTTTCTTGAGCTGGTCAATCGCTTCGAATGTTTCCTGGCCCACGCCGCGAAGCGCTGCGTCAACCGTTTGGGCATACATCGCTTCAAAGCCGCCTTCGACCGTCTTTTGCGGCCCGTATATCTTGAATTGCTTCAAGTCGGGTATCACGACGGCTGGTGAGGATCCCTGGAGCGTGCGCGGCAAGTACGGGCCGAAAGCAACCGCGCGGAATGGCGTTGGATTATCCTCGGGGATGGCTTGCAGCGTGCGGTTGAGCCAGCCATCGTCGGTGGCTTTCCTTCCCGGCGTGCCCGACTCCATGAAATCCTGCGCATCGAAGTGGGAACGCGTCGGATCAGGGGAGCCGACGGCCTGAACGATTGCAAGCTGTTTCGCACGATACAAAGAAAGAAGAGGCTGAAGGCCCGGATGCAGGCCGAAAAATCCGTCGAGATCGATGGCCGCTTCAGAGCCGCCACGCCGTGGCTCAGGAATTGCGATGGTCGGCCGCATCTGGTAGTAGTTGCGCTCGCCAAACGGCACGACCACGTTGAGCCCGTCCATTGCTCCGCGCTGAAACAGCACGACCATCTTCTTCTTGTTTGGCGAGGACGTGGCCGCAATGGCGCGCTGCAAGAAGGAAGGCAGCGACGCCATTCCGAGCATGGCGATGCCGCCGCTCTTGAGGAAATACCTGCGCGTAATCTGCATTGCGTCCTCCGCCTCTAGCGGCGCTGAAATTCCGGCGCGCCCAGCACAAGACCTGCGATCAGGCCCTCGTTCACTTGCTTCACGGGATCATCCAGGCGCGCTTGTAGAATCTGTGGATCGCTCAAGCGAGCTTCGAGCGTGTCGCGCGTGGTCTGCGCCACTTGCCCATCGAGGAAAATCTCCAGCGCGCGATTGAGTGCTTCATGCGGATCCGTGCCTGCCTCAGACCCGAACGCGGCGGCAAGTTGCACGTTCGTTCCTGCCAGCTTGTCACCCGCGAACGTCATTGCAAAATTCAAGCGGTTGAGCAGCGCGCCTGTGTTCACCCACGTTTCCGCCTTATCGGAGTAGCCCGTGGGCGGCTGGCAAAGAAAAAGCGGCTCGCCCATTCGGCCCACCCATCCCGTAAGAGGCAGGCTCACCGGCACGTCCGCATCGAGAGCACGCGCAGTGCTGGCCACTAGCTCGAAAGGTCTCTTCACTTTTGCGCGGTAAGCCTCGCGCGACCAGAACTCAGGCGAGAAAATCATGGTCTTGAGGACGCTGCGGATATCGCCGTTCGTAGATTGAAAATTCTGCGCCATGCGGTCGATCAGCGTCTGCGGCGGAGTATCGGAAACAAAGTGCCGAGCGAGTTCGGTGGAAATGAACTTCGCCGTGCTCGGATGATTCGCCAGCATTTTCAGCGCTTCCTCGCCGTCCTTGATGCCGCCGGAGTCGAATGTCCGGCCCATCACGACTTCCTTCCCGTGGACGTGGATGCGCTCGTCGAAGAAAAATTCCGGATCTTTCCGAGGCTCGTGCACGGTCCACCCGGTAAGAACTTCGGCCATGGCAATCACATCCTGTTGCGTGTAGCCGCCGTCCACTCCGAGCGTGTGCAGCTCCATCACTTCTCGGCCGTAATTTTCGTTCAAGCCGCGGTCCGGATTCTTTTGCGCGGAGGGCCGATTTGTGGGGCCTGTCGGAGGGCCGCCGAAAGTTCCCGGCTGGGGAGGCGCTCCGTTCACAAAAATTCCCTGATACCTTCTGCGGCGCGCGGCGATTTCCGCCTGCATGCGCCGGTAGGCGATGGGATCCGCGCTCAGCCAGTTATCGAGATAAAACAGCATGGCGGGACTTTTTGCAGTGGCAATCAGCAAGTCCTGAAATTTTCCCATCGTGCGCGGGCGGATGGTGTCGCGCACGTATGACGTCACCATCCATTTGTCGGCGCCCTTATTCGCAAAAACGTTGAAATGGTTGAACCAAAAATCCTCCATCACCGCTTCGAGTTGCCGCTGGCTGAAAACGGCGCGGTCGAGCTTTGCCATCGAGAGTTCGGCGATGATTCGGTTCGGCCCTTGAATTTTGGCGAGTTGCTGCTGGGCTCGGTCGAGATTATCGTTCCCGGTCAAAGCCACTTGCTCGACGGCATCCCGCCGCTTCTGCTGTTGCTCGCTCTTGAATTCCGCTTTGGTGACGCCTTCCTTCTTAGCGGCTTGCTCGGGAGGAGGGTACAAATCGAGCAACTTTTTCGACGAAAGGTTCAAGGTGGGATACTTTTCCAGGCTGCCTTCCAAGGCGGAATCATCAATTGAATCGGGATGGAGTTGCTGGTCCACCCATTTCTCAAGGCCCATCCGGCGCAGGCGTTCCACGTCTCCGGGGCGCGGCCCGTAGCCAAGCCGGTTGAGTGCATGAAGAACGGCTTCATCCTCCGTGAGCTCAGTAATGGGCAGATTCCCTTTGAATTTCTTGTCGAGGTGGTTGGCAGGCTGATTCTGCTCGAATGCCCCACCGACATTCGACGAGGAGGTGGCCATCGCCGGCAAAATGCAAAGCGCCAGGCCCAGGACTATCACGAACGAGCATGCTCCTGTGGCGTCGAGGCCCCGTTCAAATTTGTGTCCGTGCTTTCTGCCCATGGTCCCGGCCTCGCCGATCCTCGTGTGCGGGCACAAAACACCTCCGCGCCGCAACTCAATAATTGTAACCCTCCAAATCGCCAAAAGTTGTGAACAGGAATCCTAGGAGTCAATGCGCTGCAAATCAGCAGTTTTCGGCCTCTTGCGTCTTTATCTGTGTTTATCTGTGTTCATCTGTGGTCAGAGGATTTGGCAGGTCGTGCGCCGCGCGAAAACCATCAAGAGTCCAAAAGTCCTGTGCCTCGTCATGCCGAAGCACATAGTAATTTCCATCATCCGCGAGAACGCGGAAGTAGCTGGCCGCTGGCGAGTACCATCGCCCGTCCAACTCTCGCACTTCGAACGCGCGCCCGCGCAGTATAAAGCGTTGGGGCCGTTCGTCCGCTCGGTGCCCTGCGTAACATTCGACGCGGATTTCTCTCATCGCGCCTCCGCAGCTCACGACGCGCTCAACCCGAATCGGCCCAATCTTGCAGCCGGGTCTATCAGCCTCTGGCCGCGCCTGATACGCCGGCGGCGGCTTCTGACATCAGACTACCACGCAAGCTAGCTTCCGCGCGCAGCCGCTTTCGCGTCGCGCACCTCCGCGTTGTATGCCGCGCCCAGAAGCACGACCATCGCCGTCAGGTACATCCACAGCAACAGACCGATCGCCGCCGCGAGGCCGCCGTACACGACGTCGTAAGGCATCTTCCGCACGTAGAAGCCGAGAAAAATGTCCACCGCCCACCACAAAACGGTCGCCAATGCCGCGCCGGGCATTACATCAGCCCGCTTCACCTGCTCCGGCCTTCCGAGACGATAAATCAGCACCAGCACTCCCATCGCCAGCAGGAACACGACTGCGGCGTAAACAATGAATCCGAGGCTGCGAATGAGCACCGGCAACCCGAACTGCCGAATCAGCCACGCGCGCGCCTGCTTCCCGAACACCGTAAGGACAATCACAGCCATCGTCGGTGCAATCGTCAGAACGAGCAAGAGCAGGGCCCTCAGATGCATACGCCAGTAGCCTGGGCGCAGGGGGCTTCCTTCGATAATCCGAAAGCCTTCGATGAACCCGGCCATCACCTGCGAGCCGGCCAGCAACGTCCCGCCGAGGCCAAGTGAAACCCATCTCCCCGGGTGCACACCGCGCCGGACAAAATATTGCAGCACCACCGTCTCGCTTCCCGGCGGGAGAATGATTCGCAGGCGTTCCGGCAATTCATGGATGGCAATGCGGAAGTAGTCCGTGCTGCTGAAAACACCCAGGATCAGCAGCAGCATCGGGAAAAAAGCCAGGAACATATTGAAAGCGATCGCCTGGCTGAGCGTTGCGCAATCCGGAAACAGCCTCCCCAGTCCGCGGAACAAATATTTGAGCATGCGTTCCATGGCTCGACCGGCGGATTATACGGGCACGGCGGACAAATTGGACGGAGAATCTCTTATCCGCTGGGTGTGACGCGCAGCCGCTTCGCTTGCCGGGCTAACCTCCGAGGGGTAAACTTCTCGCACAGTTGTCGGTGGAGGTGTGCGATGGCTCGCTCGGTGCGTTGCGGATTGATCCAAGTCCACTGCGAATGGTCGCCCGAAAAGCTCTCGATCAAGGAAATTTCCAAAAAGATGATCGAGAAGCACGAGAAACTCATCGAAGCCGCCGCGAAGAAAAAGACCCAGATCCTCTGCCTCCAGGAACTTTTCAACGGCCCCTACTTTTGCGCCGAACAGCAGTCGCGCTGGTACGAACTCACCGAGCCGATTCCGGACGGCCCCACCGTCGAGCGCATGAAAAAGCTGGCGAAGAAATACGAGATGGCCGTGGTCGTGCCCATTTACGAACGGGAGATGACCGGACTCTTCTATAACACCGCCGCCGTGATCGATGCCGACGGAAAATACCTTGGAAAATACCGCAAGCACCACATCCCTCAAGTCGCTCCGGGATTCTGGGAAAAATTTTATTTCACTCCTGGAAATACGGGATATCTCGTTTTCTCCACGAAGTTCGCGCGGATCGGCGTTTACATTTGCTACGATCGTCATTTCCCCGAAGGCGCCCGCGTACTCGGCTTGGGCGGCGCGGAAATTGTCTTCAATCCTTCCGCCACGGTTGCGGGCCTCAGTGAATACCTCTGGGAGCTCGAGCAGCCGGCGCACGCCGTCGCCAATGGCTATTTTATCGGCGCCATCAATCGGGTCGGCAAGGAATCGCCGTGGAACATCGGCGAATTCTACGGCAAGAGCTATTTTTGCAGCCCGCGGGGAAAAATCATCGCGCAAGCCAGCCGCGATAAGGACGAAGTCCTTGTCGCTGACTTGGATCTCGAGGAAATCGACCAGGTGCGCGCCACCTGGCAGTTCTATCGCGACCGCCGGCCCGAATCCTATGGCGAAATCACGCGCACGCACGCGGCCGCCGCCCGCGCCGCCGACGCCGCAAACTGAGATAAATATGACCACGACACCGAAAATGACGGAGACGCGGAGTGAGGAGATCGCCCGAAAGCACAAGGAATATATTTGGCCGGCGGTGACAAATTATTTTGAGAAGCCTTTGGTCGCCGATCACGCTTCGATGCAGTACCTCTGGGACATCGAAGGCAACAAGTACCTCGATTTCTTTGGCGGAATTGTGACGATCGGCGTGGGCCACTGCAATCCGAAAGTCACCTCCAAGATCAAAGCCCAGGTTGACAAGCTGCAACACACGTCCACGCTTTTCCCCAACGAGCATATCGTCGCGCTTGCCGAAAAACTCGCCGAAATTACGCCCGGAAAATTGCAGAAGAGCTTTTTCACCAACTCCGGCACCGAGGCCAACGAAGCGGCTATTCTTCTGGCGCGCATGGTCGGCCCGAGTTACGACATTGTCGCGCTGCGCCACGCGTATTCCGGCGGCTCTATGCTGGCGAAGTCGGTGACGGCGCATGCGCCTTGGCGGAAAGCCGGTGTCATCAGCGTCGGCATATCCCACGCGGTGAATCCGTATTGCTACCGCTGCCCTCTGCATCTGACGTATCCCGATTGCAATGTCGCCTGCGCCAACGACGTGGAAAACCTGATTCAGACGGGGACGAGCGGCTCGATTGCTGCCTTTATCGCCGAGCCGATTCAGGGAGTCGGCGGTTTCATTACACCGCCGCCGGAATATTTCAAAATTGTTTATCGCATCGTGAAAAATTACGGCGGGCTTTTCATCTCCGACGAAGTTCAAACCGGCTGGGGCCGCACCGGCAAAAAATGGTGGGGGATCGAGCAGTGGGAAGTCACGCCCGATATCATCACTTCCGCCAAAAGCATGGGCAATGGCGTCCCCACGGGCCTCACCATAACGACCGCCGAAATTGCGGACAAATTCCAGGGCCTTACGATTTCAACTTTCGGCGGAAATCCGGTTACCTCGGTCGCCGTGCGCGCCGTGATCGAAGTAATCGAAGAAGAAAACTTGCGCGAAAACTCGCATGTGGTCGGCAGCTACCTGCGCAAGAAGCTCGAGGAGTTGCAGGCCAAGCACTCGCTGATCGGCGATGTCCGCGGCATGGGCTTGATGCAGGCGCTCGAGCTGGTGAAAGATCGCAGGACGAAAGAACCTGCGCCGGCTGAAACGAATCAAGTTCTCGAGGGCGCGCGCCGAAACGGCTTGCTTATCGGAAAAGGAGGTCTCTACGGCAACACCATCCGATTGGCCCCGCCCATGAACATTTCGAAGGCAGATGTTGACGAAGGCATCCGCATGCTCGACAAAACCTTCACCGAAGTCCGCGTCTGAATTCTTGGGGGGGAAGAGGCGTATGGCGACCGCAACTCTGATTGGGCAGCTCTGCAGAAACTTTATCAACGGCGAGTGGGTGGAATCGAAATCTCCGAAAATTGTCGAGCGGCGAAATCCCGCGAACACCGACGAAGTTGTCGCGCGGATTCCTCTCTCGACGCGCGAGGAAATGAAACACGCCATCGTCGCCGCCAAAGCTGCTTTTCCAGCCTGGCGTGACACTCCTGCCCCGCAGCGCGGCAAGATCCTCTTCAACGCCGTTCGCATCATGCAGGACCAAAAAGAAGAGCTCGCTCGCCTCCTCACGCGCGAAGAAGGCAAAGCTCTCAAGGATTCTCTCGGCGAGGTGCAGCGCGCCATCAATATCACTGAATTTATGGCCGGCGAGGCGCGCCGCATGAACGGCGAGACCTTGACCAGCGAGCTGCCAAAAAATTTCTCTTACACGCTCCGCCAGCCGCTCGGCGTTGTAGGCGCTATCACGCCCTGGAATTTCCCGGTCGCAATCCCAGTGTGGAAGATTGCGCCGGCGCTGGTATGCGGCAATACGGTTGTCTTCAAGCCCGCCACGCTCACTCCACTCACAGCCATGAAGGTCGTGGAAATCTTCGCGCAGGCAGGCGTCCCCGCGGGCGCGCTCAATCTCGTTATGGGCTCGGGCAAAGACGCGGGCGACGAGCTCGTGACGAACATTCACGTCCACGCCCTCTCCTTTACCGGCTCGAATGAAGTCGGCTGCGCGCTCTACACTTCCGGAGCGCAGCGCCTCAAAAAGATCCAGTGCGAGATGGGCGGGAAAAACCCGGTGGTTGTCCTTGCCGATGCCGACTTGCATCTTGCCATGGAATCCACTCTCTTCGGCGCTTTCGCATCCACAGGCCAGCGCTGCACCGCCACGAGCCGCGTGGTCATCGAGGAATCGGTTGCCGACAAGTTCCTGTCGATGCTCGTCGAACGCGCGAAGAAATTTTCCGTCGGCGACGGCCTGGAGCCCGGAGTCGAGATGGGGCCGTCGGTGGACGAAACACAAATGAACACGGTGCTCGAATACATCGAGCTGGGCAAAAAAGACGCCAAGCTGCTCTGCGGCGGCGAACGCCTTTCCGGCCCGCGGTACGCCAAGGGGTGGTTCGTCGCTCCCACGATTTTCGATAATGTCCGGCCCGATAGCCGGCTGGCGCAGGAAGAAATCTTCGGCCCGGTGCTGAGCATCGTGCGCGTGAAAAACTTCGATGAAGCGCTCGCTGCTGCGAACTCCGTCCGCTTCGGCCTTACCAGCGCGATTTACACGACGGACTCAAGCAAAATATTCGAATTCGTCGACAGGATCGAAACAGGCATGACCCACGTCAACTCGCCCACCGTTGGCGGCGAAGCTCATGTTCCGTTCGGCGGTGCGAAAGACTCGAGCGTCGGCCCACGCGAAGTGGGCCACGCCGCGCTCGATTTTTATACGGACACGAAGATCGTCTACATCGACTACACCGGCCGCAAACGCGAATCGACAATTTATTAGGACCCATTAGGCGCTGTTGACATCTCACCCTCGAGGCGTGTCAGTCGTGCCGACCGAGTCAAGCCTCGGTCGAGTGGGTGGCTTTTGGCGGGCCAGCACGGGCCCAAAGCGGCGTCAAGCCGCCGCACTCCAAAAAAGCGCTGCCCACCGAGACCCTTGGAGTGCGGAAGCTTGCTTCCGCTTTGTGTTCAAATCCGGTACAACGCCCGCCTACATCTGGCTGAGTTATATCCAGCAGGATCTCAACAGTGCAGGTGCCTTGTAGCCGAATGCTCTCCGGTTTCGAGGCCCGCCGTCCGGGCCCCGCACAGGCATCTCACCATCCCTGCCATGAGATGTGGCACAATTGCATCAGGAGACTCCCCCTGGCCGGGCTTTTCGATCGCGAAATTTATCTGGATGTGGAAACCTTGAAGCTCTCGCACGAAGTGCAGGGCGGCTGGTCCAATATTCGTGCGTTCGGCCTCGCGGTCGCTGTCACCTGGGACAAAGAAAGCGGGTTCCGGCGCTGGTATGAAGAGGCCGCCGCAGAATTAATCAATGAGCTCGAGAGATTCACGCACGTGGTCACGTTCAATGGAAACCGCTTTGACCTTGAGGTCCTTCGTGCCTACGCGCCGGTCGATCGGCTGCGCAAACTTTCTTTTGACGTTCACGAATTGCTTTACGCGCAGCTTGGTCATCGCGTAAAGCTCGATAAGCTCGCGCGCGAGACCCTTGGCACGGCAAAATCGGGAGACGGGCTTCAGGCGGTCGGATGGTGGCGAGCAGGTCAAAAGGACCGCGTCGCCGAATATTGCGAGCAGGACGTCGCCATTCTCCGGGATTTGGTGGCGTACGGCCGCGAAAAGGGATATGTCATCGTTTCTTCACGCCAGGTTCGTGTCCCATGGGAATAACTCGAACCAAAAACTCCGTGACTCGGCCGATTGCGGGATTTTGCAAACTTGCGATCGCGATTGGCTGCCTTGCTCTTCACGCATATTCGACCGCTGCGCAAGGGCCGCCGTATCATTGGAGGCTCCACACTGACGCGCAAGTGAAGCTTGACGGCAAACCTCCCCTTGCATGGAACATCTATCAAACCGACAAAAAAAAGGAGCAGCATCTCGTCCTCGTGCTCCTCGGGCGCCGCTATCTCGCCATCGATCTGAAGGCCAAGCAGGTTTACCAGGTATTCCCCACGGATTTGCGTGCCCAAGGAAAAGACTTTGAGAGCGATGAACTCTTTAAGAAGGAGCGGCTGCTTCCGACGAATGATTGGCTCTTGCGTGATGTAGGACCCGCCGAAATGATCCGCCTCACCTTGGGAGATTACGGCCGGACACTCGAAGTGATGCTCCCGCATCCGCTAGATCTGCGCGCATTCTACTGACCTTCTCCCTGTCCTCAGTTTTGTCTTTCCTCCGTGCCCTCTGTGTTTATTCAGCTGTCACAAAAGCTAAGCGTCCGGCGCGCAGATCCCGGTTGCCCCGCCGGTCTTCTGCTTCCAAGACATCGCCGGCAATCCGGTCTGGATTTCCTCCATCGTGATGCAGCCGTCCACAGGACAAACAAGCGCGCACAAATTGCACCCGACACATTCGTCGTCAATGATTCGCGGGACGTGCACTTCCATCCCGTTCGCATTGTGCTTGCCATTGCCGTTTCTCGATGGTGCGCGCTCGATGCATTGGTGCGCGCCGTCTTCGCAGGCGACGTAGCAGAGCTGGCACCCGATGCAAAGCTCGGTGTGGATGCGCGCGATAATTTTGTAATTCAAATCGAGGTCGCCCCAGTCGAGTACGTTCTCCACGGCGCGGCCGCGGAAATCCTCAATCGTGCGGTAGCCGTGGCCGTCCATGTAGGCATTGAGGCCGTCCGCCATGTCTTCCACAATGCGGAAGCCGTAATGCATCGCCGCCGTACACACCTGCACCACGCGCGCGCCCAGGGCGATGTGCTCGGCAGCGTCGATCCAGTTGCCGATGCCGCCGATTCCGACGATCGGAATCTTCACTGTCTTCGCGACGCTGGCAACGAGATGCAGCGCAATCGGCTTCACCGCCGGCCCGCAGTAGCCCCCATGCGAAGATTTCCCGGCCACATTCGGGCGCGGCGCGAATGTCTCGAGGTCCACACCCATCAGCGAATTGATCGTATTGATCAAGCTCACGGCATCGGCGCCGCCGCGCTCCGCCGCGCGCGCGATGCGCGTAATGTCGGTCACGTTGGGAGTGAGCTTCGAAATCACCGGCGTGTTTGCCGCTTCCTTCGCCCACGACGTGATCATCTCCGTGTATTCCGGCACCTGTCCGACCGCCGCTCCCATTCCCCTCTCGCTCATCCCGTGCGGGCAGCCGAAATTCAATTCCAGGGCGTCCGAGCCCGCATCTTCCGCGCGGCGAACAATGTCGTGCCAAGCCTCCTTTTTCGATTCCACCATAAGCGAGGCGATCACAAGATGCTTGGGGTAGCGCTTTTTCACTTCCGCAATTTCGCGCAGGTTATCTTCGATGGGCCGGTCGCTGATCAATTCGATGTTGTTCAGGCCCATCATCTTTACGCCGTTCAGGTCCACGGCCCCATATCGTGAAGAAACGTTCTGTATCGGCTCGCCAATCGTCTTCCATACCGCGCCGCCCCAGCCTGCATCAAACGCCCGCATCACCTGTCCGCCTGTATTTGTCGGCGGCCCCGAAGCCAGCCAGAACGGGTTCGGCGACTCAATTCCGCAAAACTGAACTCGCATGTCCGCCATCTTTCACCTCCCGGATGCCCGGGCCGAATCACTCGAGCGACGCGGTACGGAGCGCAAGCTGCGGTAAATCATCCATGCCACCGTCGCAAGCATGCCTGCCCACCCGATGAATCTCACGACTGCGGCAATCTGCGTGTCGTGCTGAAGCACTCCAAACCATCCGAACATAGTGGCCCAGTCGTGCTCGGCCAGTTCGGGATCGCCAATCGTGAGCAACGGCAACTCGCGCGCCCGCGCGTCGTCCATATATGTCGCCGTAGGCAGAAGCTGCTCGAAAAAGAAAAAAGTGCAAAACGCGGTTCCCTGAATCTGCCGGCGAAACAAAAAATACGTTGCGAGCATCAGCGGCACGCTCAATTGCAGGATCGTGCCTCCCGCGATCATGAGCGTGTGCCCGAAAAAGCCGAACAGAGCGTGGCCCCCTTCATGGATCGGGACGAAGACAAGATCCATCAACGGCGGCAGGCCGTGCCCTTGCGCCAGTTGAAACAAAAAGACCGCATAGAACGCGCAGGCCACGATGAGCACCGCGCGCGACACCGGCTCCCAATCCTCCTCGAGCGCTTCAAGGAACGGCAGCCGTTCGGTCCATGCGTCAGGCAAGCGCACGTCGAGTCAGGGCTTTCCGCGCGGGGCGCCAAGCCACTCATCGATTCCCCGCGCTGCCGCCATCCCTTCGGCCACGGCGTCTACTACTTCCTTCCCCCCGTTCACGCAGTCGCCGCCGGCAAAGTACTTCCCATTGCCTGTTTGGTGATTTTCCCGGACGACCACGGTCCCGTTCTCGCGGACTTCGATTCCTTCGATCGCCGTGAAAATATGGGTCACAGGCTTCTGCCCGATTGCGCGCACGACCATGTCCACATCGAGTTTGAATTCGGTGCCCGGGATCGGCGTCACTTTGTATTTGCCTCCGCCTTTTGTCCCTTCCGCTTGAGTTCGCACGCATTCCACCGCGCACACACGGCCATTTTCTCCGAGGATTCGCACCGGCTGGGCGCACCAGTGGAAAATTACGCCATCGAGCTTCGCAAGTTCGTACTCATACCTGAAGGCCGACATATCCTGTTCGCTGCGGCGGTAAATGAGATGCACGAATTCCGCGCCCAAGCGCTTTGCCGCCGTCACGACGTCGATCGCCGTGTTCCCTGCTCCGATGCATGCCACGCGCCTGCCGACCTGGACTTCCGAAAAGGACCGCGATTTCGTCGCTTCGATGAATTCGATCGCGCCGGACACGCCGATCAGATCCTCGCCGGGCAAATTGAGGCCCCACGTCTCGCCGAGGCCCACGCCGATGAAAATTGCCTCGAAGTCTCTTTCAAGCTGCGCGAAGGGAATGTCGCGGCCCGCTTCGGTTTTCTGCCGGAATTCGACTCCCAAAGCGCGAACCATTTCAGTTTCCTTCAGAGAATCATCCGCCCGCGTCTTGTAGGCGGCGATGCCGTATGTGCTCAGGCCTCCCGCAAGCGCATTGCGATCGAGAATGGTGACGCTATACCCGCGCTTCGCAAGCTCCGCTGCACACGCCAGCGACGCCGGCCCCGACCCGATGCATGCGATTTTCTTTCCGTTCGGCGCTCCGGCAGAAAAAAGCGGAAGCTTTCTCTCCAGCGCGTAATCCACCGCGTAGCGCTGGAGCCGCCCAATTTCAATCGGCTTGATTCCCTTCTCGACCATCACGCACGCGCCTTCGCACAGTACCTCGGTAGGGCACACACGGCCGCAGCTCTCTCCCAGGATATTCGCCTCGAGGATCACGCGGGCCGACCCGCGAAGATTTCCCGTCGAAATTTTTTTGATAAATGCCGGAACGTCGATGTGCGTTGGGCAGGCGAGCGTGCAAGGCGCGTCGAAGCAATAGAGGCAGCGCGCGGCTTCCACAGCCGCCTGCCGCGGAGTCATGCGCGGGGCAATTTCCGCGAAGTTCCGCTCGTATTGCTCCGGCGCCAGCTTCTGGGCGACTTCACGCAAAGGCATGGCGTCACTTGTAGGAATAGGCCCGCTCCGAAAACACGCCATTCTAGTGCGGTTTTCCGCAGTTGTCCCCAAGTTCCTCGAACTGGCAAGGACCGAAAGGTATGTGCGGGTTCCCGCTGGTGCCAAAGCAAGTGCAACCGGTGTAAGCTACGTCGCGAGAGCAGGATTTCGGGAGACTCTCCACTCATGCGCTTCGACACTTTGATCCGGAACGGCACCATCGTGACCGCTACGGATACCTACCCATCCGACGTCGGAATCTTGAACGGCCAAATCTCCGCGATCGGCAAAGACCTCCCCACCGACAACGCGGGCAAGCTGATTGACGCCCGCGGAATGTACGTGATGCCCGGCGGCATCGACGTTCACACGCACCTCGACATGCCCTTCGGCGGTACGACGAGCGCGGATGATTTCCAATCCGGCACCATCGCGGCTGCTTTCGGCGGCACCACGACGCTGATCGATTTTGCCATTCAATACAAAGGCCAGACGCTTCACCAGGCGTTCGACACCTGGATGAAAAAAGCCGACGGTAAAGCCGCCATCGACTACGCATTCCATTGCATCATCACCGATCTAGCTGATGCGCAGCTCGCGGAGATGAAAACGCTCGTGCGCGAAGGCGTCCCCACATTCAAACTCTTCATGGCCTATCCCGGCGTGTTCATGCTCGATGATGCCACGATCTTTCGCGCGATGAGTCAGGCGGCCAGCTCCGGCGGCATGATTTGCATGCATGCCGAAAATGGCGGCGCCATCGACGTCATCGTTCAGCGCGCGCTCGCCGAGGGAAAGCGCGCACCCAAATATCACGCGCTCACGCGTCCTACGACTGCCGAAGCCGAAGCGACCTCGCGCGCTATCGCGCTGGCGGAAATGGCCGGCGCGCCTGTTTACATCGTGCATCTCTCCTGCAACGACGCGCTTGAAAAAGTCCGCGAAGCCCGCGACCGCGGCCTCCGCGCCTTCGCCGAAACTTGCCCGCAGTATCTTTACCTGTCACTCGAAAACATGGACGCGCCGGGCTTCGAAGGCGCCAAATATGTTTTCACTCCGCCATTGCGCGAAAAGTGGCACCAGGAAAAGCTCTGGCAGGGACTCGCGAAAGATGATCTTCAAGTCGTCTCAACCGATCATTGTCCTTTCTGCTTCAAAGAGCAAAAAGAGCTGGGCAAGGACGACTTCACGAAAATCCCCAATGGCGGACCAGGGATCGAAAATCGTTTGAGCCTGGTATACAGCGGCGGTGTACATGGCGGCCGTTTTTCATCGAATCGTTTCGTTCAGCTTGTCTCCACCGCTCCGGCAAAACTCTTCGGCCTGTATCCGCGCAAGGGCACCATTGCAATCGGCTCCGACGCCGATCTCGTCGTGTTTGATCCGAACGAAGAGCAAGTCATCAGCGCGAAAACGCATCACATGCGCGTGGACTATTCGATGTTCGAAGGAATTCGCGTGAAAGGCGTCCCGAAAACTGTTCTCTCGAGGGGGCGCACGGTTGTCGAAGGCGGCCAATTTACGGGCAAGCCCGGCGCCGGCCAGTTTCTCAAGCGCGAAAATCCTGCCCGTCTATGAAAATCTCGCGGGCCCAATTCGGACTTGCTACGGCCGGCTCACGCCCTCGACCCACGGAATGCCGATCAGCCCTTCCTGCACTCTTACTTCGACGCTATCGCCTGCGCTGAAACGGTCAAAATCTCTGCGATCCACCGGCACGCGCTCGAACCGGTGCTCCGGGCGCCACGAATTCACGATCAAGCGCCGATTTGCCACAGGCCCCGGCATCGAAAACTTCCCGACCACTCGTGTGTATCGGACCTCCGGGCGAGTGTGATCCAGGGCCCCGTTCATCAACAGCACCGCCGCCAGGAGCCACGGCAACGGGATGAGTCCATAGTAAACGCGCTTCAGCGCTTCCACCTCGGCATGCCGAAGCGCGCGCCGCTCGAGCCACATAACGATCCCGAGCGTCAGGAAAAACAAAACGCCGATGAAAATCAGGATTCCATCAAGCTCGAGCGCCGGGTAACGCCCGCTCGCCACCA
Source organism: Candidatus Sulfotelmatobacter sp. (assembly GCA_035624115.1). GTDB lineage: Bacteria > Acidobacteriota > Terriglobia > Acidiferrales > UBA7541 > Palsa-295. The sequence goes on along the minus strand of DASPSD010000024.1, from coordinate 2,429 downwards.
CAAAAGCGATCGCACCGAGAAGGAACACCGCGGTGCGATTGAGGAGTTTCTTCCGCAGTGTAAATTCCGCCGCGGAAGAGCCCAGTCCGCATGCGGCGCAAATGTCGGCGTCCCGCTCGGCTCCGCAATTGAGGCAGCGCGTCATTCCCGGATCAGTCCAGTCATCAGACGAACTGATGCTATTCAGTGTTTTCCGGCGTGTCAATTCGAAGCCCGCAGTCCTCCGGATCATTAGACACCGGATGCGGCCGGCTGGTCTGTCGTATAATCCGCGCATGACGCTCTTTGAATTCTTCCCAAAGCAGAAGGAAGCGGTCCGCGCCCGCAGCAAAGAAGTGTTCGTTTTGCTGCGCCCCGAGCATATGAACTGGAAGCCCGAAAAAGGCGCGCTGAGTGTGGGCGAAATGCTCCGCCATCTGTGGGTGTCGGAGGAAGGAGTGCGGCGTTGCGCTCTCGAGGGGGATTTTTCTTACTACGAGACGCGCATGCCCAAAGGCCTGCGCGCCATTACCGGCACGCCCCGCTCTCTTGCAGAGGAGCTTGCGAATATCGACCGCGCGCATCGTGAAACGCTCGCCGCCGTTGCCGCTCGTTCGCCGGAATTTTTCGAGGAAGAGCGCGCGCATCCCGGCCTGGGATTTCGCCGCAGGGTGGCCGTCATGCTCTTCGGCATCAACGAGCACGAAGTGCATCACCGCGCGCAATTGATGACCTACCTGCGAATGCTCGGGACACCTGCGCCGGAGCCTTTCAAGCTTCCCACAAAATAGCCGCCTGCGAACCGCAGCCTACTTCACTTCGCGCACGGACGAAGGCTCCCGGTCCAGGCACGCCATATTCTCGTCCCGCCCATTGGAAAGCAATTCGCAATCGATTCCCTGCGCGCTGCGGATCGCTTCAGCCTGCGTGGCTCCGGAAGCTGTGGCGCAATGCGTGCCGCCTTTGAAGTTCATGCAGACTTCGAATTGTCTGTGAGTCTGCTGAAGCGTGGAATAAAGCAACACGCCGACGAGAGCGATCCCGCCCGCCACCATGATCCAGCGCATCCGATTCGGACGCTTTGCCATCGGTCTTCCTTCCAGTGGTTCGCGCCGGGCTATTCGCGCGGCTTTCCGCGATCGCCCGACCGCCGGGCCAGCTCCTGCTTGATGTATCTCCGCACATGAGGAGTGAGCGATTCAAGCGTCATGATCTCCTTCAAATCGCGAAGAGTCACGTTGGGCAAAATCGCGAGCACCACCGGCACGGGCGTATGAGCATTTCGCACCAGCGCCATGCGCACATTGTACTGGCTCGCCCACTTCGGATGCTGCGCGATGGCGGCCACCACTCGTTCCGGCACGCCTCCCTTCGCCAGCACTTTCAGCACTTGCGCTTCGGTCAGAAAGGCATTGTTGAGCGCGTGCTTGATTGCCTGCGCATGCCCTTCGGCGAGGATTGCTCCGGCGACGCGCGACGGCCCGCGCCTGGCCAGTGTCAGTTTCTCGCCGACAGGCAAATGCGGCACGCGTGTGACAATGAGTTCCTCCGCCACGCGGCGAATTTCCGCCGGCGTCGAAGGCAACAGGCTCACTCGGACCAAATCGAACAGGTACAGTTGGCGCAGCAAAGCAAGAGCAATCCTCCGCGGCGTGTGTGGATGCCTTGCCAGCCTCACCCGTACGCCTTCGCTTGCCGTCCACTGCTTCTCTTCGGCGATGGCCGAAAGGGCATCCGCGGAAAGGTCCAGCCTTTCGAGCATCTGGTGGATGTGGGCTTCGTCCAGATTTTTGTTTTCGAGCAGCGCGAGCAAGACTGCTTCGTCCGCCTCGTGCACGAGGGCCTTCAATTCTTCTACAGAGCAGGATCGCGCGCGTTCCAAGCGCGCCGCAGCGTCATCCGGCATGTGCCTTTCGTCGTCCCGCTCGGATGGCGAGCTTCGCGGCAGCCAGTGCGGGCTTCACTTGCAATGTGAGCACCCGCGCCCGCGGGGCCACGCGCCCGAGCTCCTCATTGATTGCCGCATCGAAGAACTGGCTGCGTCCGATTGCGCCCCCGGCCTTCGCGATGGACACTTCGCGCTCGCGCAACTTCAGCCGGCCGAGGATGCTGGCCACAAGTTCGCCCAGCGACATCGCCGCAGCCCCCAGAATCTCGCAGCAGATGGGATCGCCTTTATCTCCCAATTCCGCCACCAGCGGATAAATCCGCGGAAAAACGTCATCGGGGTTTTTGATCACCCAATCCATCACTCGATTCCAATCGGTGCATCCAAGCCAGGTCAGAATCCTCGCCGTCAGGGCCGACTCCGGCCCTCTGTGTTCTTCCGCGCGGACCACGGCCGCCAGCGCGCGGCGTCCGATGTCGAACGCGCTTCCTTCGTCGCTGAACCAGGGGCCGCGTCCTCCCGCGCGCGCGGTGTGCCCTTTGGCATCACGGCCGTACGCGCC
>DASPSD010000011.1:0-96202 GCA_035624115.1 Candidatus Sulfotelmatobacter sp. | reverse complement strand
CCGCTGGGCTACAACGCCCCGCGACCGAGCTCGTGGTGCGGCAGGTCCGAACAGCTCTCGTTCAATGAAGTGGGCTGCGCTGCAAGGAAAATTCCTGCCGCGGGGGGAGATGTTTTTTTCCTTGACCTCCTTTATAGAACTTACCAGGACTTGACCGCGGGCGGCGACGTGTAGCCGCTCGTCGGGAGTAACTGGATTTGACTCATTGCATTAAGGCGACCCTAAATTCCTGGAATTCCGGTGTCGTGGTAATGGCTCCTTCGCGCGTGGGCATGATTCCCGCGATTTCTTTTTGCAGAGCTCGCAGTCTCTTGGGAAGAGGTGGATAGTCGCGGAACCACTTCGGTATTGGGTTCGTTCCCCATATCCGTTGAACAAAATCCGTGAAGCACGTGGGGTCGTAACCGGATTTGTACACATACTGCACGCCAAAGTAATCCGCATCCAATTCTGCGTCACGATCCAGTTCTTGAAATTGTGCCGAACCAGTTGCAGAGACACCTGGTCCCGGCAGAATCCGCCGACTGGGCGAACGGTCCATGATTGTGGCGATGTTCGTATAGGAGCGTAGTGCAACACGCGCGACCCCTCTTGCGAGTAAGCTCGCCAACTGCCCCTCATTCTCCAATCGGAGAAGAAGTCCGCGAGTGATATATAGATGCCCGCCCGGGAGAGCAAATGCTTTCACTTCCTCGGCGTCGATGAGTTTTATAGTGACTGGCAGATGTTTATCGGAGTTTTGCTCGATCGCTGCGTTGACTCGTTGCACATAGGAGGTGATTGCCGGGTCGCTTATAAACCTAAACTGCTTGTCCCATGTCAGCGCTAGCTTATTCCCCAATTCCACTTCTTGTTCAACGGTGTACGAGTTAGGTGTTCGCGCTATATCCCGGTGTCCTATCGCGCTAATGTCGGCATCTGACTGGGACCTTTTGCCTTGTCCAAATATGAAACTCGCCATCAATAATAAGCTTACTGCCGACAGTCCGCAGACCGCACAACGGCGCATGTTCAGAACCAGCCTCTTTCGCCCTTAGAAAGCGAGATTCGATGACGCACCGATAGAATACATCCGTCCGTTCCCGCAGGCGCTCGACAAGTCCCAATTAACGGGGTAACCGGAAACAGACGCCGATACCTCCGCACATTTTCCGATTTGCCTGAAACGGAGCGCCCATGATACATCGCGGCGGTGCTCGTCATTGTAGTGAAGCAAGCCGAAGGCGCGCGGGGAGCACAATCCTGATGCGCTCGACTCTCCGTGCGGGCCACAGCGAAATCAATTCGCAGTGACCCGCGGAGCGTTTCGGAAGAATTCCCCAGCCGGGAATCATTCGTCCGATTGGAATGTAGCCGGGCGCGGAGTTGCCGACCTAGAACCCGTCTGGCTCTGTTGACATCCCACCGTCAGTGCGCGTCAGTTGTGCCGGCCGAGGCAAGTGTCGGCCGAGTGGATGGCTTTGAGCGCGCGAACACCGGTCCAAAGCGGCGTCAAGCCGCCCCTCGACTGCGCTCGGGACAAGCCGCACTCCAAAAAAACGGGCCCCCGGGCAACGCCCCGGAGAGCAGGATTTCAGCACTGCCAAATCGATTCTAGTGGCGCGCCACTTCGATGGATTTCCTCACCTGATCGAGCGCTTCGTCCACGTACTTGATCGCTTTGTCCCGGTGGCCGGCGTATTCACCCGGAGCCGCAGCGAGAATCGCTCTCGCGTCCACAAGCAGCTGTTCAGCGCGGCGCAGATCCTCGAAGGCCTCGTGGCGCTCCTGCGGAGCGGGGAGCGGGCCGGCAGAAAGGCGCGGGGAGGGAGCGGACAACGTCCAGAGGAAAGCGAGCATCAAGCCAGCAGCGACGAGCACGTTCTGCATCCAGCGATTCATGAAGTTTTCTCCTCAGTGAGATTTGGAAATTGGAGCCGCGATTGCGCGCAGCCGGTGCGCATGCGATGGGCCCTCGAAGTCGATTCGCGGCGTGGATGGCCGGGAGCGCCCTGCCGCGAACGGGATTTTACATCCCGACGGAGCGGGGTGGGAGCGAAATTGTTGTGCGGGGGCGGGCGACCGATGGCGGGGGCAAGCGTCTAATGGCGGCGGGGTGAGGGAACAGGGGAACTGTGCGGGCAGGCGGCCGGGAACCGAATTTCAAATTTGAAATTTGAAATGAAGTCATCTCATAAATGCGATCCGGCTACACAACCAAATTCCTCAGGGGCTGAAGCCCCGAATTTTCCGGGCCTTGAATGTCGGAGCTAAAGCTCCGACCCCCTAAGAACCGATTTATGAGATGACTTCATCTCAAATCGAAGGCGCGAACGGAAGAAGATTGCTGAAGCGATGACGGGAGGGACAAAGTCATGGCGATGAAGAAGAAATTGACGGACCGGATTTCACGGCGGGAGTTTGCGCGGCGGGCGGCCGCGGCGGCTGCGGCAATTGCGCCGGCGTGCTCACTTGCAGGTCCACCGGCAACGCTTTTCGACCAGGCACCCGAACTGCAAGAGGACAGGCCGGGAGGCCTGTCCTACGAGACGGACGCGGAGATTGAAGCGAAAGTGCAGGCAATTTTGGGGAAGTACGGCGAACGGCTCTCGGACGAGCAGAAGGCGGAGATTCGGCGGCTGGTGGCCGAAGGACAGAAGCCGCTGGCGGGAATGCGCGCGTTCGCGCTCGAGAATGCGGACCAGCCCGCCAACGTGATGAAGATTTATCCGGATGTGTCGGCACCGCGGCGGACTCGCGGGCGCTGAAAGGCGGAACGATGCTGAGCGAAGACATTCTGTACTTGCCGGTGCGCGAGCTGGGAAAGCGGCTGCGCACAAAGCAAATTTCGCCGGTGGAATTGACCGAAAGCTATCTCGCGCGAAGCGAGAAGGTGGGAGCCGGGCTCAACGCGTACGCCACGCTCACGCGCGAACTGGCGCTCGAGCAGGCGCGGGCGGCGGAAAAAGAAATCGCAGGAGGCCACGTGCGCGGGCCGCTGCACGGAATTCCGTATGCGGCGAAGGATTTGCTGGCGGTGAAAGGCTATCCGACTACCTGGGGCGCGAAGCCGTATGCGGAGCAGAAATTCGATTTCAATGCGGCGGTGATCGAGCGGCTCGACCGCGCGGGCGCGATTTTGATCGGCAAAGCGGCGATGATCGAGCTCGCCGGAGGAATGAATTACCGGTTTGCGGCGGCGTCGCTGACGGGGCCGGCGAAAAATCCGTGGAACCCGGCCTGCTGGACGTGCGGGTCATCGAGCGGATCGGGCGCGATTGCGGCGGCGGCGCTGGCGGCGTTTGCGATCGGGACGGAAACGTGGGGATCGATTCTGTGTCCTTCGGGATATTGCGGAGTGACGGGGCTGCGGCCGACGTTCGGCCGGGTGAGCCGCTACGGCGCGATGGCGCTAGCGTACTCGCAGGACAAAATCGGGCCGATGGGGCGCACGGCGGATGATTGCGCGACGGTGCTTGCGGCGATCGCAGGGCACGACCGGATGGACCGGGGATCGCTGCCGCCGGCGGAAGCGGCGTTCGCGTATCCGTCGCCGGCGGCGATGCTGTTGCGGATCGGCTGGCTCACGAATGCGTGGAAAAAAATCGAGCCGGAAATCGAAACGGCAACAAAAGAGGCGATCGAGGAGCTGAAGCGGCGGGGAGCGAAAGTTTCGGCCGCGCAATTGCCCGAGGGCCCATTTGAGGCCGCGGCGGGAACGATTGTGGCGGTGGAAGCAGCGGCGGCGTTTCGCAACCTGATCGAATCGGGCCGCGTGGCCGAGCTGGCCGATCCGCTGGGACAAATCAACGGGTACGTGTACGAGACGATCGCGGCAAGCGATTACATGCTCGCGCTGCAAATCCGTGGCGTGTGCCAGCGGAAGATCGACGAGCTATTCGACGATTTCGACGTGGTCGCCGCGCCCACACTGCCGATTGCGGCGACGCCGATCGAGACAAATCTCGAGAAGGATTTGAATTTCCCGGACCCGGCCGGAGGAATCGGGAATTTGTGCGGCTTGCCGGCAGTGAGCGTGCCGTGCGGGTTTACGTCCGCAAAGCTGCCGATTGGATTGCAATTCATGGCGCGGGCGCGGAACGATCGAGCGGTGGTGGCGGCGGCGAATTTGTTTCAGCAGAGTACGGAATGGCATTTGAAGCGGCCGGCGATTGAGTGAGATTTATTGGCGCGCGACGAGCCAAAGTTCGAATCGTGTGTCGCACCTACGGCGCTCGGCACAATGCGACGCGGTGGACCCGGGCCTCCCGGCCTGGGCTAACTTCTGCCGCGCCTATGGCGCTACCCAAACATGGCTCTGGGGCAAATGGGTGCCCACGAAGATCACGAAACGCCGTAGGCGTGGAAGACGTTAGCCCAGCGCGGGAGCGCTGGGAAAAAAAGTACGAAATTCGTTGAGCGCCGTAGGTGCGATACAGCACTCTCAAAGATTAGGACTGCTCCGGCGTTGGCACACATTGTGCTAGCTCCGAGAACAAAGCGGGAGCCCCCCGACTGCGCTCGGGATAAACGAGCTCCCGCACTCCAAAGATCTCGAGGGCAGCGGGGAAGGTAAGGGCGGCGGTGCGGAATTTGGCGGCGCGGGCACGGTCCGCCAGAATTCTGGCGGATGCCCCTACAAGATTAAGGGCAACAGCTTAAGCGGAAGGCTTGACGGGTTCGGCGATGGGGGAAACGGTGTGGACGATTTCTTCGGCGATTTGGGAGAGCGGGACGACGCGGTCGAGGATGCCCATTTCGGCGCAGGCGCGCGGCATGCCGTACACGGCGCAGGAGGCTTCGTCCTGGCCGAGAGTGCGGCCGCCTTTTTCGTGGATGGATTTCATGCCGAGCGAGCCATCGTAGCCCATGCCGGTCATGATCACGCCCATGACGGAGGCGCCGCAAACTTCCGCGGCGGAAAGCATCATGACGTCGGCCGAAGGAGTGTGCAGAGTTTTCGGCGGATCTTTGGAAAGGCGGACGGAATATTGCGAGGCGCTGCGGCGGAAAAGAGTCATGTGCCACGTAGCTGGAGCGAGAAGCGCGAGGCCCGGCTTGACGGCTTCGCCGTCCACGGCTTCGTGCACGGTGATCTTGCTGAGGCCGTCGAGGCGCTTGGCGAATGGGCCGGTGAATCCCTGCGGCATGTGCTGGACGATGACAATCCCGGCGGCGAGATCAGCGGGAAGCTTGGGCAGAACTTCCTGAAGCGCTTTGGGCCCGCCGGTGGAAGTGCCGATGGCGATCACGCTCGGGATGGGCCCTTTGTGCACCCAGGGTTTGCGCGGCGCAGCGGCGGGTTTGGGAGGAGGCAGGGCCTGTTTTTTGCGGCGGAAAGTATCCTTGGCGGCGGCGCCGGCTTTAATTTTGGCGATGAGCTCGTCGCGGATGTGCAGGATATCGAGCGAGGCGTAGGAGAGCGCCTTGGGAATGCAGTCGAAGGCGCCCAGGTCGAAAGCGTTCAAAGTTTCTTCCGCGCCTTCCTGCGTGAGCGAGCTGATCATAATGACGGGCTTGGGATTTTCCGCCATCAACTGGCGCAGGACGCCCAGGCCATTGAGCCTGGGCATTTCGATATCGAGAGTGATGACGTCGGGATCGAGCTGGGCGATTTTTTCGAGGGCGTCCTTGCCGTCCTGCGCGGTGCCGACAACCTGGAGCTGCGGATCGTACTGAACCATGCGGGTGATGGCGGTGCGCATGAAAGCGCTGTCGTCGGCAACGAGGACGCGGATGGTGCTGGGATCTTTCGGCAGCGAAGGCATCCGGGGCTCCGCTAGGTTTGAAACGCGGCGGCGACGAGTTCGTGAATTTCTTCGGCTTCCGCGTCGAGCTCCATGGTGAATCGAGCCACGTCGAATTTTTCCAGGTGCGGGACGGCTTTGGCGAGCAGGAGCCAGGCCGGCGCTTCGCTGAATTCGATTTCGCGGAGCTCATCGTAGCCGTAGCCCATGCCGCGCAGACGGCAAAGCAAGTCCGCCAGATTCACGGCGGCAGCCAGCGCCGGGGGCGGGGGAGCCTCCGCCGGAGTGTGGTGGAACTCGATCACATTCTGGATGTCGGAGGAAAGATTCCAGTAGTCGCCGAGCAGCTTTCCGGAATCGCAGTGAGTGAAGCCGAGAATTTCTTTTTCCGCTTCGTAAAGAGAAATACTGTGCTTTACGGCGTACTCCACGGCGTTGTGGAACTCTTCGGGCAGGAGAGTGGCGTTGACGAGCTCGCCGATATCATGGAGCAAGCCGCAGAGATAGACTTTCTCGACTTCCGGGAGCGCGACTTTTTTGGCGAGCTGCTGGCTTACCAGCGCGACACCGAACGAGTGCTCCCAGAACGTCATGGGATTGATGGGCCACTGGGCCTTGGGCGCCATCTGGATGAGGAACGAGGACCAGAGAATGTCGCGGAGGCGGCGGGCGCCCAGAGCAACGACGGCGCCGCGAATGGTCTCGATGGCGCCGCGGCGTGAAAAGAGCGCGGAATTGGCCATGCGCAGGCATTGGGCGGCAATGGATTTGTCGCAGGAAATCAACTCGGTGACTTTTTCGACTTCAATCTGGTCGGGCGGCAATTCCAGGCACCGCAGCAGCGGAGCCAGGATCGCCGGCATGGCAGGCATGGCCTCGAGGTTTTTCACTCGCGCGCGGAGCGCCTCATCCACGGCTGCGTTCATTTCACCCCTCCTGCGGGAGCGTTCGGCGCCGGGCGGAGGTAGGCAGTGGCTCCCGGAAAATGCACGAGACGAAATTCGTCGGTGACTCCAAACAGCGATTCCGAGTGGCCCAGGAAAAAATAGCCGCCCGGGAGCAGGCTATTGAAAAAATGGTGGACGGTGCGGCGCTTGGACGCGCCGTCGAAATAGATCAGGACGTTGGCGCAAAAAATCACGTCGATTCCCTTCATGAAGAGCAGCTTGCTTTCGTCGAGCAGGTTCAGGCGGCTGAAGGAGACGCGCTTTTTCACTTCGTCGGAGATCGCGAAATCCCCGCCGCGGTCCTTGAAATATTTCTGCTGGAACGGGAGCGGCGTGTTGCGGAGCGCGTAATTATCGTAAAGGCCTTCCTTGGCTTTGGCGACGGAGCGATCGTTCAAATCGGTGGCGATGATTTCCCAGGTCCAGCCTTTGAGCAGCGTGGGCGAGTCTTCCAAAAAAAGCATGGCAAGCGTGTAGGGCTCTTCCCCGGTGGAGCAGCCGGCGCTCCAGAATTTCAGGCGCGTGAAAGAAAGGGCGGATTTGGCGGCCATGATCTTGGGGATGACGGTCTTGCGGAGCGCCGCCAGTTGCTGGGGATTGCGGAAAAAGCAGGTTTCGCCGACCGTGATTTCGTTCAACAGATTGCGGATTTCGGCGTCGCGATCGGGCCCGGCGGTGAGCATCTCGTAATATTCGCGCAGCGAAGTGGTGTCCACCACCTTGGTGCGGCGGGCACAGCGATCGTTCAAGAAATAGAATTTGTTGTCGGGCATGTAAATTCCGCAGACCTTGTAGATCAAGTCGCGAATCTTGACCAGGACAGGGTCCGGGGGGAGACGGCGATCCGTGGGCTGTTCGGCGACGGTGGAGAGTGTGGACATGATGGGGTCTTGAAAGCTGCCTTAAGCCTCCCTGCTGGCGAGAAGTTCGGCCAGACCTGCCGGGTCGAGAATCAGGCGGATATGGCCTTCGCCCGTGATCGTTCCTCCGGCCACGCCGGAGACATGTCCCAGGTGAGTTCCGAGAGGCTTGATGACGGTTTCTTCCTGGCCCAGAAAGTCGTCCACCACTAGGCCGAGTTTCTTTTCCCCGATGAATAAAACCACGACGCGCAGGCGCGTATTGGCGTCCAGCTTTGGTTCCGCCTGGTTGAACACGCGCCGGACACGGCCGAGCGAGATGATCTGGTCGCGCACGTGGAGGAATTCTCCGGCATCGCCGCGGTGAATTTTGTCGGGCTCAACTTCGATGATTTCCGAAACGGTGCGCAAAGGAAGGGCGTAGGTGGCGTCGTTGACGCGCACGACGAGGACGGGAAGGATCGCGAGCGTGAGGGGGAGCTTCAGAGTGACGGTGGTGCCCTTGCCGGCGATGCTATCGAGGTCCACGACTCCGTTGAGCTTCTTCAAGTTCGTGCGCACCACGTCCATGCCCACGCCGCGGCCGGAAACGTCGCTGGTTTTTTCGGCGGTGCTGAACCCCGGAAGAAAAATGAGTTCCAGGACTTCCTGGCGGCTCATGGCTTTGAGCCGGTCGGGAGTGACAATGCCCTTCTCCAGGGCCTTCTTCGAGACGCGGTCGGGGTTGATGCCGGCGCCGTCGTCGGCGACTTCGACGATGATGTAGTCGCCCTCGGAGCGAGCTTCGAGTTTGAGGGTGCCTTTTCGCGGCTTGCCGGCGGCCAGCCGCGCTTCGGGCGGCTCGATGCCGTGGTCGAGCGTATTGCGGATCAGGTGGACGAGCGGATCGGCAATCTCCTCGATGATGGATTTATCGAGCTCGGTGTCTTCGCCTCGCAGGACCAGGTCGACTTCCTTGTTCAGGTTGTTCGAGAGATCGCGCACCATGCGGGGAAACTTGCGAAAGACGACTTCGATGGGGACCATGCGGGTCTTGAGGCCGGCCACCTGCAATTCGTCGGTGATGAAGCTGAGGCGGGCGGAAGATTCGCTCATGGCGCGCTCGAATTCATCTTCGGAGTAACGGCGGGTGATAAAGTCGCGGGTCAATTGCGTGATGCGGTTGCGCTCGAGGACGAGTTCGCCGGTGAGGTTGACAAGCTCATCGAGCTTATCCACGTTGACGCGGATGGTTTTGGCGGCTTCCTTCACATCGCCGGTGGCGGCCTGCTTGGTGAGGGCGTCGCGGACTTCGCCCGGGGTGGCCAGCTTTTTCTCGACGACCACGTGGCCGAGTTTTTGGCCCGACTGGACGGATTCGCTGAGCGCTTCGCGCCGCTCGGAATGCGTGATGGCGCCCTCGGCGACGAGAATCTCGCCGAGCATCGGTTTTTCGGGCTTATCCGGCTCGGGAGCCTGCATGAGCTCCTGGAGGTTTCCGAGAAGCTCGCCAAGCTCATATTCCCTCGGAACGCCCTGGTGGAGATCCTGAAACATGCGGCGGAGCTGGTCGAGAACCTTGAGGAAGACGTCCATGGCGCGGCGGGTGATTTTGCGCTCGCCTTTGCGCACCAGGTTGAGCAGGTCTTCCGCTTTGTGAGTGAGCGAGACGATTTGCGTGAAGCCCATGAACCCGGAGGTGCCTTTGATGGTGTGGAAGGCGCGGAAGACGCGGTTGATCAAGTCGGTGTCTTCGGGGCTGGTTTCGAGCACGACGAGATCCTGGTCGAGATGCTCGATCAGTTCGTCGCACTCCGTAAGAAAATCCTGGAGCAAGCTGGGGTCTTGCGCCAACTCGTCTGCCATGTTGACTCCGAGTGTCTAACCCTGCCGCTTCGCTGAGAGAATTCAGGAAACGAGGGCTGGTTCCAACGCCGGCGCAGCCGGAGGCGGCGCCGATTGCAGCGACTCCGCCGTTTGAGTGTCCGCCATCAGGCGATTCACATCGAGCAGGAGCAGCAACCGGCTTTGAAGCTTGCCCACTCCCGACACATATTCGTTGTCGCTCTTGGAAAGGCGCGGAGGAGGTTCGACGGTGTCGGCCGGGATGCGCAGGACTTCGGAAACGGAGTCCACTTCGAAGCCGAGGACATCGCCCTGGACTTCGACGACGATGATGCGCGTCTCCTTGTCTTTTTCGCGCGTCTCCATGCCGAACCGTTTGCGCATCCCCACCACGGGAATCACCTTGCCGCGAAGGTTGATCACGCCTTCGACGTAGCTGGGCGAATTGGGCACCCGCGTCAACGACTGCATGCGGATGATTTCCTGGACCTTCAAAATTTCCAGGCCGTATTCCTCGCCGCCGAGGCGGAAGCTGACCAATTGCAGCAGGTCGCTGCCGGCCTGCCCGGACGCGGGCTTTCCCGCACTCGACCTTTGAGTGGTTTCTCCCTCTTTTGCTAGCATTTCGGGTTCTCCTTGAAACGATCCATCCGCGCACTCGCTCATATAAGGAATCGGCAAAATCCCTCATTTGCCTGAGCGCCCGGCGGAAGATTTTCCAGCACGACAACGGCGCATCCTGGCCGCCAGCCGGGACTTGGCGGCGGAAGTTCCCTAACGGGTCAGCGCTTCCTCCTGCTCTTCCTGGCGCTCCGCCTTGCTGGGCGCTTTGAAAGCGTGCGAGCCGCCGGGGCGGGCCTTGACGCGCGAGGCGGGCTTGCGCGAGCCGCCGTTGGTGCCGATCTTGAACTGGTCGATCAACCTTTGCAGGTCGAGCGCCAGGTTCGAGAGGTCGTGGCAAGCCTTGGCGGCTTCCTGGGCGCCGACCGAGGTCTCGGCGCTGATCTTGGCGATCTGCTCGACGCTGTTGTTCACTTCTTCGGTGGCGCTGGATTGTTCGGTGGCCGCCGTGGCGATGTGCGTCACCATTTCGCCCACCGATTCCGCGGCTTTGATGATTTCGCGGAGCGAAGAGCCGGCCTGCGCGGTCATCTCGACGCCGGACTCGACCTGTTTCGTACCACTCTCCATGGCCGTGACGGCGCTCTTGGTCTCTACCTGAATGCTCTGGATCATCTGGGCGATTTCTTTGGTGGCTTTCGAGGTTCGCTCGGCGAGCTTGCGGACTTCATCGGCGACGACAGCGAAGCCGCGGCCTTGCTCGCCGGCGCGAGCGGCTTCGATGGCGGCGTTGAGCGCCAGGAGGTTGGTCTGGTCCGCGATGTCGTCAATCACGCCGATGATTTGGCCGATCTGGTCCGAGCGGGATCCCAGCTCGTGCACTTTCTTGGCAGTGTCGCCCACGGAGGCGGCAATTTCCCGCATCTTGCGGAGAGTGTCTTCCACGATTTTTCCGCCGCTCCGGGCCGTGTCCGAAGCTTTCTTGGCGGCGTCGGCGGCCTTGGTGGAGTTGTCCGAAATTTCGACGACGGTCGCAGACATCTCCTGCATAGCGGTGGCGACCTGATGCGTTTGGTCCTTTTGCGAATCCATGCCGGCGGACTGCTCGGTGGCGGAGGCGGAAATTTCCTCGCTGGCCGAGGCAAGATGCTGAGCCACGCCGCCGATGGCCTCGACGGTTTCGCGGAGATTGTTTTTCATGGCGTTCAGAGCGGTCATGGATTCCCCGATTTCGTCTTCGGAAGAAACGGCCAGGTCTTCGGCCGAGAGGTCCTTATTTGCGATCTTGGAGGCGAAGCTGGCGGAGGTCTGCACCGGCCGGACCACGATGCGGCGGAGGGCAAAGTACACCACCAGGATGGTGGCGAGCACGGTGAAGAAGCTGATGAGAAACACCACCCAGGAATTGGAGCGCGATTGCTCGACCAAAAGTTCCGCGGGCGCCTCGAGGACGAATGCGGCGCGCAAATCTCCGGCCTTCATTCCTTCCTTGGGGTAACCGAAGGGATCCTTTTCTCCGATCGGGAAGCCGTGGCACACCAGACAATCCTGCGTGACGCGAACGGGCTCGGCGAAGCGCATGATTTCCTTGCCGTCTTCGGTGACGCGTTCGGAGAATTCCTTGAGGTTCGAATCCTTTTCGAAGGCTTCGAGCGCCCGGCGTTCGAATTCGTTGGGCTGGTTTTTGGGATCGCGGGGCTTGAGAGACGGTGTGTGGAATTTCATCCCTTCGTTGGCCACATACGCTTGGGCGACACTCCAGCCTACGACCACAGGAACTTGTTCGATGTGCGTGAAATTCCCGCCCGGGACCAGCCGATCGAGATTGGCCGAATACCACATCCTCGCGGCCGAAGCCATTCCGGTGATTTGGCGCATCTTGTCGCGGAAGGCATCCTCTTGCTGGCGGTTGATGCGCTCCTGAGTGATCCAAAAACTGACGGCCGAGGTGACAACGAGCACCAGCACGATCGAGCCGATGATTTTGGCCGTGAGTTTGAGTTGGCTGAACATCACTCCCTCCAATTATGAGAGCCCGCGCTCTCTTAAGAATCGAGTCCTGCCCGTCCAAATCCTTCAAACGGCAGTGTCACTGAGCCTTGACGAATAACAACCTCAACTCACCGCCACTTCCTCGGGTTCGCGCTCGGCCTTCGTGGGCGCTTTGAAGGCGCGGGCGGCGCCCGCACGCGCCTTCACGCGCGAGGCAGGCTTTCGCGCGTCTCCATTCGTGCCGATTTTGAAATGCTCGACGATTTTCTGGAGGTCGAGGGCCAAGTTCGAGAGATCGTGGCAGGCTTTCGCGGATTGTCGAGCGCCTTCGGAGGTTTCGGCAGTAATTTTAGCGATCTGTTCGATATTGGCGTTGACCTCTTCGGTGGCGCTGGATTGCTCGGTGGCCGCGGTGGCGATGTGCGTCACCATCTCGCCCACCTGTTCGGCCGATTGAATGATTTCGTGCAGCGAGGAGCCGGCTTGCGTGGTCATCTCCACGCCCGATTCCACTTGCTTGGTGCCGCCTTCCATCGCCGTGACCGCGCTCTTGGTTTCTTCCTGGATGGCCTGGATCATCTGCGCGATTTCCTTGGTGGCTTTCGAGGTGCGTTCGGCCAGCTTGCGGACTTCATCGGCAACCACGGCGAACCCGCGGCCCTGCTCGCCGGCACGGGCAGCTTCGATGGCGGCGTTCAAGGCCAGCAGGTTGGTCTGGTCAGCGATGTCGTCAATAACGCCGATGATTTGGCCGATCTGGTCGGAGCGAGATCCCAGCTCGTTGACCTTTTTCGCGGTCTCGCCCACCGAAGAGGCGATCTCGCGCATCTTGCTGAGAGTTTCTTCGACGATCTTTCCGCCTTCGCGGGCGGTTTCGGAGGCTTTGCGAGCGGCATCGGCGGCTTTTGTGGAGTTATCGGAGATTTGGACGACGGTGGAGGACATCTCTTGCATGGCAGTGGCGACCTGGTGGGCCTGGTCTTTTTGAGTTTCCATACCGACCGATTGCTGGGTGGCGGAGGCGGAGATTTCCTCGCTGGCGGAAGCGAGATGCTCGGTGGAAGTGATGATGGACTGGATTATGGATTTGAGGCTGGACTGCATTTTGTTGATGGCCTGGGCGAGGTCGCCGAGTTCGTCACGGGCGGCGATTTCGAGCTCGGGGCCGGTGAGGTCGCCCGAGGCGATGGATTCGGCGCGAGCGAGAGTGTCCTGGGTCGTGTGAGAGATTTCGCGGCTGATGAGGAAGGCGACGATGGAGCCAACGATGAGCGCGGCGAGCGTGGCGATGGCCATGACGCGATTGAGGGAGGAAATCGCGGCTTCGAGTTCCGCTTTGTCGTGTTCCAGCAACTCGTACATGGACTTAACCAGACCATCCATATCGTTCTTTATGGCGTCGCTATCGGCCATGGCCTTGTCGTGAAAAGCGACACCTGCCTTCACGACGGACTCGGGCCCGCCCTGTGTGGCCATGTGGATGGACTCGCCTTCCTGCTGGTGAAGGCGGGGGAGGCGCTCGCGGACATCGGCGAGGCGGTCGCGATTGGCCTGGAGCACCCATCGCGGGGAAAGTTGAGTCAGCGTGTCGAGCTCCTTCTCAATCTGAGCAAATGCGTCCTCGAACTGCTGGTAGACCTTGGGAAATTCATCCGGCCGCT
Organism: Candidatus Sulfotelmatobacter sp.; assembly: GCA_035624115.1. Lineage (GTDB taxonomy): Bacteria > Acidobacteriota > Terriglobia > Acidiferrales > UBA7541 > Palsa-295. The sequence goes on along the minus strand of DASPSD010000011.1, from coordinate 82,631 downwards.
CGCCGTCAAGCAACGCCTGCCGGCCCCGGTTGCTGGCGAGATTCAAGTACTTGACGACACGTTCAGCACCAGTGAGACAGGGTACGCGCACCTCAACCAAGTAATCTTGCACGTCACGAATATGGTTCGCCTTCAGGTGAGCAAGATAGCTGCTGAGAATCATCAGGGCGAAGACGATGCCGAAGGTGAAACCGAGTTTCTTGCCCAGAGTGATTTTCATTGTTTCCTCCAGTTGCGAGGCGGTGTTGCGATTGGTGAGGCCCCGCCGCGCGGGGAAAGCAGAGGGCGCGGGTTTGACATTTAATTAACCCCCACTTCTTCTAGCTCGCGCTCGGCTTTCGTGGGTGCTTTGAAGGCGTGCGCGCCGCCGGGGCGGGCTTTCACGCGAGACGCCGGCTTGTGCGAACCGCCGTTCGTGCCGATTTTGAACTGGCCGACGATGTTTTGAAGATCCAGCGCCAGATTTGACAGATCGTGGCAGGCTTTGGCCGATTGCTGCGCCCCTTCCGCCGTCTCCGCCGTGATCTTGGCGATCTGCTCGATGTTCGTGTTCACTTCTTCCGTCGCGCTGGATTGCTCGGTCGCGGCGGTGGCGATGTGCGTCACCATCTCGCCCACCTGCTCGGCCGATTGAATGATTTCGTGCAGCGAGGAGCCGGCCTGCGTGGTCATCTCCACGCCCGATTCCACTTGCTTGGTGCCGCCTTCCATCGCCGTGACCGCGCTCTTGGTTTCTTCCTGGATCGCCTGAATCATCTGCGCGATTTCTTTGGTGGCTTTCGAGGTGCGTTCGGCCAGCTTGCGGACCTCATCGGCGACGACGGCAAAGCCGCGGCCCTGCTCGCCGGCACGGGCGGCTTCGATGGCGGCGTTGAGCGCCAGGAGGTTGGTCTGGTCCGCGATGTCGTCAATCACGCCGATGATTTGGCCGATCTGGTCCGAGCGAGATCCCAACTCGTTTACTTTTTTCGCGGTCTCGCCCACCGAAGAGGCGATCTCGCGCATCTTGCTGAGAGTTTCCTCGACAATTTTTCCGCCTTCGCGGGCGGTCTCGGAGGCTTTCTTGGCGGCGTCGGCGGCTTTGGTGGAGTTATCGGAGATTTGCACGACGGTGGAGGACATCTCCTGCATGGCGGTGGCGACCTGATGGGTCTGGTCTTTCTGCGATTCCATTCCGGCGGATTGCTCGGTGGCCGAGGCGGAGATTTCTTCGCTGGCCGAGGCGAGATGCTCGGTGGAGCTGAGGATGGATTCGACGACGGACTTCAGGCTCGATTGCATCTTGTTGATGGCGGCGGTGAGCTCGCCAATTTCGTCCTGGCTGGTGACGTCGACATCGGAGCCGGTGAGATCGCCGGCGGCGATGGCCTCGGCGCGCTCGAGCGCAGCTCCAGTGGCGCTCGAAATCTTCTTTCCGAGGAGGGCGGCGACAAGAACGCCGACGCAGAGGGCCAACGCGGTCGTGATTCCCATGGTCCAGCGCATGGAGGAATTTGCTGCTTCAAGGGACGCCTGGTTCTCCAGAATCAGTTTTTCGATGGAGTCGACCAATTCCGCCAAACTTTTCGTGCTCATGTCCACGATCGGAGTCGCTTTGTCTACATACTCGTTCCCACCTCTTACGACCGCGTCCGGGGCTCCGCTGAAGGCGAAGTTCATGGCCGCTTCTTGGGCAGCGCGCGCCTTCGGCAGGTTTTCGTTCAGACGAGCAACTTTGTCGCGGTTTTCCTGCAGTGCAAAGTGCGGGGCTAATTGATTTAGTTCAGACATCGCTTTGTCGACCCTCTCCCAGCTGCCCGCAAAGGCCTTTAGGGCCGCCTCTCTTCTCTCGGGTTGGGTGCCGGCGAGAATCGCTTGACGGGCCTTCGCGCCGCTGTAATCCAGAGCATCTTGCGCCTCCCGGGCCGCTTCCATAGTAGGAACCCGGACTTTCAGGGTGGTGTCCTGATTCGCCTGAATGACATTCAGCTTGATGTAGGACAGCCCGGTGCTGATCGACATCAGGACGAGGATCGCTCCGAATCCGAGGCCGAGTTTGGTTCCGACCGTGAGTTTCATTGAGTGTTCTCCTTACTTTCCATCGCATTTTTTCAAATCGCCGGAGCGCTCCGGCCAGGTCATGCGGCGCGGTGGCCGGCCGGCTGCTTGGGCACGGCGTGGATGCGCGCGGGCACGAACTTTTCCGGGAACGCCTGCTTGCGCTGTGAAAGCGTCATGGACGAGGCCGGCGCCCGGCTTGCAGCGGGCGCGGGCGAATCCTGGGCCTTGAGCTTGAATTGCTCGACCAGCTTTTCGAGGTCGAGGGCCAGGCTCGCAAGTTCCTGGCAGGCCGTGGCCGATTGCCCGGCAGCGTGGGTGGATTGCTCCGAGATCCTGGCAATCTGCTCGATACTGGTGTTGACCTCTTCGGTGGCGCTGGACTGCTGATTGGCGGCGGTGGCGATTTGCGTGACCATTTCGCCGACGCGCTCGGCGGCGCGGATGATTTCGGCCAGCGAAGCGCCGGCCTGCGTGGTGGTCTCGACGCCGGCTTCCACTTGCTTGGTGCCCAGCTCCATGGCGGCGACGGCGCTTTTGGTGTCGGCCTGAATGCCCTCAATCATTGCCGTGGTCTCTTTGGTGGCCTTGGAGGTGCGTTCGGCGAGCTTGCGCACTTCGTCAGCCACGACCGCGAAGCCGCGGCCCTGCTCGCCGGCGCGAGCGGCTTCGATGGCGGCATTAAGGGCGAGCAGGTTGGTCTGGTCGGCGATGTCGTCGATGGTCTCGATGATTTGGCCGATTTGATCGGAGCGGGCGCCGAGGCCGTTCACTTTTTTGGCGGTCTCACCGACGGAAACGGCGATTTCGCGCATTTTCTTGAGCGTGCCTTCCACGATCTTGCCGCCGTCCTGCGCGGTGGCCGAGGCTTTGCGAGCGGCTTCGGCGGCGCTCGAGGAGGTTTGTGAGATCTGCGCAACGGTGGAAGCCATCTGGTGCATAGCGGTGGCTACCTGCTGCGTTTGGCCCTTCTGGGCTTCCATGCCGGTGGACTGCTGGTTGGCGGAAGCGGAAATCTCCTCGGTAGCAATGGCGAGCCGAGCGATATTCGAGGAAACCTGGAGGATGGTATTTCCGAGCTTCTCGACGAATTCGTTGAAGTAACGCCCGATGTCTCCCATTTCGTCCTTGGCATCGCAAGGGAGGCGGGCGGTGAGGTCGCCCTGGCCCTCGGCGAGATCGGCGAGAGCGGAAACGGTCTGGTGGAGACGATTCGAGAGGCTGCGCGCGAAGAAGAAAGTGCCGATGAAGACGACGGCGAAGGAAACGATCGAGACAACCAGCAAGGTGTGCTGTCGGGCCGCCTGAGCGGCGTCTTCCGCCTCGGTCTTTTGCTTAACCTGCTTATTCAAAGAAACGACGATCCCATCGATCAGGTTCGTGAGTGGGCGATCCTGCCCTTTCAGCATGCGGTCCACCTCGGCCCACTTGCGGCCGCGAGTGCGATCAAACAGCGCCAGGCCCTCGCTATATTTCCGGCCGAGCGCTTCATGAGCGGCGATGAGCTGAGCGACTTTCTCTTTGGCTTCGGGCGCGGAAATGGACGCGCGCAGGGATTCGGCGAGCCGCTGGACTTCCGATTCATAATGGCTAAATTCCTCGCCGTACTTGACGCGGTCATCGTGCTTGCAGCCGCGCAGGAGAATGTCTTTCCAGGACTGGACCTGTTTTTTGAGAGTCACCTGGATCTCGCGCGCCTGCTGAGCCTGGGCGACTTCGCGGTCGAGCACGTCGTGATAGGCGACGGCGACGTCCCGGATGGCTTGGAGCAGGTAGGCAGTTGAGCCGGCGGCGAGCAGGAGCGCGACGCCGACCAAGATGAGAATGCGGACGGAAAGCCGCAGGTTGTTCATCATTCCCCCAAAGGGCCCCGTTGCAAATCCGAGCGGAATGCTCTAACCCTTTGCATCGGCAAGTTATTGAGGCGTCTTTAGCGACGCGGGTGCATCGCCCGCAGGTGCCGATGAAATCGGGAGCGAAGAAGCCGGCAAATCGGCGGGAGCGGGAGCAGCCGCAGCAGCCGGGGGAAGTTTGGCGCTGGAATCGGCGTTGGAATTCAAAATGACGAGATCGACGCGGCGATTCAGCATGCGCCCTTCCGGAGTGTCGTTCGTCGCAGCGGGGAAATACTCGCCGTAGCCGGAGGCGGAGAGGCGTTCGGGCGCGAGGCGGTACTTGTTGATGAAGAGCTGAATGATTTCGGTGGCCCGGGCGGTGGAAAGTTCCCAGTTGGATTGGAAGCGGCCGGTGTGGATGGGAACATTGTCGGTGTGGCCCTCGATGCGGATGCGCACACGTAGCGGCCCTACGACTTTCACAAATTCGGCCAGGGTGGCCTCGGCCTCCGGCCGCAATTCCGTTTTGCCGCTATCGAAAAAACCAATTTCGCGAAGGCTCACGACAATTCCTTCCTTGGTGGGGTTGACCGAGACGCTGCGCTTTTTGATCTGCGCGGCGAGCGCCGACTCGAGCTGTTTCTGAATCAAATCCATGTCCGGGCGGTCGGGAGAGCCGGCGAGCGTACCCCGCGGCGAATTCACCAGGCGGCCCAGGGCCTCAAGGCGCTGGGCATTCTCAACCATCTGCACTTTGGAGAAGGGCATCGGCTCGGTGTTTTCGAGCTCCGGTTTCGAGTTCGAAGAATCGAAGATGCCCATCTGCTGAAACGCCACCTGGATGGCCAGGGCGAGCTGGCCGACGCGGCGCTTATCCACTTGCGAAGCGGAGTAAAGGACCACGAAGAATGCGAACAACAGAGTGATGAAATCAGCGTAAGAAACGAGCCAGCGGTCATGGCTGACATGCGAATCGCGTTTCTTGCGCCGCGAGCTACCGTTCATGCGGTGGCCTCCTGTTGAGCTTCACTGAGGAAACTCTGAAGCTTGGTATCGATCATGCGGGGATTCATTCCCTCGAGGATGGAAATCACGCCCTCCAGGATGATCTCCTGGCGCAATTGCTCTTCGCGCTGGCGGTGCCTCAATTTGCCGGCAGCGGGGAGAAAGAAAAGGTTGGCGGCGCCGACGCCGTAAATGGTGGCCACGAAGGCGACGGCGATTCCCTTCCCTACCTCGGTGATGTTGTCGAGATGCTGCATCACCTGGATGAGGCCGAGGACGGCGCCGATGATGCCGATGGTGGGTGAAAATCCGCCAGCGGATTCGAAGACGCGGGGAATGACCTCTTCGCGATCGGCGCGATTTTCCAGCTCGAGTTCCATGATGCGGCGAAGCTCGGCCGGCTCGGTGCCGTCGATGGCAAGCATCAGGGATTTTTTCAAGAATGGTTCCTCGATTTCGGCGAGCTGCGCATCGAGTGACACAATGCCCTCGCGCCGGGCCTTGTGGGCGTATTGAACGATGCGCTGAACGGCTTCCTGCGGATTCTCGGCGCGCTCGAAAAATACGCGCGCGAGGCTGGCGAAGGCCGAAAGCACGCTCCGGAGCGGAAACTGCACGAGAATCGCGCCGAGCGTTCCGCCAAAAACGATGAGCGCGGCGGTGGGCTGAAGAATCTGGCCGATACGCCCGCCCTCCAGAACGAGGCCTAGGACGATGCCTCCCACCGCGAGGGTGACGCCACTGAAGCTCGCCTTGTCGACGCCGATGGCCATTTCAGCTCTTTTTGTCTTCCCCGAGTTTTCGAGGCCGCGACACCGGCGAGGAAGCCGAGGGGTCCGTGTAAATGGTCAAGTCGGAGCTGACGCCGCGGAGAATACGCCGCTGGGCCCGCTCGTGAAATTCTTGAATGCGGGCGAGAACTTCCTCCGCCGACTCGCGGACCACGAGTTTTTCCCCGGTCAACAGCGTGATCACGGTGTCCGGCGCGTTTTCGATGAACTTGATGAGGTCGGCGTTCACGACGAACGGCTGGTTGTTCAAGCGCGTGAGATGAATCATCGGTCGTTGGCCAGGGGAGGCAAGCGGGCGCGCGGCGCAATGCGGCGCAATCCAGGCCTCAAAGGTTCTATCGGCAGGAGGGTGCAGGCATTGAAAAGGGTGTGTCGAATTGGTGCAGAGGGGGCGGAGTCGATCGGGGGCGGGCGGGCGGGAGCCCGGTTTGGCAAGCAGCATGCGAAGTAATGCGGAGAGGCGGGAGACGCAAGGGGATGGCGCGCGAGGGTGGCAACCCTTGCCGGGGGAAAGGCGCAACGTGCCGTGGCGGCGAGGCCGGGCAAGAAATCGTGGTCAATTCGGCGGGACGATTCCGAAGGAGGGAAAATGGGTATCACACCGGCGCAACTCAAGAGTTTCATCGAAGGCGGGGGGAACGACGATTTTCAAACAGTGGCAAAGGCGCTGGAGCAGATCATCGAAAACATTTCGGCGCAGACGAAGATCAATGCCGCGGTGGTGGCGCGGCTGCTCGCGCTCGAACAAAAGATAGATGCGCTGACCAAGCGGGGGCCGCAGCGCGGATCTACGAATAAGCGCTCAATGAAGGCGCCCACAATGCTTCGGGAAGCGAAATAGAGCACTTCCTCAGGAGCCGAAGCCCGGCGTTCGCGGGCGGTGGCATGCGGGAGCGGTTCGTCCCATAGTAGCAACGCAGGTTTCAACCCACAGAACAACCGATCACAACACTGCATGAAACGGGAACGAGGGATGCCGCTCGGATGCCGTCGCTAGCGCTTTCGATGATCGTGAAGGACGGCGAGCGGCACTTGCCCGAATGCCTGGCGAGCGTCCGCGGCGTGGCGGACGAAATCGTAATCGCCGATACCGGCTCGAGCGACCGCTCAATCGAGATCGCGCGCGAAGCCCACGCCAAAGTGATATCCATCCCCTGGGAAAACGATTTCGCCAAGGCGCGCAACCTAAGCCTTGCGGAAGTCACCGCCGACTGGGTGTTGATGCTCGATGCCGATGAACGATTGGATCCCCGCGCCGCTTCGCTCCTGCCGGCCCATCTGGCCAACAAAGAAGCGGCCGGATATCAGGTGACGATCCGCAATTACTTCCGCACATTGGCGCAGACCTTGTGGGACCGGCCGGCCATTCCCAATGATTTCATCTACGAGCCGGCGCGCCTCTACCCCGCCTATACCACTCACGAGAACGTGCGGCTCTTCCGGCGCGACCCGGAGATCTACTTCCTCGGCCGAGTGCACGAGACGACCGGCACGCGCATCGAGCAACTTGGCCGAAAGCTGGGGCAAGCCAGCTTCTTGATCCATCACTTCGGAATGGTGGTGGACGACGAGAGCATGGCGCGAAAGCTCCTCTTCTACCGCAAGCTGGGACAGCAAAAAGTGGCCGAGATGCCGGCGGACGGACAGGCGCACCTGGAGCTGGGAATTGTCGAGCTGGAAAACCTGGGCAACGTGAAAGAGGCATTGGGGTATTTTCAGCGCGCCTGCGAATTGAAGCCGCAATACGGCGTGGCCTGGTTTTTCGCTGCCAAATGCCATTTCCGGCTGGGCAATTTCGCCGAGGCGGCAAACTCGCTCGGGCGGGCAGAAGCCGCCGGCCACAAAACCGCTGGAGTCGCCGAGCTGGCAGGCGATGCCAAATATAATGTCGGCGACTTCGAAGCAGCCTGCGATTGTTACCGCCGCGCGTTGAAGCGGGCGACGTCGAAGCCGGCGGCCGAAAGCCGCCTGGGGCTGGCCGAAGCGCGGGCCGGAAGAGTGCAGTCGGGATTGAAGCGAATCCGCCGGGCCATCGAGGCCGAGCCCGCAAATCCCCAATTGCACGACCGGCTGGTGATGGCCGAAGTGTGGCTCAAGCACCTTCCGGAAGCGGCGGCCGCGGCGGAACGAAAGCTTCAAGCCGTGATTCCTTGCGCGGAAGATTTTTTGCGCGCCGCCAGCATTCGCGGGCAGATGAACGATTGGCCGAAGGCCGTCGAAATCCTCCAGCAGGGCCTCGAACGATTTCCCTCCTCGGAAGCGCTGCGGGAAAAGCTGAAAAAACTCGAAGCTCCCCCGGTCGCGGCGGCCGACGCGGCGCACAAAACGTAAGTAGGCAAAATATGCCGCGCAGTCAATGATAAAGCCTGGGGCGCGAGTGCCGATTTGCTGAGAGAAGTCAGTAGAAACCGTTCGGCGGTCAAGAGGGCTTCAGCGCGGGGGACTGGCCCACCAGTTACAAGGCTCCGGACCGGGGACGGGTGTCGTACGAACGCAAAGGAGCCTTGCGATGGCACTCAGTGTCCTCAACAACATCCCCGCGCTTGCAGCGGAAAATCAGCTCACCGTCACGCAGGAAAATCTGAATTCGACGCTGCTGCAGCTTTCTTCGGGATCGCGCATCAATAGCGGCGCCGACGACGCCGCCGGTCTGGCCATTGCCAACGGCTTGCAGGCCAACATCACGGCGCTGACGCAATCGGTGCAAAACGCCAATAACGGCGTGGGCAGCCTGCAAGTGGCCGATGGTTCGCTCGGCCAGGTGACCACGATTCTGAACCGCGCGATCACCCTGGGCACCGAAGCAGCTACGGGAACAGTATCGGATTCGCAGCGGGTGGCGCTGAATGCGGAATATCAATCGATCCTCGCGGAAATCAACAGTATCGGGCTCAACACGACATTCAACGGAGCGCCCGTCTTTACCTCGGGCACCACGTCGATCTTCTTGAGCGATTCGACTGTGGCGGGCACCACCACGATCGTCGTCAGCACCGGTTTGCTCTCGGCTTCGGGAGTGGGCGGATTGGGGCTCAGCGGGGACCTGAGCTCGCAGGCCGATGCCGTGTCAGAGCTCGCCAACATCAATGCCGCCATCACTCAAGTGGCTTCGGCGCGCGGCAATATCGGCGCGGGGATCAACCGTCTGCAAGCCGCCAGTACGGTCATAAGCAACGAAATCCAAAACCTCACTACGGCGGAGGATGGCATTACTGCCGCGGACATCCCCACAGTGGTGTCCAACTTGTCGAAGTACTCCATATTGGAACAAACCGGCATCTCTGCCCTAGCGCAGGCGAATGCGGCGCAACAGCAGGTCTTGAACTTGCTGCACTAAGGAAGCGTCATGAGAGAACTTCGAGGTGGAGGAAGCTTCTCCGGCAGATACGCGCGGAAACGCAGTGCCGGCGTCGGCGCCTCCGAAACCAGGATTTCGACAGAATTTTTCCCGGCATGGGATGTGCTGGGCCGGGCGTGTTTCATTGCCGAACAGCGTGCCGGCCCGTAAGTGGCGCATTTGCTTAAACAGTTATCTGGCTGACGCGTTTTCCTGCCGGAAGATTAAAGCCTTCTGACCAATGGCCGATTTGCGTACTGACGAGCAAAAAGCCGTTCGATGGTCCGAAGGCCTTCGGCGCGGGGAAGTGGCCAGCCGGTGAAAGGCTCCGAACCCAGAACGGAAATCATTCGGAATAAAAAAGGAGCCTTTCCATGGCACTCAGCGTACTGAACAACATCCCGGCACTGGCAGCGGAGAACTCGCTGACAGTGACCCAATCGAACCTTCAGAACACACTGGAGCAATTGTCCTCCGGTTCCAGGATTAACAGCGGTGCGGACGACGCGGCCGGCCTGGCGATCGCAAACGGTTTGCAGGCCAACATCTCTGCTTTGACTCAGTCGGTGCAAAACGCGAACAACGGCGTCGGCGCCCTCCAGGTTGCTGACGGTGCGTTGGGTCAGGTGACCACGCTTCTCAATCGCGCCGTTACACTGGCGACCGAATCGTCCACCGGTACAGTGGCCGATAGTCAGCGCGGCGCGCTGGACGCGGAGTATCAGTCGATCCTGGCGGAAGTCAACTCGATCGGTTCGAACACCCAATTCAACGGCGCGGCGGTCTTCAGCACCAACACCACGTCGATCTTCCTGAGCGACTCGACGGCCGCGGGCACCACTCAGATCGCCGTCACCACCGGAGCGCTTTCTGCTTCCGGAACGGGTGGCCTCGGCTTGAGCGGCAACCTGCTCACCCAGGGCGCAGCTCAGTCCGAACTGACCAACATCAACGCAGCGATCAACAGCATCGCTTCCACCCGAGGCCAAATCGGAGCCAGTGAGAACCGGCTCCAGGCGGCCAGCACGGTTATCAGCACCGAGATACAAAACCTGACCACGGCGGAGGACGGCATCACCGCGGCCGACATTCCGACGGTGGTTGACAACCTGTCGAAGTATTCGATCCTGGAGCAGACCGGTATTTCTGCTCTGGCGCAAGCGAATACGGCGCAGCAGCAAGTTCTTAACCTGCTCCACTAATTGATTCATACCCGGCGGGCGCCTCAAATTTTTGGGGCGCCCATCGGGCTTTTTAGCTGAGTGGATCACAATGTCGCAGATGCCAACCATTTCGATTGCCCGCGGGCCACGGCCAAGCGGGCCATCACTACCTCTCCATCCCGTCGGAGGAATCCATGAGCAGCAGCAGCATCGGGAATCTTGTTTTTTCAGGCGGTCTGCCCTCGAGCTCGAACGGGGGGCTGGGCGCGGGAATCGATGTGGCGGAGCTGGTGCAGGATTCGATGGCGCAGCAGAACGCCGAGCTCACCACCATGCAGGGCCAGCAAACGACTCTGACGAACGAGCAAACGGCCCTCTCGTCGATCAACACGGATTTGCAGGCGCTGCAGACAGCGGCGCAACAGCTGACCGACCCGGTCAGCCAGTTGGACTCGATGGCGGTGCAATCGTCCAACCCGGACGCTTTGACAGCCACGGCGCTGAACGGGTCGTCCACCGCGGCGCACACCATCAGCATAACGAATCTGGCGACAACTGCCTCCAATTACAGCGACGCGGTCGCGTCGGCTTCGACCGTGTTCGGGGACGGCACGCTTACGATCCAAGTGGGCTCCAATGCAGCCCAGACGATCACGGTCAATGCAGCCAATAACGACGACACCATGACCAGCCTGGCCGCGGCGATCAACAACACACCCAACATCGGCGTGACCGCCAGCGTGATCACCGACGCAAACGGCGCGAGGCTTTCCATCGTGAGCAACACGACCGGCGCGCCGGGAGCCCTGACGATCACCTCCACGCCCGATCCAGACTCCACAACGACGCCGGCACTGCCGGGATTTCATACGGCGGTCGCGGGCGTGAACGCGAACCTGACCATTGACGGCATTCTGATCGCGAGCACGAGCAACACGGTGGCGAACGCCATCAACGGAGTGACATTGAGTCTGTTGGCGCCCACAGCGGCCAATGCGCCGGTGACGCTCTCGGTGGGGCCGGACACGTCGAGCGCGGCGACGGCCATCGGAAATTTCGTTACCGCATACAACACGGTGGTAAACGACTTTAACGCCCAATTCACGCTCAACGCCACGACGGGCGAGCAGGGCCCACTGGCAGCCGATAGCACGATTTCACTGGCGCAATCGCAAATCCTGTCGGCAGCGGCGTTTGCCACATCGGGCAACGGCACCATCAACAGCCTGGGCGATTTAGGGCTGACGATGAACAACGATGGGACGCTCAGCATCAACAGCGGGGCGCTGGCCACGGCGCTGCAGGGGAACTTCTCCGCGGTGCAGAACTTTTTTTCGTCGCTCACAACCGGAAGCTTCGGGGCGAACCTGGCCAACCAGCTGACCGCGATTGCCGATCCAGTCAGCGGATCGATCGCGCAGGACTTGAACGGGCTGGCTAACTCGCAGACGTCGTTGACGCAGCAGATCTCCGACTTTCAAGACCAGCTCAGTGCGACACAGCAGCAGCTCACCGATCAATACAACCAGGTGAACGTGACGCTGCAAGAGCTGCCGTTGCTTTTGGCCCAGACCACCCAGCAATTGAGCTCGCTCACAGCCGGATGATGAAAGATCCCGTTCGCGAATATCGCGAAGCCGCTGTTCGCGGGGCGAGCCCCGTGGGACTGGTGGTGATCCTGTTCGAGGAAGCGCTGCGATCGGTGAAGAAGGCGCAGCGGGCGCTGCGGGAAGGGAATATCGAGCGGCGGACGCTGGAATTAACGCACGTGTTGGAAGTGCTCGGCTACCTGCAATCCACGCTCGATTTCACAAAAGGCGGGGAGGTCGCGGTAAACCTGTCGAGATTTTACGACGTGGCCCGGACAAAGATTTTGGAAGCCAATCTCCGAGCGGACGACGCAACGATGGAGTGGCTGGCCACGCAGTTGTCGTCGCACATTGACGCGTGGCAGCAGGTGGACCGCGACCTCACCAGCAAGGCAGCGGAGCACGCGCCAGCGAGCCTCGAGCCGGCCAAGGCTGTTGCGTCCAGGCCTCGAGCCCGGACCCTGCCTCCGGGAGCGCGGGGGAGGCGCTAATGGCCGGCTCCCCCCTGGAAGAGATCCGCGAAGTTCGCACCAAGCTCCAGGCCTGGCTGGAAAGCGCGTGCAAGGCTCCCGATCCGATTTCGCGACCGCCGAGGGAATTGCGCGAGCTCTCGGCAGAGCTCAACCGCGTCGATCGAGCGTTGCAAGCGGCATCGCCGGGGCTGATTGCGAGCGCCGAGTGGAAAAGAGAGATCGAGAGTTACAGGCACACGCTTCAGCAATTGCGCGCGCATCTCGGACATTTCGAAATTATCCTCCGCATCCGTGCCCAGCAAATGACTCAGAAGCAGACGCAGTTGAACGCCCTCAAATCCTGGGCCGACCTCACCCGCGAGATTGGGTGAGGTGGCACAGCCACTCGTGGCTGTGCGGCTTTCCAAATTGGGGTCAACCATGTCGCTCCAACCGCAACAAAGCGCGGGATTCTCACCCGGCGGCTCAGCTACATTTAGACGAGTGCCCCGATCCGACGAGAAGCCATCTCACAAAACCGCTTTGTAGGTCGCGGTTTCAACCGCGACATTAGAACGGCCGAATTTGCGGGGCTTTAGCCTCTGAAGTTCCCAACGGCGCTGGACTTCGGCATTTATGAGATGACTTGCAAAGTGAATTCGGCCCTGTTGAGTTCCTGCTGGATATGGCTCAGCCAGATGTTGGCAGGCGTTGTACCGGATTTGAAAACAAAGCGGGAGCAAGCTCCCGCACTCCAAAAGTCTAGGTTGGCAGCGCTCAGATAAATCGGATTTCAATAGCGCCATTGAATTGCAAATTGGGAATCTTCGAGGATGAAGGAGCGGATAAAGGCCCGGCGCTAAAGCGCGAAATTCGAGGCGCGGCTCTCTCCGGAGCGCTTCCCGAATCAAAAAATCGGGAGCGCTCCTCCCCGCCCATAAATGGGCGGGCTCCCACCCAAAAGAAAACGCTCGCAGCGGATGTTGAGATAAGTGCGCACCAAATGGGCGGGCTCCCACCGAAAATAGATCCTTCGAGGCGGAGGCTGAGACACGTTTGCACTAGGCCGGCCGGCCCGCTGCTCGCGACGGCAGTTCACTAAGCACTACTCACCACTCACAAATCACGAGTCACGAAACACGGAATTGCCGCTTGCAGTCGTGCGACGCTAAGCCAACAGGCTTAGGAGCGTGGGCAAGGTGAGGATGTGGCTTTCGGCGTCGAGCAGCGAGGTGTAGGCGATTTGGGCCTGGCTGAAATTGGTTTCGACGGTGGCGAGGTCGGCGCCGCTGAGAGATTGCTCCTGAGTTTGGAGCTGGACCTCCTGGTTGTTGAGAAGGGTGCTGGCGGATTGCAACTGATTGAGCACGGAACCGTAGGTGAGCCGCTGGGTGGTGAACTCGGTGGCGGCGGTGCCCAGAGCGGTGCTGGCGCCCTGGATATTGGTGTTGGTCTGGACAGCGGTGATGAGCTGGTTGAGGGAGCCAAGCAGGCTGCCGGAAGGATTGAGGAAGAGCTGGTCGCCCGGGACATTGACGTTGACGCTCTGGTTGTTGTTGAGCTCGACGGACGCGACTTCCTCGTTGCCCACGTAATCTACCCCGGCAGGGGAGGCGCCATCGGCCACGAAAGGAGCGGTCTGCGTGTCCGTGCCAGCGAACAGGTAGGAACCGCCCACGTTGGTGTTGGCGATACTGATGAGCTGCTGCTGAATGCCCTGGAGCTGCGTGGCGATGGCGGCACGCTGCTGGTCGGAGAGATTGGAGTCGCCGGCTTGAACGCCGAGAGAGATGGCCTGGTCGATTACGTTTTCCGCGGAGTTCAAGGCGGAGTCGGCGGTGCTTTCGCTGGTCTGAAGGGTGCTGACGTTGCTCTGAAAAGTGTCGTTTTGCGACTGGGCCACGTGGTTGAGGACGAGCGCGGCGGTGCCGGCCGGATTATCGGAGGGCTGGTTGATGGTGCGGCCGGAAGCGAGCTGGAGATCGGCAGTGTTGAGTTGCTGGCGAGTGGTGTTCAAGCCGGCGAGAATGTCGGGGATGATGTTCGGATCGACGCGCAGGCTCATATCAGGTTCCGCTGATCATGGTGATGGCAGTTTCCATCAGGTTGGAAACAATGGCGGCCACCTCCGCCGCGGAATTGTAGGCGGATTGATATTGGAGGAGGTTGGCGGCTTCTTCGTCCACCGAGACGCCGGACTCGGCGCCCTGCTGGTCCTGCAATTGCTGGACGAGAAGCTGTTCCGCGGAAAGGCTGTTGCTGGCCGTGGAGGCGTCGTTGCCCACCTGGAAGACGATGCCGGAATAGAAATTCAGGGGCGTTTGTCCGCCGGTGATGGTCTGATTTTGAATGTTGGCCAGGGCCGTGGCGTTGACGTTGTTTCCGAGTGTGCCATCGGAGCTGGCGGCGATTTTCGTCGGGTCGGAGATCGCCACCGTCAGGTTCAAAGCCGACCCTGCCACTGCGGCCGGCGGGACGAAGATATTTCCGCCGACGGCTCCGTTGAGGTCGAATCCTTTCGCGCTTTGCGCATTCACGTTGGTGGCAAGGCTGTTGGCGAGCGTGTCGAGGCTCGACTGGATCGAGGGAATCTCCTGATCGCGGAGCTGCAAATCGCCGGCCAAGTTTCCGCCGGTAATTGTCGAGGTGATGTTCTGGCCCTGCGCGTACACGTCCTGAAAGCCGGTCGTGGGGTCCGTCTGAGTTTGGAGGTTGAAGCTCTGGCCGCCGACGACGAGGGCGGTGCCGCCGCTGGTGGTGAGCGTGAGGCTATTGCCGTCGGCGACGATGGACTGGACGTCCACGAGCTGGGAAAGCTGATTGATGAGCTCGTTGCGCTGATCGATGAAAGCGTTTTGAGCCGAGGTCTGGCCATTGGGAGAAGTAATCTGGGCGTTCAACGCCGCAATCTGCTGGGTGAGTCCGTTGATGCTGGTCACGGTCTGCACCACGCCCTCGTCCGAATTCTGCTGCTGAGTGACCAGCGCGGCCGCCGTTTGGTTGAAGCCTGCGGCGAGACTCTGCGCGGAGCTGATGACCCCTTGGCGGAGACCCAGGTCCGTCGGGTCGGAGGAAAGCTGGGTGAAGCTATTGAAAAAATTGCTGAGGAGGCTTTGCAGACCGGTGCCGGCAGCTTCGTTGAAAAGCGGCTGAATCTGGTTGAGGCCGTTCGAGAGGGTGTTGAGGCGGCCTTCGGTTTGAGCTTCCTGATTCAAGCGGAGCTGGAGGACATTGTCGCGGACGCCGGTGATGCTGGCGAGCTCGACCCCGGAACCGAACTGCAAGCCGCCAAATTCGAACGGCGGAGCTTCTTCCAGATTGGCCACTTCACGAGAGTAGCCGGGTGTGTTGACGTTGGCGATGTTGTTGCTGACAACGGAGAGCCCGCCCTGATCGGCCAGCAGCGCCTGGACTGCGATTTGAAGGCTCGAACTCAGGCTCATGGGCGCGCTCCTGCGGTCGAGAATGGCTTCGCTGTTGGAGGCGCCGGGTAAGTGGGGTGAAAGGCCGCCAGGGCGTTGGTGAGGACTTTTAGAGTTTTGCGCGAGCCATCGATCAGCAGCCTGTGGACGCGATTGAGATTGCGCACTTCGCCTTCGGCAACCACGAGTTCCGTGAGCAAAGCTCGAAGCCGAAGGGCCACAGCGGGATCCTGCCTTTCAATCCAAGCGCGCAAATCGGCACCGGCCGCCGGCGCGCTGGTTTTCGCAACTTCCTGCTGCCATATCCGCACGCGTTCCTCTTCGGCCTTTTGCAGCTTGTCGCAGAGCAGGGCCTGTTTCGCGACGTGCGTGTAAATCCCGTCCAAATCCATTCCCGTGAAGGCTTTGCGGCAGTCGATCAAATCTCCGGCAAGCTCGCGCAGCAGGCTCAACTCGCGTTCAATCGTGACGGCGAGGCTTTCGATTTCGGGCGACATTTTTCAGGCCAGCGTATCCAAATCGTGCTTCTCTTCCTCGTCCACTTCCACAGAGGCGACCGGTTCCACAGCCGCCGGCTTCGGTGCACTTTTCGGGCGAGGCTTTTGCTTCGTCACGCCTTCAGGGAGTTGCGACTCAGGGTCCCGTCGGGATGGAACCGGCTCGATACGGGAAGTCGAGTCGTCCATGGCCGCGCATCCTCTCTATCAGGCCCCGGAGGAATTTGACGGCTGGAAGTCGCGCATCATCGAATTGGCGATCTGCTCGTTGCTGACGGAGTATGTTCCGTTTTGGATCGCCTGTTGGATTGCCGTCACGCGCTCCTGGCGGATTTCCGGCACGCTGGAGAGTTTGGCGCTGAGTTCGGAGAGCTTTACGCCATCGGGTGAGAGATTTGCCTGATCGCCCGATTGATTGGCAGGCGCATAGGCCCTGGCAGCTGCCGCGTTTCCGGAGGCTCCAACGCGGTCCGGAGGCTGGCCTTCCGGTAAGCCGAGTTGTGGGTCAATTTTCACTTCAAATCCTCCAAAGGGCCTTGCCGACCTCAATATCCTTATCGGCTTGAGGTGAGAAATCTTTAATTAGGGAGCCCGTTTCAACTGCTCCCTAAGTCTAAATCGTCCAGTGGGTTATAAACTTGACCGATCTCTCGAATGCTCGATGGGAGCAGCCTCTTGTGACGGCCCTTAAGTCTTAGTGCCGACTGGGGATACCCTCAGGCTGTTCTGGAGCTTGCCTGCCCGGGCTCTCCTGCCGCGCATTAGAGAGCAAGCCGCGAACCAACAGGGCCGCGATGCCGATTCCCCCGCCTTTTTCTACGGCGGCGCACATCGCCTGGAGGCCCATTTCATCGAGGGTATCTTTTCCGGGGTCTGAATCTTGCTCGTCTCCGCCGATTCCGCTTTTCTTCATGGAGCTCCACCATTTTTCTAGAAGGATGGCTTCAAACTCTCCCGCAGCTTTGCGCACCTTCCGGACGACGGGGGAGTCTTCCAGCGCTGTACTGGGGCTCAGCGATGCGCCGGAGGCTTGTAGGAGGGTGGAGCTTGTGACATGGCTTGCAACCATCAGATTACTTCCACGTCTGCCTGGAGCGCCCCGGCAGCTTTGATGGCCTGGAGAATCGCAATGATGTCGCGGGCGGAGGCGCCGATGGCTTGCAAGCCGCGGATCAAGTCCTCGACAGTGGCGCCTTCCTTGAGGCGAACCGTTTGCGCCGGACCTTCTTTGGCTTGGATGTTCGTCTGTGGAACTACCACCGTTTCGCCGGTCTTCGAAAGCGGCGCCGGCTGCGAGACTTCGTAGGTTGTCTTGATTTCTACCCCGAGGCTTCCCTGAAGGACAGAACAAGCACCGAGGCTGACGTCGCTGCCAAGCACGACCGTGCCGGTGCGTTCGTTGATGATGACTTTGGCGACCGGCGGGACAGCGACGGAAACATTTCCAATCCGCGCGAGGAAGCCGGGCATGCCCTCGGCGCCAAGTTGTTCGGCGTTCACTTCCACGCGGCTGCCATCGGTGGCGTGGGCAAGGCTCGCGCCGAATTCCTTATTGATGGCCGCAGCCGCGTCGCGAGCCACGTTGAAGTCGGGTTCGCGCAGGAGAAAGGCAACATTCTTCAGGTGCGATATATCGACGGAAATGTCCCGCTCCACAATCGCGCCTTCCGGAATTCGAGCGGTGGTGGGGTGATTCACCTGCACCACGTTTCCGTGTTGTCCCGCCGTGTATCCGGCAATCGTCAAAGGCCCCTGCGCGGCGGCATAAACCTGGCCGTCGCTGGCGTGGAGGGGCGTGAGGAGCAGCAAGCCGCCTTCGAGGGTCTTCGCGTCGCCCACGGAGGCTACCGCGACATCAATCCTCGTCCCCGGGCGCGCAAAAGGCGGAAGGGTGGCGGTGACAAATACGGCGGCCACGTTGCGCACCTGGACGGAGGCCACCGTGATCTGCACTCCCATCCGCTGCAGGATATTGGCGAGAGTTTGCGTGGGAAACAGCGTTTGCTGGCTGTCGCCGGTTCGCTTGAGGCCGACTACGAGCCCGTAGCCGATTAGAAGATTGTCGCGAACGCCCTCGATGGTGGAGATGTCGCGCAGGCGAACCTGGCGGATTTCAGGTTTGGTTTCGGCGGAGAGGGCGGGAAATGGCAGGAGGCTCGCGGCAACAAGGATGGTGATTGGAGACTTCCATTTCAGGCGGCGCCACATACTCATACCTTGCCTTGTCCCAGCGTGCGCTGTACCCATATTGAAAACAAAGCGGGAGCAAGCTCCCGCACTCCAAAACTCTCTGCGATGACACGGAGGATATGGGCAGCGCGGGCACGGCATGCCGTGCCCCTACGGGAGAAAGCTCTCGCGGGCGCTGCGGGAAACAAGCGGACATTCCAGAATCGTTTCTCCTCCATGTCAGAACCCTAAGACCCGGAGGACGATGCGAATTACGCCGTTGGGAGGATGAGTGCCCTCGGTGATGACGCCTTTGCCCAGCACTTCCACCTCGAGGTGGCTCATGGCCGTGGAGAGCACGGTATTGGTGGGCGAGAGATCGCCGCGGCGAATGATGCCGCGGAGAATGACGGTTTGCTTTTGATCGGTCACCTTTACGTCGCGGCGCGCTTCGACCACCATTAGATTGTCGGGGAGGAGTTCGACCACGTTTCCTTCCAGAGTCGTGCTCAGGTTGGTCGCCAGCGCCGTTTGTCCCTTGCCGTTGAGAACTTGAGAGGAACTGGGGCTGAAGAGATTCTGGGCGCGGTTGGTGGCGCTCAAGTTTCCAAAGAAGGCGCTGATGCCGGAAGAAGCGCTGAAGGTGCGCTGCGTCTGGGCGCTCTGCTGGAGGGCGGAGGTGGTGGATTCGGAAAGCTGGATCGTCACCATGTCGCCCACGTGCTGGGCTTTGTAGTCGCTGGCCAGGTCCGACATGAACCCGTCCGCATTCCACAGACTTCCCACGGTGGGTGTGAAAGGCGTCTGCCACTGGCGGGCGCGAGCGAGATAGGCGTCGAGAGCGGTGGGTTGCTGCGACGGCTTCGATTTCTTGGAACTCTTTTTGGAGAACGGCCAGGCATACCCCGCCACTGCGAGGCTCAGCGCGAAAACGCAGGTGCTGGCGAACATCGCTGCGCGACGGAGGATTGGTAGAAGTGAAAATCGGCGCGCCCGGGGCGGACGACTGAATCCCGCCGGGAAGCGCCTCGCGGCGGAGGGTGAAATTTGGAGTCGCATCAGAATTGCACCTCCACGGTTTGCGCGGAGACGACGGTGCCCACCAGGATTTTTCCGCTGTCGACATTGCGCACCCGAATCTTTTCACCTTGCCGGCCGAGATCGAGCGGAACGGCGCTCGCCATGATGCGCATTCCATTGACTTCCACGATCAGTTGCACGCGCTTGCCTCGCTGAACCAGGACCGCCGGATCCGATGGAGTGGCGCGCGCGCTTGTGGCGCCGGCCCGGCCCGGCGGCAGGCCCGGCGCTGCCTTCCGTGTGTTCGCCGCTGCCGGTCTAACGCCGGAGTTTTGCGGCGCGCCCGCAATCTCTGCGGATGAGCCGGGGGTGCGCTGGTCGCAGGCGGGGCCGCTCGAGCAAGGTGGTGCGAGAGAGTCGAGCTGCCGGCGAAGCGTGACCCAGAAGGGAGGGATGCGCGGCTCCGAGGCGGTCCACAGACGAACATGAGTGGCAGCGCCATCCGGCGCGGTTTCGATGCGCGTGACTCGCAATGACGGATTATCTTCCGTGACGCGGATCGGAGCGTCGAAGGCCAGCTCCTCGAGCTCCACCGAGGCAGCGCCGCCAAAGTGATTGAGGATCATGGCCCTGCGAATGGCGGCGATCACTTCGGCGCCCGTAAGCTGGCGCGACCACCGCGTCACTTCCACCGCAGCGGGAATTTCCAGCGCCTCGCTCAGGCCGGGGGCATCGCGCAAGGCGCGTTCGATTTCGGCGTGGTCGAAAGTGCGCTGCGCACCCGGATTCGGCGCATAACCAAGAGAAATCGCGAGCGTGGCCGAAAGGAGGGCTGGCGGGGCGCTCGCGGGCAACAGGTCCGCGAGAAAAACCACATCGCGCCGAACTTCCACCGCGTCCCGGAGAGCCGTCCGAGCGCGCGGGCCGGCGTGCGCTTGCAAAGCACAAGCGAAGATGGCCAGGAAAATGGGGCCGCTTCGAAAATGACGGGACATCGGCAAACTCGCTCCAGAGTTCAAGCGGATGGAGAGCAACGCAGGAACCAATTAACGGGAATTAAAATGAGACGCCAACACCGGCAAGCGCAGTGTGAATTGGGTTTAGCAACGATGCGAACGCGGTATTCGCGAATGAAACATTTACGTCTTGCCTAGCAACCGGAAGTCTCGCGGCAGTTTTTGCCGCTCCCCAAATTCGGGAACAAATCGATTCAGGCAGGCGGCGGCTGGTTCCCGATGAAGATCGGGCGAAAAATGAAAGGGGCTGGCGAATCGCCAGCCCCTTTATCCATGCAGCTTAAGTCTACGGCAGCCTGCTGAAGGGCCAGCTTTTGACCAGGTTGAAAACATCCGGGCTGCCCATGCCGGAAGCGAAGTCGTACCCCGGCTTGGCAGTGTAAGTCGGCTCATAGGCGTTGTTCACAAGCGACATGACCCCGTTTGTCCCGCTGGGAATGTAGCAATTGAACGTGCCCACCACCGGACCGGTTGGATTGAAGTTGGTGAAGGGCAGGCAGTTCACGTCCATATCGCCAAAAGTCACGTCGTGGAAAATGCAGCGCCGGCTTATCTGGGTCCCCAGATTCGAATTGCAGGCCCATTGCGGCACAGTGGCGTTTTGGAGGAAATTCAGGAAGTAGTAAACGTAGTTGGGGTCTCCCTGGTACGGCGTGCCTACCGACTCGTTAATCAGCGCCTGTACACCGGCCATGATCGGAGCGCCGAAAGAAGTGCCGCCAGCCCCGGCCCAGAGTTCCGGGTGGCCGGCGACGCAAGGCGTTCCGAAGCCCGGATTGTTCACTGGATCGGAATAGCAGAGCACGTAGTAGTGGCCCCAGAATCCGTTGGACGCGAACATGGTGATATCTGGAACATCGCGCACGCCATCGAATGGAATCCCCGCGGCGAGGTACTGAAAGATTGGCTTCGGATAGCCTTTGCAGGTGCCGCCAACAACTCCCGGGATTGTGGGAGTTCCGGTAAAGCAACTGCTGGCCCCGCCACTGCCCCCGGCAACAATCAGGAAGTTCTCTCCAAACGTGGAATTGCAGAAGCCGTCAGTTCCATAGGGAGTGGCATATCCCAGGAAGGTGGTCACGAGCTGGCCGGCGCAGGAGTCGTTCCAGGGAATTTCCGGAATGTAGCTCTTTGCCGAGGCGAAGAACTGGTCATTGGTCGGATTCCAATAAGTTGAGTTTTGGCCGAAGAAGGTGTCCGAGAAGTCGGTTCCACCGACGGCCACATCGTAGGCGGTGGTCGCCCAGCCGCTCACATTGAGGCCGGCAGTGGCCGCCGGGAAGAACTGCTCCGTAGCGTCTGCGCCCGCATCGCCGACGGCCACGTAGATGGAAACGCCTCGCAAGACCGCCAGACGGTAGAGCGCGTTGATATAGACATTAAAGCTTGCGCCATCGAGGCTCTCAGCTTCCAGGTAGCTGATGCTGACGATCCCCGGAGGCGGAGGGTAGGAAGTCAGGAGGTTTTGCAAGGCGATAAAGCCGCCGAAGTTGGTGTTCGTGTCGGCGCAACTGGCCAAGATGATAGCCGCATCGGGAGCCGACGCGCTGGCCCATTCGACGTCCACGGCTGCTTCCGCGTCGTCCGCGTTTACCTCGGGATCGGCGCAGGGGCCGGCGTTCAGGGGGTTGTTCGAGGGTTGCGGATGGATCGTCGCGAGCGAACCATGCGGGAATCGCGTGTCCAACCCAAACGTGTGACGGAAGACGGTCCAATCATCGGCCGTGTAGAGATCGGTGTCCTCGATCACCACCACCGCCTGCCCTCTTCCAGTGATGCCCGCTTTATAGACTGGATTGATGTCGTAGATCGTTGTCAGATCACCGGGCACCAACGGGAAAGGAAAGTTGGGGTTGCCCGAGTCGAATGACTTGCGGGGGTGAACCAATGCCTGCGGACGGAAGTCGTTCATGGAGGTGACGCCAACGACGGCCGGAAACAGAGCTGCCGGAATCTGCGGATCCCGCACATTGGCGATATGCGTGGCGCCCCTCACTTCGATGTTGTGAATCTCCGTATGAAACGCTCCGCGGATCGCGCTGGCCGGGCCGGAGAAGTCGATCACGCCATTGGCGCGATAGACTGCGTTGACTGTGAAGCCATGCGATTCCAGCCACGCCGTCACCGTTTTGATATCTTCCGGCGCCGGGCCGAAGCGGCTCTCGATTTCCGCCAGGGAAAGCCACTTGTGATACTCGGCGGAATCGGAATCGTGCAAGCGGTTGATCAGCGCGGCAACATCCGCTTCCTGCTCCGGCGCCATTTTCATCTGCAAATACATGTGCGACAACTCGAGATCGTCTGAAACCCGCCCGAGATCCCGCGCAAAGTGCACTTCCGGACGGGTGTTGCCAGCCAGGGTGACCAGGGCCGATTCATCCACTTTCTGGGAAATCAAAACGTGAGACGCGGCGCTCGATTGAGCATACACGGGAAGGCCGCAGACGAGCAGAAAAGCCATCAAGCAGCCTAGAGCCACGACAGGACGTGCTTTTGGCGACATAAGTCTTGCTCCTTTTTTTCACTAATCTTTGGCGTTGCAATCCGCTAGCGCCGGAGCGGGGGGTAGACCTCCTGCAAAGATACACCGACATGCGAAGAACCGGGGGGACGTGGACGGTTGACGCTGGCGGGGACAGTAGCGCAAGAACCGACAAAAATCAAGGAGGCAATATTTGGTCTAAGACGTAAGACGGTTGATGGAGCGTTACGTCGTAGTTGGGGAGATTGGGCTAGAGTGCACGCGCATCTTACTGACTTCTGCGACTGCAGCTAATCGGGATTGAATGGAGGCCGCAGCCCCGGGGCTCGCCAAGGGCTGCGGCTCCGATTCAATCAAGTCGAGAACAGCGTCTAGTGCAGTTTACTGCCTGGCCAATTTTTGACCAGGTGGAACACATCCGCGCTACCAATGCCGGAGGTGAGATCATATCCCAGCTTGGCAGTGTAAGTTGGCTCGTAGGTGTTGTTCGAAAGGGACAAGACACCGTTGGTGGCGCCATCGAGGAAGCAATTGAATGTGCCGATCACAGCCCCCGTAATCGGGTTCGTGAGCGGCAGGCAATTCACGTCGTTATCACCAAATGTCACGTCGTGGAAGATGCAGCGTGGGTTCACGTTCGCGCCCAGGTTGGAATTGCAGGCCGAGAGCGGGAGTTCCACATTCTGCAGAAGGTCGAGAGGGTAATAGACGAAGTTGGGATCGCCCTGGAACTGGGTGTCAACCGCTTGGTTGATGAGCGCCTGAACCCCAGCCATGATGGGGGCGCCGAATGAAGTGCCTCCTGCGCCCGCCCAGAGCTCCGGATGACCGGCTACACAGGGTGAACCCCCGAAGTTGGGGTCGGAGTAGCAAAACACATAGTAGTGGCCCCACAGCCCGTTGGCGGCGAACATGGTGATATCGGGAATGTCGCGGACGCCGTCAAAGGGAATACCCGCGGCCAGATACTGGAAGGGGGGCTTTGGATAACCGTTGCAGGTACCCCCGACAACACCAAAGATCGCCGGAGTCCCCGTAAAGCAACTGCTGGCTCCGCCGCTGCCCCCTGCAACGATCAGAAAGTTCTCTCCAAACTTGGAATTGCAGAAGCCGTCGGCTCCGTAGGGAGTGGCAAAACCTGCGAACTTGGTAAGCGGTACGTTGGCACAAGAGTCGTCCCAGGGCATTTCCGGGATGTAACTCAAGGCCGAATTGAAGAACGGCCCGTTGATAGGGCTCCAATAGGTGGCATTTTGATTGTTGAACGTGTCGGTGAAGTCGGTTCCGCCGACGGAAACATCGTATTGCGAGACCGTAAAGCCGCTCACATTCAGGCCGGCAACAGCGGCGGGCCCAAACTGGTCGGTGGTGTCTCCGTCGGCATCACCTGCTGAGACATAGATAGAAACACCGCGCAGCACTCCAAGGCGGTAGAGGGAGTCAATGTAGATGTTGAAGCTGGCGCCGTCCTCGCTCTCGGATTGGCCATAACTGATGCTGATGACCCCGGGAGGCGGAGGAAAATTGGTAAGAACGTTCTGGATGGCGATAAAGCCGCCAAAGTTGGTGTTCGTGTCGGCGCAAGAAGCTACCACGATTGTGGCGCCGGGAGCGGCCGCGCTGGCCCACTCCATGTCCACTGCGGCTTCGCCGTCGTCCGGGTTGACAAGGGGATCGGCACAAGGCCCGCCATTCGCCGGGCTGTTCGAGGGTTGCGGATGGGTCTGTTGGAGCGAGCCGCTGGGGAACCGGGTGTTGAGGCCAAAGGCGGCCCGGAAATTATTCCAGTCGTCGGCGGAGTAGATGTCGCTATCCTCGACGACCATGATGGTCTGGCCCCTACCGGAGATCCCAGCCTGATAAACCGGGTTGAAATCGTAAATGGTCGCCAGATCGCCGGGCACCAGCAAGAACGGCCAAATCGGACTCCCGCTATCGAATTGCATGCGCGGCTTGATGTTCGTGTGCGGACGGAAGTCGTTCATGGAAGTGACGCCCACGACAGCCGGAAAGAGAGCTGCGGGAATCTGCGGATCCCGGATGTTGGCGATGTGAACGGCGCCCTTCACTTCGATATTGTGAATTTCGGTGTGAAAGGCTTCGCGGATTGCGCTGGCCGGGCCGGAGAAGTCAATCACGCCATTGGCACGATAAACCACGTTGATGGTGAAGCCGTGGGATTCGAGCCACGTCGAAACAGCGCGAAGATCTTCCGGGGCGGGGCCGAAGCGGTTCTCAATTTCCGGGACGGAGAGCCACTTGTGGTACTCGGCGGCAGCCGGATCGTGAAGGCGAGTGACGAACGCCGCGACGTCCGCTTCCTGGTCCGGCGACATCTTCATCTGCAAATACATGTGCGACAACTGAAGACTGTCTGAAACGAGGCCCAGATCGCGACTGTACTGGACCTCCGGCCGCGTGTTACCGGCCAATCTCACAAGAGCCGATTCATCAATTTTCTGCGTAATCAGCGCGCGAGATGCGGCGCTCGATTGAGCATACACGGGAAGGCCGCTGACGAGGAGTAACGCCACTAGGCAACCCAGAGCCACTACAGGACATGCTTTTCGCAACATAAGCCTTGCTCCTTTTTTCACTGATCTTTGGCACAGCAATCCGCTAGCGCCGGACCGCGAGGTACACCTCCTGCAAAGACACACGGAAAATCGCAAAACCGGTGGGACGTGGACGGTTGACGCGGGCGGAAGATTACTTCAGAGGGAAAGTAAAATCAAGACAAGAATCGTTCCAGATAAGCTGCGTTTATGCCGGTCATAAGCCGCACGACGCCTGGGCCAGATGCGTCAGGGGAATCTCGGTGCAGGACGCACGGTAGTACCACCACCAGCAAATTCAAATCGCAGAATCCATTCTCTCGCCGCATTCTCGCCGTCAACGGTCGCGGGCGAGAATTTCCACTGCCGCGCGGCGCGCTGCGCGGCGTCCGCGAAGTACTTGCTGGGGCCGGCGGATTCCAATTCTGCGGAGGTCACGTTGCCCGCGGGATCTACATCCACTTTCACGCTCACTCGAACGCGTCCTTGAATCGAGGCGCGCGCTTTTTCAGACACTTCCGGCATCACTTGCTGGACCACTTCGCCGCGGACCACTTGCCGGGCAGGGACTTTCGCAGGCTCCGCAGGCTTGGGATTGGAGCGGGCAGAGGCATTCGTGATCGAGGGAGCGCTTGGTACAGACGGCGCCGCGGGTTCCGCGGCGGGGGTTTTCGGCCGTGCGGCTTCCCTGCTCTCGGGAGTCTCCGCGCGCTGAGCATCGGTGAGCGCCGGCGAAGCGGTTCCCGCTTCCGGGCGCCGATTCATGAAGGAGATCACAGCAACTAGGGCAACGGCGGCAAGTGCCAATCCAACGGCCGGGATGGCGTGGCGCCAATGTGACGCTGCAGCTGAAGCGACAGCCGGGCGCGGCGTGTCGCTGGCGGTTTTCCGCGTTGCGGCCTCGCCCGGTCGCAGCCAACGGTCAACCTCGGCCAATCCCCACCGCCGCTGCGGGTCGCGTTTCAGGCAGTGCCGCGCAAAATCGCGGAACTCGGCCGGCAACGTGTCGGGGAGCGCAGGCTCCGATTCTTGAAACCGCTCCCACACAGGCAGCTTCTGAGTCAAGGCTTCAACAACTGTGACGCCGAGCGCCCACACATCCGCGGCGGGCATGATTCCGCCGCTGCTCGCCTCGGGGGGATCATAAGCGCTCGGCCGGCTGCCCCCGGTCGCCCGGTCGCCGATACGGCAAACCCCGTCGCTCGAGAGCTTCACATGCTCATCTGCGACCATGACGTTCGCTGGTTTCATATGGCCGTGAACGAACCCGGCCGCGTGTAGATGAGCAAGCGCCTCGACCACCGGCTTCAGCATCTCTCGCGTTTCGCTGGCTGTGAGCGGGCGCTGCGGGAGAATCTGGGAAAGGTCCTCGCTGGCGGGTTCCATTACGACGTAAAGCATCTCGGTTTCGCCCAAGCGGCAGCGCCCTGACTCAAACAGGCGCAGCAAATGCGGATGCGAGATCTTTGCGGCCTGTTCCCAACGCGAAAGTTGCAGCTTGGCGCTCTGCGGGTCGGCGGGAATCAGCTTGATGGCCGCGCGTTCGGGTTCTTCCCCGGAGCGCTCGGTGAGAAACACTCCGCTATGACTCGAGCCGCCCACGTATTCGCGCAAGAGGAATTTTTCACCGACAGTCTGCCCTTCCAGTTGTTTCCAGGCCTGGGTCATATTGTTCCCTCGGCAGATCGTGAACGCCAGTTCCTCTGCTTCGGAGGCTTTCTGCGGGCGCGATTCGTCCTTAAGGAATCGGTATTTTAGGCTGGGGCTTTGAGCCGCGCAATCGGGGTCTTTCCAGTTTCGGGAATCACCCAAAAGCCGCCGAATCTATAGTTATGCCCTTCGGTGGGAAAAGTAAAGCGTGGCTTGCTCAAAATCGCAATCCGGCCAAGCAAGAAGCCATTTCCCTGGGATGGTTGCGATCAAGTGCGGTCTTCAATGCAGGCCCGTTCCACTGCGGCACAACTTGCAGTGCCAGCGCGGCCTTCTTCCACGTGGCTGCCCCCCCCTTGCCGTTAACGTTCCAGTCCGGTCTGCCGATTAAAGATGAGAACGCTACAGGCATGTCCGCCAACGAGCGGGCTGGAGGATCTGTGGGAGTTGGTCCAATCAGCCAGGCGAATGGGGCCGACCTTCTGGCCCTGATCAATCAGAGTGACGGGCTCGCAGCCGCACCTCCGCCCAGCGCCACGATCACCGCGCTCAACACAGCCGTCAACGAAGCCAAGCTCAACATCGAGGAAATGCTCAATGCGAGCGACGTCCAAAGCGTGGACAATGTCATCGGAAACAATCTCGACGTAATGGCCTGATTCCTCACGGGTTATTCGCCGCCCTCTTCCCTCGCAATAAATGCCTCGGTCCGAAAAAAGTCCACAGGCCTTATCGGTTGCATCGCTTTCGAATTGGTGCCATGGTAGCTGTGGAGAATTTTGAATGCGCAACGCGGGACTCAAAAGTCGACTGCGCCGGCATATGCCGTTCCCTTCTGTTTCATCTGCTCGTTCCCGGTCCGATCACGCGCGATCCCCCACTGGAATGGCAAATTCTAATCGTCACCCAATTCGAGTAGAAATCGCCGTAACTCTCTGAAAATAAAAGACCGGGGTCATTTCTAATCGTCACAAAATAGGGGGGCAAAAATAGTGAAAAGAAATGGCAAGCCGGGTTTCAGCGGCCATCGCCTGCAACGCCGGATCGTCCCCGTTCAATTCACGGAACCCGGGTTATGTTGTCAGCCCGTTCAGGGTCTGGAACATTTCGTCGGCGGCATGGACCACGCGTGAATTGGCTTCGTAGGAACGCTGGGCGAGGATCATGTTGATGAACTCGGTGACCACGTCAACGTTGGATTCCTCGACAGCACCCTGCTGGATTGTGCCCAGCCCTTCGGCGCCGCCCGGAGTCCCAAGGATGGGGTCGCCGGAAGCGCCCGTGGCTTCGAACAGATTTTGCCCGATGCTGTTTAAGCCGCCGGGATTCTGAAACAGCGCCAATTGAATCTGCCCCACCTGCGTGGGCTGCTGCTGGTTGGGAGCGGTGACGCTCACGGTGCCGTCGGTGCCGACTGTGATCGTGAGCGCATCGGCAGGGATGGTAATGGCGGGCTGAACGGCATTGCCGTCGGAGGTGACGATGTTGCCCACGTTGTCCACGTGAAAGCTGCCGTCGCGCGTGTAAGCGATTTCGCCGCTCGGAAGCAGGATCTGAAAGAATCCGCCGCCTTGAATCGCCAGGTCGAGCTGGTTGCCGGTGAAATCGAAATTGCCCTGCTGGTTGATCACTTCGGTGGCGGCCGAGCGGGAGCCAAGGCCGATCTGCAAGCCCGAGGGAATGATGGTCTGCTGAGTGGCGGGCGCGCCGGGAGTGACCACGGTCTGGTAAATCAAATCTTGAAACTGGAGGCGGCGGCGGTAGAAACCGGTGGTATTGGCGTTGGCCAGGTTGTTGGCGATGTTGTCCAGGTTCAGCTCCTGGGCAATCATGCCGCTGGCTGCGGTGTAAAGCGATCGGTACATGGCGGCTCCTTTGGCGGCGCTCAGTCGCGCGCGAGATCGGTTGCGGCGGTGCGGTTGAAATCATTGAGAAAGATCGAAAGAGTGCGTTCAAGTTGCTCGGCGTGGCGCTGGAGAATCATGAGGCGAACCGTGGCATGAACCGGATCCACGTTGGAGGCTTCGAGCATGCCCTGGGTGACTTCGGAATTCTTCGCGGCGAGTTCGGTGCCCGCCGGCGCGAGGAGGTAGCTGTTGCCTTCCGGGGTCAACTGCGTTTCCGGCGCGAACTCGACGAGGCGGACCTGCCCCGCGACGGCGCTGGCAACGGAAACGGTGCCGTCGGAAGAGATTTCCACCTGGCCGGGAGGAAGCTGGATAGGGCCGTTGGGGCCGAGGACGATGTCGTTGGACTCGGTGACGATCTGGCCCGCCGTATTGACATGGAACTGTCCGTTGCGCGTGTAACGAACTCCGCGCGGCGTGTTCACAGCGAAGAACCCCGGGCCGCTGATGGCCAGGTCCAGATTGTTGCCCGTGGGAGTCAGGTTGGCCTGGCGCAGATCGAGGCTGGTGCCGCCGAGGACGGCGAAATCGTTGATGGCGCGATTCAACGGAGTCAGCGGAAAGTCAGGCAAGCTGGCGGTGACGTCGCGATAGAACTCGTTCTGCCCGCGAAAGCCGGTGGTATTGGCGTTGGCGAGATTATTGGCGAGCAAGTCGAGCGCTTCCATGCGCGCGGCAAGGCCGGTGTAGGCCGCATAGTATCCGCTGTTCATCAGTCGTGTTCCCCGGATGGGAGCATGCAAGCCGGGAACCAAAGCGGCCTAGTCAATTGCCTGCGAGAAAACGAGCCAATGGTGCGAAAAAGTGGCGCCGCCGGGGTGAAAGGAAGAAATGCCAGGAAGGGGTGCCGGAGTATTTGCCGTGGCCGGCGGCTGAGGAGGCAAGAATTGCCGCGCCGCCGGCGAAATTCAGCCGCTGATTTCGAGGGTCAGCCACATGGGCTTCCCTTCGTATTGCAGGCAGACTTCAATGTGTTCGCCGCTCGGAACGGAGCGGACTTCGTAATCCTCACCCACAACCACGGTAGGGACCGAGAGCAGGCACCCGTCGGCCAGAACGGAGATCTTCGCTTTGAAATTGCCGGCCAGCATGTTGCAAATTTCGCCCATGGCGTCGAAGGCTTCCGAGACGTTGTCCATCTTCTGCACGCCCAGCATTTTTTTGGCGATGCTGAGGGCGCTCTCTTCGGCGCAGCGGAACCGGAAGATGGCGCCGAGCGTGCCCGCCATGCCGACCATGGCGGAGACTTTTCCGGACTGGGCCTCCGGCGGATTCTCGCAAATCTGGACATCGGAGTTCACCATGAGCTGGAACACTTCGTGTGCGGCCATCTGAATCATCGCCGCCCAGGTGGAATCCGGGCGGACGCGCGAGGATGCTCTCTCCGAGAGTGCAGGATTCATCGCATGGCCTCCAGGAGCGGGGTGACGCGTTCTTTCACCTGATCGGGAGTGAATGGTTTGCGGATATAGCCGCGCGCGCCGGCGGTGAGCGCTTCGACGACGCGGGACTCGCTGCCTTCGGTTGTAATCATGATGACCGGCGTATTGGAGGCGTTGGCCTCGCCGCGGAGGCCCTGGAGAAACTCGAGGCCGTCCATGGCGGGCATGTTGATGTCGCTCAGAATCAAATCCACCGGGCCGGCCTTCACTGCCGCGAGCCCTTCGATGCCGTTGCTCGCTTCCACCACTTCCTTCACGTCGATTCCGGCTTGTCGCAGGCAGCGCTCCACGATTTTGCGCATGACGGCCGAATCATCCACGATCAGCACCTTGATGGCTTTCATGCTCCCTCCTCCTTGCGCAGACGGGCGAGGCCCGCGAGGGCCGCTCTCTCGCGAGGCTTCCACAATGCGGGCTCGACGAAGGGGATGAGCGCCATGAAATCTCGTAAAAGAATTTCCGTGAGGCGCACGAGCTGTTCCTCTTCCACCCCGAAGCGTTCCGGCTTTTCGCGCGAGATGCGCGCCTTGCTGTCGAAGGAGTCGAATCCCAGCCACCAGAAGAAGCTGGCAAGATACAGCGCCTCCGGAGTCCAATCTTCGATGGAAAGGGCTGCCGAATCGTTGTCCGCGGAGGAATGCTGCGAAAGCAAAGACCATGCATACGTAAGGACACGCAGGCGGTCGGTACCGAGGACGATGGCGGCTTCCTCAACTGTCGTGGGTGGAACATCGGGGGAAAGAGCCAGCGAGGTGCTGAGCCGCAGGACAAGCTGTTCAAATCCCGGCTGCTGGCGAATCCTTTCGGTCACCTGCCGCAGGTCCACCAGTTCGGCAGTCAGCAACGCATCCAGGCCCGCTTCCGGACCACGCAGGCGAGGCGCAGCCGGCTTGAAAATTTGTTGGCGATCGACGCTGGCGATTTCGCGTTTTCTCAGGATGTCAGGTGGGTCGTCCGGAAAAGCAGTGGCTGCTCGAGCGTTAGCCGTTGTGGATGGCACGGCGTTCTCCAAGGACCGAGTGAGCTTCCTCTCCGTCTCTATCGGCCACAAGGAAAAGGGCATTAGGCGAGAATGCGGAGCAGGTGGCGCGCCGGAGCTCGTGGTTTGGCACGCCGCATCCAGCGGAGGCACCGTTCCCGAATGGCACGCGCCCGGAGGAAAAGCATTTGAGTCGATTCCATGCTCAGGTGCGAATGAGGCGGGCATCCGATCACGAAGCGGCAAGCTGTGCCGGGGGAAGGCGGAACATAAGATCATACGGGCGGCCCGAGGCCCGGAGCCGCGCCCAAAGAAACTGGCGAGGGCGAGCGAGCAGCAGTTCGTCCGCACCGAGCTTCACGGCGTAGTCCCGAATCGTACGCGCCATTTCCGTAGCGGTCCAAAGGCGCTCGAAGACGATCTCGCACGGCCGCGTCATTCCGCGGATTTCATCGAGAACGGTTTCCAGTGCGGAATCGGTTACGACGCAGGGCTCGGTGCGGCTCAAGAGCAGGCGCTCGACGGAGTAGATGGCGGTGTGGTCGAGATCCTCGCAGAAGCCAAGAAAGAGCCACTGGCTTGCAGGCATGTAATGAAGCGGCACCATGCGGCAGGACTCGAGCAAGGCGAGGGGAAGAATCTGGGAGCAATCGCGATAGCGGCGATCGCGCTCGAGAGGAAAAACAGCACATCCCCACTGAAGGGCGAGCGCGGTGGAAACATCTTGCTGGGAAACGATGCCGAGCCGCACGAGCACGCGGCCCAGCCGGTCGCCGTTCTGTTCCCGTTGTGCGTGGAGCGCGGCCTTGAGTTGTTGCTCGTTGATGATGCCGCGCCCAAGCAGCAGCAGACCGATGGGGATGCGCCGCGGGCGCGCCAGAGGCTCATCGGGCAGCTTGATGAGATCGGCAAAAATTGCCGTGATGGCCGACTCGAAACAGTCCAGCCCGCAATACCACCGCCCCTGGAGCATTACGCCTTCGCTCGTGCGGCTGCCCAGGAGCTTGCGCAAAGGATTGCGGAACGGGCAATCCGGATTGTTGCATTCCAAGCGAATTCTCCGATGCAGTTCGTCCCGGGAGCGGGAATTCGCGAAATCCAGCGGGTTGTTTCGCTGCATCCGGCTCTCAGGCCTCCACAGATTCCAATCGTTGATGCGGCTGCGTGATGTCCGTGATTCGGAGTCCATAGGCGCCATCCACAATGACCACCTCTCCCCGAGCAATTACGCGGCCAGCGACGAGCAATTCCGCCGGCTCCTGGACGCGCCGGTTCAGCTCGATCACCGAGCCGGGGCGCAATTCTAAAATCTCGCGCAGGATCATTTCTCTCTGGCCGAAACGCAGCGTGGCTTCCAGGACCACGTCAAGAAGCAGATCCAGATTTGCCGGATTCGGCGCGGGCGGTGGCGCCGGTGGGGGCGCGGGCGGCGGTGCGGCAGCCGGCGCGCGGGGCGGAGGAGGAGGCGGCACGAATGGTTTCGGCGGGGGCGCCGGCGGCGCAGCAACGGGCGCCGGCGGCGGTGGCGCAGCAGGTGCAGCAACCGGTGGCGACGCCGGCGGAACGGGTGGGGCCGCGGTGGGAGGAGGCTCTGTGGGTGCAGGAGGCGCCGCCTCTGCCGGTTTCGTTTCTGGGGCAGCAGGAGCGGTTTGCGCCGGTTCCTCCGACGGAGTTGCCGCCGCAGCAGGAGCGGCGGGCGGTGCGGCGGGTGCACCTTCGACTGCGGCCGGCGCAGGTTCGGCAGAAGGAGCGGAAGCAGCAGGCGCCGTAGCTTCAGCGGGCGCTGCAGCTTCGGCAGGCGGCGCGGGCGCAGGCGCCGAAGTGGCTTGATGAGCCGCTTCGAGGCTTCCGTGCAATTCCGGGCTGAACAGCATCGTCCATTGCAGCGCGGGGATTTTTTCGGAACTGAATGTCCAAATCGAATTGTTCGCGGGCGTCCACGCGGCAAATTTCCCCGGCAGCAATTCGAACTGGACTTCCGCGCCGTACTTCGATTTGCAAGCGGTTGCGGCAAGGCCGGCAAACTGGCGGAATATTTCATTCAACGCGTCGGCATGGCCCTCGGTGAATGCCGCGCTGGGATCGAGAGTTTCGCCCATGAGCAATTGCGCCAGGCGAACGCCGTCGGACCTTAAGAACTGAAAGGATTGCTCACCATTCAACGCTCCGGAAACTTTAAACAGCGCGCTCAGAGTTTCTCCCCCTGGCGCGCCTTCTTTCGCTGGAGGCGCCGGGCCTTCCGGCGCGGGAATGAGGGGCGCACCCTGGAGCTGTTCCAGAGTCTGCGCGGTGGCCTGCGCCCAGATGTGGGAGTATTCCTGATCGGGGATGAAGACTTCGGGAGTGGGATCGGGGCTCACGAGCCGCTCTTTTCAGCCGACTCCCTCGTGGCGACAAGTTCCTGGATCAAGCCCCCCCGCAAGGGCCCGCAGCTCACAGGAACGCCGCTGAAAATCGGGTGTCCGTTCACCGTCACCGCCATGGATTCGCGCAGCGAGTGGTGCAGCGGCAGAATCTCGCCGGGAAGCATGTCCACCACCTCGCGGATGCGCAGCGGAATGTTGCCCAGCTCGAGCTCGACGGTGAATTTGGAGTCATGAAGAAGTTCGCGAAGCCGGTCCGCATTGTCGGTGGAGAACCGCCGGCGCTGAATCATCCCCTGCTGCGCCAGCTTCCGCAGGAGCATGTTGGAGACTGCGGCCGGAAAAACAATGTTCATGTTGCCGCGCGTGTCGGTGAGCTTCAGTTCGAAGCTCAGATTCAAAATGTGCTCGGCCTGAGGAATCAGCGAGATGATCTGCGTCGACTTCACTCGCTGGCCCGGCTGAAATTTCAGCGGCAGCACCGACTGCCAGGTATTTTCGAGTTCCCGGCACACCAGCACGATCACGCTCTCGAGTATCTGCTCTTCGATTTCGGTCAGATCGCGCGGCTCCGCCAGGCCCTGGCCCGGCCCTCCGAGGAGGAGATCGATCATGGGAAAAGCGAGAGAGAGGTCCACCTGGATCCCCGAAATTTCCTCCAGCGGCATCAACTGGGATGTTGCGAAATAGGTTTGCTCGGGAATGCGGGTGAGGAATTCGGAATACACGAGCTGCTCGACCGCCACGAGACTCACCTGAAGGCCCACACGGAGATAGGCGCCGAGCGAATTGGCCAGGTTGGGAGCAAAGGCTTCATGCAGCAAGGTGACCTGGCGGACCTGCTCTTTCCCGAGCTGGCCGGCCTGGCGGAAGTCGCACGGTTTGACAACCCGCGATGTTGCAGCGGGAGCAGCCTTGGGAGCAGTGCCCTGCGCCTTGCGAAACAGCAGGTCGATTTCTTCCTGCGTCAGGACTTTTTCCACGAGGCGATCTCCCGGAGGATTTTTTCTGAGGCGATGCTGGAAATAGGCTGCGCCGGCAGATGCGGCTTCGGCGGCGGCTTCGGCGGCGCTTTCTGCATCAGCTCGCGCAGGCGGACGCGCAGGCGCAGAAGCGCGGCCGTATGAATTTGCGACACGCGGGATTCACCGATGCCGAGCGCGGCGCCGACCTCCTTCATGGTGAGTTCTTCGAAGTGATAGAGCGCGAGAATCTGGCGTTCGCGGTCGGGAAGCTCGCCGATGGCGCGGGCCAGCAGCGACGTCATTTCGGATTTCAAGGTGCGTTGGAACGGATCCTCTTCTTCGGAGCCGGGATGCGCTTGAATCGTTTCTTCGCTGGCGCCCGGACCATCGGAGTCGGACTGAAGGCTGCCGATGTCGAGCCCGCGGAGATCTCCCATCAAGTGCTGCAAGCTTTCCAAAGTCATGTTGAGCTCCGCGGCGATTTCGGGTTCGGTGGGATCGCGGCCAAACTTGGCTTTGCAATCCGAGATGGCCTGCTCCAGGCGGCGCGCCTGGCGGCGCAACATGCGCGGGCTCCAGTCAATCTGGCGGAGGCTATCGAGGATGGCCCCGCGGATACGGAATTCGGCGTAGTGCTTGAGCTGCACATTTTTGCTGGGATCGAATTTCCGGACGGCGTCCATCAAGCCGAGGATTCCGGCGTGGACCAGGTCTTCAAGCAGCACCTGCGGAGGCAGGCGATCGTGAATCCGGCGCGCGATGTACTGCACCTGGGGAAGGTGCTCGAGAAGGAGCTTATCCCGCTGAGCCTCGTCGAGCTCGGAGACAGCGTGGCCGGCGCGTGGGTGGGTGTCGCTCAATCGCGCTCCTTACGCGGCTTCATTGCACCACCCCCATGGACTGGACGGCGACGACCGCGGGAATCTCCGCGGGAGAAAGAACCACGATGCGCGGCACAAACGGCTCGAGCACCCGCCGCAAGTGGAATCGCGCCGGGCTGCCGCAGAGCAAAATGGGAGAGGCGACCGTGAGCTGTTCTCCGGCGATGCGGCGCAGGCCGTCGAGCACCCGGCGGAGGAATCCTGTCTGGAGCGCGGCATTGCGGCTCGCGGCGGCCTGCGGATCAAACGCGCGGTTGATTTCGTCTTCGAGGTTGGGATCGACGGCAAGAACCTTCAGCTTGCCGTCGTCTTGAAGCAGCGGTTGAACCAAGGCGCGTCCGAGAGCCTGGCGCACGGATTCGACAAGGAAAACCAGGTTGCGATTGAGAGCGGACGCGTCGATGAGAGTTTCGAGAATGGTGGAGAGGTCGCGAATGGAGACTTGCTCGCGCAAAAGCTGCTGGAGGATTTTTTCGGTCTCGCCCAGGCTGAGCACGCGCGGAACGAGCTCTTCCACAAGCTTCGGATGCGTTTCGGCAATCGAGTCGAGGAGGCGCTTGGTCTCCTGGCGAGTGAGCACTTCATGCGCGTGGCGGCGGATCACTTCGGCCAAATGAGTGGCGATCACGGAGGTTTGTTCGACAACGGCATAGCCCGCGCCGAGAGCGGTGTCGCGAAGATTGGCGGGAATCCACCGCGCGGGGACGCCGAAAGCGGGCTCGCGTGTCTCGATGCCTTCGAGCGCGGGCGGCGAAGCTTCCGAGCTGATGGCCAGCAGCCAATCCTGGTAGGTTTCGCCGCGAGCGATTTCCACTCCGCGCAGCCGAAGGACATATTCGCGAGGTTTCAGCCGCATGTTGTCCGTGATATGGATGGCCGGGACGATGAAGCCCAGCTCGGTGGCGAGATGGCGGCGCAGAGCGCGAATCCGCGGAAGCATTTGCCCTCCGGCTTTCTGGTCCACCAGCGGAATCAGGCCGTAGCCGACTTCGACGCTGATATCGTCGAGCTTGAGGAGCGTTTCGAGCTGCTCCTGCGGGCTCGGCTTGCGCTCGGCTTCGGCTTCTTTTGCTTTCGCCGGAAGCTCTTCCTTCAGGCGCATGCCCAGAAGAGCGATGCCGCCCGCAAGCACGAGAAAAGAAAATTTCGGAAGCCCGGGAATAAGCGTCAACAAACTCATTACGGTAGCGGCGATGAATAGGGTGCGCCGCTTGGCAAGAAGCTGATTGGTGAGGTCGACGCCGATCGGGACATCCGAGGACGCGCGTGTAACCACGATGCCGCCGGAAACGGAAACCAGCAGCGAAGGAATGAGAGTGACCAGGCCGTCGCCGACAGTGAGAATCGTGTACGTGGTGAGCGCATCGCGAAGCTGCATGCCCTGCTGAAACACGCCGATCAAGAACCCGGCAATAATGTTGATCGCGGTGATGAGAATCGTGGCCAGCGCGTCGCGCTGGCTGAAACGCGCCGCGCCGTCCATCGCTCCGTAGAACTCGGCTTCCCGCGTGATCTGCTCGCGCCGGCTGCGAGCGTTGCGCTCGTCGATGAGGCCGGCGTTGAGGTCGGCGTCGATGGCCATCTGTTTCCCGGGCATGGCGTCGAGAGTGAACCGCGCCGAAACTTCCGCCGTGCGCACCGCGCCATGGTTGATGACGAGATACTGGATGGCGATAAGCGCCAGGAAAACGACGAAGCCGACCACGTAATTGCCGCCGACCACGAACTGCCCGAACGACTCGATCACCTTCCCCGCCGCGGCCGTGCCTTCGCTTCCGTGGAGAAGAATCCGGCGCGTGCTGGCCAGATTGAGAGACAGCCGGAACAGAGTGAGCAACAAAATCAAAGTGGGAAAAACGGAAAATTCAACCGGCTTCAGTATTTGCAGGGAAGCGAGCAGAACCAAGACAGCAAGCGTGATGCTCATGGCCAGGAGCAAATCGAGGACCAGAGCCGGAACGGGGACGATCATCACGAAGACGATGGCTACCGCCGCAATCGGAACGTAGGCTTCCCGGCCGGTGGCGAGTAAAGGGAGCGGTTTCGGAGCGGTGGCCATGTGGTCGCGCTATCCCTTCGGAGGCTGCGGGCCTCGGGCTTTTGCATCGCGCGCCTCTTTTTCCGCACGCACGCGAGCCTGCGCGCGGAAGATAAATGCGAGGACTTCGGCCACCGCCATGTAGAGCTTGGCCGGAATCGTGGCGCCGACTTCCACCGTGCGGTAGAGCGCCTGAGCGAGCGGCGGGTTTTCGACGATGGGGACTTCGTACCATCGGGCTTCGCGCTTGATCTTCTGCGCGAGGAGCCCGCGGCCTTTGGCAAGGACGAGCGGCGCCGGCATTTTTTCAGGGATATATTCAAGGGCGACGGCGTATTCCTCGGGGTTGGTGATGACGACGGTGGCGCGAGCCACCTGGCGCAGCATGAGACGCCGGCGAACGTCGCGCATGCGGCGCCGCATGCGATTGCGCGTGGCGGGGTTGCCCTGCGTGTCTTTCGCTTCATCACGCACTTCCTGCGTGGTCATCCGCAGCGAGCGCTCGTAGTTCCAATACTGGATGCCGTAGTCGAGTCCCGACCAGAACAGAAGAACAAGCCCCGCTTTCCAGGAAAGTTCGTAAAGGATGCTGAAAAGCAAGGCGAGCGCGGCCGGAAGCGCCATGTGGGAGGAATTCAGAATATGGGCCCACTCGCGCATGAGAATGGCGGCAAACAGGTAAAGAACAATCGAGAGCGGGATGAGCGACTTCAGCAGCGGACTCAATCCCGCGAGAGAAAAAATTCGGCCGACGTTGCTCGCCGGATTGAAGCGCTCCCAATTCAGTCCGAACGCTTGGGGCGCGAATAAGAACCCTCCCTGCGCCATCAAGCCGAAGGCAGAAATGCACCACGCGAACACGAGCGGCGGCGCAGCCCAGCGCACCGCATTCCCTGCCGTCAGGTTCATCAGCAGGGCGAGCGACGCGATCTCGCTGTGGGAAACGGCCGTGAGAAGATGGCGGAACAAATCGCGCCACACGGAAATCCAGCCGGATTGTCCCCAGCGCATGAGCATGGCAACGCCGAGCAGCGTGAGCGCTGCCGGAAGCTCGCGGCTGCGGACAATCTGGCCGCGCTCACGGGCCTGTTCCCTCCGCCGCGCTGTTGCGCGCTGAGTCCTGTCCTCACCGGCCATCGCTCACCCGCCTCCGCGCAAATTCGAGAGAAAAGTTTCCAGATGAGTGAGCGCGTGGAAGAAATCGCGCTCGAGAAGCCCGGGCCAATACGCAAAGACGCCGTACAGCACCGCAACCCCGAGAAGGAACTTGACGGATATTCCGAAAAACAGCGCGGGGAATTGCGGAGAAGCCTTGCTGATGAACCCGACGGTCAAGTCCGTGAGCATGGTGGCAAGCAGCACCGGGAAGGCAATTTCCGCGCCGATGAGCCACATCGAGGTGGCCAGGCGCAATAAATCGGGCGCGCGCAGCGCGATCGATGGGAGAGTGCCGGCGGGAATCAGTTGGAAGCTTGCGGCCACCGCGCGCAGAACCCAGCGGTGCACGCCGAGCTGCATGAAGATCAAAAGCGTGGCGAGATCGTGAAGTGTGGAGAGGACCGTGATTTCGACTTGGGTATTCGGGTCGATGATGTTCACCAGCGAAAACCCGAACTGAAAACTGATGATCTGCCCGGCGAGCTGCATGCCGTCGAATACGAATTGAACGATCAGCCCGATGGCAACGCCGAGAGCCGCTTCGCTGAGCGCCACCGCGCCCCAGGAAGCCGCGGAGGAGGGCACGAGCACGGATTCGGGCGAGGAATAGACCGGCAGCAAAAGTACGGTGAGCGCGATGGTGAACACGGCTTTCACGCGGAAGTTCACCGAAGCGTTGCTGAAAAACGGCGCAAAACTCATCAAGCCTCCGACGCGAAAAGCGACGAGAACGGCGCGGCCGATGAAAGCTTCGATCACTCGGCACCTGAAGGCCTCACTCGACGAAATGATGGAAGTCGCCAAACAGCGCGACGGTAAATTGCACCAGCTTGCGCATCATCCAGGGCGTCAGCCAAAAAGCGAATGCGCCCACGGCAGCCAGGCGTGGGACAGTTGAAAGCGTCATATCCTGCATCGAGGTGAGCACCTGCGTGAGGCTGATGAGCGCGCTGACAACCATGGCGGCCGCCAGAATCGGGGCGGCGACGATGAACGCGACTTCCAGGGTTCGCCGCGTGATATCGATTACTTGAACCATCGACACGTGAAGGCCTCCTTGCTTTCCTGCGAATTTCCCCCATCGATGGATGAACACGGGTCAATAGAAACTCTTCAGCAGCGACCCGACGATCAGGTTCCAGCCGTCGGCGACAACGAACAGCAGGATTTTTAGCGGCGTGGAAATGATGACGGGGGGAAGCTGGAACATCCCCACCGAAGTGGTGATGGCGGCAATCACCATGTCCACGACCATGAAGGGGAGAAACAGCACCGCGCCGATCTGGAAACCTGCCTTCATCTCCGAAAGAATGTAAGCGGGCACAACCACGCGGAGAGGCAAATCGGCGGGACCGTGCGGGCGCGGGATGTGCGCCATCTCGGTGAGCAATGCCAGATCCTTCTCGCGCGAAAATTTCAGCATGAACGCGCGCAGCGGGACGGAACCGCGATCGATCGCTTCGAGTGCCGAGATCTGATGGTGCTCGAGGGGAACGACGGCCACGCGCGCGATATCAGCGCCGACCGGCTGCATGATGAAGTAGGTGAGAAAGAGCGAGAGACCCAGAAGCGTTTGGTTCGTAGGAGCCGTGTTTGTCCCGAGCGCCTGACGGAGAAAATGGAACACGATCAAGATGCGCACAAAGGGCGTCATCGAGAGCAGCAGCGCCGGGAGAAAGGTGAGCAGCGTGAGAACGATCACGATCGTCCATGTAGTGGAATCGGATGGCGGCGGAATCTTCAAGGGGATGGAAGGAACCGGGTCTTGCGGCCCGGCATAAGCCGGCGGCGCGAGAAAAATCGAAGTCAGCAGCGCCAAGGTTCCGGTGAGTGTCGTCCGAATCATGGGGGCAGGCCGGGGCTGGGGGAAAACTCAAGTCGCCGGATCCTCCTCGGGGGTTGAATCGGGCTCAAACGTGGCGCGGGAGGAAAGCTGGGCCAGCAGCGCGATGGAAGTGTTCGTGCCGCCCACCAGGAATCGCTGCTCCTCATAGCGCACCACCGCGAGGAAGCCGCGGTTGCCGAGCGAGAGCGTTTCGCACAACCGCAAGCGCTGGACGCGCCGCCGCCAGATTCTGTGGCGCGAAATGGCGGCGAGCCGCGCGAAGCCCGACCGCAAAAGGTCAAGCATGGGGGCCAGCCCAAGCGAATCTGCGCCGGATGACATCGTTCCTCTTCATCGAAACTATTTCCACCATGCTCATCCGAAACCCGGGGCCGTGGTGCGCGCCCCGCGGCTCACGCCAGCTCCGCAATCCGAAGGGCGATGAAATCGCCGAGGACCTGAAACTCTCCCCAGGCAATCAGCCGGCCTCCGGCAAGTAGCGGCATGTTTTCTCCCGAAGCTGCGCTCGATGCGACGACCGACCCGACGTCGAGGCAGTAGAGCTCGCGAACTGTCAAATGCTTGATGGGAACTTCGACGGAGAGCGTTGCGCGCACTCGCAGCATTTCCGGCCAAGGGTCCGCGCCCGCAGCGGCCGCCAGCGAGGGAGTGGGATTCGCGATTTGAGTTTCCGCCATGGCTCAGTGCTGCACCAAGAATTCCGTGAAATAGACTTCCTGGCAGCGGACCTCCGGCACCCGCTCGGTAATGGCTTTGAGCAAATCATCTTTCAACTTCGTTTTCCCCTCCGGAGTGAGAAGTTCTTCCACGGTTCGGGTGCCGAGGACGGTCAAAATGGTGTCCCGCAGGCGTCCCATGTACGGCGCCTGCTTTTCGCCCTCTTTCAATTCGGCCTCGATGCCCAAGTCGATTCCGACGCGGAGGTATCCGTTTTCGGATTTGCCGGAAAGATTCACGACGAAGCTCTCGAGGTGCAAAACGGATACCGGAGCCTCGGGCTTGTCGGGCTCGGCAGCCTGTGCCGATTTGGAGCGGTGCCAGAGGAAGCCACCCACCCCCAGTACGAGGACCAGGACTCCGCCCCCGATTCCAATCAGCAGGCCGCGCTTCGATTTTGCCGGCGGCGGGGCCTCTTGTTTAGGTTCCTCAGCCATAAAGGAGAAGGGAGCAGAGCAATTGCGCAACCGAATTGGAGGGGTGGCATCAAGCGATGGATCGACTCCCGACACCGAGTCAAGTAACTGCACTGAATAGTCTTGGAGGTGGGAAAGCTCCGTGAGGCGGCGCCAGCGGCAGCGCCGCTTGCGGGGTAGCGCGCGCAATCACAGTGAGGATATGAAAGCTTTCATGAAGAGCGTCTTGCGAACACGCGCCCTGGTCCGGCAGTCGAGCCTGCGAGGGCAGGCAGGCTCGATATCCGCCGGACGAGAATCGCTTCGGCCTACTGAACTCCCAGCCCGCCGGGGCACGGCAGGACGGTGCGCCTGCCGTGCGAGGTGCCAAGATTGAACAGATCCAGAAGCTACTGGATCAGGCTAATGGCTGTCTGCGTGACGGTGTCAATCGTCGTGACGACTTTTGCGTTCGCCTGGAAACCGCGCTCGGCCAGAATCAGGTCGGCGAACTGCGTGGAGATGTCAACATTCGACTGTTCGAGCGCGCCTCCGGAAATTGTGCCGCGGCCTCCGGTGCCCGCGACGCCGACATTCGCGGCTCCGGAAGCGAGCGTGGCCAGGAATTCATTTTCGCCATTCCGGTCAAGGCCCTGCTCATTGGCAAAACTGGCGAGAAGGATGCGGCCGAGCGGCTGCGTCTGGCCGTTGCTGAAGCTGCCCTCGATCGTGCCGTCGCTTCCAATCGAGAAGCTGACGAGCGAACCGCTGGCAAATCCGTCTTGATTGGTGGAGGAAGTGGCGGAAGGGCCGGAAACCTGGGTGATGAGGCCGACGCCGGGGCTGCTGAAGAGGTTCCAGTTGAAAGTGAGCGGGCTGGCGCCATCGGCAAATCCGGTGATGTTGATGCCGGTAACGTTGGCCGCGGGCGCGATCAATTGACCGCTGCCGTTGAACGCAAGGGTCCCGGTTTTGATCACCACGGGATTGCCGGTGCCGCCGAGGTCCGCCGCGGGAATGGTGATGGAGTAGTTCCAATTGTTCGCGGCGGTTTTGGTGAAGTTGTAAGTGAGGATGTGCGTGAGACCAAGTGAATCGTAGACAGCCAGTGAAGTGCTGAATGTGGGCGCTGGATTAGCAGAAGCGGCGAAAGCCTCCGCCTCCGCGCCGGTGGCGGCATCGGTGAGGGTGTTGGTGGTGAAGGTGATGGGGTTGCCGCTATCGGCATTAATGACGAGCGAATTTCCGGAAATGGTGGCGTTGAAATTGGGGTTGGCGTTGATCTGGTCAACGATCGTGTTGAGCGTGTTGCCGGCGAGGGTGGTGTAGGTGAATGCATTCGTTCCGTCGGTGAAAGCGAGAGTGCTGCCGGTGGCGAGCACCGTGGCGGGAGCGATGCCGGTGCCGGTTTGCTGGCTGGCGACGTTGGCGGCGGGCGTCGCCGAGGGATCGAGATTGATGGCCAGGTTTGCGTTGGCGGTGGCCTTCGGCGGATTGATCAGCCCGGCAGCGATGGTGAGCGGGCCGGGGACCTGGTTGGTGTTGATGACCCCGCCGACGGCGGCGTCACCCAAAATTTCCGAGCCGTCCGGGGCGACCAGAGTTCCGTTGGCGCTGATCGAGAGATCGCCGGCGCGGATGTAAACGAGCTGGCCGTTGTTTTGCCCAATCAGGAAGCCATTGCCCTGGATGGCGAGGTCCGTGGGCACGCCGGTGGATTGAATCGTGCCCTGAGTGAAATCGGCCGGGACGGATCCGACCGTCACACCGACGCCCACCTGGATGGGGTTGCCGTCGCCGCTCGAACCAATCTGCTGGTAGAAGAGATCCTGAAACTCGGTGGTCGCGCCCTTGTAGGCGGTCGTATTCAAGTTGGCGAGGTTGTTCGAAATGACCGATAAATCCTGCGACGTGGCATCGAGACCCGAAAGTGATGTGGAAAATGACGGCATTGGCTTCCTCCTAGAGGGAACTCGCCGCGGAACTCGGCGATGTGGATTGTGAACTGCCGCTTTGCGAAGCTCCGGCAGCGGCAGACAAAGTCTGATTGATATTGATCAGTTGCTGGAGCTGGTTGAATTGAACGAGCTCGGTGACGAAGGTCGTCGGGTCGAGCGGGTTCGTCGGGTCCTGCGCCTGAAGCTGCGCCGTGAGAAGCGTGATGAAAGAGTTCCCGGTCAATTCATCTGCCGAATTCGAAGAAGAGCTCGAACTGCTGGAGGAAGAAGACTGCGCGGTTGAACTCGCGGCCGGAAACAGGGCCGGGGTGGCGAATGGGTTTACCGGACTGACGGAAGACATCGCTGGTTCTCCTCTCCTTTCAATTTCGCTAGACGCGAATGCTGAGCAAGCCGGGCGGCTCCCCGATCATGGCAAGATCCACTGCGACCGATTGAAAATCATCCGAATTGCCGGCATTCATCCCCTGCGGCAGGGCTGCAAGGGCTCCTTGTGTTCCGGGCGAACCCTGCTTTTGCTGCGATTGGCTGCCGAGATCCATGCGTCCGGCGATGGAATTATCGAGGACGGAAATCTGTTCGACGTGGAGCTTTTGGTCCGCGAGTGCGTGCTGAAGCGCCGGAAGGTCGTTGGCGAGGATGGATTGCACGTCGCCGCGCTGGACGCCGATGGTGGCGGTGAGGCTGCTTTGGTGGACCACGGTGCGCAAGTCGATCGAGCCGAACAGATCGGTCTGCATGGCGATGTGCATTTCGGCGCCGCCAACCCGCTGATAAAGTTCGCTGGCTTTGACAACGTCGCCGAGCGAATTGGGAAGGGCTTGCGGGAGCGGAGTTGGGGCTGCGTTCGGCGCCGGCTCGGAAGGCCGGGGTAGGGATTCGGTTGACCCTGCGCTCGCGCCGGCCGATTGCGCGGGAGCATCGGCCGGTGCGTGCAGGGACTGCTCGACAGACGCCGCGAAGAACCCGGCAGCTTTCGTTGCGGCGGCTGAATCGGCGGTCTGAGTGATTTGGGCTGCGGCACTCGATGCATCGGAATGTGCCGGAGAATTTGCGGCGGCGGCAACTTCGGCTTGCCGGGAAGAATCCGGGGCCGGCGGATTCGCGGTCGAGTGATTCG
The DNA here is from genome assembly GCA_035624115.1 of Candidatus Sulfotelmatobacter sp. Classification (GTDB taxonomy): domain Bacteria; phylum Acidobacteriota; class Terriglobia; order Acidiferrales; family UBA7541; genus Palsa-295. The sequence goes on along the minus strand of DASPSD010000011.1, from coordinate 37,842 downwards.
AATCCTGGTTGCCCGTTTTTCCGTTGCCGGAATCCGCGGATGCCGCCGCCCGCACAGCGGGTGTCTGGGGAGCGCTATACGCGGATGGCAGCCGCGGCGTGATCTGCTGGACGAGTTGTTGGCGCGAATCCGAGACGAGCTTCTTGGCGTCTTGAAAAATTGAGGCAACGGCTTCGTCTGCAGCTGAATTGACGGGTGCCATCGGCTGACTCGACTGTGTCGAGTCGAAAGTTCCCGCCGGGGCCATCGGTGCTTGTGCGGCCGGCGATGGGGTGGCGGGGCCCGATGAGCTCATCGGCGCGAAAGTGGCGATGGAATGGACCAGCGGTTCCGGGGGCGTGGCGAGATTGGCGCTCGGCGGAGCTGCAAGTTGCGCGGGCCCGATTTCAGGAAGCTGTGCGGGGCGCTGCTGCGAACCGGTCTTCGTCTCGGGGGCGGCAGTTGGGGCTTGAGTTGACGTCCATGTGGGAGCGGGTTCAGGGAGTGCGATCGGCTGGCCCGGCGTCTCTACGACTGTGGACTCGAGACCCGCGAGCGCAAGTGGTTGAGAGTGTGCGTCCGCGCTCGGCGCAGCCGCCGGCGCCGGTGCCGCTTCAGCAAAAGGCGCGGGCACGGGCGACAGAGAGGCCAATTGCAGGGGGCCTGAAATAGACGCGAGCGGCGCCGAGGGAACATTTGTCGCGGGCGCCTCAGTGGGCCGCGCTTGCAATGAAGAGCTAGAAGCCGCGTCCAAGATTGCGGGGGCTGTCGCAACAAGAACAGCAGGGAATGCCGGAGTCGGGAGAGCCGGCGGCGGAGCCAGTTGGTTTTGCTGGCCGGCCTGAAATGCAGCAGCCGGAGGGGGCACATTTTGGCCAGAGGACGCCGGCGGATTTTGTTGTGGCGAGGAGGGTCCGCCACTTGAGACCTGGGTCTTCGGCGCGACTGCTGGTTTGGCGGCGACCGGCTGCGACACCGCAGCAGAGAACGCTTTTGAGAACGGTGTGGAGGCAATTGGGCCAAAGCTCTGTGTGGGGTTCACATTATTCGCGCCGACCACGGGAGCGGGTGGAGCGGTGGCGATGGTTGCTGAAGAAGGCGCGACTGGCGTGAAGTTCAGCATGTGCAGTCCAATGGCAATCGAGCCGGGAGCAAGCGCGCCGCCAAAGGGAAAGGAAGCAAACGGGTGAAGAAATTCGCCGCCAATCGATTGAAACAAAAAGGTGTTGTGGCGAATGCGCTCGGAGGAAATTTCTGCCGCAAAATATTCTGGCGCGGCAGGTGGGCAAGGATTGCCGGACTCAAACGGCAAGTGTTATTCAGGAGGCCGCCGGGCGCGATGGATCAAGTGCAGCTCATCGAGCTGTTGCTGCTCGCGGCGCGACTGGTCGCGGCGGTATTCTTCCCAACGGCGCGCGCGGAGATTCTCAAGAATCTGGCGTTTCTGCCGGGCCGCGTGAAACGCGCGGCGTTGATTTTCCTGCGCGCGTTCGAGGGCCGCGAGGCGCCGGTCCAGCTGTTCGCGGCGCGCGGCGCGGCCGCGCTCGACGGCTGATTCCAAGTGCAAATCAACTGCTACGACGCCGGTGGCGAGCCTGGCTTGCTTGCTTCGCTCGGCTTCGGCAGTCTCGGAGGCCACCACCGCAATCTCCTGCCGGACGCGGACAATTAGCGCCCCCACCGCGAGCAGACGGAGCCGCTCGAGCCGCTCGTAGCTGGCGCGAAGGCGAAGCACAGGCTCAAGCGAGAAACGGAACGCCATGGGTCAGCTCGGCAGCGATAGCAAGCGCGCGCGCGTTTCCTCGAAGATGGACTTCTCGTCTTTCCGCTGCTGCAAAAAAGTCTGGAGCGCGGGCAGAGTTTCGAGAGCCTTGTCGAGCACGGGATCGGTTCCCTTCTGATAGGCGCCCACGCGAATGAGATCTTCCGAGGCTGCATAGGAAGCCATGAGGTGGCGGAAGCTCTGAATCTTGTCGAGGTGGTCGCGCGTGCAGACGGCGGGGAGCAATCGGCTGAGACTGTCCAGGACGGAGATCGGCGGATAGTGATTCCGCGCACTCAAGCGGCGGTCGAGAACGATGTGGCCGTCCAGCAGCGCGCGCACGGAATCCACCAGCGGGTCCTGCTGGTCATCACCCTCCATTAAGAGGCTATAAAAGGCGGTAATGCTGCCGGAGCCGAAATAGCCGGCCCGTTCGACGAGCTGCGCCAGCAGGGAGAAGACCGAGGGAGTGTAGCCCTTCGCGGTTGGAGGCTCGCCGGCGGCGAGTCCGATTTCGCGCTGCGCCATGGCCACGCGCGTGAGCGAGTCGATGACCAGCAAGACGTGGCGGTTGCGCGCCGCAAAATACTCGGCCACAGCCGTGGCGGCAAAGGCCGCGCGAAGCCGCAGAAGCGGGGATTGATCGGAAGTCGCCACCACAACCACCGAGCGCTTCCGGCCCTCCTCTCCAAGAGCCTCCTCCAAAAATTCACGCACCTCGCGCCCGCGCTCGCCGACGAGCGCAACAACGGTGAGATCCGCAGCCGTGCCTCTGGCCATCATGCCGATGAGCGTGCTTTTTCCCACGCCGCTGCCGCCGAAAATTCCCACGCGCTGGCCCCGGCCGCAAGTAAGCATGCCGTCGATCGCGCGGAGTCCGCAGCCGAGGGCTTCGCGAATGGGAGTGCGCTCGAGTGGCTGCGGAGGAGTGCCATGCACCGGCTGGAGCGTCGGAGCCCGGTAGCCTCCCAGGGAATCGAGCGGCGTGCCGGTGGCGTCGATCACCCGGCCCAGGAGATCGCCGCTCACCGGAAGCGCCGGACGGATTCCGTGGGCAATCACGCGGTCACCAAATTGAATCCCGCTCGGGCGGTCCAGGGGCATGGAGAGCACCGTGCGGCCGCGGAAGCCGACCACTTCGCCGGGATGAGCGACGCCGTCCGCGCCAATTACATCGCAACATTCGCCGACCGAACAGCAGGGCCCGTCGGATTCGACAAGAAAGCCGACCGACTTGGTAACGCGGCCGGTGGAGTGCCAGAGAGAAAGCTGCCCGAGACGCCGGAAGAAAGGCTCGAGGAGGATGATGTCGTCGTTCATCGTCGTTCAGCGGGGCGCGGGTCTTTGCGCGAGCAGATCGAACAGGCCCTGTTCAATTTCTTTCAGCTGCGAATCGAGGTTCAGGTCGGAGGAGCCGAGGTCCGTTTCAAGCCTGCACTGGTCTTGCTCGAGGCCGGCCTGGCCAAGGAGTTCCGGGACGAGAGGCAAATCGGTCTGGTGCGAAAAAAACTCCTGCCAGACGGGAATTTGCGAAGGATTCACGTGCAGCCGGGCCATCTGGCTGACGGCCATTTTCTCGAGCGCCACGCGGACCAGCCCGGAGAGCAACAAAGGATCGACTTGCGCTTCGCGGCGCAGAATTTTTCGGACCACGGCAAGCGCCAGCGCCACCACTTCGCCTTCCACATGGTGGAAATAAGCGTCGCGTTCGTGGACAAACTCGCGCAGCGCATCTGCGATCGCTTCGCGCTGGTGATTCATCGCCGCTTCCGATTCGGCGTGCCCGCGGATGATTCCTTCCTGCAAGCCCCGCTCCCAGGCTTCCTTTTCGCGGGCATTGGCAGTTTCCTGGGAGTGCCGCGGCTCCCGATCGGCCGGCGCGCCCGGGGGAGAATCCGTCGCGAAGGCAACACCAGGAGTTGAGGCCTCCGGGTCGCTCGGAGGCTGCCAGCCCGGAGCCGGACGGTACACAAACGGAGCAACCGGCTCTGTTTCCGGCGCCGAGTGCGGCGGCTTAGACAACGTAGGATTCTTGCTCGTCATTGGTCAAAACCAACTTGCCTTGCGCTTCCAGGCCGCGTGCGGCAGAGACAATTTCCTGCTGAGCCTGATTGACCACCGCGGAGCGCACCGGCCCCATAACCTCCATGTCTTCCTTCAACATTTCCACGGCGCGGCCCGACATGGTCTTGTAGATGTGGTTCTTGAGGTCTTCCGGTGCGCCCTTGAGCGCCGTCGCGAGGGTTTTCTTGTCGATGGCGGCCAGCAGATCGCGGATGCCGCTCTCCGGAACGGTGAGGAGGTCCTCGAAAGTGAACATGTTGTTGCGGATGCTGAGCGCGAGCTTGGCATCTTCCGATTCCACCGTGTCGAGAATTGATTTGCTCAGAGTGGGCTCCATGCGGTTCAGAAGCTCGGCGGCGGTCTTGACACCGCCGTAGGAGCGGCGGCTCTGATCGCCAAGGCTGAGAACCTTCCGGTGAAGAACCCCGGAAATCTTCTGGGCCATTTCCGGAGAAAATTGCTGCATATCCGCGAGGCGCTTAACGGTTTGGCCACGAATTTTTTCCGGCAGCAAGACGAGCAGAGCAGCAGCCGCTTTGACGCCCAGGTGGGCCAGAATCATGGCGATGGTCTGTGGGTGCTCGCCCTGGACGAATTTCACGAGCTGCTGCGGATCGGCCTTTTGCAGGGAGTCAAAACTTCTCGCCACAGCCTCCCGCGCGAGAGTCACTTGATCGAGGAGGACTTTCGCAGTCTGTTCCCCGAATGCTTTGGCGAGAAGCTTGGCGGCAACGTCGGGACCTCCCTCCGCCAGAAAGTCCTGGGTCATCGTGAGGCGGTGATACTCGCGCAAGACGGAATCCGCGACTTCCGGCGGGACGTTTTCGAGCGACGCAATCTGCTGCGTCAGGAGCTGGATCTCCGTTTCATGAAGATGCTTGTAGATCAGGGTCGAGGCTTCATCTCCCAGCAGGATCAAGAGAATGGCGGCCTTCTCAAGCCCCGAGACGTGCTTCTCGGTGTCCGGCATCAGTGCTCCGTCCCCTGATTCATCCAATGGCGGATCAGTTGCGTGGAGGCGATCGGCTCGCGCTTCACTTTGTCCGCAAGGTGGCGTTTAAGCCGGACCACGCGCTGGACGTCCGAGCTCGTTTGATTCAATTCCGCCTCGAGCTCCGATTCCGTAAGCGGCCGGGTGTCCGCCGCACTCAGTTCCTCCGATCCCCCGCCGGGAAGAGCGCCGGCCGCAGCGCCGGCCAATCGCGGCTGGGCGGCAATCCCTTCCGCCGCTTTCTTGAAGGAATGCACCAACTGGTTTTTGACCGGCCGGAGTACCAGCAGATAGATCAGGAAGAACAGCAGCACCAGGACGAGGTAGCGAGCCAGCCAGATCCATCTTTCCGTCATTAAGCGAATTCGCTCCGTCACCGGTGGCGGGGCAGGCTTTTCCCAGGGCGGGCTCAAGAAAGAAATGTTTTGAACGGATAAGACGTCCCCGCGGGCCGGATCGAAACCGATGGCTGCTTTCGCGGCTTCTTCGATTTGCTTCATCTCTTCGGGAGTGCGTTTGCGGCGCGTTTCCTTGCGCTGGCCTTTCTCTTCTTTGTAATCGACCACATCGTCGACCAAAACCGCAGCGGCAACTTTCTGGATTTTGCCGGCGGGATCCACAGTGTGCCGAAGAACTTTGCTCACCGCGTAGGTCTTGCTCTCACTGCGCTGGCCGCCCGATTCTTGCGACATCGCCACAATCGGATTCAAAGTGTTGGGTTGAAGACCGCTGTTCTGAGCCGTTGTTTGCTGCCCGGCTGTAGCCGCTCCGCCGGCAGGAGTGGCCGCCGGCGTCGCAGCAGCAGCGGGCTGCTGCTGTTGCTGTGGCTGTTGGGGATTGGCGCCCGGCGCCGCACCAGCCGGCGGGGTGGCGCCCGGAGGAGTGGTTGCGGGGGCTGCCGGGACGTTGCTCGGGGTTCCAGGAATTCCTGCGGGAGGCACGCCACCGAACCGCTCTTCCTGCACTTGCGAGGACACGAGGACCGGATTACTGGGATCATAAATCTCCTGCGTCGTGTCGCCGCTGCTGTGGTCATAGGCGACCGTCACGCTCGCCTTGACGTGTTCGGGTCCCACGACGGGAGCAATCGTAGCAACGAGTTTTTCCGCCATCGCCGCTTCGAGCTCCACCGACGCAAATTGCCCGTTATTGCCGTCGTGGCCTTTGGCGACGAGCGGCGTGCGCCCGTCCGCTCCAATCAGGGTGACGTCTTCCGGCGAGAGATTGTCCACGGCGCTGGCCACCAGGTGTGTAACGGCAGCGACCTGATCGTCGGTGAGGCCGCCGGAGCGCAGCTTCATCACCACGGCAGCTTTGGCCACGCGCTCGCGGTCGCTGAAGAGAGACTCGTGTGGAAGAACGAGATGCACGCGGACCGATTCGACGCTGCCCAACGTCTGGATCGTGCGTTCGAGCTCGCCTTCGAGAGCGCGCTGATAGTTCACTTGTTCGGAGAAATCGCTTCCCGCCCAATTCGGCTTGTCGAAAAGCTCAAACCCGAGGCGGCCGCTCTGCGGCATCCCTTCCGCTGCGAGGTCCAGCCGAGTTTTGTCGAGCTGGTCGGCGGGAACGCGAACGCTCGTGCCATCGGCAGAAAGCTCGTAGGGGATATTCCTCGCGCTGAGCCGCTGGACCACCGCTTGTGAGTCCTGCGGGGATAGGCCGGAATACAGCGTTTTGAAGTCGGCGGTTTGCGTCAGCTTGACGAAAAGCGCCCCAACCCCCACCACCAGAAGCACACCCGCACCCAGCAGCACTTTCTGCGTGAGCGTGAGGCCTTTTAGAAACTTTTCGAGCTGTTGTAGAAATTTCTCCACGGCACCCTGGTTCACCCGGCTGATTCGTCTTCGTCAGATCAGGAAAACCATGCCGAACAATTCGCCGGTGTCCCGCCGAATTCGACCGGCGCCGGCCGCGGCCGAATTCCGGCAAACTCCGGAAGCGCGCTCAGAACTGCAACTGCGAGATGGTCTGATATGCGGCGATGATTTTGTTCCGCACCTGCATCATCAATTGAAACGTGAGATCGGCCTTCTGGACCGCAATCATCGCCGTGTGCAAATCCTGTCCGTTTCCCTGAAGAAGTTCGCTGACTTTGGCGCTCGCGTCGGAATTGAGCGCGTCCACCTGGCTCATCACGCCGTTGAGCGTTTGAAAAAATGCGGAGCGATCGCCGGCGGCGCCGGCGGAGGTAACGGTCTCGGCCGGCGGCGGAATGTAGGGCACTGGTGCAATCGGGTTTGCCATCGCTCACCTCCAGTCGGATTCGTCAGGCCAGAATCTCGAGAGCGGACGCAATCATGTTTTTCGTCGCCAGGACCGCCGAGATATTGGCCTGATACGATCGCGCCGCGCCCATGATGTTGATTTCTTCCTCGATTGGATTGATCGCCGGAGACGAGACGTAACCTTCCGCGTCGGCGTCGGGATGTCCCGGCTCAAAGCGGCGAATGGGCGGAGTGGGGTCGCAAATGACGCCGGCTACCTGCACGCCGCGCGCGCTGAAATCGGCCAGCGTCGCGAGCTGCTGCCCAAACGGCAAGCTGAACGGGCGCATGGCGGCAAACACCACGTGCTCGCGAACGTACGGACCGCCCGCCGGCGTGCGTGTGGTTTCCGCGTTGGCGAGATTGCTGGCCACCACCTCCGCGCGTTGCCGCTCGGCCAGGAGTGCTGTGCCGCTGATGGTGAGAACGCCGAATAGGTTCATGACTCCACTCCGTCGTTGATGGCGCCGTGAAGTGTGCGGAAATCGGAGCGGATGAATTCGATGGCCGTTTTGTATTGCAGTTGCGTCTGCGCCAGCAGCAGGCCCTCGCGGTCCAGGCTGACGTTATTTCCGTCGGGGCGTTCGGTGAGGCCGTAAACCGGCTGTGGCATGGGACTCAGAGGGGCCTCAAATCCGCTGAAGCTGGCCCACTGGAGCGTGGCGCGGAAAGGCACATCGCGAGTGCGGTAGCCGGGAGTATCGACATTGGCGAGGTTGGCTGCCACGAGAGTCTGGCGATAGGACGTGAGATCGAGATAGCGCTCGAGGAACAGAAGGTCCGGAATGTCGAACAGGCTCATGAATACCTCCGCGGTGGAAGCCCATATTCGCGTATTTTGTTGCGCATCGTACGGGGACAGATGCCGAGGATACGCGCAGTCCGCGTGCGGTTGCCGCCATTGGCTTCGAGAGTGGATTCCAGCAGCCGGCGCTCCATATCGCGTAAAGACATCCCTTCGGCGGGAATGGCCGGCGGAGCGAGAGCCGCAGAGCTTTCCGGCGCCGCAGGACCATCGAAGAATTCGAGGCCGACAATCTGGCCCGAGTGCAAGGCTACGGCGCGGCGGACGAAATTTTCCAATTCGCGCACGTTGCCGGGCCAGTTGTGAAGCTCGAGGCGCGCTACTAAGTCCTCCGAGAATCGCGGTGCAGAGCTCTGGTTGCGCGGAACATATTTGGCAAGGAAATGGTCGATGAGCACGGAAACGTCCGCGCGGCGGTCGCGAAGCGGGGGAATCGAAAGCGGGACCACGTTCAAGCGGTAGTAAAGATCGGCGCGGAACTTTCCGGCCTCGACGAGGCTGAGCAACGGTTGATTGGTGGTGGCGATCACGCGCACGTCGACGCGAACCGGGCGTGTGTCGCCCAGCCGGTCCACCTCCCTTTCCTGCAACGCGCGCAAAAGCTTGGGCTGAAGCGGGAGAGGCATTTCACCGACTTCATCAAGCAACAATGTGCCGGTATGCGCGAGTTCGAATTTTCCGGGCTTCGCGGAAGTGGCGCCCGTGAACGCGCCGCGCGCGTGGCCGAAAAGCTCGCTCTCGAGCAAATTTTCCGGAAAAGCGGCGCAATTGACGGCCACGAATGGCCGGTTCTGCCTGTCACTCGCCTGATGGATCAGCCGCGCGAGCAGTTCTTTGCCGGTGCCGCTTTCGGCTTCCACCAGCACATCCATCTCGGTGCGGCCCACCTGCCGCGCCCGCTCGACAAGACTGCGGAGAATGGGTGAATCGCCAACGAGCAAATTTTCGAACTCGCGCGGGGCACCCGGCGAAACGCGCGCGAGAACCCGCCCGGCAACCTCTTTCAACTGGTCGAAACACACCGGCTTGACCAGATAATCGCAAGCTCCTTCCCGGATGGCGCGGACCGCGTCGGGCACAGAAGCAAACGCGGTGAGAAAGATCACGCCGACTCCGGGGGTCACCTCGCGGATCCCGCGCATCACGCCCAGGCCATCGCCATCGGGCATGCGCATGTCCGTCACTACCAGGGGACAAGGAGACTGCCGGAATTTCGCGAGCGCGTCGTTCGCTCCATAGGCGGTGACCACTTCCCACCCGTTGCGCCGGAAATGCGCTTCCAGCGCGGCGCGCATCGGCGCTTCGTCGTCCACCACGAGAACCTGGTTCATGCCGCCCCTCCGTTCCGCGGGAGAAACAACGAAAATGCGGCGCCGGCGCCGGGTTCGCTCGCCACCTGAATCGTGCCGCCATGCTGCTCGATCACCGTGCGGCACACGGCGAGGCCGAGGCCGGGATTCCCGGGATGTGAGGTAAACCCGGGCTCAAAGATTTTCTGCAAATTGGCCGGCTCGATTCCGCGCCCGTTGTCTTCGAACTCGATGCGCACTTCATCGAGCCGGTCCACATCCGCCCATTGCAGGCGAACGGCGAGCGTGCCGTTCACCGACATGGCGCGAAAGGCGTTCAGCGCGAGATTGAAAAACACCTGCTGAAGACGGTGGGCGTCCGCCGGGATTTCAAGCTCGCCGAGCGAATTCTGAAGATCGATCCGCAAGCCTGCCTGGCGCGCGAGCGGCCGGAGGAATTCCACGGACTCGCGCATGAGGCGGCCCAGATTTACGGCGGCAAGCTGCGGCGCCGGCTGGCTATGGAATTGAAGAACGTTGTTGACCGTGGCCGAGAGCCCCCGGAGACCCGCCTGGATATGATCGGTCCAGCGGCGAAGATCCGGCTGCGTCGCGGAGGCGTCTGCGAGCAGGCCGGCGAAAAGTTCGAGGCTCCCGAGGGGGTTGCGAATCTCGTGAGCGAGCAGCGTGGCCATTTCCGCCAGCGATTCTTTGCGGCGCTGCGTTTCGCGTTCGGCGGCGCGGCGCTTTTCTTCGGTGACGTCGCGCAGGAGAAACACGGATTCGCTCGCCGAGCCTTCGCCTTCGCCCAGCACGGCGCAAGCCAGGACAATCGTGCGCGCGCCCTGCGAAGTTTCGAGATTCCATTCGTGTTCGGCCTGCGCCAGGCCGGAGCGCGAATCTTCGAGCGAGCGCCGGAGAGTTTCCGGCACAATCGCAATCGCCCCCGTGCCGTCGGTGGGAACGCCGGTAGCGGCGGAGAGCAGCCGGCGCGCTTCCGGATTCGTCATCCGGAGTTTTCCGTGGCGGTCCACTACCAGGACGCCGCACGGAAGGCCTTCGAGAACCCGCGTGAGGTAGCGGCGCATGCACTCGTTTTCTTCGAGGCTCGAGGCCAGGTCGCGGTTGGTGCGTTCCAACTCGAAACGCAGGCGCAGCACTTCGGCCTGGAGCTGGCCGTAAGACCTTTCGAGCGAGTCGGCGGCGTGTGTGAAGGTCTGAAACGCGCGGGCGAGCGAGCGCTTGGCGGAAGATTCGCGCGCGCTAATCTGCGGCGCGTTTTTCTTCTGCGAAGTGGCAGTGGCGGGCACGACGCATGGAGGTAAGCACGGCGGGTACCACCCGCGGCCCGCCGATCTTAGAATTTTCTGAACTCAGGCGGATTCCGATTGCAGCGAGAGATGCTCGGCGCGGATCTGGTCGTTCGCTTCCGCGAGAACGAACGCGCGCTCGATCCAGTGCTGAAGCTCGCGCACGTTGCCCGGCCAGGAATACTTTCCCAGCAGAGCGGCGGCTTCCGGGCTGAACGTTTTTTTACCCAGACCCCCCTGGGCGCAAAGCGACGCGAGGAAATGTTGCGCGAGAGGAAGAATATCTTCCGGACGATTCGCAAGCGAGGGAAGGCTCAGCGGGAATACGGCGAGGCGATAGTACAAATCCTCGCGGAACTGCTTTTCACGGACGCGCTGGAGCAGGTCGGCGTTGGTTGCCGCGATCAACCGGGCATCCACGCGGAACAAGTCGGCGCTGCCGAGGCGTTGCACCTCCCCTTCCTGGACAAAACGCAAGAGCTTGGCCTGCATGCTCAAAGGGAGCTCGCCGACCTCGTCGAGAAGCAAAGTGCCTCCGTGCGCCGCATGGATGCGGCCGAGTCGCGACTGAAATGCTCCCGTGAATGCGCCGCGGGCGAAGCCGAATAGCTCGGCCTCGAGAAGGCTTTCGGGGATGGCCGCGCAGTTCACCACAACGAAAGGCCCGCGGCTGCGGCGGCTGAGCGTGTGAATCCCCCGCGCCACAAGCTCTTTGCCGGTTCCGGTGTTGCCGACAATGAGGACCGCTGTGTCACGCGGCGCCACGAGCCTTGCCAGCCGGTAAAGCTGTTCCATTTTCCGGCTCGTCCCGATCATGCTGGGCAGGGGGTCGACCCGCGGAGGCGTCACGTCAAGCGAGTTCATCCAACGGGAAGCAGACGCAGGTGGATCGAGGGAAGCGTGACCCGGCGCTTCCTCGGCGATTTCAAGGCTTTCTGCCGCCGGGTGATCGAAGGAAGGCTGTTCGGCCATCTGGCTCGAATCGATGACCACCACGTTCAGAAGCGGAAAGCGCGCCCGGATCGTCGCAACAAGCTCCTCGGCGTCGAGGTCCTCGAGCTGCTGGTCGATGAACAAGGTGGTGTACTCATTTGATTCAAGCTTGATCAACGCATCCGCGCCTCCGGAAGCCTCCGCGGCGGCCGAAGCCGCAACCGCGAGGCCCTTCAGGACCCGAGTCCGGAATTCAGAGCGAGAACTGGCAACGAGAATCCTGCCTTGCGCGATTCGGATGGGGATTGCGATGGCCGCTGACATTCTGTAATTCCCTCCATTCCACAAAAGCTGATGAAAGATCGAAAGCACCTGATTGCCGGCTGCGAAATTGTTTAAGCCACGGGGCCTTTGATGACGCTCTCTGCTTGCAACTGATAGCCCACGCCGCGAATCGTGTGGATGAGCTTGAGCTCGGAAGACGCGTCGATTTTCTTTCGCAGGTAGTTGATGTAGACATCCACGACGTTGGTCATCGTGTCGTACGACAGATTCCAAACATGCTCGATGATCTGCGCGCGCGTGACGCGCTGGCCGGCATTGCGCATGAGGTATTCGAGCAAAGAAAATTCTTTTGGCGTGAGCTCGATGGTGCGTCCGGAGCGCTTCACCGTCCGCTCCACTCGGTTCAGCTCCAAATCCTCGACATGCAGCACCGATTCCGGCGAACGCCCGCCGCGCCGCAGCAACGCCCGCACGCGCGCCGATAACTCGGAGAAAGCAAAGGGCTTAAGCACGAGATCGTCGGCTCCGAGATCCAACACTTGGGCGCGCTCTTGCGGCTGGTTGCGCCCGGCAAGAATCAGAATCGGGAGCTGCTGGCGCTTGGCGCGCACGTGCTGCAGCACTTCGAGACCGTTCGTCCCGGGAAGGTTCAGGTCGAGGATGGCCAGATCGTAATGATGCTGCTGCGCCATAGATTTGGCCTGCTCGCCATCGTGAGTCAGATCGACGGCGTAATGTTCCGCGTCGAACCCGCGCTGAAGAAAGGTGCCTAGCGCCGGATCGCTCTCCGCGACGAGCAGCCGCATCTTTGCTCCATGGGAAGGGAAAAAACGCGAGAGGTGAGGAAGGGGAATCGAATTTAATGAAGAGCGGCCAACGTGTCAAAGGAAATCGACATGAAAACCTAAAATTTTTCGAAGACGCGAATTTTTGTTGCGAATTGAAACAGAATCCCGGCTTTCGAATCGACCCAGTGTTCCAAAGTCGCAGTGGCGAGGCCGGGGAGGAGCAAAATCTTCATGGGTGCGTCATTTTCTCCGGCCGGACAATGTCGTCGAATTCCTTCCCGGTCAGGTAACCGAGCTGAAGCGCTGCGTCCCGCAGGCTGAGGTGCTCGTGGTGCGCTTTGTGCGCGATCTCGGCTGCTTTGTCGTAGCCGATCTTTGGGGTGAGGGCCGTGACGAGCATGAGAGAATTTTGCACACTTTGTTTAATTCGATTCTCATCGAGTTCCATTCCGGCCACGGCGTGCTCCGTAAAGGAACGGCAAGCATCCGTGAGCAACCGCACGGAATTCAGAAAATTATGGATCATCACCGGCTTGAAGACATTCAACTGAAAATTCCCTTGGGAACCGGCGAAGCTGATGGCCGCGTCGTTGCCGAACACTTGCACAGCAACCATGGTCATAGCCTCTGACTGCGTGGGGTTCACCTTCCCCGGCATGATGGAAGAGCCCGGCTCGTTTTCCGGAAGCATGATTTCGCCGAAACCGGCACGGGGGCCGGAAGCGAGCCAGCGGATGTCGTTGGCAATCTTCATGAGAGACGCGGCCAAGGTTTTCAGCGCGCCGCTGGCAAACACGATTTCATCATGAGCGGAAAGCGCCGCGAATTTGTTCGGATGGGACTTGAATGGCAGGCCCGTGAGCTCGGAAATCTTCCTGGCGGCGCGTTCGGCGAACTCCGGATGGGCATTGAGGCCGGTGCCCACTGCGGTGCCTCCAATCGCGAGGTCGTATAACCCCGGAAGAACTTCCTCGAGCCGTTCAATATCGCGATCGAGCATGCTCACCCAACCCGAGAATTCTTGCCCCACAGTCAACGGAGTCGCATCCATCAAATGCGTACGGCCGATTTTGACCACATTCGAGAATTCACGGCCCTTCGCATCGAGCGCATCCCGCAGGCGCGTGACTGCCGGAATCAAGTATTCGGCCACGCGCGAGGCCGCAGCGATGTGCATCGCCGTGGGAAACGTGTCGTTCGACGACTGCGACATATTTACATCGTCATTCGGATGAATGGGCTTCTTGCTCCCCATGACGCCGCCTGCCAGCTCGATCGCGCGATTCGAGATCACTTCGTTGGCGTTCATGTTGGTTTGCGTGCCGCTGCCGGTCTGCCAGATACGCAGCGGAAAATGCTCGTCGAGTTTTCCGGCGATCACTTCGTCCGCGGCCTGCACGATCAGGCGCGCTTTTTCAGCAGAGAGCTTGCCGAGGTCCTGGTTGACCTGGGCGGCGGCTTTTTTCAGGATTCCGAGGGCGCGGATCAGCTCGGGCGGCATCGTCTCGCGGCCGATATCGAAGTGAATCAGCGAGCGGGCAGTCTGGGCGCCGTAGTAGCGGTCGCTCGGGACTTCGATTTTTCCCATGCTGTCCGATTCAACGCGCGTGCGGGCTTGCGGAGCAGGGGACGCTTTCACTTCCACGGTGGCAACCTCCCGGCGGCGGGCCTCAATCTCCCGAGCCGCCACGGGTACAGGGTAAGGATACTGCGGAAAGCCCGCGGGCGCAGCCAGGAATCGCGGAGGACAGCGGAGGCGAAAGAATCACAACCCTGGGAACAGCTGTACAGGGGCTACACTTGTGGACAGGCGCGTTTCTAGACACGTTCGAGCTACGATAGCCTTGGGGAACATGGGATTCCAGCTACCATGGGAGGAGTGGGCTTAGCCACGGAATTGAGTCCCCTTAGGTGATTCCGGGGCTAAAGGGGTCATCGTATGGCGTTCCGATTCAGGATGCTCTTCTCGCGTGAAGACGCGGCGGGAACAGGTGTGGGAACAGCCGAACCTCCTGCCCAGGAACCGGCACCCACCGAAGCAAGTCCCTCAACGCCGCCTGCGGAGATTCCCATCGGAGCCGCGCCCACTCTGCCCTTCGAATCGGTTCCCGCGCAGCAGGCGCAAGCAAAGATAGAAGACAGCTCGACAACAAGCGGCGCGCCGATAGAGTCCATTGCCGGATTCGGCGCAGCGGCGGCGACGGCCGCGGCTCCTGCCATCACATTAAAAGAGGAGCACGGCGACCCACCTCCTAAGCCCGCGCAATTGGCGTCCGGGGAAACAACCGACTGGGCGCTGGAAGAAACTCTCGCGAGCCACAAGGAATGGATCGAATCGCAGGGCGTGCTCGGGCGTAAGGCGGACCTTGCCGGCAAGAAACTCGAGGGAGCCGAGCTTGTCGGCGTCAACTTGCGCTACGCCGAGTTGCAAGACGCCAACCTGAAAGAGGCCGACCTCCTGCTCGCCGACCTGCGCGATGCATGTCTGGTCCGCACGAAGCTGGACGAGGCGTGCCTCGTAGGAACGAATCTAGAAGGCGCCAATCTCGAAAGCGCCTCGCTCGAGTCGGCCATGGGCCTCGTGCCACAGCAACTGGCTGGCGCAAATCTGCGCGACGCGGCGATTCCAAGCCAGATTCGGGAATTTCCCGCGCTGGAGAGTTTCACTCGCGCGTCGCGGACGGCAGTGCGGCTGTTTGGCATGACCTTCTCGCTGAGCGCGCTCTCCTTGCTGATGATTTGGAAGACGAAGGATGTGCAACTGGTCACCGATTCCGCCATTCTGCCATTTTTGAAATCGCAGGCGGCCGCGGCCGCGCTTCCCACAGTGGAGATTTACCTGATTGCGCCGGCGCTGCTGCTGTGCCTTTATCTTGTTTTTCAATATCATCTGCAACGCCTTTGGGATTCCGTGCTGGAGCTGCCGGGAGTTTTCCCCGATGGCCGCGCGCTCGGTGAAAAAGGGCCTTGGATCGTGACCGGGCTTTTGCGGCTGCATTTCCGCTGGATGAATCATGATGCGCCCTCCACGCGGCTGATCGAAAAGTCGATATCCGTGCTGCTGGCGTATTGGCTCGTTCCCGTCACGCTCATTGCCTACTGGGCACGCTACCTCACCGCACAGGAAATGCACGGCACCGTGCTGCACGTGCTCCTTTGCGTGGTGGCCACAGCGGCCGCGATCTACTCGACAACGAAAGTTGGCCGCCCGCAGCAGGTGTGGGTCTTTGAGCAAAGCCGGCTCAAGCGATGGCTGCTGAGCATCCGGATCCTGACTCCGGGCACTGCAACGGCTGCCCTTTGTGTAGTGCTTTTGATTCTCTCTTTGGGCACAATCGCCGGCGTTCCGCGCGATACGAATCGCGCGCCGCAATATTCCGCCGCCGACATCCGCCGGTGGATTCCGACCGCGTTCTGGTCGCTCGGTTTCGATCCCTATGCCGACATTACCGAAGCCACCATTTCGGCTAAACCTTCGGATTGGTCGGGCGCCGATGACCAACTGAGCCGCGTGAAAGGCGCGCGGCTGAATGGCGCCCAGTTCCGGTATGCGCAGGCCTATGGCGTGTTCCTTGCCAACGCGCACCTCTGGCGCACCGACTTTCGCGGCGCGTTTCTTTCGCAGGCGGACATGCGGGGCGCCGATCTGGGGCAAGCGAATATGCGGGGAGCGGTTCTCGATCGCGCGCAATTGACTCACGCGAACCTCGACCGCGCTAATCTGGATGGCGCCGTCCTTTCCCGGGCCGACTTGCGCGGCGCGAACCTCTCCTATTCGTCCCTCCAAAATTCAACGCTTGTGGATGCGCGCCTTGACGGCGCAAGCTTGTATTCCGCGAAGCTGGCCGGGGCGACGTTGATTCGCGTCAGCCTCGAGAAAGCCGACTTGCGCGACGCGCATTTGGACTGGGCGAATCTGGAAGATGCGGACTTGCAGCAAGGCTATTTCTGGTCGGCAAAGCTTGGCGGCGCGCATCTGGTAAACGCCCAGCTCGGCAACGCCATATTCATCGACGCAGACCTGCGAGGCGCCGATTTGCACGGCGCGCAGTTTCAGGGAACGGTGCTGACCGGCACCAATTTGCAAGACGCCAATCTCGATAATGCCGATTTACGCGGCGCCCTTCGTCTTTCCGCTGCGCAAGTTTGTTCGACTCGTTCACATGTGGGCACATTGATGGACGACGCATTGCTCCTGCAGGTGGAAGCGCAGTGCGGCAGCACGCGCTAGTGGTTCCCTTCCGCAGCTTTTGCCGTCGAATCGCTCACTGCTCGCCCCCGCACCTGGCCTAGGCTCCAAGGATTGCGTCGGGTACAATTCTTCGCTTAACTTACCGATGGAAAACTTCGCTGCGCAACCCAATCAGCCCACGACTCCTCGCCCCGGCATCCTTTCCGAAAAGTCCATCCTCATTTTGATATTTCTTACGTGGGCGCTGATTTACGTTCCGAGCCTTTTCCATCCCGGTCTTCTCGACGACGCCGATTCTGTTCACGCGGAAGCTTCGCGGGAAATGGTCCTGCGCCACGACTGGGTGACGCTGCACGTGGACGGCATCCGCTATCTCGAAAAGGCGCCGCTGATGTACTGGGCCGTGGCAGCGAGTTTCAAGATGTTCGGCGTGGGGGAATGGCAAGTGCGCTTGCCGCTCGCGCTTGGGGTACTGGGGATGATGTGGTGCGCCTATTTGTTTGGGCGCCGCGCGTTCGGAAAAGAAGGCGGGCTGTATGCGGCGCTGATTATGGGGACGGCGCCGGGAATTTACATTTTCACGCGATTCATGATTCCCGATGTGTGGGTGGTCGTGTGGCTCACGGCGAGCCTGCTACTTTTTCTCGTCGCGTACGAGCAGGCGGAGCCGTCGCGCTGGGTGTGCTGGGGGCTTGCGGCCACGGTCGCGCTCAATGTGCTCACGAAGAGCCTGATCGGCCTCGCGTTTCCCGCGATGATTATCCTGATCTTCCTCATTCTCACCGGAGAGCTGCGCAAGCTCGCGAAGTTGCGCTTGGCCTCGAGCGCCGTCGTGTTCTTGCTGATCGCTGCGCCGTGGCACATCCTCGCCGCTATTCGCAACCCGGGCGAGCCGACCGGGCCGCAAAAGGGCTTCCTCTGGTTCTATTTCTGGAACGAGCAATTCATGCGCTATTTGAATAAGCGCATCCCGCATGATTACGGCAAGGTGCCGCTGCTGCTGTTCTACGGTCTGCTGCTGCTTTGGATTGTTCCCTGGTGCTTGTATCTCTTCCCTGCCCTGAAGGAGATTCCGCTGCGAGTGCGCGCCTGGCGCACAGGACTCGATGCGCGCGCGCGGGCGAACTTATTGCTCGGCGTGTGGACTGTTTTCATTGTGGCGTTTTTCAGTTTCTCAAGCCGCCAGGAATATTATTCGCTGCCCGCAGTCCCCGCGCTTGCGCTGCTCACGGCGGGATGGCTTGAGCGCGAATCCTCTTCCGATCCAGCGAGCAGCGAGCGGCGCGCCGGGCGGATCGCATCGGCTGTGTTGCTCATGGCCGGCGTGCTCGTTTTCATCGCAACCATGGCGATTCTCTCGAAAGCAAAAGCATTTCCGCCAAGGACGGATATCGGCGATGTGCTGACGCAGCATCCCGGGCAGTACAAACTTTCGCTCGGGCACATGCAGGATTTGACGATCGAGTCGCTCGGGTTCTTTCGCACGCCGCTGTGGATTCTCGGAATCGCAATGCTCGTGGGAACAGGCCTGAACTCGCTGCTGCGGCGCCGCGGCAGAGCCTTGTGCGGAAATTTAGCGCTAACGGGAATGATGGTGGCGGTGCTTTTCGCGGTGTACCAGGGCTACGTGCTGTTCTCGCCGGTAATCTCGTCGAAAAATCTCGCGCTGGCGATCAAAAAGGAATTTCGGCCCGGGCAGAGCATCGTGATCCACCACGACTACGAATACGGCTCGACACTGAATTTCTACACCGGCGAGCAAGTCCACATGCTCAATGGACGCCGGGCGGATTTGTGGTTCGGCTCATTTTTCGCTGATGCGCCGCACGTGTTTGAAGATGACGAGTCCTTCAAACGGCTGTGGAATGGCCCCGAGCGGGTCTATTTTTTCTCGGAGGAATCCTACGTCGAAGACGCCTTGAAAAATCTGGACCCGAAAACCGTGCGCGTCTTTGCGCGCAGCGGCGGAAAAGTGGTCCTGACCAACCTAGCGGACTGAATCGAGAAATTTCAAAAGAGCTTTCGTGAAAGCTGGAGCCGCTTCGATATTCGAGAGGTGCGCAGCATCGAGCTCGACATATTGCGCGCCGGCAATTTTTTCGGCGATGAAGCGGCCGTCCTCCGGTGTGGTAAGCGGATCTTTCGTGCCGGCAATCACGAGCGCAGGCTTCTGGATGCTTGAAATCGTCTCTCGCTGGTCCATATCGCGAATGGCGGCAATATTGGCGGTGTATCCCTCGGCCGGCGAGTGCAGCAACATCTGCCGCGTGCGTTCAATTTCGCCGGGCTCGGTCGCGGTAAACGACGGGGAAAACCAGCGCTGAAGAACAGCCTCAGTGACAGCAGGCATGCCGCCTTTCTCGACGGCTTCGATTCGCGCGTTCCATGTTTCCGCCGTGCCAATCTTCGCGGCGGTGTTGCAAAGCACCAGGCTCTTGATCGGTGGGCCCCCATAGACGCCGAGCCAGATTCCCGTCATGCCGCCCATCGAAAGGCCGCAAAAATGCGCTTCCTCGATCTCCAGCCTGTCAAGCAGCGCGAGCACGTCGCGGCCCAGTTGCGTGATGCTGTAAGGTCCGGGAGTGACCGAAGTGCGCCCGTGGCCGCGCTGGTCGTAGCGCAGAACGCGAAACCGATCGGCAAGCGCAGGAATTTGCGGATCCCACATTTCGAGATTGGTGCCGAGCGAATTTGAGAGCACAACGACAGGTGCATCGCTCGGGCCATCGAAGCGGTAATGAAATCGCGCGTTCTCGATATCGATAAATGGCATCGCGTCACTCGATGCGAGTATACAAAATCAGCGCGCTCCAGCAAGCGCGCGATCCCGGTGAACGAACCGAAGCGTGCGAGTCGGCGGCGGCCAAGGCGAATTGAGACGCGAACGCCGAACGAGGTGTTCGGGCTCTCTAGAGCAGGCTATTCGTAGCGCAGAGCGATGAGGGGGTCCACGCGCACCGCGCGCCAGGCCGGAATGTAACAGGCCAGCACTGCCACCAGCATCAACAGACCGGTGACGGCGGCGAATGTGGCAGGATCGGTAGGCGCCACGCCATAAAGCAGACCGGCCATCAAATGCGACACGATCAGCGCGCCTACAAGCCCGACGGCGGCCCCGGCAATCGCCAGCTTTAAGCCCTGGCCTAACACCATCTGCAAGATCGCCGTCCTCTGCGCGCCGAGCGCAAGCCGAATGCCGATTTCGTGGGTGCGCTCGCTGACCACGTACGAGATCACGCCAAAAATCCCGAGCCCGGCGAGGAGCAGAGCGGCCAATGCGAACAGCCCGATCATCTCCATAGAGAACCGCCGCTCGGAGAGGGAGTCGGAGAGAATTTCGTCGAGCGTTTGGGCTCCGAAAACGGGAAGCTCGGGATCGACCGATTGCACCTGCTCGCGCAACTCAACGGGCGTCGCGGCAGCGTCCAAGCTTCCGCGCAGAAAAATCGCCAGCTCTTTCGGCGTGTCCTGGTACAGGCTTAAGTCCACTTTCGGGACGCGCGCGTCCGCGAGCGATTCGGTCCGAGCGTCGGCCACAACGCCGACAATTGTGACCCACGCAGTGATTTGCCTGGGCAGTTGAATCCGCTGGCCGAGCGGATTTCCATTCGGCCAATACGCGTCGGCGAAAGCCTTGTTGATCACCGCTACGAGCGGGGCGCCGCTGTTGTCGGAGTCATTGAAGGCACGGCCGCTCAGCAGGGTCATGCCGAGCAAGTGAAAATAGGCGGGCGTGACATCGGCCCGCTCGACAATCTGCGAACGGTTCGCTTCCACTTCCCGCCCTTCCAGCACCAAACTCGAGGGATTGGGATCATGGTTCAAAGGAAGCGAGGCACGATCGCCCATGGCGATTTCTTCGACGCCGGGGAGCGCAGCGCCGCGGCGCAGCAATTCACGCGCGAAAGGCTCCTCTTTTGCAGCGCTGCCGTAGATGTCGGTTGAAGGATCATTCGGGATGGGGAGCCACAGGCGAACGGCCATCACGCGCTGGGGGTTGAAGCCGAGCCGCGCGTTCATCAAGTCCCAAAAGCTGCGGAGGAGAAGTCCGGCAGCGATCATCAGCACGAGCGAGAGCGCAAACTCCGTAACGACCAGGAGGCGGCGCGTGCGTGCTTGTTCGCCGGAGCCGGTCGAGCCGCGGCCTTCTTGCTTGAGCGAGTGCGTCAAATCCTGCCGGCCGACGTGCAGCGCGGGAACGAGGCCGAAAATCACTCCGGCGGCAAGCGAGGAGGCGAGCGCGAAGATCAACACGGTCCAATCAATCGAAATGTCGCGCAGCCGCGGCAGAGATTCCGGTACCAGGCCAAGCAAATAATGCTTCAGGGCTACCAAGATTCCCACGCCGGCGATTCCGCCAAGCACAGAAAGCAGCATGCTTTCGGTGAGCAACTGGCGCACCAGGCGCTTGCGCGCAGCTCCCAGCGCCTGGCGCACGGCCATCTCGCGGCCGCGGGCGCTCGAGCGCGCGAGCAGCAGGTTGGCCACATTGACGCACGCGATCAAAAGCACCAGGATGACAGCCCCGAGAAGTACGACCAGAGATTGCCGCACGTTGCCAACCACGGTTTCCTTCAGGGGGATCAACCGCACCGACCAGGCAGCCTTCTGCGGATAATCTTCCGGAAACTGCTGCTGAAGCGACGCCACGAGAGAGTCCACGCGGCTTTGCGCCTGCGCAATCGTCAGCCCCGGCTTCATGCGCGCAATCACACTGGGAAGAGTCCGAACACTGCGCACCGGCGGCGGAGCCGGATCCGCAGCAAAGCCCGCGGCTGCCCAGACTTCGGTGTTTCTTGATTCCGGCGTCTGGCCGGGATCGTGGTAGCCGGGGGGCATCACTCCGACAACTCGGTAAAGGTCGTTATCGCCCCGCAGGCTCTTCCCGATAATCCTCGGATCAGCGGCATAGGCGCGCTTCCAAAGGCCGTCGCTGATCATGACATCCAAGGTAAATCCCGGCGTGTGGTCGTTCGGGTCGAAGGAGCGGCCGAGCTCCGGTTTCACGCCGAGAAGCGCGAAATAGCTGGGGGCGACTGCGTAGAACCGCGCCCGCGTGGGCTGAGTGGAGCCTGTGAGGTTTACCGAGCCGGTCACAAACGGTGAGACATACTCAAAGATGCCGGAGCGCTCGAAATCGTGCCATTCCGGAACCGATAGCCCCACGTCTTTTGCTCCCAGGCCGGGAAGATTATCTTCGAGCCGCACGAGCTCCTCGGGGTGCGAGTAAGCGAGGGGATGCAGGAGCGTAGCGTCCACGACGCTGAAGATGGCGGTGGTCGCGCCGATGCTCAGGGCCATCGTCAGGATAACAATGGCGCTAAAGCCCGGAGACTTGCGCAACATCAGAAGGCCGTAGCGAATGTCCTGGGCGAATTCTTCGAACCACACGGCGCTCCATACTTCGCGCGTGTCTTCGCGGGTGCGCGTGACATTGCCGAATTTGCGCATCGCGGCATAGCGCGCTTCATCAGGAGCCATGCCACGCTCGATATTGTCCTGGGTTTCGCGCTCGATGTAGTCGCGAATGTCGTCGTCGAGATCGTCGAGCATGCGCTTGCGGCGGCTCATGGCTCACCCTCCTGCTCCGCCGGACGCAGGATGCGCGCGATGGCTCCCGCCAGCTTGTCCCACTTGCTGGTTTCGAGCATCAATTGGCGGCGGCCCTTCTGGGTCAGGCGGTAAAACTTGGCGCGGCGGTTGTTCTCGGAAGTGCCTTCTTCGACCGAAATCAAGCACCGCTTGATTAGACGGTGCAACGCGGGATACAGCGAGCCTTGCTCGACCTGCAACACGTCGTCGGAGCGGAATTCGATAGCTTTGGCAATGGCGTGGCCGTGCGCGGGCCCGAGCAGCAGGGTGCGCAGAATGAGCAGGTCGAGAGTGCCCTGCAGCAATTCGATGCGCTCGCGCTGCTCTTTGGTAGACATTCTAGGTGAGCCTACACACCTTCCAGTAGAATGTCGAGGTGAGCGCCGCGTGATTCCCGCCGCCCTTCTTCTCGATGTGCGTCAGGCCCAACTGAAGCCGTGATTCGCGAGCGGCAACGACCGGATTCGCTTTCCCGTCGCTGCAAAAATCGCGTTGCAAACTGCCGGGGGAATGGGTGGCAGCGCGGGTTCGCCTAATCCGGTCGGCGGGTAGTCGCTCTTCACGAATTCGACTTCGATTTCCGGAGGGGCTTGCGTCAATCGAACGGGCTGGAACTCGTGGTAATTGGATTGCGTGGCGCGGCCTCGCTCGATCGTAATTTCGTAGCTCATCACGTGGCTGAGGCCGTCGATAATGGCTCCCTGCACTTCATTTTGCGCGCTGCTCGGATTGATGATCTGGCTTCCGATGTCCCCTGCAACCCAAACTGTGTTCACGCGCACGCTGCTATCCGCCGCGACGCGCACTTCGGCCACCTCCGCAAAATACCCTCGATGGCTGAAATGGAATGCCACTCCCTGCGCGGTATCTTTCGGCAGCGTGCGCGCGCCCCAGCCGGATTTTTCCGCCACGCGCTTGAGGACGCCTTTCATGCGCTGCGGATTGAATTGGAACTCGGGCGCCGTGGGCGCGTCCGAGAGTGGGAGCTGCGGCGAGTCGAGAAGCGCAAGCCGGAATTGCACGGGATCTTTGCCGGCAGCATGAGCGATCTCGTCGAGAAACGATTGCATTACGAACGCGATGGCGTTGCTCCCGGGCGCGCGCAGAGCGCCTGTCGGAATCCCGAACGGGATCAGCGAGGAGTGCAGAGCATAATTCGGAACGAGGCGGCCGGGAAACTCGTCCGGTGAAATCGCTGCCGCCCGCGCGAATTCATTCCCTTCCCCGAAACTGATGAAATGGTCTCGCCAGGCGATCAGCTTGCCCGACGCGTCCACCCCGCCTTTGAAATAGTGAAATCCAGCAGGGCGATAGAAATCGTGTTGCATGTCTTGCTCGCGGGTCCACAGCAGCTTCACCGGCACGCCGATCGATTTCGCAATCCACGCGCCTTCCATCATGTAGTCGTTGATCAGCCGCCGGCCAAAGCCTCCGCCCATGCGCGTCAAGTGAATCGTGATGTCGCTTTCGGCCATGTCCACCGTTTTGGCCAGTTGCTGCAGGCCGCGGTCCGGCGTCTGCGTCGGAACCCAGAGTTCGAGCTTGCCGTCGTGATAATGCGCGGTACAGTTCTGCGGCTCGAGCGGCGCGTGGGCGAGAAATGGATAGGAATAGGCCGCTTCGACAATTTTCGCCGCGCTTCGAAAGGCAGATTCCGCATCGCCATCGCTTCGCAGCGTTCGCGCCGGCTTCAGCTTCGATAGCTCCTCGGCTTTCCGCGCGAAACCTGCGCTGCTTTGCTCCGCGGTCGCGCCCTCATCCCATTTCACTTCGAGCTTTTCGCGCGCCTGGCTCGCCTGCCACCATGTGTCCGCCACAATGGCGACGCCCCCAAGCAGGCCCGTGAGGTCCCTGCCGCCCTCCACTACAAATGCATGCCGCACCCCGGGCATCGCCTTAATCGCCTCGAAATTTGCACTAACTACTTTGCCGCCAAATACCGGGCACTTCTCGAACACGGCGTACAACATTCCCGGCAGCGTCACGTCGATGCCGAATAGAGGCTTGCCCGTCGTGATTGCCACGTTATCCACACCGGGAATGGGCTTGCCGATGATTTTGTATTCGCTCGGATTTTTCAGGTGCACGGTCTCGAGGCGCGGAGGGGCTAGCGCGGCAGCCTTCATTGCGAGCTCGCCATACCCGAGCGATTTTTTCGTCGCGGCGTGGATCACGTGGCCCGACGAAGTGGTGCACTCCGAATCCGGCACGCTCCAGATCTGCGCCGCCGCCGCGATCAGCATCTCTCGCGCCGCGGCGCCCACGCGCCGCATCGGCTCCCAGTTATTCGGCGTCGCCGTGCTGCCGCCCGCCACCTGCGCACCGTACTTGGCGTAATTGACGTCCGCCTGTTCTACCCGCACGTCTTTCCAATCGATATCCAGCTCTTCCGCAATCAGCATCGGCAACATCGTTTTCACGCCCTGGCCGATTTCAGGGTTCTTCGCCATGATGGTCGCAATCCCGTCCGGGGCGATGCGGATGAATGCGTTCGGTGCAAGCGCGACAGGCGAGGGCCACTGTGGCGCGGACGCAAATGCTTTCGCGATCGGCTCCGCGTAATACGCCAGCAGCAGCCCGCCTCCCGCCAGCGCGCTTGCGCGCAAAAATGTTCGCCGCTCCATCACCAAAGTTTCCATGGCCCCTCCTGGCTGCTTCCGGCCTAGACCTCAATTACGGTTGCCGCTTCCTCCGGCTGTTCCCCGTGCGGCGGCGAAGCGGCGCGGAGGGCTGCGGCCTTGTGGATCGCTTGACGAATTCGCAGGTACGTCCCGCACCGGCACAAATTTCCATCCATCGCCGCGTCAATCTCCTGGTCCGTCGGCTTCGGATTTTTTGCCAGCAGCGCCGCCGTGGACATCATCTGCCCCGCCTGGCAGTAACCGCATTGCGGCACGTCGAAATCCCGCCACGCAATCTGCACGGGATGCGTGCCGTCCGGCGACAATCCCTCCAGCGTCGTGATCGGCGCTTTTGTCGCGCTGGACACTGCTGTCTGGCACGACCGCACCGGTTCTCCGCCGAGGTGCACCGTACAGGCGCCGCACACGCCCACGCCGCAGCCGTACTTCGTGGCCTTCAGGTTCAACACATCCCGAAGCACCCATAGCAGCGGCGTGTCCCCCGCCACGTCCACGGTCTCTCGCCGCCCGTTTACCATCAGTGTGAAAGCCATAAGTCTGCTCCTGGAATGCGATGCTAGAAGAGGCGCAAAAAAACGTAGCACCGCCCGCGTGAGCGGTCAATCACGGGAATTAGATGCATCGGGCGACTTCAGGCAGTACATCTTTGCAAAATATTTCGCGCCGCCAAATCCTCAATCCATGCTTTGGCAAAGCGCCGCGCTAAGTGCGTTGCGTCTACTCGAGCACGTAGATCTTCTTTTGCGCGCACATCTCCTTGAGGATCTTCGGCCAAACGCTCACGGTCACTTCGCCGAGGTGCGCTTTTCTGAGCAGCAACATCAGCGTGCGCGACTGCCCGATCCCTCCGCCAATACTGAGCGGAATTTCGTTGTTGAGAATGGCCTGATGGTACGGGAATTTGAGAAAGTCCGTCTGGCCGGACATTTCGAGCTGTTTTCGCAGCGTTTCCGAATTCACGCGAATTCCCATGGAGCTGAGTTCGTGGCGCCGCCGCGTCACGTGGTTCCACACCAGGATGTCTCCATTCAGGCCATGCTTTAAACTCCCGCCGGCGGAGGCCGTCTCCGTCACCCAGTCATCGTAATCGGCGGCGCGCATTTCGTGAGGATAGCCGTCTTTGAGCGGCCAGCCGATGCCGATAATGAAGATGGCCGGATATTCCTGCAGAATGGCCGTCTCGCGCTGTTTTCTCGGCAGGTTCGGATACATCTCCAAAATATCTTCCGCATGCAGGAATGTGAGTTTCTCCGGAAGATTCGGATAATTCGGCGTTTTCAATTGCGGAAACAGTTCCTGCGCGTACCTTTCCGCGTTCACCAGCACTTTCCAAATCTTCTTTACGATCCCTTCCAGAAAATCCAGGTTGCGTTCATCCGGCGTAATCACCCGTTCCCAATCCCACTGGTCGACGTAAGCGCTATGGTCGTGGTCCAGGAAATAGTCTTTGCGCACGGCGCGCATGTCCGTGCACAAACCTTCGCCCGGTTCGAGGCCGAACTGCTTCAGCGCGACGCGCTTCCATTTCGTTGCCGCCTGAACTACCTGGGCCTCGACCGGATGCTTGTTATAGTCGTTGGAAATGTGGAATTGAATCGGTGTGCGGGATCCATCGCGGTCCAGCATGTCGTTGACGCCGCTCTCCACATCCACGATGAGCGGCACGCTGACCATCATCAGGCCCAGTTCCTGGCACAGTTGGTCTTCGATGTAGCGTTTGACGGCAAAGATTGCGCGTTGCGTCTCGCGCGGATTCAGAAACGAACAGTAGTCCCTTGGGAGGATCTTCTCGAGTTCCGTGTAGTCGCCAATTCCGGGCCCAGCCAAATCCGCTACTTTCGTTGACATGATTCGCCTCCTCTCGCTCGCTGCCAGAACCCAACACGGAGCTGAGCCCGCCAGAAAGAACCGCCCCGCTCGCGGATTGAGTACGCCAAGCACAAATTCTATCCGCTGATTTCGAGAGCTTAGCTGCCGCCTGTCACGTTCCGAAGTGACGCCCATCACCCGGCACATGAGGTAAGACCGACCGGCGCAACGCATTCAGCCTCGCTAAGAAGAGTGAATTCTCTTCCTCTGAGTTTGGGGTGATTCCCTGCGGCATGGAATGGCGCGTCCGAGGAGACGATTTCAGAACCTTTCTCGGAGAGTTTGTTTCGAGCTTGCCACTGGTCAATCCGCCTGTCGGACTTAACCCGCAGCCTGTTCGCGAATCCCCGGCAACTTGTCTGGCAATCGGGAGTCGAGCGGCGCACACGTGGCGGATCACTTGTGATTACGCGATTTATCAATAGATGCTCAAACCGGGCCATTCCCTTCAATTGCAGAGAGTTGATTTCGATTTAGTTTTCAGAGCTCAGCGTCATTTTTTTGGAAGCAAGGTCCAGCTAATGGATCTGAGAACTAACAACCTCCTCGAGCCCGTGTCGCTCCTGATGCGGCCCCCAGTGACTCCACACACATGCAAAGGTGACGTTAAGCACTGACGTCCCCTCCGGGCTGTATTAGTCACGTCTTTGTTGGCCTCTCTCAACTGATGACCGGAGGACGGCTGGCGAAGCACGCGCGGTGCTACTGGCTACTGTTTCAAACGCTCGCGAACAGATGACACAGGTGAAAATTGGCTGCCGTTGTTGAGGCCAAAAAGGAGATTCCGGAATGAACCGACCCCTCTCAATTGTCTTAACCGTGTTTTTTTGCGTTGAGGCTCTGTGGGCAGGCGTGGACAGCCAAAAGACGATGTACGTCGGAGGCACTGTCAGCTCCATCAAAGAGCAAACAGAAGGAGTTTCATCCACCAGCGACGAGAAAGTTTTCCTGTTTGACTACGGCACGGGCAAACTCCAGATTCCTTACGCCCAAATCGAGAGCCTCGAGTATGGGCAGAAGGTTGGCAGACGCGGCGGGGTTGTCAGCCGATGGGTCATCACCAAGAAGCGCAAGCATTTTCTGACGATCGCTTACAAAGACGAAAACGGCCAGGAGCAGGCGGCGGTGCTAGAGCTCGGTAAGGACATTGTTCGCGTAACCCTCGCTGCCCTGGAAGCGCGCAGCGGCCACAAGATTGAGTATCAGGACGATGAAGCGCGCAAGAGTGGCAACGGAATTTAGCAGCCCGTAAGACACGATCGAGGCTGCTGGAGCAAGGACACTCAATACAAAGACTCTTGGCTGTCCAAAGCCTGCCATACGCCGAAGTGTGCTCCCAATCAGAGCAGTTTCTGTCTGAGTCCTGGTAAACGGACTAACCGGACAAGTTCGACTCGCCTTCGTTTGGCATGCCCCTTCGTGAAAGCTGAGTTCCGAATCGACGAGAGAGTGGTCTCGGAGGCCGTCGGAAATCACCCCTTTTCTCAAAGACTAACTACGGCCCTAATTAGGGCGTTGAGTGAACCCCGTGCCTGGAGAACGATTTAACCGTACATGCAGGTACTCTGCCGAAAATCTCCGGTAAGGCGGCTAACCGGGCGCTACGATCCCAATTCCCTTCTTCCCGGCTTTTCCGTTTCAGCGGCCAACCAGTTTCTGAAGCTCCTCGGGATAGCGAGCTCCTTGCACAGCTATTTTTGAAGCCGCCTCCTCGATTTGGCGGAGATCGGCGGAGCTAAGCGTGATGGCAGCCGCTCCGATATTCTCTTCGAGACGATGCAGCTTCGTCGTGCCCGGAATGGGCACGATCCACGGCTTCTGCGCGAGCAGCCAGGCGAGGGCAATCTGGGCAGGCGTCGCCTTCTTCTGTGCCGCAAACTTCCCGAGCACCTCCACCAGAGCCTGGTTCGCCTTGCGGTTCTCCTCGTTGAAGCGGGGGACGATGTTGCGGAAATCGGTCTTGTCGAACTTCGTGTCTTCTTTGATCGCCCCCGTAAGGAAACCCTTTCCGAGGGGGCTGAACGGAACGAACCCGATCCCGAGCTCTTCGAGCGTCGGAATGATTTCCGCCTCGGGCTCTCGCCACCAGAGCGAATATTCACTCTGCAGCGCAGTGACGGGCTGAACTGCGTGGGCTCGTCGGATCGTCTGTGCCCCTGCTTCCGAAAGGCCAAAGTGCTTTACCTTGCCCTGCCGGATCAGATCTTTCACCGCTCCAGCCACGTCTTCGATTGGGACGTTGGGATCAACGCGGTGCTGGTAGAACAAATCAATGACATCGGTTTTAAGGCGCTTCAGTGAAGCGTGGGCGACCTCTTTGATGTGTTCGGGCCGGCTATCTAGGCCCGCCTGCTTGCCGTTCTCGATCTTGAACCCGAACTTGGTAGCGATCGCTACATGCTTCCGGACGGGAGCGAGGGCTTCCCCGACGAGTCCTTCGTTGGTGAATGGGCCATAAACTTCGGCAGTATCGAAGAACGTGATGCCGATCTCCACGGCCTTGCGGATGAGAAAGAGCATCTCCTTCTTGTCCGCAGGTGGACCATAGCCGAAGCTCATTCCCATGCAGCCCAAGCCCAGGGCCGAGACTTCCAGATCGGTTTTTCCAAGCTTGCGCTTCTGCATTTTGTCTGCTCCTTCGAATCCGTTCGGCTACCTAACGCGGCACAAACGATTTTACAGCGACGACCACACTCGAATGCATCCAAACTCCTGATCAACGGGGAAACCGTCCATGTGCGCCCTGGTACGGAAGATGTCCGGTTTTCCGACTCACCAGGACCTATAGCGGTTCATCGACAGATTTACTTCCGAATAGTCCGTAATTCGGGAGCAACCCCCTGGGGGAGCCTTCATCCAGCGGTCCAAGGTCGAAACGTGGCGGGAAGCGTTCCTTCGGTGTGGAATCTTGCGACTGCCTTCTTTCACGCAGTAGGTGATCTTCCGCTTGGTAAACATCCAGCACTGCTTACGTACGCGAATTTTCAAGAATCTGGAATCCGGCTGGGCGGCGTTGTTGAGCTTGTGCGCTGGGCATTGCCTATGGGCGTGATTTCGATTTAGGAGGGGAAGATCAAAATGGGAATTTCGGTTGAAAGCTCAGCCTTTCCGGGATACAAGTGTGCGCGTAAATCGCGCAGGGTGGGGAATTTCGGTTCCACTGCGAGCAGGCAAGTGAGAGAAATCAGCGATGAAACGCCAAACCAAGCAAGAGCCAGCGCCACAAGCCAACGGCGCGATCACACGCCGCAGCCTTCTACAGGGAGCGGGCCTCACCATTGCCGCTTCCGCCGTTCCTTCCCTTCGTGATCTCCATGCCGCCAAACCCCAAACAACTGCCGGAAAGTCCGCCGGCTACGTAATGGACGAGCTCACGTCTTACACGAGCGAAGCAGCCAAGCGAGCTTTACCGGACGCCGTCGCCGAAAAAACAAAACAGCACGTTCTCGATACCCTCGCCGCGATGATTTCCGGCTCTCAGCTGCCGCCTGGAAAGGCGGCGATTCAATTTGCCCTTGCCTACGGCGGTGAAAAAGTCTCCACGGTGGCCTGCTCGAACATTTTATGCGGTCCGATTGAGGCCGCGCTCACCAATGGAATACTGGCTCACTCGGATGAAACCGACGATTCTCATTCCCCATCAGAAACTCATCCGGGTTGTTCGATCGTGCCCGCAGCGCTAGCGGTTGGAGAGCGCTTTGGCGTGGACGGAGCCCACTTCCTCCGCGCCGTGGCTCTGGGTTACGACATCGGAACGCGCGTCACCATGACACTCGGTGTCGCTAATTTTCAAGTGGGCGGACGCCTCAGTAGCCATGCGGTTGGCGGCTGTTTTGGCTCAGCGGCGGCGGGCGCATGCGCCGCGGGTTTGAGCGACCGTCAGATGCGCTGGGTGTTCGATTACACAGTCCAGCAAGCCTCCGGGTCAACGTTGTGGCAGCGAGACACCGACCACATCGAAAAAGCCTTCGTCTTTGCGGGCATGCCTGCTCGAAACGGCGTCACGTCAGCCATGGTCGTGCAGTCGGGATGGACCGGCGTCGAAGATGTCTTCTCTGGACCGTACAATTTCCTCAACGCGTATTTGCCGCAAGCCGATCCGGCCACGCTCATCGAGAAGCTCGGTGAACGATATGAGGTCACGCGCACCAACTTCAAGAAGTGGACCGTCGGCTCGCCCATCCAGGCGCCGCTCGACGCGCTTGAGAATCTGCGTAAGAGCCATAGCTTCGACGCCAATGAGGTGCAAAAAGTCGTCGTCCGCATCGCGCCTGCCGAGGGCGCGCTCGTGAACAACCGCGAAATGCCCGATATTTGTTTGCAGCATATGGTCGCCGTCATGCTTATAGACAAAACGGCAACCTTCCGCTCCATCCACGACAAGGCGCGCATGCAGGATCCGGCCGTTCTGCGCCTGCGCGCCAAGGTGCAATACGTTCCCGACGAAGAATTGGCGCGCCTCCTTCCGGCTCGGGTGGCCATCGTAGAGCTCACGCTCGCGGACGGGACCGTCTTCAAGGAACGCGTCGACGCCGTGCGCGGCACCGTGGAAAACCCCATGACTCGCGAAGAGGTAGTGGCCAAGGCTCGGGACTTGATCGCGCCCGTCATTGGTCTGAGTGCGTCCAACAGCCTCATCGAAAAAGTGTTCGCCATCGAAAAAGTGAAAGACATTCGCGAGCTTCGGCCGCTGTTTCAGCTCGGCTGATCCGAGCGCGTCCGCGTCGCATTCGATTTCATCGGCGACCTGCACCAGCCACTACGCGCTACGAACAGTTCCGACTCTCAACTCCTGATTAACGGGCTCACCGGACAAGTTCGATCGCTGCTCGTTAGTTCTACCGCGCCGTGAAAGCTGAGTTCCGAATTAATGAGCAGGTGGTCATGGAAGTCGTTGAAAAGGAGCCGTAATAATGAATGGCGCGCCCGGAGAGATTCGAACTCCCGGCCTTCTGGTTCGTAGCCAGACGCTCTATCCAACTGAGCTACGGGCGCGCCGAACGGCAGTAGCCTTACGGATAGAGTACGATAGAGCCCCGCATTCTTCAACCCGCGCTCGAGGCTTCCAAATTCGGAGGCTGCCCAAACGGGCCGCCAGTGACTCGAATTTCGTGACCCAAGCGGAGCCAGGAGAGGCTGGCGCGTTATTTCCTCGGATGGGGCTGAATCCTTTACGGCACACCCGGCATCTTCTTGTATTGACGCAAACGAAAGGTCACGGTAGGATGGGAGGATGAGTTCTTGCACTTACGCCAACTGCTGCATCTGTACGTGCTGTTGTGCCTGTTGTCCGGGCGGCGGCTGGCGCGTGGGTGCAATCCGAACAGCATAGAAATAGCCTAAATCGGATCCAAGCAACCCGCTAACCAGCTAGGGCTGGAAGGCGGGTTTTTTGTTTTCAGGGAGGTTCGTTGGACGCAAGGCCCAACCCGGCGCCGGCAAAAGAGACGAAAGCGCAGAAGGTGGAGCGTCTCAAACGCTCCAAGAATCCCTGGGAGGCTTTCGCCGAGATCGAAGAATTCGCGCGCCAGGGGCGCGCGTCCGTCCTGCCCGAGTGGGCCAATCTCTACTTCAAATGGTGGGGCATCTACACGCAGGGCGATGGCGCCGGCGTAATCGGCGGCCAGGGCGGCGAAGGCAAGGCCACCGAGTACTTCATGATGCGCATTGGCCGGCCCAACGGCCTGGTGCGCTCGAATCAGTTGCGTGCCATCGCCGCTCTTGCCGATCGCCATGCGCGTTCGGTGGCGGACCTGACCGTGCGCCAGAATATTCAGCTTCACTGGCTCACGATCGAGGCGCTTCCCGAGGCGATGAAGGCGCTCGCAGCCGAAGGGCTCAGCCCGAAAGGCGCGTGCGGCGATGTGACCCGCAACGTTACCGGCTGCCCTCTCGCGGGCATCGCTGCCGACGAAATCATCGACGCTTCCCCGCTTGCGCTCGCCGCATCCCGCCTGCTCACCGGCAACAACGAGTTTTACAACCTCCCGCGCAAATTCAAAGTTTCGATCACCGGCTGTCCGGTTTGGTGCTCCTATCCGGAGATCAACGACATCGGGCTCACTGCCACCGCGCGGACTCGCTGCGGCGCAAAGGAAATCGGCTATTCGGTGCGCGTCGGCGGCGGCCTCTCCGCGGACCCGCACCTCGCCGTGCGCTTGAATGCATTCGTCCGGCAGGATCAAGCTCTGGCAGTGGTTCGCGGTATCGCGGAACTTTTCCGCGGCCAGGATTGCCTGCGCGACAACCGCAAGCGCGCCCGCCTGAAGCACCTCTTCACGCAGCAGCACTGGAGCCCCGAGCGATTTTTATTCGAGTTGACCGAGCGCCTCGGATTCGAGCTCGACCCTGCGGAGGAAGAAACTCCTCCCGCGGATGCGTATCGCGATCACGTGGGCATCCACGCGCAAAAGCAGGAGGGCCTCTATTACGTCGGCGCGGCCGTGCTGCGTGGACGCATCACCGCCGGCCAGATGCGCGCCGCCGCGGATCTCGCCGACCGATTCGGCTCGGGCGATCTGCGTACTACGAGCATGCAAAATCTGCTGATCATCAATGTCCCTCGTGCGAATGTCGATGCGCTTGCGCGCGAACTCGATGCCGCCGGCCTGCGCGTCGCCGCGTCTCCCTTCTGGCGCGGCGCCATTGCCTGCACCGGCTCGGAATTCTGCAAGCTCGCTCTCACGGAAACAAAAGGCTTCGCGCGCTGGCTCGTTGAAGAACTCGAAGAGCGCATCCCCGGTTTCGATCAGCCGCTGAAAATCAATGTGGCCGGCTGCCCCAACGCCTGCGGCCAGCACTGGATCGCCGACATCGGCCTCGAAGGCAAAAAAATCAAGTTCGGCGACGAAATGGTGGACGCTTATTACTTCTGCCTCGGCGGCGCTGTCGGCGCGCACCAGCGGATCGCGCGCCCGATCGGCTATCGCTGCACTGCGGACGAAGTGCCGGGCGCCATCGAGCGATTGTTGCGCACCTATCTTTCCGGGCGCTACGAGGGCGAAACCTTGCGCGCCTATTTATCGCGATTCTCCAACGCCGATCTGCGCGCGCAAGTCGCGGGATTCCCCGTCGAAGAAGTGAGCCGCGACCTCTCGCCGGGTCCCGTCCCTCACGGAGTGGGAGATTGACGATGGCCCCGCCGCTCCTTCCCATTTTCGTCAAGCTTGCCGGGCGCCAGTGCCTCGTCGTCGGAGCCGGCAGCGTGGGCGCGGCGAAAATTGCGGCGCTGCTGGAAGCCGGCGCGCGCGTCACCGTGGTCGCGCCCGAAGCGAACCTCGAAGTGCGCGAGCTTGCTGCCGCCGGAAAATTGCGCTGGCGGCCGCGGCCGTTCCGTCCGCTGGATCTCGACGGCCAATTTCTCGTGATCGCGGCCACGCCGGCGCGCGAAGTGAATCACGCGGTCTTCGCTGAA
Source organism: Candidatus Sulfotelmatobacter sp. (assembly GCA_035624115.1). Classification (GTDB taxonomy): domain Bacteria; phylum Acidobacteriota; class Terriglobia; order Acidiferrales; family UBA7541; genus Palsa-295. Next base: position 3,660 of record DASPSD010000011.1, on the reverse strand, counting down.
GCACAAACGCGCGGCATCCTGTGCAATGCCGTGGACGATCCGCCGAATTGCGATTTTTATTTCTCCGCGGTCGTGCGCCGCGGCGATCTGCAAGTGGCGGTTTCCACGGCCGGCGAAAGTCCCGCTGTCGCGCAGATGCTGCGCAACGAAATCGAGGCCGCGCTCGATGAATCCGCGGGCGATTGGCTCCGCGCCGTCGGCGATGCCCGGCGCGAAATTCTGGCGACGCACCCGCCTTCCGACGAACGCAAGCGCCTGCTCCATCAGCTCGCAAATACCGAACTCTGCACGGACGAGCACTGTTCCGAACGCCACGACGCTGCGCATTCAAAATCTCATCTGCATGTGTCCGGGAGAGAAGCATGACAACCGAGAAAAGAGGCACCGTGTATCTCGTCGGCGCGGGCCCGGGCGATCCCGAGCTGCTGACGCTCAAAGCTCACGCATTGCTCAAGTCCGCCGATTTTGTTTTGCACGATGATTTGGTCTCGCCTCAGATCGTCGCGCTTGCCGGGCCGCACGCGATCACCATCAACGTGGGCAAGCGCTTCGGCGTGAAGAAAATTACCCAAGCAGAAATCAACCGCCTGATGGTTGCATCGGCCGAACGCGGGCTCAATGTGGTTCGCCTGAAATCCGGTGATCCCGCAATTTTGGGCCGACTGGCCGAAGAGCTCGACGCGCTTGAAGCCGCGCGAGTGGCCTTTGAAGTCGTTCCCGGAGTGACCGCGAGCCTGGGCGCCGCCGCGGCTCTCGGCGTCTCGCTCACCGATCGCCGCAAAACTTCGCGCATCATGATCTTGAGCGGCCATCACGCCGACGGCCGCGAGGCAATCGACGAGGCCGACTTGGCCGGCCTCGCGCGCGAAGATACAACGCTGCTGATCTACATGCCCGGCCGCGATTTTGAAAAAATTTCGCGCCAGCTCCTGCACGCCGGCTTGCCCCCCGATACTCCGAGCGTGGTCGTCTCGCGCGCAACCACACCGAATCAGCGCGTCTTCGCGGCAACGCTCGCGGACCTGGCAAGCCTGAAAGGCATCGAAGCCCCCGCCATTCTATTGATCGGCCGCGCCCTCGCGCCGGCCGTCATGCGCGCTTCTCGCGCGGAAGAGTCGAATTTGCTCGTGGATGAGATCGCCCGCGAGATTCCCATCGCGGCTGCCACCACGGATGCAGAAAGGAGCTTCGCATCGTGACGAAACCGAATGAAAGCAACGCCACCAGTCGCACGATCGGCAGCAAACTTTCGCTCGACGCCTGGGCCGTCGCGCTCGCTCTCGCCCTTTCCGCACTAATTTGGCTGGGCGTAATCAAGCATGTCCCTTGGTGATAGCGCGCAGCAGATTTTTCCCGTAGGGGCAGGGCATGCCGTGCCCGGACTTTCTGAGGCGAACGCAAAGCTCAACGACGCTGAATCTTGAATCAACTTCGCTGATTTCGAGTCCTGGAGGGGTTTTCTCATGGCCAGTTCGATCGCAATTTCGCACTCGCAATCACTCGGCCTGTTCAAACGCATCGCCCAACTCTTGCCGGGCCTCGCGCTGCTCGGTGCCGTCGGCTACGCGGGAAAATTTGTCGAGCGCTCCATCGCGCTCTACGGCAAGTCGCACCATTTGACGCTCCCGAATATCGAATACGTCCTCTGGGCGATTCTGATCGGACTGGCAATCGCGAACACCACCGGCGTGCCCGCCGCCTTCCGCCCCGGCGTGGCCACGTACGAATTCTGGCTGAAAGCGGGAATCGTGCTGCTCGGCTCGCGATTTCTCTTGGGCGATGTGCTCAAGCTCGGCGGCCTCAGCCTGGTGCTCGTCGCAATCGAGATCGCGCTCTCACTCCTCTTCATGACCGCGCTCGGCCGCGCCTTGGGGCTGAAGCCGAAGTTGACCACGCTGCTCGCCGTCGGCTCCTCGATTTGCGGCGTCTCAGCGATCATCGCCACGAAAGGCGCCATCGACGCCGATGACGAAGATTCCTCCTTCGCCATCGCCGCCATCCTTTCGCTCGGCGCCATCGCGCTTTTTATTTTTCCGCTCGTCGGCCACTGGCTGGGCATGAGCGATCAGGCCTACGGCCTCTGGGCCGGCCTCGGCATCGACAACACCGCGGAAGTCACTGCTGCAGGCGCTCTCTATTCGGACGCAGCCGCCAAAGTCGCTGTCCTCGCCAAGACGGCGCGCAACGCTATGATCGGCTTCGTCGTTCTCGGCTACGCCTTGCACTGGGCGCGTAAAGAAGGGACCGCGGGTGTCGGCAACAAAGCCGCGTTTCTCTGGGCAAAATTTCCGAAATTTGTCCTCGGGTTTCTGATTATTTCCGCGGCCGCCACAGCCCACGTGTTCAGCAAAGATCAGCTCACGAGCCTCGCCAATCTTTCCCGCTGGGCTTTTCTTTTGACATTCGCCGGCGTCGGCCTGCGCACCAATATCGGCGAGATGCGCAAGCAGGGCCTGCGGCCCTTCGCGGTCGGCGCGCTCGGCGAAGTCGCCATCGCGTTCCTGACGCTCGGCCTCGTCTACGGCGCTGACCGCCTCCTGCGCTAGCTTCTTCCGATTTCTCGGCGTTTATATGTGATTCGACGGCTCGCTCGTGGCCCACACGCTCCTCCCATCGAAAACGAAGCGGGAGCCCCTCGACTGCGCTCGGGATAAACAAGCTCCCGCACTCCATAGGTCTACGTATCTGCCAGGAAGTCCATGGCTACGTCGAAGTCGTCGCGGACGCGGATGGCATCGCAGGGAAAATTCAAAATCGTCTTGCGCATTGCAGGACTTGCGGCCCTCTCCAGCCACCCGGCTGAGCACCAGGGGTAGTTCGACGCCCTTCGAACGACACCGTGATGGACCGGGTTCTCGTGAACGTATCGCAACCGTGCGAAATAGGATCGCTGGAACGAAATGTGGGAATCCCAGTATTCGAACCACACCCTTCTCTGTTCCGCGCGGGCGAATAAGTTCACCGCGCGAGCCGTCTGCGAATGGAAGCGTTGAATAAATGTGGGAAGAATCTTGGCGTCCTTGAACTCACAAATAAAATGGTAGTGATTCGGGAAAAGCGCCCAGGCTTGAAGCAACGAACCAAACTCTTCAGCGAGCTGAAACAGATGACCCTGCACAAGATCCAGACGGTCGCGGGACGCGGAAAACGGATCCTTGCGATAGGTCGCCCCGGTGACCATATACACGCCGCTGAGGCTAAGCAGATGAATAGGGCTGTGCGGCCAGTCGCGCATAGCAACGCGCTGGAAGGGTTGCCGGGATTATATCCCAGGCAACGTCCATCGACGAGACCTTTGGAGTGCAGGAGCTTCCTCCCGCTTTGTTTTCGATGCGAGGTGCGGGCTGCCTGGGAACACCGCGGCCCAATCTTGTTCGACGGGCGAAATTTCACGCCACGGCCGCCCAAGTTGCCCGAGCAGCGAAATTTCCCGCTCTATGCGCGCAATACCTGGAATGCCGCTACATCAGCGGCGCCGCCGTTCCATCCGACCACTTATCCGCCAGGATGAACAGAACCGTCACACGTTCCTGCGGGTCATTCGCCACCATGACGGGTGAGTTGGGGTCGTCGGCTGCCCAGGTCTTCGTCATGTCGCCGGGGGAATAAAACATCACATGCGGGTGCCAGCTCTTGCCCCGGTCGTTCAGGTACTGCTGC
>DASPSD010000075.1:0-11530 GCA_035624115.1 Candidatus Sulfotelmatobacter sp. | reverse complement strand
ACTCGCAAACAAACCGAGTTCGCTGGTCCATCACACTGCTCGCTTTCCAGGGCATCCTGCTGTTCTACACGCCCTGTCCACTCGCAGTGTCAGGAATGTCCCCGGTCCAATCTGTCAGGCATGTCCCCGGTCTGCACCCTTTCGTGGCACAGCCACTCCTGGCTGTGCGGCTCGAAGCAGCCGATCTGGCAGGAAGTCATCTAAATGCCGAATTGCAACGCCGCTGGGAACTTCAGGGGCTGAAGCCCTGCAATTCGGCCATTCTAATGTCGCGGTTGAAACCGCGACCTACAAAGCGGTTTTGTGAGATGGGCTCACCTCGGCACAGTGTCAACATCGCCTCGGGCCTGCATCTTCCTGAAACGCATTTCAACCGATTACGTTCTAATATAGTGAAGCATTGATTTGCATGGGCCCGAGTACTCTGCAATCTCTCCCTGGGGAGAAGAGGAGACGCTCATGAATTCCAATTGGAAAATTACGTTCGGCGTAGTTTCTCTGTGCGCCGCGCTGGCGGGAACATCAGTGCCGGCCTGGGCGCAAGCCGGCCCTCCCGTCGAAAATGCCTTGCCGCCGGCCGCTCCCACGGCAGCAACCCCTGCTTCTGTCGCTTCTCCACCCGCATCGGAGAAGCTGGTGCTTAAAGAGGGGATGGAGGTTCCCCTGGTGTTTGCCCAGGATTTGAACTCGAAAACAGCCGGCGTGGACGATCCCGTGAACATGCGGTTGGATGACGATCTCAAGATTGGAGACGTCGTGGTAATCCGAAAGGGAGCGCCGGCCCTGGCCACCGTCACACACGTGAAGAAGGCGGGCATGATGGGCAAAGGCGGCGAACTGAACATCCGCCTCGACTACATCAAGACGGACGAAGGCCGGATTCGGCTCCGCGGGACGAAAGGCAAAGAAGGCGAAGATAAAGTGGGCGCCACGGTCGCGCTGACCGTGCTCTTCGGCCCCATCGGCCTCATCAAGCATGGAAAAAACGTCGAGATCAAGGAAGGCACACCCCTGACCGCCTACATCGACCAGGACACTTCGTTCTCGCCCGCGAGATAGGCCCGAGCGGTTCGGTACCGGAGTACTTGGCCTCGTCGAATTTGTGTCGCACTTACGGTGCTTCGCGGATCTTCGCGTAGGGCGATGCCTTCGAAGCTAACCCAGCGCCGGGGGCGCGGCCGTTGCGTAGGACATGCCTCCTGGCCTGTCCCTATCAGCCGAGGTCCGAAGGTGGTTGCGTCCAATGAGCACCCGCGCTCATAAGAGCACAGCCAAGAGTGGTCGTGCCACAAAAACTACACAGGCGTTCGAAAACCCGTCGTCACCGGCTCTCTCTTCCCGGGGCTCGCTTCACCACAGTCTTAGAAAACACGCTCGAAACGCACGCTTTACTACCCTTGCGCTTCATGCTAATTTCGTTGCCCGTAACCGCCGATCCGAAAGCGCCAGGCGGCAGGGGTAGGGCCATCGTCCCTTCCGAGTTTTTGTCTCGAAAATCCTCCTTCGAAAGTTTAAATTGAAGCTTTCTCTGCCGATGAGGCTTAGAGAGCGAACCCTGCGAGGGTCCGGGTGCTAAAACTCCGCAAAGTCGAGTTGCTGGGCTTTAAGTCGTTCTGCGAGAAGACGCCGATCACTTTTAGCGGCAGCGGGATCACCTGCATTGTCGGGCCGAACGGCTGCGGCAAATCCAATGTGGTCGACGCCATTTCCTGGGTGCTCGGCGAGCAAAGCCACAAAATGCTGCGCGCCGAGCGCATGAGCGACTGCATCTTCAACGGCACGGCCAAGCGCCCACCGATGGGGCTCGCCGAAGTTTCGCTCACGTTGGTCGATCCGGTGCTGGCCGATGCGGTCGCGAGAGTTCTCGACGCGCCCGACCCGGCGCCTGCTGACTCAGTGTCCGCAGCTCCAGACGGCGCAGAAGCCGCAAATGACCCAGCTGGCGACCCGGCGGAGCCGGCGGCCGAAAGCGCGGCCGGTGCGGATGCTGCTCCCGCGGGTAAGCCATTTCGCAAGCGCGCCGCAGAAAAGCCGCCGATCCAGCTCAAGCCGGGTGAAATCGTCGTCGGCCGGCGCCTCTACCGCTCCGGGCAAAGCGAATACATCATCAACGGCCGCGTAGCGCGCCTGCGCGACGTCCAGGAAATTTTCATGGGCATGGGACTCGGCCCCGATACCTACGCCATCATCGAGCAGGGCCGCATCGGGCAAATCCTGAATTCGAAGCCCATGGACCGCCGCGCCATCATCGAAGAAGCCGCCGGGATCACCATGTACAAAACAAAGCGCCGCCTGGCGGAAGCGAAACTCGAAGCTTCGAAGATCAACCTTTCGCGCGTCAACGACATTCTCGTCGAAGTCGAAAAACAGCTCGCTTCGCTCAAGCGCCAGGCGTCAAAGGCGCGGCGCTATGCCGAACTCCGCGAAGAAATGCGCGGCCTGCTCCGCACCGTGCTCGCGAGCAAGGCGGAGCACCTCGATATCGAAGCCGCGCGGCTGGAAAAACTTCTCCGCGAAATGGATGCGGCCGAGATGCGCGAGGCAACTTCCGTTCATGAGCTCGAAGCCGAGCAGGAGCGGCTGAGCGCGCGCACTTACGAGCTCGATGCCGAGTTGCGCCGCGCGCACAACCTGCTCGGGCAGACGGCGCTCGATCTCGACCGCGCCGAAAACCGCATCACCTTCAACCTCGAGCAGGCGGCGCAGCTCGAATCGCGCGCTGCGCGGCTTACTTTCGAAATCGAGCAGGCCGAGCAGCAGGCCGCCAAACTGGCCGCCCGCGCGCAAACCCATCGCGAATCGATTGCCGCGCTCCGCGAGCAGACGGCCGCGCTCGAATCGGCGCTGCGCGAAACCACCGAGAAGGCCGCCGCCAGCGCCGCCGCTCAAGACCACCTAGAAGCGCGCATCGAAGAGCTGCGCCAGCTTGCCGGACGCCTGGCCGAAGATTCCGCGCGCGTGCAGGCCGAATCGCTTCAGGCCGAAGAAGCCGCCGCGCGCCATTCGGCCGCCGAAGAGCAGCGTCTGGAGGCCGCGCGAACGCAGGGCGCGGAATTATCGGCGCTGGCCGAGCGCATCAAGACCGAGGAAGAAATCCACGAGCAAGCCGAAAAGCATGCGCGGGACTTGGGCGCAGCCGTTCGGGATGCTCAGGCGCGCCTGGTGGAACTCCGCGCCGCGCATCAGCACACGGCTCAGCAGCTCAAGCAAACGCGCGAGTCGCTGGCCGCCGAACGCGCGCGGCACTCTTCGGTCGAGCAGATTTTGAGCGAGCGTGCTTACACCGCCGATGCCGTGCAGAAACTCTTCAATGCCGAAGGCGGCGCAAGCGCGCACGGCTTCCGCGCCGTAGGCTTGCTGGCCGATTACGCGGAAGTGCAAGAAGCGTACGAGGGCGCCGTCGAACAATTTCTGCGCGAGGAGCTCGAGTACGTGGTCGTCGAATCGTTCGACTCCGCCCGCGCGGGAATTGCGCTGCTCCGCGAAGATCTCGGCGGGCGCGCCACATTCTTCGTGGATTCGTTGCACGATCTCCCATTCAAGTCTCCCGAGGCCGAAGGCTCGCTGCCCTTGCCCGCTGGAGTTCTGGCGCGTCTGGATCGCTTGGTGGATTTCCGCGAGCCTCTGGGACCTGCCGCAAAACATTTTCTGACCAAGCTCCGCACCGCTTACATCGCGGAAACTTCGGAGATCGCCGAGCGCCTGGCCCACGAAAACCCGCACAGCTATTACCTCACGCCCGACGGCACCTGCTATCACGGCCGCATGGTGACCGGCGGGCGCCCGGGCGAGGCCGGCCCGCTGGCGCTGAAACGCGAGCTTCGCCATCACGAAGCCGAAGCCGCCCGGCTTGAAATCGCGGCGCGCGCCGGGGAAGAAGAGCTGACACGGCTTGAAATCGCCATCGCCGATGGAGAGGCCGAAGTCGCCGGCGCAATCGCTCAGCATGTGGAGGCCGAGAAATCGCTCGTGGCCGCCACGCACGTGCGCGACCAGGTGCGCGCCGAACACCGCCGGCTCGAGCAGCAGTTCGCCGCCGAACAGCAAGAAATCGCGTGGCTGCACGGCGAAGCCGAGGCGGCACGCGCCCGCGTGGACCAGGCGCGGCAGGAGCACGCCGAAGCGCTGCGGCAGCGCGCCGCCGCCGAAGCGGTAACCGCCGAAGCCATCGAGAGACTCGCGCGGCTGCGCCACGATTTTCAAGTGCTTCAGGAGCGGCTGGCCGCGCGCCGCGAAGAGCTCGCGACGATGTCCGAGCGCCTGGCAAGCGCAGAATCGATCGAGCAGCGCCTGGCCGATGAAATCACGCAAGCCGGCGCGCGCATCAGCTCGCTACGCGCGCAGCACGCGGCTCTCGCCGAAGAACGCGCAGGCCTCGAAAATTCCTGCGGGCAGCTCGCGCTTCAAGCCGAAGAATTGCGCAAGGAAAAAGCCCGCCTCGAAGAACTCAAAGCCGCGCAGGAACAGGAATGGGAGCAAGCGCGCACGCGCGCTGCCGAACTCGAGGAATCGCTCCGCGGCCGGCGGAATTCGCTCGACGAACTCCGAGCCGCGCGCAGCGAGCATCAGATCGAAAAGGCGCGCAACGATGCCGACCGTGATTACCTGCGCCAAACGTGCGTGGCCGAGCTCAACGCCCAGCCCGAAGAGTTGATGGCCCAGGAGCCGCGGCTGCTCGTGGGCGAAGAGCTCATCGCGGCCGAAACGAGCTACAACGAGTTGAAAGCCCGCGTCGAAGCCATGGGGCCCGTGAACATGATGGCGCTCGAAGAGTACGAAGAGTGCGAAGAGCGCGAGAATTTTCTCCGGCGAGAACGCGACGACCTGGTGCAATCGATCGAAAACACGCAGCTCACCATCAACGAGCTCGATCAAGTCTCGCGGCAGAAATTCGAGGAAGCGTTCAACATCATCAACCGGCACTTTGCGGTGGCGTTCCAATCGCTCTTTGGCGGCGGCCACGGCGAAATGCGCTTGAGCGAGCCGGACAGCTCGGGCGAAGCCGGGATCGATATCGTCGCTCAGCCGCCGGGCAAGCGGCTGCAGAATATCCTGCTGCTTTCGGGCGGGGAAAAGGCACTCACGGCGCTCGCGCTGCTGATCGCCGTGTTCCGCTATCAGCCGAGCCCGTTCTGCATCCTCGACGAAGTGGATGCGCCGCTCGACGAAGCCAATGTCGGGCGCTTCAACAAAATGCTTGCGGAGATGTGCGAGCAGACGCAGTTCATCGTCGTCACCCACAATCGCAAGACCATGGAAATGGGTTCCGTGATGTACGGCGTGACGATGCAGGAGCCCGGCGTCTCGAACCTGGTCTCCGTCAAGTGGGAAGACGCCGAAGAAGCCGGCAAGCAGAAAGCCGCCAGCGCCGCGTAGCAGGAAATTTCTTCCTTCGGCTTTGCCCGGCCCGCTGATAGCCGCCGCTTCCGCCTTCCGGCAATCAAATTGTCACCGCCCGCCGAATCTGGCATACTCCTGCGGCCATGAAAGGAAACGCGAAAGTCCTTGCGGAACTGAATAAAGCCCTGCGCGAAGAACTCACCGCCATCAACCAGTATTTCGTGCACGCCGAGATGTGCGAAAACTGGGGCTACGAAAAACTGGCCGATTACATCAAGAAGCAATCGATCGGCGAAATGAAGCACGCGGAAGCGCTGCTCGAGCGCATCCTGTTCCTCGAAGGCTCGCCCACGATGGAGCCGATGAAACTCAACATCGGCACCTCCGTCAGGCAGGCGATCGAGAGCGACTTGCAGCTCGAACTCTCCGCGGTAAAGGCTTACAACGCCGCCGTGCAGATCGCCACCGACGAACAGGACAACGGCAGCCGCGATCTGTTCGTAATGCTGCTGAAGGATGAAGAGGGCCACGTCGATTGGCTCGAAGCGCAGGTGCATCAGATCAAGGAACTCGGCTACGAGCGCTATCTCTCGATGCAGATCGGCGAACCCGAGGAAGAATAGCCGTCCGGACGATGCCGCATGGTTCCGAACTGGCCCTGCTTGCTCTCCAGTCTTTCCACGTAGCGTTCCTGTTTCTGCACGATTGGATTCCGCTCGGCCGCTTGAATGATGTCGCCGCAGTTCGCCGCGCGAATCCGCTGCGCCGGCTTGTTGCCGGCACGCTGATTTCCAGCGCGCCCTTTGCCTTTGGCTTGCTGTTCAGCCTCCGCTCTTATGGCCGCGAATATCCTGCTTGGCTGCATATTTGGCTTTGGGTTTCCTACGCCTTGCTGTTCCTCGGCGAGCTGCGTGCCTGGTGGATTCCCTATCTGGTGCGTCCGGAACCGGAGAGAGCGGAGCGTTACGAGGCCATGTTCGGGAACACGCACCATTTTCTGCCTGCTCGCAACGGAATTATCGTCAACACGCTCCACGTTCTACTGCACGCGGCGACGGTCAGCACTTTGATCTTGCTTGCCTTTCTCTGACGCAGGCGGCCGGCGAAAACGCCGCGCTTGTGAAACGATTTCTTAGAGGTTGACAACTCAACTCGCTGGGCTAGAATACCCGCCTCCCAGCGAGGAAAGATTATTCCGTGGCTTCTCCTCAAATGAGTGCAGTCGTCTCGCAAACTGATTTGCCCGGACTGAAACTCCGCGGCCGCGGAAAGGTCCGCGACATTTACGAGCTGGGCGACCGGCTGCTGATCGTGGCGACCGACCGCTTGTCGGCCTTCGATGTGGTGCTGCCCACGCCGATTCCGGACAAGGGACGCGTCCTCACGCAGCTTTCGTTGTTCTGGTTCGACAAGCTGGCCAGTGTCATTCCGAACCATGTCATTTCGGCCACGCAATTTCCGGACGAGCTTGCTCCCTTTTCTGCGGAACTCACGGGGCGCGCCATGCTGGTGCGCCGCACTGAACCGGTGCCGATCGAATGTGTCGTCCGCGGCTACCTTTCCGGTTCGGGATGGAAGGGTTATCAGGCGACCGGCGCCGTGTGCGGGATCCGTTTGCCTGCGGGCCTGCGCGAGTCGGATCGCCTGCCCGAGCCGATTTTCACGCCCTCGACGAAGGCGACAACCGGCCACGATGAAAACATTTCCTTCGAGGAGACGATTACGCGCGTCGGGCGCCCGCTGGCAGAAAGACTCCGGGATACGAGCCTCGAGATTTATCGCCGCGCGGCTGCGTATGCGCTGGAGCGCGGGATCATCATCGCCGATACGAAGTTCGAGTTCGGGATCATCGGGCCAGAGCTCATCTGGATCGACGAGGCGCTCACGCCGGATTCTTCGCGCTTCTGGCCCGGCGATCAATACGCGCCCGGCAAGGCGCAGCCGTCTTTCGATAAGCAATACGTCCGCGACTATCTCGAACGCATCGGCTGGAACAAAAAGCCGCCGGCGCCGGCATTGCCCGCAGACGTTGTATCGGGAACCAGCAACAAGTACCGGGAAGCTTATCAACGGATCACGGGCCACGCACTCGACTGACCGGCGCGCGAACGGAGCATCGCATCGGTTTCGGCGGCGCCGGGCATTCAAGTTATCACCTAACGCGATAGTGCGGAGCGTGCGATCATGAAAGATCAACTCGAAGCGCTGGTCGGATCGATGGTTGAGCGCGGCATCTTGCTCGAAGAAGCCGTCACCGAGTTCGAGAAGAAATTCATCCGGCGCGTGCTCGAGCGGCTCAACGGAAATCAATCGCGCGCCGCGAAGGTTCTCGGAATCCATCGCAACACGCTCAGCCGCAAGGTGGACGAGTACAAACTCGACCACCGGGCGCACCGCCGCCGCTGACCCGATTTTTTCGCACGCAAAAAAGGCCGGTCCGTTTTCGGATCGGCCTTTTTTTTCATCCGGCGCGATTTCGTTTGATCAGCTCGGCTTCTTCGGCGGAATCTTGTGCGGGCCCTTTTTCGCGCCCTTTTCCGCGGGAATATCTTCCGGATTCACTTTGGCTTTGTCCCAGTGGAGCATGAAGGCGGGCTCGGGATCATAGCTGGCGAGCGTGCCGCTGAAGCGCAAAGCATCCCCTTTTTCGATGCGGGCGGCTTCGGGCTGGCCGACGACTTTCACGTCGAGATTCGCAGTGGTGGCCGCGTCATATTCCTCGGGGGTCGCACCGGTGAACAGCAGCAATTCGACTGGGTCGGTTCCGGGCTTCACCTCGATCGCTTTGCCGAGAATCTCCGGAAACTCCGAGCCGCAGAGCGCCAGCCATGTCATTTTCGCTTTGTCGCCGCCCCCCTTAAGGTCGCTGATCAGTGTAACGATGGTGCTGGACTGAGCAATTTTTTGAAGGTCTGCCGCGCTAGGGATAGAGTATCCCGCAGGCAGGTCGGGTGAATTCGCGGCGAGCTGAACCATTTCATTCAATTGCGCGTCCACGGAGCTATCGCAGCCGGGCTGTTCATAAGCGGAGATCCGCTTGCGCAGATAATCCTTGGCCTGCGCCTGCACCGGGCCTTTCAATGCAGTAGCGCGAGCCAGAGCCCAAAACCCATCCATCGTCTGGGGCGGCTCTTCGAGCAGGAGAGCCACTCCCAGGCGGTAGTAGCTCACTTCGTCGGCCGGATTGGCAGTGACGAGCGCCCGATAAGCGTCCGCGGCGGGCTTGTACTCTTTCAGTTGGAGCTCGGCAAATCCATCGGCCGAATACAAAATGCTGCTCACCGGCTTCTTCACCTGATCCGCAAATTGAGCGTCCGTCATGCTATCGGGCTTGGGCAATTGGTTGAGCCGCTGGAGCCCCTGGACGGCGATGTCGCGGCCCTTCGTCAAATAATCCTTCGAGCTCGGGTCCTTCGGATTGTAGGCCAGCTCCAATGAGACAGAATGCCAGTAGGCGGCCTGCAACTGATTTTGGAGGCGATTTTCAGGGGGAACGTTGTCGCCCAGCGCGAGGTACTTCTCCGTGTACTGGATCACCTGCGCATACTTTTTCTGCTGCGTGTAGTTGGTCCAATAAGTCTGATACACGTAAGGGAGCAGCGATGAATTCGGCCATTTAGCCGCGAACTCGTCGAGCAGCTTGATTTGCTGAGCCGGATCCTTTTCGCCGGCCGCTGCCTGGAAGGCGTTGTATTCCGCCATCGTATAGCTTGGCTTCGCCTGGTCCTGGGGCAGGCCGCGCAGCGCCGCCGCCCCTCCGGGCAGGATCAACAGCGCGAGAGCCGCGAGCGCAATTCCCAGCTTGTTGAAACACTTGAGCGTCATCTTTTCGCTGCCTCCTGGCCCGGATTCAGTTCGGGTATGCCGCCAGCTTCAGGACCACGGCCCCTGCAGGTCACTGCGACATTCAAAATCTTCGGGATTATAGGGAAAGCGTCAGAAGGGCGCAAGTTGAAATCCATTTATGCATGCCATTTGGAATCGAAATCGCGTGCCGCTTGATGCGCGCACGTAGATGATAAGATGGTGAATCGAGGCGCCGTGTCGCCTGGTAGAAACTCTTTGGCGGGGAAAATGAAACCTCTCGATGGAAAAGTGGCGGTTGTGACCGGAGCGAGCCGGGGAATCGGACTCGCGATTGCGCGAAGCCTGGCGCGCATGGGAGCGAAACTCGGAATCTGCGCGCGCGATGCGGCGCGGCTCAATGGCGCGGCCGCGGAGCTTCGCGGCGAAGGCGCAACGGTGCTGGCTGTGCCCGCGGATGTTTCGCGCGCCCAGGACGTGGCCGACCTGGTGCAAAAGGCGGAAGCGAAACTCGGGCCCATCGAGATTCTCGTTAACAACGCCGGCACCGGATATTTCGGCCCCACGCACGAAGCCTCCGAGGCAAACTGGGACACGGTGTTAGACACCAATCTGAAATCCGTGTTCCTGATGAGCAAAGCGGTGGCGCGCGGGATGATCGAGCGGCGGGGCGGCCACATTATCAATATTTCGTCGCTGGCGGGGAAAAATGCATTCATCGGCGGCGGAATCTACTGCGCCTCGAAGTGGGGCCTGCTCGGGCTCACCGAGTGCATGGCCGAGGATCTGCGCGGGTACGGGATTCGCGTGAGCGCGATCTGCCCCGGGTCGGTGCACACGGAGTTTTCGCCGCACACAGGCAAGGACCCGCGGAAAATGTTGCAGGCGGAAGATGTGGCCCACGCCGTGGAGATGCTCGTCACGCAGGCTCCCCAGAGCTTTATCAGCGAAATTCTGATGAGGCCCACGCAGAAGCCTTGAAGCAACCGTTCTCACAAAAAAGGGGAATTGAGATAAATCCCTTGCCGGGGTCGCTTGTGGGCCGATAACGGCGTTTGCCGTTGGCTCGGGCGAAGAGCGGAAGAGGACAGGCCGGCAGGCCTGTCCTACATCGGCGATTTTCACCCCCCTATTTTGTGTCGAATAGAAATGACCTCGGGTGATTGTTTTCATGGAGTTACGGCGTTTTCTACTCGAATCGAGTGTCGATTAGAATCCGGATGCTCGGAACTCAAGATTTGGCCGGCCACTGGATCCGTCCCTGCGTCTGGAGCGCCGGCCGCCTCCAAGGCGACCTCGCCTGAAGGGCTCGATGATTGAGACGCTGCAGGAGCATCCAGTTGAGCGGGGAGTGGCGGGAGCTCTTGGAGCGAGCCGGGTATCCCCGGCGGGGCTGCGGATGCGACGACAAAATGCGTGGTAGGGGGGTCGATCCACTGCCCCAGGTCGTTGACGCGAGCGTAGGCGCGGGCTGCACGCAGAATATCGTTGCCTGTGGGAGCAACGTACTGGACGCGCTCGAGAAAACTCTCGAAAACGAAGCGGAGATTGCGCCGGCGGCGCTCGAATAGGCCGAGGGCATGAGCGTGGCGAAAGATGGCGCGTTTGTGAACGTCGTATTCCCGGGCGAGGGCGTCCGGGCTGTGCCAATGGAGGAATTGTTGTTCGATGAACTCGAGGTCCGGGTGGTGGCAGATGGTACAGAGACGCTGGTGGCGCTCCAGGTGGGCCTGGGCCGGAGACAAGGCAGGGTCGTGGGTTTCGGGGTTCGGGGCATGCTGGCGGATTGCGGTGTTTCGTTTGGTCACGGCGTGAGCCTCCGGATTGAACGTGGCACGAGGAGCGGAGAAAAGCAAACGGTAATCCCTGTGGACTCCCTTTGGGGCCGGCCCGGGGCAAACTTGGAAGGGTGGCACCATCCCGGCGCGGCGATGTTACTGCTCCGGCTGAGGTTGTAGCCCTGGCACGGCATTCGAGCGGAGGAGGACAGGCCGGGAGGCCTGTCCCACCGGAGTTGAATCCTTTCGAGGCGGAGCGCATCCAATCGTTTGAGTTTGAATTATTTGAGACTGAACGAATATGGCGACTCATTATCAAGGGGATCCGGCTACGGTCCGGGCGCTGAATGCTTACATCAACCTGATTCGCGCCTCGGAGTCGGTGGCGGGGCGGGCGGCGGCGCAATTGGAGTCGAGCGGCTTGACCCTGGGGCAATTCGGGGTTCTCGAGGCGCTGTTGCATCTTGGGCCGCTGTGCCAGCACACGCTCGCCGAAAAGCTTCTGCGGAGCGGAGGGAATATAACGCTCGTGGTGGACAACCTCGAAAAGCGCGGCTGGGTGCGGCGCGAGCGGCTGAAAGACGACCGCCGGATGATTCGGATTCATT
>DASPSD010000088.1:0-89568 GCA_035624115.1 Candidatus Sulfotelmatobacter sp. | reverse complement strand
AAGGGAAGTGGCGCAATTCACGATTCCGCGCCCCCGGGGAGCATCGCCAATCTTCAAGCCTCAATCGACAGCTCCCCCGGCGCAAGCGAGCTCCCGTCCGCGCCCGTCGCCCAGATTCCAGGCTCCGACTTGAAACCCCTCTACGATTACATTCAGGATTGCCGTGCCTGCCAGGCTCGGCTCGCTTCCGCCAAGCAAAACGCCGCCGATGACGCTGCAAAACTGGCGGCGCTCACACGCGAACGCGACGCCGCTATCCAAGCCAGCAAGGGAGGCAGCTTCTGGACGCGTCTCCGCCGGAACGCCCGCTGGTTCATCGCCGGCGCCACTGCCGGCGCCGCCGCCCTCTGCGCCACAGGCCACTGCCGCTCCTAGGCATTCTGATCTGCTGCCGTAATCTCCGCGCTCAGACCCGGCCTGTCCGCCACCATGCGGACGCACTTCCCCCACACCCCGCGCACTCCCCGCCCTCCGCGACTCGGTCCAAGCGCATCGCGATTCGGTTTGCCCTCTCGCGAGCTGAGCGCGAAATCCCCGCTCGCCGGTGCGCAGCTTCTGGAAGTCCATCGCGGCCCCTGCAGGCAATTGCAGTAGGCGTTGCCCCCGGTCGCGCGCCCCGATCCCATCGCTGCCTGATCCGGCCCCGATGCCCATCCACACGAGTCTCCACTCAGCCGCCGGAAATTTCTTCTTCGCGGGGATTCCTCCCACAATCATGCGGTCGAGCGTGACTTGAGTCACCCGGGCCCTTACTCCCTCTCCTGAACTTCGGAGCGCCTGCCTAGCACACATATCCCGAGCCTTTCGTGAAATGATATTTTCAATGCAGTGCCAGCCCCGAGATCCCTCTCGTGCAGGAATGCACGACCATGGGAACGGGTCCGAACTCATCTCTGAAGACGTCCGCACGACCTAGACTATATGGCCGAGTCCGTTTCACTTTGCAGGCCTTCCGGCTCTGTCGACATCCCATATTTCGCAGCGCTGCCCGAAGTTCCGCTCATTTGGAGTGCGGGAGCTTGCCTGTCCCGACTGCCCGCCGGAGCCTTGGCGTAGGCGGGAGCGCAGCCGATGGGCTCCCGCTTTGTTTTCGATCTTGGTGCTCACCGCGCCCTTCACTCAAAACGAGGCCTGTATCGGCCGGCACAATGCAGGCGCTTCTTTCGTTCGGGTGTCAACAGACCCAGGCCATTTTAAGCTCGGCAGCGCAGCCTCGGGAGCTCCCCGGCAGCCACGCCCAATCATTGCAGCGTAGCGCAGCTCCTCTCTACCTCTCGTTGGTTGCAGGATGCCCCGCGAAAGCAGTGGATTCCCACGCCTCGCTGAATTCGTCAGCGCGATTTGCACGATTTAGACAGCACCAAGATGAACATACGCTTCCTGTGCAGCCCCTGCTGCGCGACCGTCCCCCCGCGCACCCGCCGGAAAATCAAATTTCCCCCATTCGAATGCTGTAATTCCATTTGACAACCCTCCCCCCTACGGAGTATACATACACCGCTAAGGAATATTATGTATAAATGCTTCGGAGGAAGAATGCTGGGACCTATCTGCGCTTAAGGAGGGATTCTTCTGCACGATTCTGGATCGGTTGTGGCGCGCTTAGAGAAGAGCAACTGGACATCGCCGGGGACAGAATCGCCACCGAATTTCATTCAAGCCGCGTGCTTCTGCGTGAATGGCGGGAATTTTGCCAATGGCTGTTTCCCCATGCATCGAAATCACGAGGATTAGTTGACCGTAAGGGTCAGAGTTAGTGCGCTTGCGGTACCGCCGGCGGATGCTGTGACTGTGAGCTGCGACGTGCCGGGTCCGGTGCCTGAATTGGCGCTGCCAACGCCACCGGAGCCGCCGCAGGCCGCTCCAATGGCCACCAAAGTTCCTATAGCAGCCGCTCGCGCAAATCGCGAGATGTTCTTCGATTTGGGTCGGTTCGCAAGTGCAATGACGAGGGTGGCCGGCATCGCAAGCAGGAAAACGGTGCCCGATAGCCCTAACGCAAGGGGAACATTCCTCCGGTTCCCGGCATCCACACTGCCTCTCCGGCTTGCCGGTGCCATGGTCGAAACTACTACCTGGAAGGGCGCTGTGGAATTGGCAGCGAGGGGAATACTTGACGGGACGCTGCAAGACGCACCCGCCGGCGGCACCCCTTGAGTCCAAGCACAGGTCAGCATGGCTGAGCCAGAAAAACCAGCCATCGAAATCAGTGTAAGCGGATATGTCGCTGATTGTCCCGGCGAAACGGTTTGAGCGGGGCCGCTAGCCGGCGGATCAATGCAGAAGTTTCCCGCCGCCGTGCCGCTGAGCATGACGGAATGTGGGCTGCCGGGTGCGTTGTCAGTCAAATTGAGTGAGGCGTTTCGAGTGACAGGAATATTGCTGCAGGATGGAGTGAACGTCACCTGAATGGTGCAGAACCCCGCCGGTGAAATGCTGCTGGAGCAATTGTCCGTCTCACTGAAGTCTCCCGCATTCGCTCCAGACAACGAGATTTTGCTGATCAGCAATTTTCCCGGGCCTGAATCCGTGGCAGTAACGGTGACTGGTTGACTCGATGAGCCAACAGGTTCATTTCCAAAACTGACGGAGATGGGAGAAAGTGTAATAGCAGCTTGTACGGCAACGCCCGCAAGCATCACGGTCTGAGGGCTGCCCGCCGCATTATCCTCGACGTTCAGATTTGCAGTGCGATTTCCTGTTACAGTAGGCGTTACGGTAACGCTGATGGAACAGTTCGCCGCAACGGCCAAGCTCGGAGGGCAATTATTCGTTTCATGGAAATCCCCAGCGTTCGAGCCTGCGATGCTGATTTGCGCCACAGCCAGCGGCGATGCTCCGACATTGGAGAGGACAATATTCTGAGCGGCGCTCTGGACTCCCACTGTCTGCGTACCGAAATCAACATTCGAAGGTGCGAGTTGCACCGCGGGAGCAATCCCCGTGCCGGAGAGAGCCACGGTCTGCGGGCTGCCCGAGGCATTGTCATTGATATTCAGACTTGCCGCCCTGGCGCCGCTCGCCAGCGGCGAGAAATTGACTGTGACGGTGCAACTCGCGCCGATGGCTATCGATCCCCCTCCCAACTGACAAGGACTCGTGCCGGACGGGGCCACGCCGAAACTCCCCGCATCCGTTCCGGATAGCCCGATGCTCAAGATGCTCAAGGCGGCGCTGCCATTATTTGAAATCGACACGGCTTGACCGCCGCTCGACGTTCCCACCGCCTGATTTCCGAAACTCAATGCCAGCGGCGTCACCGTGACGAGGGGCGCCGGCGGTGCTCCTGTTCCGGAAAGAGGGACTCTTTGCACCGCTCCCGGAGTGCCGCCGGAATTATCGGTGACATCAATTTCCGCCTGGAAATTTCCTGCCGACGTTGGTGCGAATGAAACGCTCGCACCGCAACTGGAGCCGGGTTGGATGGGAAGCGGTGTGCTGCATGCGGCCGATTTGAAAATAAATTCGCCGGGTGAGGCCCCTGCGGCTTGAATTTGAGTGAGGATTAAAGGCTGATTGCCTTGATTCGAAATCGTCAGCACTTGAGGCTGGCTCGTCGAATTCACCGGCTGAGTGCCGAACGACATGCTTGACGGTGTGAAAACAGCGAACGGG
Organism: Candidatus Sulfotelmatobacter sp.; assembly: GCA_035624115.1. Lineage (GTDB taxonomy): Bacteria > Acidobacteriota > Terriglobia > Acidiferrales > UBA7541 > Palsa-295. The sequence goes on along the minus strand of DASPSD010000088.1, from coordinate 85,953 downwards.
CCGTTCCCAATCCCCTTCAGCTCGAACGACTGCGGATTTCCCGCAGCGTTGTCTTCGACAATGAGGAATGCTTGTTCGGGGCCGCCGATGGACGGAGTAAATCCGATTTCAAATGAGCAGGTGGTGCCCTGTGGGATTGAGGCTGAGGGTGCCAAGCAAGGCTCCGCCATGATCAAGGCAAAATCGGCGCTGTTGATGCCGGTGATACCCAATGAGGTGACAGTCAGCGACTCGCTCCCCGTATTCACGAGGCCGGCGTTGCAAGGTGGGACAGTCGTTGAACCGATCGTCTGCGTATTGAAATTACAATTGGGGAGGTTGAAGGAGACGCTGGGCGTCGGTGATGGGTTCTGCGTCTCAGACACGGCGACCACAAAGGCGTCGCCTGCTTGAGGCGAACTCTGGCAGCTCGTGCAGGTGATTTGAAATCCATTTGCGGGATTGCTTGTCAGAGGAAAATTCGACGCGAGAGTCTCCCCTGCCACAAATACATCCCCGGACCCATTTGCGGCAATGGCATTGCCGCTGCTCCCGGAAGCGAGTCCCGGGGGCGCAGTTCCTCCTAGGGGAGTCGCATAAATCAGCGAAGAGGCGCCTGCCATTGTCGAATCGAGCTTTACAACAAATGCGTCGGCGTCTCCATAGAACGGCTGAAGGTTGTCGAGCCAGGGGAAAAACCATGAGGTCGTTTTGCCGGCAACGTACACAGAATTGGGCGCCGTGACGGCCACGGCGAGCCCCGCGACTTCGATGGCGGACGTGGCGACGGTTTGTGAACCGCCTAAATAAGTGGAATAAAGAAGGGACGTCGTGAGCGGTGTCGTGCTGGTGGGGGCAGTCTGGCCCACAACCGCGAGGAAAGCATTGGAAGAATTGGGATTTCCGAACAGAGTTGTCTGCGGACCGACGGTGATTGTGCTCATGGGAAAATTTGTTGAAGAGGTGGTACCGGTCACGTATGCAGTAGCGGGCATCTGCACACCCACAGTCACAGCAAACGCTTGGTCGGAAGCGCTGCCACCCAGAAAAGTTCCATAGGCAAGGTCCGTGCTCCCTGTCCCGTATTCGTTGAATTCCATAAGGAAGGCGTCAAAGGGATCGCCGCCATATACGGTCTGAAAGCCATTCAGCGCCGAGAAGCTCGTTCCCGGATTGGAAGTGAATCCCGCGACGTAAGCATTTCCGCCGGCATCTACAGCTACGCTGGAAACTCCCACTTGGGCGTTAATGCCGAGATAAGTGCAGTAGAAAAGGTGAGGTGTCGGAGGTGTCGCGGCGGGTTGGAAGATTGTGAGGAAGCCGTCGGAGATTCCCCCGCCATAGGCCGATTGAAATGGCGAACCTTGAGGCATGACAGGCGTGACGGGCAAATCGGTTGAAGTCGTATCAGCGACCACGTAGATGTATTCAACGCTATTCAAAAGGCCAAACGCAACGCCTCCCGCGCTTTGTGTCGATTCGGCGCCGCTGCCGCCAAAGAGCGTCGAGTAAACGAGCTTGCTGCCCGTCGGGTCAATCTCCGTGACGGCCAAGTCGTTCGTGCCGGCTGTGCGCTTGCTGCCGTCCGTGACGGGATAATCCGAGGATGTCGTGACGCCCATGATCGCGGCATTACTGGAACCGTCGAGCGCCATATTCCCGCCGGTTTCGTCGCCGCTTCCGCCGATGAAAGTGAGATAGACCAGCGAACCTGATCCAGCAACGGCTGGATTGATCTTGGCGATGAAGAAGTCCACGCCGCCGCCAGGGCCTTGGCGAGTGCCTGTTGGTTCCGGGAACGTCGAGGCCGAGGTGGTGGTACCGCCGATATAGAGGTTTCCGGCTGAATCGAGCGCGATGCTATTGGCGGTATCGTCGCCTGCACCTCCCAAGAAGGTCGAATAGCTCACGGAGAGCGAAGGATCGAGCACGAGCGCGGCATCCGGCGCGTGAGGCCCGATGCGAAATCCCACTTTGCCATCTGCTCGAAGAACGTATCCGCCTTCGATCTGCTGCGGGCCGTGGAGCTCCTGGTAGATCACCGGCTTGCGCATTTTGATTTCGTTGTCGCCGGCGCGGAGATAGAGGTCTCCGCGGACATCAAGGCGCACCGCTTCTGCACCAGATAATTGCAAATAGAGTTTCTCAGCGTCGGTCTGCGGCTCAATTCGGAGATCGTATTCAATGCCCTCTTCATTGCCATACACGGTTACGCCGACGCCGTTTAATACATCATCCACGCTTGCTCGAGCATACTGAGCTACATTGGTGCGCCAGTTGCGCGGATCGTTGCCGAGAAAATAATTGCTGACACCACGGAGTCGCTCTTCTCCGCGCCAAGAAAGGCCGCTGTCGGGATTACTTCCGTTGGACAAGTCCTCGGATGAGAACCGGATTTTCAGCGCATGACGCGGAGCGTCGCGCTTAGACGCCGCGCCGGGAACCACAACCTCCATCCCCTCGCCGGTGAGCAAGACTGTGAGCCCACGCCCTCGGCCGACGAATTGAGTTATGGGAGAAGCCTGGCCGACATTTTTCTCGAATGCCAAGGGGAGTGAAAGCGGCCTGCGGCCCGGCGCACTTGCGCTCCACAGCTTCGCAGGCTCATCCGGCTGAGCCAGTGCGAGAAGCAAGGACGCACTTCCGGTAAGCCCGAGGATGCAGGCAAGGTAACGCCGCGTGCTCATTAGGCCCTCCGCTGGTGGCGAGGAAAGGCTCCTCGCTTTCAGCTTGGGCGGCCCACGTGGTGCCGGGCCAACTGCAATTAGTATTTTTCCGCCGTGGCTGCGGACACGGCAACGGGCGGAGTATCCGTCGAACGTGCGGCGCGGTCAATCCGTAGTTCTTCTAGTTCTCGGTGGGAGGATTGGTAGTTCTACTCATTACCCTTGACCGCAGATGCGTGTGAGGGTAGTTTGCCCGATGCACTAATTCCCTTCCCTCGAAGGAGATTCGAACCCATGGGGCGTCAAGCGGCGTGGTGGATCGCGAGTTCAGTTTTTATACTAATCCCGGCAGGCCTGGTGGGTACGGCTACCGACTCGCCCCCAGAATTCAATGTGAAGGAACACTATACGAAGTACGAGTACCGCATTCCGATGCGCGATGGAAAGCGCCTGTTTACTTCCATTTACGTCCCGAAGGACGCGTCGCGCAGCTACCCCTTCCTGATCGACCGCACTCCCTACAGCGTCCGGCCATACGGCGCGGACCAATATAAAAAGTATATTGGCCCTTCGGAGGAATTCGAAAAATCCGGATACATCTTCGTGTACCAGGATGTTCGGGGGCGGTACATGTCGGAAGGCGAATTCATCGAAATGCGGCCGCACATCGACAATAAAAAGTCGGCCGGCGACGTGGACGACAGCAGCGACACCTACGACACGATTGAATGGCTGCTGAAGAACGTCGCCAATAACAACGGCCGAGCCGGAATTTGGGGGATCTCCTATCCCGGCTTCTTCACCTCCGCGAGCATCATCGATTCGCACCCGGCTCTCAAGGCCGCCTCCCCGCAAGCGCCGATGACGGATCTCTTCATGGGCGACGATGCCTATCACGGCGGCGCTTTCATGCTCGCGGCCAATTTCAGCTTTTACACTTACTTCCGGCTGCAGCCCGTTCCGGTCCCTGGGGAGAAGACGTATCCGCATTTCGATTACGGAACCGAAGACGGCTACGCCTATTTTCTGGGCTTCGGTTCCCTCTCCAATATCTGGCCGCGCATCGGACAACGCCCCAACCCGCTGTGGGACGACCAGATGAACCACAACACCTACGACGATTATTGGAAAGCGCGGAATCTCGCGCCGCACATGAAAAACATCCGGTGCGCGGTTCTCACCGTGGGCGGCTGGTTCGATGCGGAAGATCTTCAGGGGCCCTTCAGCACATTCGCCTCGATCGAAAAGAACAATCCTGGAATATTCAATGCGATCGTCGAGGGGCCGTGGGTGCATGGAGGATGGTCGCGCTACCTGGGGCACAGTCTCGGCAGCGCGGACTTCGCGTCGAACACGGGCGAATATTTCCGCCGCCAGATCCAATTCCCATTCTTCGAGCAATACTTGAAAGGCGCGGCGGACGCAAAATTGCCGAAGGCCTCCATGTTCGAGACCGGCACGAATGTGTGGCGCGAATATCCGGTGTGGCCGCCAAAGAATGCGCAGCCACGGACGCTTTACTTCGGGGAGAATGGGCGGTTGTCGTTCGATCCGCCGGACAAGGCCGATTCTTCTGTGGCTGCTTACGACGAATATGTAAGCGACCCGAACAAGCCCGTGCCCTACATAAGCTACGTTTCCACCTTTGTCACACAGGAATACATGGTGGCGGACCAGCGATTCGCCTCCACGCGGCCGGATGTGCTGACCTATCAAACCGAGCCGCTCGAACAGGACATCACCGTCGCCGGCCCGGTATCGCCGCGGCTTTTTGTTGCAACCACGGGAACCGATTCCGATTTCGTGGTGAAGTTGATCGACGTGGACCCGCCCGATTTTCCCGACCCGGACGCGCCTCCGCCGCGCGACTACGACGCCCCCTATCCGTCGGATGTGAAGCCGCCGCGAATCGTGATGCCGGGATTTCAGCAACTGGTGCGCGGCGAGCCGTTTCGCGGAAAATTCCGCCGCAGCTTCGAGAAGCCCGAGCCGTTCACGCCCGGAAAAGTGGAGGAGATCAACTTCACTATGCCGGACGTGAACCACACCTTCCGCCGCGGCCACCGCATCATGATGCAAGTGCAAAGCTCGTGGTTTCCGCTGACGGACCGCAATCCGCAAGTCTTCGTGAATATCCCCGACGCGAAACCTTCGGACTTCCAAAAGGCAACCGAGCGGATCTATCGAAGCACGCGCCAAGCTTCGGGGATCGTGCTTTCCATCTTGCCGTAGAGGTGGGCGAATGCGCGCAACGCAGCGCGTCAGCGTTATAGCGCTTTTCTTGTTTGCGCATTTCTCTGCGTGGGCGCAAAAAGACGCGTTGCCTTCCGATGCAGATTTGGCGGCTATCACCGCTCGCGGGCGAATGCTCGCCGCCTACGATGTGGCTGCATGGCACGCGACCGACGCCGTTCAGGCGCTGCACCCGCCGGACGGAGCCGTCACGCGGTACATCGCCAGCAAAAAGGATTCCGGCTGGGAAGTCGCTTTCGGCCGATTGAACACGGCCCGAGATCGCTTCCTGATTGCCTACCTTGCGACTCAAGCCGCCAGTCCGAAGGAATTCACAGTACAGACATTTGATCCGCCGCGGGAAGAAACCGGCTTCTATTTGGTTGCGGCGAAAGGGCTCGATACGGTTCTCAGCGATTTCAAGGGTGAGAAGCGCAGCTACAACGTAAGTGTCCTCCCCACGGATTCAGGTCAGTTGTATGTGTATGTCCTGCCGGCACAAACGAAAAACGATGTCTACCTGTACGGAGGAGACGTTCGTTACCTAATCTCCGCGGATGGAACGACCATCGTGGAAAAACGTCAGATGCACAAAGCCATTTTGGAATTCAAGCAGCCCGCCGATAAGAATAAGAAGTTGGTGACGGGGATGCATGGTCATGTGCTGAGCAACTTCCCTGAAGATTCGGACGTCTTTTACGTCCTCACACGACGGCCCCTGCTTCCTGAAGTTGTCGTGACTCCTGACCGGATGATGTACACGATTGCGGTCGATGGCACGATCACCCCGAAGAAAATGTAACCCTCGGGCTGCCGGTTTCCCGTCGCGCTTTCGTGATAGCGCCAGCAAAGAAAGCGCCCGATCAGAATCGCACAAAGCAAAGGTAGCGAAGCGCAGCAGCCCGGCGAGCGCCCCGGTGTTGCGGAAGGTTGATGCTTCGCCCATTTGCATCCGCGTTTTCTCGTTGCAGGAATTGACCGGAGGTCATCTGACTCAGTTGAGATCCTGCCGGAAATGGCTCAGCCCGAAGTTGGCGGCGTTGTAGCGGATTTGAAAACAAAGCGGAAGCAAGCTTCCGCGCTCCAGAGGTCTTGGTGGCAGCGCTCAGATAAGTAGGATTTCAACAGAGCCAGGTCATCTCACAAATGCGAAAGTGAGACGCGGCCGGGAACTTCAGGGGCTAAAGCCCGCGCGATAAGGTCGCTAAATGTCGCGGTTGAAACCGCGACCTACAAAGATTTCCCAGGGCTGACGCGGCTTTGCGAGAACTTCAAACTCGGCCCCTCAGCGGCTGAAGCCGCACTGAATTTACAACACTTACGGCACGGCTGAAGCCGTGCCCTGACGAAAAACGGGAGACGTCACACAGACTCTAAAGCCCGCGCGATTAGGTCGCCAAATGTCGCGGTTGCCCTTCGGCATTGCTCCCGCCTACGCAAAGGCTTCGGCGGGCAGGCAGGGTAAAAAACCGCGACCTACAAAGCGGATTTGTGAGATGGGTTGCGCGGACGAACTTCCCTTGTTCCGAGAATTGACGGCTTACTCGCCCGGCCAGGCGAAGTTGTCGTCGCCGAGCGCGACGGACAACATCCCTTCCATGGGCAGGACGTCCACGGGCAGGCCGCCTTCCCAGAGCGCCACATTCAGCAGCAATTCGCGGCGCCCGCGCAAATCGAAGAGTTCGCGGGCGAGGCCGAGCTCCAGCACTTTTCCATAGCCGGCGCTCACCGTCTGCTCCGGGCGCAGCAGGCAAAGGCCACCTTGCTCGACGATGATTTGCGTCAGCTTTCCCTTGTTCACGCTCAGCGTGATGCGCGTCTCCCGGGAATCCCACAGCGTCACGCGCAACTGAAATTCCGGAATCTCCGCGATGGCTTCGGCGATCGGGTCCACACGCAGGAAGAGCTGGCCCGGAGAGAATCCGTAATGCAAATCGCCGAGAACAAAATTGCGGCCGTGCATCGCCGAAGTGCGCCGGTCGGTGACGTACATGCCCGCGCCGATCCATTCGAAGTAGGTGGTTTCGCGGCCGTCCACTTTCACTTCCAGGAAGGCGCTGGGGGCCTCGCGCCGGGCGCGCTCGGTGGGGCGCTTGATCGGGACGGCGAGCAAATTAGGCGCCTGTTCGCCGAGCGCCTTGTAAATCTCCGTCAAGTGCTTGCGGTAGAGCGCATCGAACTCTTCATCATTCGCCGAGCCGTGTTCCGGGCCAAACCACCAGCACCAATCGCTGCCTTCGGCGGCCAGCACGGCTTCGTAGGAACGCGCCAGCGATTCCTGCGCCGGGCCTTTCTTTTGGACGTCGCGCTCGGCGGCGCGGTCGTACACTTCGCGGGCATCGCGCAGGAGTTCCCAGGCGCGCACGTCTTCGGCGTGGCCGATCCACACGTCGAAATTCGCGCTGATCCACGACGCGGGAAAAATTGTTTCCAGACGCGGCGGCTCGGCAATGGCCTCGGCTGCTTCGCTCGCCGTCAGCGCCTTGATGTCGGGGTCCCGCTCGATGCGGCCGTAAAATTCGCGGAGGAATTCCCTGCCGTTGCCGGGATAGTGTTCCCACGCGTTCTCGCCGTCCAGGATCACGCTCACAGTGGGGATTTTTCCAGCCGGAGCGCGTTCGCCCACGAGCCGGATGCGCTTGTGCAAATCCTCGGCTGCGAGGGCCGAGCCCATGCGGCTGTAAACGAAGCCGATGAGGTCGGAGAGATAGTGATCGCGGAAAAATGCGATCATCGAGCTTTTGGCGCGCTCGAGCTTCCAGGGCATGTAAAGTTGCGCGCCGTTTTCCGGGTAGCCGGCCACGTCGCGCCAGAATCCGATGTTGCGCGTGCGTCCGAGCACGCCTTCATCCGTTGCGAACCACTGGAATCCCAGCTCCATGGCGATTTCGAGCGCTTGATCCGAAACGGATCCTTCCGAAGGCCACAGCCCTGCCGGAGGCTTGCCGAAAATGCGCTCGTGATATTTTCGCGCCCGCGCGAGCTGCTCGCGCGCATCATCCGGGTAGCGGAATGGAGGCTGCATCAAGGGCGTGTTGGGGCTGGAGACGCGCGCGATATCCGTATCGCAAAGCAGCGGTAGAATCGGATGGTAATACGGAGTGGTGGAGATTTCGATCTGGCCGCGGTCGGAGGCCAGGCGATATTCCGGCAGCACCGCCGCCAGCAATTCCATCTGCTTGGCGCGCAGAGCCGTCTTGTCCGCTTCGGTAAATTCCTTGCCTTTCGCCGAAAGAGCCGAAACAACCGGATCCTTCGCCAGATACAGTTCGTCCATCCAGGCGAGCTGCGAAAGCAATTGCAGATCGCGCCAGTCGCGCGCGGCGAAATGCGCGATGCAGGCCTCCGGGCCTCCCGAGCGAACCTGAGATTGGAGCTCGATGAAACGCGGCCATCGCCAGAGATAGGAGTCGTTCACTTGAAACGCGCGTTCGAGCGCCTCGCGCTTTTGCTCCGGCGTGAGCGACTCGGCCGGCGCGAAGGCGATCTCGAACCAGGGCTCCTGAAATTTTCCGCCGGCGTATTCTTCGATTTGCGCGGCCAGCAGCGGGACGAAATTGAAAGTCGCGTGGACTCCGGGAAACTCTTCGAGCACTTTCACCATTCCCCAGTAGTCCTTCAGCGCGTGCAGACGCGTCCACGGCAGCATGTATCGCCCGGTGGCCGGGTCGCGATACTGTGGCTGGTGCATGTGCCAAAGAATTACAAGATGAACCCGCGTCAAAGGCCGAAACCCTCGCTTCTGTGAATGGTGGAGACACCTGGATGCGGCCGGAAGGAAGAGCCTCTCCGTGCGCCCGTGCTAGAATGAGTTCGCGCAATCATGCGCCTGCTTGACCGATACATCGCCCGCGAAGTCGCCTCGCACGCCTTGCTGGGACTCGCTGTATTTACATTCGTTTTTTTCGTGCCGCAACTGGTGCGGCTGATGGACTTGGTGGTGCGGCATTCGGGCGGGTTCGTCACGGTCTCTCTGCTGTTCCTCTGCGCGCTGCCGCCGGTGCTGGGATTCACGCTGCCGATGGCGGTGTTGGTTGGAGTGCTGATCGGCCTCGGACGTCTCTCGGCTGACAGCGAGATCGTCGCGCTGCACGCCTCGGGCGTGAGCCTGAGGCGGTTGCTGCTGCCGATCGGTTTCGTGGCGCTGTGCTCGGCCGGCGTCACGCTGGTGATGACGTTCTGGCTCGGCCCGGCTTCGGTGCGCACCCTGCGCGTCCTCGAAGACCAGATCCGGTCGTCGCAGGCTCCGTTTGCGGTCCAGCCCCGCGTGTTCGACGAGCGCTTTCCGCACTTCATTCTATACGTTCAGGACCTCGAAGCGGCGGCGACTCACTGGACTGGTGTCTTTCTTGCCTCCTCCGGCGCCTCCGGGCCTTCCTCCATCACGATCGCGCGCGACGCCCTGATCATCGCCGGCCCGGAACAAGACCAATTGCAGATTCATCTCGGCGCCGGGAGCACGCACGAGTACGACCCGAGCGATCAAAACCGCTACAACGTTACCACCTTCGCGCAGAGCGACATTCCCATCGATCTCAGCGCGGGGACAGCGGCCGCCAAGGACGTGCAGATCACCGAAGCGGAGCAACCGACGCTGGAGCTGGCGCGCACGCAAGGTCCGCATTGGCGGCTGGCGCGCGTGGAACTGCACCGCCGCATTGCCTTCCCGGCGGCGTGCCTTGTGTTCGCGCTGCTGGGAGTGCCCATCGGCGTAAGGCCGCGGCGCGGCGGGCGCGCGACGGGCATGATTTTGACGCTCGTGTTGATTGGCTCCTACTACTTCGCTTTCGTCACCGGGGCGCACATGGCCCAACAGGGCTCGATCGCGCCGTGGAAAGGAATTTGGGCCGCGAATATCGCTGCAACGATTTTTGCGCTGATTTTCCTCCAGCGCATTGAAAGAATCCGCCGTCCGAACTGGCTGGTTGCATGGGTGGAAGAAATCGTTTCGCGGTTCCGCCCGGCGCAGCGTCTCGAATCCCAGGCCGCCGCGATTCCAGCGTCGAGTGGCAGCACGCCCAATGGGCCGGTCGCAGCGGCAAGGCCCGGAATCGGCGTGCGCCAGGCAATCGGGCGGGGATGGGCGGCGGGGTTCCCGCTGCTGTTTGACGTGTATCTGCTCCAGCGATTCTTCTACTACTTCACGGTGCTACTCGTCGGGTTTGTCCTTATTTTCGACGCCTTCACGCTCTTCGATCTTCTAGGCGACATTTCGAAGAATCAGATTCCCATCTCAATGGTGCTCGAATATTTTCGCTACCTCGTGCCGCTGATGGTGTATCAGCTCGCGCCGCTGGCGACGCTGGTGGCGACGCTCGTGACGCTCGCGGTGCTGGCGAAATACAACGAGGTGATCGCTTTCAAGGCAAGCGGCATCAGCCTCTATCGCCTGGTGCTGCCGCTCGCGCTGGCTGGATGCGTGCTCGCCGGCGGCATGTTTCTGCTCGATGATTCTTTCCTGCCTTACGCCAACCAGCGTCAAGACGCGCTGCGCAACCAGATCAAAGGCCGGCCGCCGCAGACCTACTTCCAGCCGGCCCAGCAATGGATCTTCGGCGAAAACAACAAAATCTATAACTACGAACTCTTCGATTTCGAGCGCCAGCTTTTCGGCGGATTGAGCGTGCTCGAGCTCGATCCGGATACCTTCCAAATCCGCCGGCGCGTCTTCGCGTCGCGAGCCAATTGGGTGGCCAGCCAGAACACCTGGGCGCTCGAAGGCGGCTGGATTCGCGATTTCGATGGCGGGGTGGTGACGCGCTACACGCCGTTTAAAGTGACTTCCCTTCCCGAAATTTCCGAGCCGCCCGGATACTTCCGCCGCGAAGTGCGCCAGTACACGCAAATGAACTGGCGCCAACTCGGCGAGTACATCAGCAGCCTGCGGCAGGCGGGATTCGATACGTCGCGGCTCTCGGTCCAGTGGGAAAAGAAATTCGCCTATCCCGCGATTGCGGCGGTCATCGTGTTTTTGGGCGCTCCGTTTGCATTTCTGGTGGGGACGCGCGGGGCGATCGGAGGACTCGCTGTTGCCGTGGCGATCGGGATTGCGTATTGGGCGACGGCTTCGCTGTTCGAAGCGATGGGGTCGGTGGGGCAATTGCCGCCGCTGCTGGCGGGCTGGGCGCCCGATGCGATCTTCGGATTTCTGGCCGTCTATTTCTTCCTGAAAATGCCAACGTAGCGCGGCCGGTACGGGCCGCATCCTTCGGGTCGTTTCTTAGGGTGTCCGTTTCGAATCTTCAAGCAACACCAAAGCTGTTGGCGGGCGTTGTCGGCGATTTGAACACAAAGCGGGAGCAAGCTCCCGCACTCCAAAGGTCTTGGAGGCAACGCGGCGGAGACTGGTCAGCGGTGCGTTGCGGTTCCTCCGTGCGCTCGATGGCTTGCTCTGTGCCCTCTGTGCTTCAGCCAGCGCCGCCAATCGAGGCCGCTCAACACAGAGTGCACAGAGAAAAGCGTGGGGATCACGGAGGCTGCGAGTCGACAGGGCCAAGCAGCTTCTTAGGCCGTCTGCTTCGAATGTTCAACCAACACTCAAGCTGTCGGCGTGCCTACACGTCCCCGCCGGCCACGTGTGGCGAGGGCGAACCTCAAGCACCACTTTGATTTTTCGTGGCAGTCGTTCTCCTCACCGCGGGACCAGCGAGCGAATCTTCTGGATGACGAGGTCGATGCCCACTTCGTTGTGCCCGCCTTCGGGGATGATCACATCGGCGTGCCGTTTGGAAGGCTCGACAAATTCCAGGTGCATAGGACGCACCGTGGCCATGTACTGCTCGATGACCATCTCCATCGTGCGGCCGCGCTCGCGGATATCGCGAACCAGCCGCCGGATGAACCGCAGGTCGGCGTCGGTATCCACGAAGATCTTGATATCCATCAAATCGCGGAGCGCGGGGCTTTCGAAAATCAGGATGCCTTCAATGATGATGGCCGCGCGCGGCTCGATCCGCACCGTCTCCACGAGGCGGCGGAAATTCGCGAAATCATAGGTGGGGCGGTCGATGGCCATGCCCGAGCGAAGCTGCCTGACGTGCTCGGCCAGCAGAGGCGTATCCATCGAGTCGGGGTGGTCGAAATTGACCTTCACGCGCTCTTCGAAGGAAAGCTCGGCAAATCCTTTGTAATAGTTATCCTGCTGAAGAATAACGACGTTGCTTTCGGAAAGCGCGCTAATGATGCGGCTCGTGATGGTGGTCTTGCCGGAGCCGGTGCCTCCGCAAATCCCGATAACCAGTGGTCGAGTGTCGAGTCTCCGAATCGGCTGCTCCTCCAGGAGGTTGGGGCCAAGGAGCTTGCTGGCAGCTTACTTCTTCGCCGGCTTCTTTTTGGACTTCCGCTCCTCGATCACGGCTTGCGCGGCGGCGAGCCGCGCGATCGGAACGCAGAAAGGCGTCGCGCTCACGTAGTCCATCCCCACGCGATGGCAGAATTTCACGCTTTCGGCTTCGCCGCCGTGCTCGCCGCAAATGCCCACCTCGAGCTTGGGACGAGTCGAGCGCCCGCGCTGGATTCCCCAATCGACGAGCATCCCCACGCCGGGAACATCAATGGATTGGAATGGGTCGGCGCGGAAGATTCCGGCTTTGCGTTCATCGACGTAATCGGGAAGGAAACGGCCGGCATCGTCGCGCGAAAGCCCCAGGGTGGTTTGCGTGAGGTCGTTCGTGCCGAAGGAGAAAAACTCGGCGTGCTCGGCAATTTGATCCGCGAGCAAAGCCGCGCGCGGCAGCTCGATCATGGTGCCGACAAAATAGTGAAGCTTTACTTTAGCTTCGGAAATCAGCGCATCGGCCACGCGGCGCGTGGCTTGCTCGAGAATGTGCATCTCTTTTCTATCGAGAGTGAGCGGATGCATGATCTCAGGTATTACTTTAACGCCGCGTTTCTGGCAATCGATGGCCGCCTCGATGATTGCGCGGACCTGCATCTCGAGAATTTCCGGATACACAATGGCCAGGCGGCAGCCGCGCAGGCCCAACATCGGGTTTGCTTCTTTGAGCTGTTCCATGCGCCGAAGGATCACATCGCGCGTGATTCCCAAATCCCTTGCAAGGGCTTCCTGCTTGGCCGGATCCTTGGGCAGGAATTCGTGCAGTGGAGGATCGAGCAGGCGGATGACGACGGGCAAGCCGTTCATCGCTTCGAACAAGCCGCTGAAATCGCGCCGCTGAAATGGCAGCAGCTTATCGAGCGCCTTCCGGCGAGCCTCCGTGGTATCGGCGAGAATCATTTCCTGGATGGCTTGCTGGCGCTGGCCGCTCAATTCCGGACGCTCGAAATCCTTGAAGAACATGTGCTCGGTGCGGCAGAGGCCGATGCCCTCTGCGCCCATTTCCCGCGCGACTCTTGCATCGTGCGGCGTATCGGCGTTGGCGCGGACGCCAATTTTGCGGACTTTATCGGCCCATTTCAGGAGCGTGGCGAAAGCTTTGGGAGGCTCGGGACGAATCAACGCAATCTCGCCCGTATAGACCGTGCCATCGCCTCCATCGAGCGTGATCCAATCGCCCTGGCGCACCACGCGGCCATTCGAGCTCATGCGTTTTGCTTCCACATCGATATCCAGTTTCTCCGCGCCCACGATGCAGCACTTGCCCCACCCGCGCGCGACCACGGCGGCGTGGCTGGTTTTTCCGCCGGTGGCGGTGAGGATTCCCTGGGCGACATACATGCCCCCAACGTCTTCCGGGCTCGTCTCGCGCCGGACCAGAATCACTTTTTCCCCTCGCGAAGCCCACTCCTCGGCTTCGCCTGCCGAGAACACGGCCTTCCCTACCGCGGCGCCGGGCACGGCGTTGATTCCGCTGGCGAGCTTGCGGCTCGCGAATTCGTTGCGCGGAAGCGTGGGATCGAGGATGGGATAGAACAGCCGCTCGATGTCTTCGCCCTTGATACGTTCAAGTGCTTCTTCAACTTTAATCAGGCCCTCGTTCGCCATGTCCACGGCCATGCGGAAAGCGGCGACCGGCGAACGCTTGCCGGTGCGCGTTTGCAGCATGTACAGCTTGCCGTTCTCGACGGTGAATTCCATGTCCTGCATGTCGCGATAATGCTTCTCTAGCTTTTCGCGCACGCGTTCGAGTTGCTGGTACACCTTGGGCATCAGCTTGGCCATTTCTTTCAAGTGCATGGGGGTGCGGATTCCGGCGACCACGTCTTCGCCCTGGGCGTTGATGAGGAAATCGCCGAAGAAGGTCTTCTCGCCAGTCGAGGGATCGCGCGTGAAACAGACGCCCGTGCCGGAATTCTCGCCCGTGTTGCCGAACACCATTTGCACCACGTTGACCGCAGTGCCGAGCAGGCCGGTGATTTTTTCGACGCGCCGGTAGGTGACCGCCTTCTCGCCCATCCAGGATTCAAATACGGCTCCAATGGCGCCCCAGAGCTGCTCTTCGGGATCTTCCGGGAAATTTTTCCCGGTCTTTTGCTTGAAGTGCTCTTTATATTCACCGGCAAGCTGCCGCCAGCCTTGCGCGGTCACCTGCGTATCGTCGGTGACGTTCAAGTATTTCTTGAGGGCCCGCAGGCGGTTTTCGAGATCTTCTTTGGCGAGGCCGATGACCACGGTGGAATACATCTGCACAAAGCGGCGATAGGCGTCGTAAGCGAACCGATCGTTTCCCGTCTTGCGGGCGATGGCTTCCACGGATCGGTCGTTGAGGCCCAAATTCAGAATCGTTTCCATCATCCCGGGCATGGAGCGGGCCGAGCCCGAGCGGACGCTGACGAGCAGCGGGTCATGAGGGTCGCCGAGTTTTTTCTTGGTGAGTTTCTCCAGGCGGGCCACGGCCTTGGAGACCTGGTCGCGCAATTCGCGGGGATATTTTTGGCCGTGCCGGAAATAGTAATCGCAAGCTTCGGTGGTAATGGTGAACCCGCCGGGAACCGGCAGTCCGATGCGCGTCATTTCCGCGAGCCCGGCGCCCTTGCCGCCGAGCAGGTCTTTCATTTCGCCGGTGCCGTCCGCTTTGCCTGCGCCAAAGAAGTAAACGTATTTCATGTCCGCCCTCGAGTTTCTTCCAGGATGCCTGGATGGTTTTGCGCGCGGCTGGTCGGCGCGCCGACGGAAAATGTTGGCAGGTTTTGCAGCCCCGGAGCGAGAAACGCCGGAGCCGCCGGTTCAGACTTCAAGCACTGCTTTATGCTACTCCTCTCATGCTCCCGCGGCTGCGCGCACCACTTCCTTCGATTCTTCTCCCCCTAATTCAGAGAAATCGGCAATCGTGGAAAACTCCTTAAGCAAATTGCCGAGCAGGGCCAGGCGATTCCGCTGGAGTTCCGGATCTTCCGCCATGACCAAAACTTTGTCGAAGAAGTGGTCCACCGCCGGCCGCAGCCGGGAAATCGTTTCGAGCGCCTCGCGATATTTTTTCTCTTTCTTACAGCGTGAGGCTTCCGGGCCGATTTTTTGGGCCGCCTCGAAGAGCTCCTTCTCGGCTGGTTCCCGAAGCGATTCGGGCTTGACCAGGAGCTGCGCTTTCTCCACGCCGCCCGCGGATTTCTCGAGAATGTTCCGGATGCGCTTGAAGGAGGCGGCCAGCGGGGCGAAGTTTTTGGTGTGGCGGATCATTTTCACGGCGGCCACGCGCTCGGCGGCGTCGGCCAGATCGTCCGCGCCGGCCGCGAACGCGGCGTTGATTTCATCATACGCGAAGCCGCCGCGCTCGCGCAGGATAAACCGCGCCCGCTCGAGCAGAAATTCCGCCACCTTCTTCGCCACGGCATCGCCGGCGGTGAGGCGGGGCGCATGTTCCTTCAGCGATTTTGCGGCGGCAGAAATGGCTGCTGAGAAAGAGAGCGGAAGCTTGCGCTCGAGCACGATTTTCACGACACCGAGCGCGGCGCGGCGCAAAGCGAAAGGATCACTTGAACCCGTGGGCGCCGCGTTGATAGCGAAGCACGCCACGATCGAGTCGAGTTTGTCCGCAAGCGCAACGGCGCAGCCGGTGAGATTCCGCGGTATGGGATCATCCAGGCCCAGCGGCTTGTAATGATCGTACACGGCCCAGGCGATTTCCTCCGGCTCGCCCTGGGCGCGCGCGTAAAGGCCGCCCACGATTCCCTGGAGCTCGGTGAACTCGCGCACCATCTCGGTCACCAGATCGCATTTCGCGAGTTCCGCGGCGCGGTCCGAACCCGCCACGTCGCCTTCGCGAATTCCGGCGCTGAACCACTGTTCGGCCAGCCAGCGCGCGATGGCGCGGATGCGCTCGACTTTGTCGGCGTAACTTCCGAGCCGCGATTCGTAAGTGACGTTCGCGAGCTTCGGAAGATAGTCGGCGAGCCGACATTTCTGGTCCGTCTTCCAGAAAAATTCCGCGTCGGCAAAGCGGGCGCGCAGCACGCGCTCGTGGCCGCGCCGGACAAGACCTTGCGCGTCGCGCGCCAGATTGATCACGGCAAGGAAATGCGGAGCGAGCTCTCCGTTGCGGGATTCCAGCGCAAAATATTTCTGATGGTCGCGCATCACCGTGATGAGGATTTCTTCCGGAAGCGCGAGAAAAGCCGGATCGAAATCTCCGGCGATCACCGTGGGATATTCGTTCAGGTAGGTTACGAGCTCGAGCAGTTCTTTATCTTCGTGCGCGCGAAATCCCCGGCGGCTCGAGTGGCCGCGAATTTCCGTCTCGATTTTCTGGCGGCGCGCTTCCGGTCGGCAGAGCACGAAATTCTTTTTGAGCTTCGATTCATAATCCGCGGGGCTGTTCACGGAGATTGCGGCTTTGCCGAGAAACCGGTGGCCTTCGGTGCGATTCCCCGAGTGCACTCCACAAAAGGAAAACGGGACAACCTTTCCATCAAGCAGCGCGACGATCCAGCGGATGGGACGGATGAAGCGCGGACCGCGCGCTCCGGTCCAGACCATCGAACGCGGCCACGAGATTTCTTGGATTACCTGCGGGAGAGCGTCCCTCAGAATTTCGCGAGCTGGTCGGCCCTTCAGGAGCTGCGTGGCGGCGAGATATTCACCCTTTGGAGTGCTTACGATTTTCAATTTTGAAACGGGGATGCCCTGCTTCTCAGCGAAGCTCATCGCCGCTCGTGTCGGCTCGCCGACATTGTCGAACGCGACGGACTTTGGGGGACCGGTGATTTCGCGCGTCACGTCGTCTTGCTGCAACAAAATATTTCGCGCGATCGCCACAAGCCGCCGCGGAGCGCCGAAAGTTTCGATCGCGGCCGGTGCGGCGGCTTCATCGAGCAGGCCATTGCTGCAAAAATATTTCTCAAGTAACACTTTAAGTTCTTCGGAGGCCTTGCGAATCATCCCCGCGGGAATTTCTTCGCATCCAATTTCGAAAAGGAAATCTCCCCGTGGCTGGGAGCGGCCGGATGACGCCTGTGATTTTCGCGCGGGCTTTCGCGGCTGCGATCTCATGCGGTTGCCCCCGCTGCTTCCGTTGGGGCGCCAGTGGTTTGTTCGAGCCAGGCGCGCGCCACCTGGATCGCGAGCTTCCGCACGCGCCCGATCATCGCGGCCCGCTCGGTGACGGAGATGGCTCCTCGCGCGTCGAGAATATTGAAAAGGTGGGAGCACTTCAGGCAGAGGTCGTACGCCTGCAAAATGGGGAACCTCTTCTTCGCGTCGCCTTTGAATTGCGCGTAGGCCGCCAGCAGGCGCGCCGCTTCGGCTTCCACCAGCTCGAACTGCTTGCGCGTGGCCGCCGGGTCAGCGAACTCGAAATTGTAAGCCGAGAACTGCTGCTCCTCGGCGAGTCGAACCTGCCCATAGGTCGTTGTCGGCGACCACAGCACATCGTAGATGTTGTCCGCGCCCTGAAGGTAGGCGGCAATGCGGTCGAGGCCGTACGTGAGTTCGACGGAAATCGGATCGAGATCGATTCCGCCCGATTGCTGGAAGTAAGTGAACTGGGTGATCTCGAGCCCGTCGAGGAGCACTTGCCAGCCGATGCCCCACGCGCCGAGGGTGGGCGATTCCCAGTTGTCTTCTTCAAATCGAATGTCGTGAACTTTCAAATCGATTCCGACCGCCGTCAGGCTTTTGAGGTAGAGGTCCTGCACGTCGGCCGGCGAAGGCTTGAGTATTACTTGAAGCTGGTGGTGCTTATAAAGCCGATTGGGATTTTCGCCGTAGCGCCCGTCGGCGGGGCGGCGGCTCGGCTGCGCATAGACGACCCGGTAAGGCTGCGGGCCGAGGACGCGGAGGAATGTTTCCGGGTGCATCGTGCCGGCGCCGACTTCGACGTCGTAGGGCTGCTGCAGGATGCAATCGCGCGCGGTCCAGTATTCCTCGAGCTTTAGAAGCAGTTCCTGAAAAGTGAGGCCGCGCGGTTTGGATGCGCGCTTCGTGGTGGCTTCCCTGTTCACGCCGGCGACTCCAGGAGTTCCCGCGAGGCAAGCTTGCGGTCGATTTGCTGCTCGATCACATCGAGCATGATATCAGCCAATTCGCGCGCGGCGCGTGGCGGAATGGCTTGCACGCCGGGAGTGTCGAGGCGCTGGGCGAGCATTTGATGAGCGGCAGCGAGCGCTCCCGAAGAGATCACGCGCGCCCCCGGAGTGCGGCACTTGCCGCAAACCAGCGCCGACACGTTCCTAGAAAAATACGCCGCCTCCGCCGATGCCAATTTCTTGCCGCAGCGCGCGCAGGCGTCGAGCGCGGGCAGCCAGCCCCCAAGCTTGACGGTCCACAGCGCAAAATAGCCCATAGGAATTTCCGGCTTGCCGGTGCGCTTGACGGCTTGCGCCGCGAGCAGCAGCAATCGGAAGTTTGGGTCCGAGGGCTCCTTCTCCGGCAGCACCGCCTCGGTGATTTCACTGAAAAGCGCCAGCGCCACGCCCGCTTCGTAATTGCTGAACGCATCGAGGAACGACTCGATCAGCTCGGATTGATTGATGCGCACCAGGTCGCGCGTCTCGCGCTCGAAATACCAGACGCGGATGTGCGAGAGCCGCTCGAGCGTGGAGCCGAAGCGGCTTTTGGGCCGCCGCGACCCGGCGGCTACGCCGCGCATGCGTCCCATGCTGCGCGAGAAGAAGCTCACAATCCGGTCCGCTTCCCCGAGCGGGAAAGTGTGCAACACGATGGCTTCGGATTCGTGGAGCGGCATGAGCGTGTCGGCGCGCCGACCGGCCGTTGGCGCCCGATTGAGCGAATGACTCGAGCGAAGACCGCGCAGGCCGCGCGCACCAAACCAATTTTTTTTCTATCACACCAAGTGATGCGGCGCAATTGCTAAACGCCCTTCGCGCTGACTTCCCGCTTGAAAATCAATTGCGCTCAGCTAGAGTGATTGTTGATGAGATCGTTTTCGAAGGCGGCGATTGCGACAGTGGCCGGCGTGGGGCTGAATGCCACCGACACGATCATCCGCCTGCCACATTTCCCGGCGCCGGATTCCAAGGTGCGGGCAACCGCTGTGGAATTAAAAGCGGGCGGGCAAGCAGCCAGCGCCATGGTGGCTTGCCAGCGCTGGGGACTTCGGGCGCGCTACGTCGGGAAAATCGGCCACGACGCAGCCGGTGAGTTCCAGAAGGCCGCGATGGAGCGTGAAGGAGTCGAGGCCCATTGGATTATTGCCAGGGGATGCGCGAGCCAGACCGCGCACATTCTCGTGGACGAACGCTCTGGCACGCGTACGGTCCTCTGGAGCCGCGATGAACGAATCGCACTTCAGCCGGGAGAGCTCCGTCGCGAGTGGATCTCCGGGGCTCAGGCGCTGCTGGTCGATGGGCATGACACGGCTGCCGCCACCGAGGCCGCGAGCTGGGCGAGGGAGGAAAAGATCCCTGTCGTGGGAGACTACGACAATCTGTATCCAGGAGTTGAAGTATTACTTGAAGTCGCGGATTTCCCCATCGTCTCTAAAGAATTTCCTGAGAGATTGACCGGTGAAAAAGATTTGTTGAAGTCGCTTCCCGCAATTTTTGAAAAGTTCAAGTGTCACTTGATGGCGGCGACGCTCGGCCCGCTGGGAGTTTTGGCGTGGGACGGCAGCCGCTTTTTGCTCTGCCCCGGCTTTGAAGTAAAGGCTGTTGATACAACCGGCGCGGGCGATATTTTTCACGGCGCGTTTGTGTTTGGACTCGTGCAGAAATGGGATATTAAAGAAACACTTGAATTCAGTTGCGCCGCTGCCGCCTTGAATTGCCTCGCTCCGGGCGCGCGAGGAGGCATTGCTACGCTCGAGCAGATTCAAGGTCTGCTGGCGAAAGGGCAGCGCTCTGAGCTGGCGTACTCGCCGGAGGCTTTGGCTGCTGCCGCACGAGCCGCCTCACGAAGGGGGCGATCCGAATCCCCCGCGGCTGCACGGCGGAGTCCGAATCCAAAGAAGCCGCAGAAGCAGCAGCCCGCCGGGCAGTCGCATCGCCACGGAGCAGCGAAATGATCCCGCTGAAGGACATGACGCCGCGGCGGTCTGCCCCGGTGATCACGCTGCTTCTGATTGCCGCGAACGTGGCCGTCTTCGCCTATCAGCTCAGCCTGCCCGAACGTGCCGCGGACGCCTTCGTGAATCGGTATGCCCTTGTGCCCTCGCACGTCTCCCTGGCCCTGGGCGGGCGCCACTACTCGCTGGGGGAGGCGCTCCTGCCGCTCTTCACCTGCATGTTCCTGCATGGCGGATTTCTCCACATCCTCGGCAATATGTGGTTCCTTTGGATTTTCGGTGGGAATGTGGAGGACCGGCTGGGCCCCGCGATGTACCTTGTCTTCTACCTCGTGTGCGGCATCGGCTCGGGAGTGACGCAGATGCTTTTCAGTTGGGGCTCGAAGATTCCGTCGCTTGGTGCGAGCGGGGCGATCTCGGGGGTGCTGGGAGCCTACATCGCCTTCTTCCCCGGCTCGCGCATTCTGACGCTGGTGCCGCTTTTCATTTTCTGGTTCACGGCGCAGATTCCTGCGTTCGTGTTCATCGGGTTGTGGTTTCTGATCCAGTTCATGAGCGGGGTAGGTTCGCTGGGCCTCCCTTCCAGCGCCAACATGGGAGGTGTTGCGTGGTGGGCGCACATCGGCGGCTTCTTGATGGGGCTTTTCCTCGCGAAAGGAATCGGCCGTCGTCCGGTGGATACCTTTGGGTGAGTGACGTCTGCCGAGCGCTTCCCGGAAGAATTCTCGTCCAAGTTCGATTTGGCCTTTATTCGTTCCTAATTGGGGCTAAGATTATGGTCGCCCGGCCGTTTCATCAATCCGCCTGAAATTCACTGAAGGGGGTATCAGCATGAGGCGACTCAGTTCGATGAAAGCGGCCTTGCTTATACTCGCGGTAGTTTTGTCCTCGACCAAAGCGCCCGGGCAAGGGAAAATTCAGGGCGAATTGGCATTTGATCCGGCCACAAAGGTCGAAAAGACTTCGGGAGTGTGGATCGACGGCCAGTACGTCGGGTACATCGGGGAGCTGAAGGACGACAAGAAAATCCTGCTACTTCCCGGCTCGCATGAAGTTTCCGTCCGGCAGTCCGGCTACGTCAGCTTAACGCAAACAGTCACTATTGAGCCGGGCAAGCGGCTCGTGCTCCACGTCAGATTGGACAAAGATCCGCGGGTTCAGTACTCGAAGGTCAGCTCCGAAATCAAGCTCCAGGTTACGCCCGACCGCGCCGCCGTTTTTCTCGATGACAATTTTGTGGGGACGGTTCATGAATTCGGGGGAGTGGGACGCGCCATGCTTGTCAGCCCGGGGACACACCGCGTGAAGATCGCGCTTCCGGGATACCGCGAATTCCAGACGGAAGTGACTCTCCTCCTCAAACAGAAATTCACGATTAAGACGGACCTGGTGCCCGGAAGCATCACGCAGGCTGGCCCTCTCATCAAGGAAGATGAGAAGTGACATCCTGGCACCCATGGACCGATGCGGCGTATCCTAGGCCGGCTTTTATGTGGGGGCAGGACTCGCCTGCGCGCCGACAACTCGAGTTTCAGTCGAAGAAAACCTAAAGCGAAGGTTGAATTGACTCTACCGGCGAGCGATTGCGCCGCGCGGTTTGCAAGCCCGGTTTCTTCGCCGAAAGCCCCGCCTCGCGCGCGTGCTGGACTAGAGACTCCCAGGCATCGACACAAACATCGCGGAGCTCGCGGTTGATTCGCCAGTGGACACCTTCCGGAAGCAGAATCTCGGCAGTACCGTGAGCTAGGGCTGCAAGCGCGAGCGCCAGACGCACATGCTGCTCCGGCAGGCCACCCAGGCGCTCGGCCAGGCGCCGCTTGAGAAGCTCAAAAGACGGCCGGGGCTCATCCCTGGCCAGGCGCACCCCCCAATCGGCGTGGATGAGCTTGTACTCGTGCTTGTGCCCCAGGGCGAACTCGAAATAGCGCTCGCAGAGATCCGAGAGCGACTTGGCGGGCTCGACGGAAGCGAACAATTTCCCCTGGGCGCGGCGGCGCAGGACTTCCAGGAGAACACGCTTATTGCGGAAGCGCTGATAAACCGTGGGGGCCGTCGTGCGCGCGGCACTGGCGACTTCGCGCATCTTCAGCCCCTGTTCTCCGCCTGCGCTCCACAGTTTATAGGCGGCATCGAGAATGCGGCCCTCCAGTTGGGCGTCCGGTTTTCTGGGCATGGGAAGGTCTCCGGTGGTTGCCGTTCGTTGCGAATTCTTTTTGCATTATAACGAAAACAATGTTAAACTAACACTGTTTCAGTATATCGCAGTTCGGCCCGCCCCGGACAGCGGAATTTTGAGGAGGCTTGTAGAAACGAGATGTCCCAATTTCAATACAGCGTTTTGACTAACACCAGCGCGCAAAGCGCCTGGGAAGTGTATTCCGATTGGAAGAACTGGCCATCCTTCGCCAGCATCTACGGTGATTTGAGCTGGCGAGACGGAGAGCCCTGGCAAGTGGGCAGCCGCATGGACATTGAAATTGTCCGCCCGGTGAAGACGATGATCGATCATTTGATCATCTGCTGCGAGCCCGGGCGTGAACTTGGCTGGATCGACCGCGCACTAGGAATCACGATCAGCCAGTGGGTCGAGTTCGAGAAACAAGGGGCGGAAATCACCCGCGTCAACACCTGGGGTGAAGTTTCGCCCGCCGGAAGGATTGTGGGTGAGCGCCCCGTGGAAGCCCTCTTGGAGAGTTTCATCGCAACCTGGTACGAAAATTTTCGCCGGGCTTGCGACCAGCTCGCTCTGACCAAGAACTAGCCCCGGAATCTTTTCCGTGAATCGGCGGGGCCGAATGGACCGGCCTTCAGGCGGAGCGGGATGCGTGTGCCTTCGAGACGGCTTGAGCGAGCCAGTCGCCCAGTTCCCGCGTGCCCATCGAGCCCCCCAGCTCTGCGGGAGTCTTCCCTTCTCTGAGCGCGGCGCGGACGGCGGATTCGATCGCTTGCGCTTCCGGCGCCCAGCCGATGTATTCGAACATCATGCCGGCCGCGAGTACGGCTCCGATCGGATTGGCGATGTTCTTCCCTGCGATGTTGGGGGCCGAGCCATGGACCGGCTCGAACAAGGAGACCTGGCCGGGGTGAATGTTGCCGGAGGGGGCCAGCCCCAGGCCGCCGGCAAGGCCCGCACCGAGGTCGCTGGCGATATCGCCGAGGAGGTTCGGAGCGACAATCACGTCGAATTGCGAGGGGTCGCGCACCATTTGCAACACCAGGTTATCGATGTAAAGGTGCGACGCCCCGATTTCGGGGTATTCGCCGCGCACCTGCTTGAAAACCCGCTGCCAGAGGTCGTGGCCAAAAGCCATCGCGTTGGATTTGTCGGTCATGCACACGCGCTTTCGGCCCGAGCGGCGCGCGTACTCGAAAGCGTAGCGGATAATGCGCTCCACGCCTTTGCGCGTGTTCACGTCCTCCTGCGTGGCGATTTCCTCGGGAGTTCCCTTCTTGAAAAAACCGCCCAGGCCCACATAGGGGCCTTCCGTGTTTTCGCGCAGAACAACGAAGTTGACGTCCTTTTCCGCGCGGTCCTTGAGCGGCGTGTACCGCCGGTCGAACAGCACGCACGGCCGCACGTTGACGTAGAGGTCCAGCTTGAATCGCAGGCCCAGCAGAATATCCGCGGCATGGACGTTCGTCGGTACCCGCGGGTCGCCCAGGGCGCCCAGCAGAATCGCGTCGAAATCGCGGTGAACCATCTCGACCGCGTCTTTCGGCAAAGTGGTGCCGTCGCGGAGATAGCGGTCCGCTCCCCAATCGAAAATCTGGAGGGCCGCTTCCCGGCCACCGGCGGCTGCGGCGGCTCGAAGAACTTTTACGGCTTCGGGGATCACTTCCTTGCCGATGCCGTCGCCGGGAATAACCGCGATGCGTTTTTTGGACGGGGGCGCGGAGGATTCCTTCATGGCCGTCGCGGAACCTAGCACGCAGGGTGAAGCGTGTCAACGCAAGCGGTTCCTCTGTGCACTCGATGGTTTGCTCAGTGCCCTTTGTGTTTCAATCAGAGCAGCCAATCGAGGCCGCTTAACACAGAGTGCACAGAGAAAAGCGTGGAGGGCACGGAGGCGCTGAGTCGAGCAGGCTCCCCCCCCGACCCGGCTAGGCGATGGACCAGCCGACAATCGTCATGGCGAGCACTAGAAGGAGAACGCAAAGGCTCACCACGCTCAGCACTTTGCCGTGGCCCAGCAACGAGTCTCGCGTCTCTGCGTTGATGCAAAGCAAAGTGATGACGAAGAGCACCACGGCCCAGGCGAGCGCCGCCGGCAGCCCCGGGTGGCTGGTAATCGCCGCCATAAATCCGGGCGAGGGCTGCCCCGCCGGCATCCATGCCGGCACAAAAGGTGCGATGCCCGCAAGCAGCGCGAAAGTGAGCAGCTTGCGCGTCACCCACCCCTTAACCTTGGGCCGGGTGTGCCGCCAGACGAAGAAATCCCAGGCGAGGATGCCCAGCGCCAGCGGAACCCACCCGTAAAGCGCCGTTTTCTGGTCGATCCACAGCCAGGCGCTGATCAGGCGCCCCGCGTGATGGCCTGCCAGCCGCGCCGGCAGGAGGTACCCCGCTAACAGCCGATTGGCCGCGAAGGCGGCCAGGAGCATGAACAAGCTCGTAAGCTGGAGCCAGTGGCGCGTCGAAGCCGCGCCGCACCGCGTACACACTGACTGCCTAGGCAGAAAGTTGAGCCCGCAGCGCTCGCAAAACACAGTATTTGCCTCCCAAGCGGACGAATGGGTCATACAAACATTAGCCGGTCGTCGGTGCAAAAATCTACTGTCCTGAAGTTCAGGAGAAACCCCGAGGGCGAGTTCGGTGATGAAAAGTATCCGATTTTGGTGGCTGAAATGCAGAGCAGGCTGCAAGTGCAACGCCGTGAATAGCCTTCGGGAGGGCGGCAGCGGGCGGCGAAGACCGGGCGAAGTACTATTGCTTACTTCCATTCCGGGACTTACCCTTTCCATGGGCAGGCTCGGAGGGGGAACAAGGAGATTGGATGCCAACTCGGTCGCGGACTCAAAGACGGAGCAAGCGGCTGCCACTATCCATTCCAGTGAGGATTTACGGTCGAACATCTCAAAATCAGCCCTTCCGGCACGTAACAGAAACCAATCAGGTGAGCGCGCACGGCGGCCTTGTGTCCCTGCCGGCGAAAGTCAAACGCGGACAGACGCTTTTGCTCGTCCATGGGTTCACCGAAGAAGCGCGCCAGTGCCGCGTGGTTTATGTCGACTCCAAGTCGCGGCGCACCCGCGTCGGCCTCGAATTCCTTCAGCCCGATGGCGACTTCTGGCATGTCTATGCTCCGATGGTAGCCGCCCGCCGGGCCGGCTAACTGGCCCTCTGCTTGCAGTTCGGGAAAATCCGAGTCAGCGAGGTATGCCGCAAGAACTTCGTCTGTGTTGTATAGTTTCCGGGCTGGAAAATCGGCGCTTCAGGGTGACAGGGGACATTTCTTGGGATCCTTCCGCAGTCTAGGTTCGCTGGGGGCGCTCATTTTTGCGCTAAGTCTCCCGGCGCCGAATCTCTCGCCGGAGCCTCAGGAAGAACTCATACATACCTTGCCCAGCGGCGTATCGATCGCGGTTCCGGGCGTCTGGACGCCCATGAAATCCGAAATCGAATCGCCCCCCGAACTGCTCGCGGGCTCCGCTCCGCCGGTTCATTTCACCGAAGTGATGCTGCTCGTGAACCCGGCGGAGAACTCCGTGTTGCTCCTCGCCGCCTCCAACAATCCACTGATCGGGCGCGATGAATATTGGCTCGATTCCCAGATGCACTCGGCGAACGATTCGCCCATGAGCCTGCCGAATTTTCTCTTTTACCTGTTCTTTCCGCCGCCTTCGGGATGCTTGACCGGCGCGGAGGAAAGCTACACGGGCGCGGGGCGAGCCTCCACGGAAGAAGGCGAGCCGCCCGACCTCGAGGTCTATCTCACGTGCCAGTTCTCTCCCACGCTTCCTGATTTTTATGCCGCGCAGATCAGCACGGGAATCGTTCTGCGCAAGAAAGAAGACAAGCTTCGCGCCCTCGCTGCCTTGAATGATTTTTATCTCACCCCGATGGAGGTGGTGGACTCCGCGGGATTTACGTTCTATGTATTCGAAGCCAAGGGTTCGAAGCGCGTGACCGCGGGTGACGCCGCCTTCTTCCAGCTTCCAGACACTGTTGAAGGAACCCAGCCGGACTTTTTCTGGGCGGTTGGCGCGGAAACTCCCTTCCCCTTCACGCGCGAGCGGGCGCGCGCCACGAACTCCGTCATCCATCTCGCTTACGCCGGTCTTGGCTCCAACGAACGCACCGAATTTCTGCAACTTCTCCGCACGGTCCGCCGGCAGTGACCGGCTCGAGCCCCACGTAGGAACCTGCCGAATGCGGACCCGAATCGCTGCCTTCATCTTCGTGTTCCAGTCGCTGCTTCTTGCCGCGCACTGGTTCATCTACGCGACGTGGATTCGGTTCGGGGGAGCGCTCGATCCGCCGGGGCCCCGAATGTTGCGGATCGCGGTCGGTGTCCTGGCCGTGAGTTTCGTTGCCGCATCGCTTCTGGCATTCCGTAATTACAGCGCTCCCGCTCGAATTTTCTACACCGTTTCTGCCGTGTGGCTCGGCTGTGCAACCTATTTTCTGCTCGCGGCGTGTCTGTGTTGGATCGCTGCCGGTTGCGCGAGTGTGTTCGGTGCGCACATCGACCGCCCGTCGATTGCGGGGGTTTTGTTCGGCGCGGGGATTCTCACGACGCTTTACGGCGCAGCCAATGCCGGACGCACGCGCGTGAAGAAAATCCCGGTCCGGCTCCAAAATCTTCCGGAGGCATGGCGGGGCCGCACCGCTGCGCTCGTGAGCGATCTGCACCTCGGCCACGTTCGCGGCGTGGGCTTCGCAAAGAAAATCGTGCGCATGCTGGCGACTCTTCGTCCCGATGTTGTATTTCTCACGGGCGACGTTTATGACGGCACCGCCGCTGATTTAAACGCTCTGGTTGCGCCGTTGAAAGAGCTCGCGGCTCCGTTTGGCGCTTACTTCATCACAGGAAATCACGAAAGCTTTCGCGACCCCGCAGGTTATCTCGATGCGCTGCGCTCCGCCGGCATCCGCATCCTCGACAGTGAAAAAGTCGAGCTCGATGGCCTGCAAGTCGTCGGAGTCAGCTATCGCGATTCCGTCAACCCCGGCCGATTCGCCGCAGTACTGCGCCAAGCGGCCATCGATGGCGCCCGCGCGAGCATTCTTCTGGTTCATTCCCCGCACCAATTGCCTATTGCCGCGGACGCGGGCATCTCGTTCCAGCTCTCCGGCCACACCCATCGCGGCCAGTTCTTTCCCTTCACGTGGATGGTTTCGCGCATCTTTGGCCCCTACGCGTACGGCCTTCATGCGTTCGGCGAAATGCAGGCGTACACCACAAGCGGCGCCGGCACCTGGGGCCCTCCGTTGCGCGTCGGCTCCAATCCCGAAATTGTCCTAATCCAATTCGAGTAACCGCTGCCAGTTGAGAACTTTGGAGTGCGGGAGCTTGCTCCCGCTTTGTTTTCAAATCTCTGAGAACGTCGCCCATCACCGCAGCTCGCCATTCAAGTGAGAATCAATTCCCTCTGCTATAATGCCGCCGCATTGCGAGCGCGTTCAGCATGAATCGCCCCATCCTCCGCGCTGCCGCCCTTGGCGCTCTGCTCTGGTGCGCGCTTGGCGCGCCCCCATCTTCTGCCGCCACGCCGGGCCCAGTCGTGATTCTCCCGTACGCCGGCCCCATCAGCCCGGCGAGCGCCGATTACCTTATTCGTGGAATATCCGAAGCCGAATTGCGCAATGCGGCGGCGGTGGTGATCGAACTCGATACGCCCGGCGGCCTCGACGCGTCGATGCGGCAGATCGTGCAGCGCGAGATGAGCTCGCGCGTTCCGGTGATCGTGTTCGTCGCGCCGCAGGGCGCGCGGGCTGCATCGGCCGGATGCATCATTGTCCTCGCGGCTGACGTGGCCGCGATGGCGCCGGGAACGAATATCGGCGCGGCCCATCCGATCTACGTGTCCGGCGGCGCTGTCTCCGATAAAATCGTGAACGACGCGGCGGCCTACGCGAGTTCGCTTGCCGAAGCGCACAAGCGCAACGCGGCGTGGGCCGAGCGCGCCGTCCGCGAAAGCGTTTCACTGACCGCCGCGCAGGCGCTCGCGCAGGGCGTGGTCGAATTCACCGCCGCCGACTTGCCCGCGCTTCTCCTCGCGCTCAATAACCGGACCATCAAGCGCCCGAGCGGAGATATCACTCTGAATCTCGCCGGGGCGCCGAACGTCACGATCGAAATGGACACGCGCGAAAAACTTCTTGGCGTCCTCACCGATCCCACGATCGCCTACCTTCTGTTCCTGCTCGGCGCTCTGGCCATCGTTGTCGAAATTTTCGCGCCGCACGGGTTTGTCACCGGCACCATTGGCGGCATCGCCGTCCTTCTGGCTCTGGTGGGCCTGGCCAATCTTCCGGTACAGATTTCCGGGATTGCGCTGCTGCTTCTCGGGATGTCGCTGCTGGGGCTCGAGCTGAAAATCACATCCCACGGTGTGCTCACGCTGCTGGGGCTGGTGTGCTTCGTGTTCGGATCTTTGCTCGTGCTTCCGCGAATTCCGGGCTACCGCATCTCGCCTTTTGCCATCGGCACGGTGACGCTGGTGTGGGTGCTGATGCTCGGCGCGGTGGTGCGCGTCGTCTTGCGCGCGCGCCGCCAGCCGGTGCTCACGGGCACGCAGCGAATCGTGGGCTGCGAAGGCGTGGTCAAGACGGACCTGGCGCCGCGAGGCATCGTGCTCGTCAACGGCGAAGATTGGAACGCCGTGGCGGGTGAACCTCCGATTCCGCGGGGGGAGCGCATTTGCGTAGAGTCTGTCGAAGGATTGGTGCTTCACGTTCGCAAAGCTTCCTGAGGGGGAAAATCGAAATGGACATTACGGTGGTGGTGATGGTGCTGTTCGCGATTGTCCTCATCGCTTTTCTGTATCTGGTTCTGAACATGATCCGCATCGTGCGCGAGTACGAGCGGTTGGTGGTGTTCCGCTTCGGCCGCTGCATCGGGCAGAAGGGGCCGGGAATTATTTTCCTCGTGCCGATCGTGGACGTGGCCACGCGCGTCGATTTGCGCGAGCAGTATCTCGAGGTCCCGCGGCAGACTTGCATCACCAAGGACAACGCCTCCATTTCCATCGATTTCCTCGTCTACTGGAAAGTGACCGACCCGGTCCAGAGCGTCGTGCAGGTGCAGGATTTCGGCGGCGCCACTCGCGGAATCGCCATGACCACACTGCGCGCCGTCGTCGGCGATATTCCGCTCGATGATGTGCTCGCCAAGCGCGAAGAAATCAATAACGTGCTGCGAGGCAAACTCGACGACGTCACCGAGCGCTGGGGCGGCAAGGTCACTTCGGTGGAAATCCGCGAAATCGATCCGCCGAAAGATATTCAAGACGCCATGACCAAGCAGATGAGCGCCGAGCGCAGCCGCCGCGCCATGGTCACCGCCGCGGAAGGTGACCGCACCGCGAAAATCACGGTCGCCGACGGCGAAAAACAATCCGCGATTCTCAAAGCGGAAGGCGACAAGCAGTCTGCGATTCTGCGCGCCGAAGGCTATGCGCTGGCGCTCGGAAAAATTTTCGAAATTGCCAGAGGAATCGATTCCAACACGATGAGCCTTCAGTATCTCGAAACTCTGAAGACGCTGGGGACCGGCCCGGCCACAAAATTTGTTTTCCCCATGGAATTCGCCAGCTTCCTCAAGCCCTTCGTCAGCCCAACCTCCCCCCCGCCAAAATAGGGGCGGTGGTTTAGCTGAGCGCTGCCCACCGAGACCTTTGGAGTGGGGGAGCTTGCTCCCGCTTTGTCTTCAAATCCGGCACAACGCCCGCCAAAATCCGGGATGAGCTTTATCCGGCAGTAGGTCAAAACAGGCATCTGCGTACTACGACGGCCCGCGCTCGGCGAGATAAACGCCCAGCAGGATCAAGGCGCCGCCGGCGAGCAAATGCCACGTGGGAACTTCTCCCAGAAATAAAGCCGCCACGATGATCGCGCCGACCGGCTGGAGGTAATTCACAGCCGTGACTCGCGAGGCGTCCATGTAGCGCAGCACCCAATAGAACAGCAGGTATGCCGCCACAGAACTTGCCGCCGCCATGTAAAAAAGTCCGGCCCAGCCGGACCAGGGAATGCTCGCCCAATTCAGGCGCAGCCCTTTCCACAGCGCCAGCGGGAAAAACACAATCGCCCCCACAAAAAAACTGATGGAGTTCATGGAAAGCGAATCGTACTGGCGCGCAATCCGCTTGCCCAGTACGGCGTAAACCGAAAAGATCGTGGTGCCCGTCAAAGTGATGATGTCGCCCGTCAATGTCGCCGAGCGGCGAATGTCGAGCCCCTGTTCGGTGGCCAGGATCGCCACTCCGGCGCAGGCGATCCCCATGCCGATCAGTTTCGCGGTGGTGTGCGATTCCATGCGCATCAATCGCGCGAACAGCAGCACCGTGATCGGCCCGGTGGCCAGAATCATGGAAGAGTGGCCCGCCGAAGTGTGGCCGAGTCCGACCGTAAAGCAGAATTGGTTCAAGATCAGGAACATCCCGATCCATGAAATTTGCCGGATCTCCCGCATCCCGAGCCGCTGGCGATTTTGCCGCAGCAGATAAATGGGAAGAATCACCAGCGCCGCGAGCACGATTCGAAACGACGCGAGCGTGACGCCATCGAGATACCGCAGCGCCACTTTCCCTGCAACGTAATTGACCGCCCACATCACCAGCATGGCCGCGAGCGACAATCCGAGCACGAATGAACTCGGCCGTTTCGTGGTGGTTTCCGCTATTGTTGGCGCGGCGGTGGTCAAGGCTTACTCGAGGACCTCCGAGCGGCGCGTGAGCGATTCGATGCGATCGGTGCGCGGTTCGTATCCCATGCCCGGCCCCGCTGGGACGCGGATGGTTCCCTGGCGCGTGACATCCACTTCCGGCTCGATGATATCTTCCGTCCAATAGCGCCGGCTGGCGGAGACATCGCCCGGCAGCGAAAAATTCGGCAGCGTGGACATGGCGATATTGTGCGCGCGCCCGATGCCGGATTCGAGCATTCCCCCGCACCACACCGGCACGCCCTTTGCTTGGCACAAGTCGTGGATGCGCCGCGCCGCCGTGTGCCCGCCGACGCGGCCGAGCTTGATGTTGATAATTTTGCAAGCGCCGATCTCGATCGCTGCCCGCGCGTGCACGATGTCGTGTATGCACTCATCGAGGCAGATCGGCGTCTCGAGCTGGCGCTGAAGCTGCGCGTGCGCGTAGATGTCGTCCCAGCCGAGCGGCTGCTCGATCATGATCAAATAGAATGCATCGAGCTGCTTCAGGTGCGCGGCATCGGCCAGCGAATAGGCGGAGTTTGCATCCACCATCAGCCGAATGCGGGGAAAGCGCTCGCGCAGCGCGCGGGCCGGTTCGATGTCGCAGCCCGGCTTGATCTTGATTTTGATGCGCTGATACCCGGCGCTCAGTTCCTTTTCAACTTCGGCGATCAGTTTCTCGATTGTCGGCTGGATGCCGATCGACACGCCGCACGGAATTTCTTCGCGCGTGCCGCCGAGGAGTTTCCAGAGCGGCACGCCCTTTATCCGCGCTTCTGCATCCCACAGCGCCGTCTCGAGCCCGTCTTTGGCCATATTGTGGCCGCGCACGCGCGCGAAGAGATCCCAGATTTCCGACGCGGAGTTGAATTCCTTTCCTCGAATCGCGGGCCACAAAAAATCGCGAATGATGTGCCAGGCGGTCTCGACCGTTTCGTAGGAATAATACGGGTGCTCGCCGGCCGTCGATTCGCCCCAGCCGGTCACGCCGTCCACGTCCGCTTCAAGCAACAGAATTCGGCGCAGGTCCGACGTATCGAAGCTGGTCTGAAACGGCTCGACCAGCTTCAAATGAATTTCCCGCAATGTGAGGCGCCTTACGCGCATCGTGGCCAATCCGTTTCAATGTGCATGAAATTCAGGAAGCCTGAGGCCGGATATGTCGCCGGCCGGTTCAAGGATGTAGCTCGAGACGCCTCCGCTCGATTCGATGCTCGTGGCCACCCATCCCGCTTCGAATAATTCGAGAAATTGTGCGCGTGCCTCTTGCTGGACGCGCTCGCCGGCGGCTCGATCCTTCGACTTGATTTCAGCAACGTCCGAAGGGATTGCAATCCGCTCGCTTTTCACGCTGCCGGGCAGCGGATCGTCCGCGAGAATTCTCTTCACGCGATCGGAATCGATCCACCATTCGGCCACGAGGCGATCCGTGGGCAGCCCGGCGTGCAGCGGGCTCTCGGTGACACCATAGCAATCCGAAATGTACCGGCGAGCGATGGCGCCCAGCCGGACGAGATTGAAGTGAGCGTTTTTCAGCTCGAGCGGATCAAAAGTCCACTCGACCAGCGGAATCCCGCGCTTGAGCGCATCCTGGCGCTGAAAAAGTTTCAGCCGCCGGCCCACGCCGCGATTCTGGTATTCCGGCAGCACGGCCGTCATGTGCGAGTGAATGAAATGCTGCGACTCGCGCAAGCCCGCGAGCCCCAGCGTGAATCCCACGAGCCGCCCGCCATCGAACGCGCCGAGAATCTGCCCGCCCGAATGTTCGGCCACCACAAAAATTGCCGCGGGCACCGTGATGGCTTCGCCCCAGGTGTGCCGCTCGAGCCGCACACATTCCTTGTATTCGTCGAGCGACCGGCAATGCCGGATTTCGATTTCAGCGATCATTGCGTTCGTGGGCCGCAGTCTTGGAATCGTTCCACAATTCTTCCATCCGCTCACGAGGCACATCCGCAAGGCGCCGGCCTTCCCGCGCTGCTTGATGTTCCATCCACTCAAATCGCCGCTTGAATTTCCGGTTGGCCTTCTTGAGAGCAATCTCCGGGTCCACTCCCAGAAACCGCGCAATATTGACGGCCGCAGCGAGCAGGTCTCCGGCTTCCTCTTCGATCCTGACGGTTGGCGAGGCGGCTTTGCCCCCTGCTGTTTGAATCCTTGTTGCTTCTCGAAGTTCCTTCATTTCTTCGACGAGCTTCTCGAAGATGCCTTCGACATTTTCCCAATCGAATCCGATATGCGAAGCCCGGCTGGCGAGTTGGTGAGCCTCGAGCACAGCCGGCAGCGACCGCGGCACCCCAGCCAGGATCGACTCCTCCACATCGCCCGAGTTGCGGGTCCCCTCGGTGCGCTCCGCCGCTTTCAATTGCTCCCAGTTTTTCAGCACAGCCGCAGACGTCCGCGCCTTCACTTTGCCGAACACGTGCGGATGGCGCCGCACCATCTTCGTGTGCACCGCTTCGATCACATCCGCAATCGTGAATTTCCCGGCTTCCTCGGCTAGCAACGCGTGAAAGACCACTTGCAGCAGCAGGTCGCCCAGCTCGGAAGCGAATTTGTTCGGGTCGCCCGACTCCATTGCGTCGAGCACCTCGTAGGTTTCTTCCACGAGGAATTTCCGCAGCGACTCGTGCGTTTGCTCACGGTCCCAGGGACAACCACCGGGCCCACGCAGCCGCGCTTGCAGCGCGACAAGATTCTCGAACCACTTTCCGGCGTCCTGCTCCCGATGCGGCGTCCGCGGTGATTTCCTCGGTAATTTACTCAGCGATTTACGAGATTGTTTTCGACGTGTGGCCACGAAGGATTTCACAGCTCCTGAGGAGCTTTACAATCTACGGTAGGGGCAGACAATTGACAAGCGAGCGCTTGGCGGACGGAGTTCCATTCGGGACAAATTGAGGGCATATCGAGGCTGCAGTTGTGCGTCGCGCCGAGGCATTGAAAGGGCGTCGGAGTGGGTGTAGCTTATTTTCCAGTCCTGCCACCCATATGCGGCCGCCCCAGTTGAATTTTAGTTCACTGAGCATGGAGGAAAAGCTGACTCTGGTTTCGGGAGTAATCCTTGTGCTGTTGAGTCTCCTTGCCGTGCTGTGTTTTGCTTCAGTTTCGATCATTTCCGTCGTAACCAGGCGCGTCTCTCATTACTGGAATCTTTGCTTCGTCCTGTGCAGCTTTGCGCTTGGAAGCTGGATGATCTCCTACGCGGCAAGTCTGCGACTTGCAGGCGGAATGATGGTCTTTCGGTCCAATCTGCTTCTCTTGTGGGTTCTCATATTGACAGTACTGGTCTCGGCAATTGTGAGATTCTCAGGCACCCAGAGATATATTGCAGTCCTTTTCGTGATCTTGAGTCTGGTTGCCTACAACATAGTAGTCGTGCCAGGCCTATTGACTGCATTTTGGTTGATCCGGGGAAAGTTTCCGGGGCGTTGAAAGGCAATCGACGGGACTATCATGCGCTGGCGAGGTTCGGGCGCGGGGCGCTGGATATCTGGATCACTTGTTCGGAGAAGCGCTCCATCTCTTCTGCTTGCGGGCTGAATTGCAGCAGGAATAGATCGACGCCGGCGTCTTCGAATTCGCCAACGCGGTCTGCCACCTGCTGCGGCGTGCCGACAAGCCCTGAACGCAGGCCCCGATTCGACACAGAGTAATCCTCGAGCGAGACGCGCTGCTCGAGCTGCGTGCCGGCAAGCCACTGTTCGTAATTTTTGTTTCCGGCAGCGCTTTGTTTCACATCCGTGATCCGCTCAAGCTCTCTTTTCGCTGCTGGCTCGGTGTCGCGCACAATCGCGTAGCCGGCCACGCCAAAGATCATTCGCGGCAATCCTTTTTTCTCGCGGCGCTCGCTCATGTCGCGAATTTTTTCTCGCACGCGCTCGGGCGGGTCGCCGTGCATCACGTAGGCATCGCACTTCTCGGCAATCAATTCTTTCGCGGCTTCCGATTCGCCGCCCGCATAAATCACAGGACGCGGCTTCGAGACGGGCTTCGGCTCGAGGACGAGGTCTTCGACGCTGTAATACTTTCCCGAGTAGGAAAAGTGGTCCTTCTTCCACGCGGCGTCCACGATATCGAGCCACTCGCTGGTGCGCGCGTAGCGATTGTCGTGCACATCGAATTTCACGCCATATTTCTTCGCTTCATCCGCCCACCAGGAGGACACGACATTGAGCGACACTCGGCCGCCGCTGATGTGGTCGATATTCGCCGCCTGTTTCGCGAGCAGCGCGGGCAGATGAAACGTGGGCCGTACGGCGATCATCAGTTCGAGCGATTTCGTCACGGCTGCAAGCGCCGCCGAAGTGGACCACGCATCGAGCGATGGCGCGTCAACGCCCTTGATATCGTTCAGATTCAGCTCGGCAATCAGCGTGAGGCTATAGCCGATTTGTTCGCTGCGCCGCGCCAGCTTCGACACGTACTCCCAGCTCGCTTCCATCCCCTCGTTTTCGACGTTGCGCAGCCATCCGCCGAACACAGGAAGCCAGTAGCCGTAGCGCATCAGCGCGCCTCCTGCACGAGATAATTCACCAGGCGCGCGAAGGGATCGAATCCGATTACGCGCGGCCCATCGGAGACGAAATTCGAAAGCGCGTTCACATCGTAATAGTAGAGTTTGCCGTCGCGGTCGTCGATGATGTACTCAGCTCCGCCGACTTCGATCTCCGCCTCCGCAAAAATGCGTTCCACGGCGCGCCGGACTTCCGCCGGCGGCTCGTAGCCCTCGACGCGCAGCCCGCTCTTTGCGCCTTCGACGACGCAAGTGGTGGCCAGTTCCGCGCCTTCGGTGGTTTTGCAGATATCCATCGGGCAGAGATCGAATGTCTCGCCTGCCGTGTGAACGCGAATTCCGTAGAGATATTTGTAGCCGATGGTTTCGACGCGCGTGATAAACCCGCCGCGCGCGGGAATGAACTCCTGCACGATGCCGGTGGAATCGAGTCCCAAAGCCACGCTGCCGCTCGCCGCCGCGGCTTCGATCTGTTCGAGCGATTCGAATTTCACGATGCCCGCGCCGCTGCCGCCGATATTGGGCTTCACGACCACGGGGAATCGCATCCCACGCGCTGCGGCCGCAGCCTCCGAAGGATGGTTAATCACCGCCGACCGCGGATAGGGCAACCCGAGCGATTCCAGCATGGTGAGCTGGAGCGCTTTCGATGTCTCCACGCGGAATGCATGGCTGCCGTTGACCACGCGCGTGCCGGTTTTTTCCAAATGATCGAGGTAGCTCAGCGTGTAGAAAATGCTCTGGGAGTGGCCGCGCGTCCATGCCGAAGGGCTCATGCGATTGAAAATGAGCCCGAATGTTTGTTCGCCATTGGGCAGAATCGCGAAATGATGCCGCGTCGCATCGAGCCGCTGGTAGGGAATGCCGCGCCGGTCGAGCTCGGCAAACACCGGCAGAAACCACCGCGGATGCTCGTAGTAAATTCCAATCGGGTTCATCGGATGCTCATGTTTCTCTTCGCGCTCGAAGCCAGGCACAAGCCTACCCGGTCACCGCATGGCAGGTGAGAATCGCTACGTTCTATGATGCCTTTGGGGGCGTTTGGTTTCCATAGGTTTTCTGCCGCATACGAGCCGCCGCTCCTTGTGACCCTGTCGAGTGGATGTTAAGATTCTTGTGTAACGGCACCGGCTGCCCAAAAGGACGATTTGAGTGGCTGATTCCAAGCAGGAAGAATCCTTTAAAGTCATCGATCGCCGGCTCTTCACCGAAGAGGGCGAGCTCCGCAAAGACGTTCTCGAGCAGGAACGCCGGGAGGAAGAAGCTGCGGCAAAGAAAGCCGCTGCGAATCCGCCTTCCCGCGCGGCTTCCCCGGCCTCGAAGGGGTCCGGGTTGCTCGGGGGTTCGGCTGCTGCCGAAGCCCAGCCCGGCGGCGCCGCGGCCGCCACAGGAGTGGCGGAACCGGGCGAGGAAAAAGAATCGTCGCGCGCATTTCAGATGCTCGTGGACTTCCTGACCCGCAACGCCGCGGCGATGCTGGGCGGCATGGCCG
Source organism: Candidatus Sulfotelmatobacter sp. (assembly GCA_035624115.1). Taxonomy (GTDB): domain Bacteria; phylum Acidobacteriota; class Terriglobia; order Acidiferrales; family UBA7541; genus Palsa-295. The sequence continues at coordinate 48,841 of DASPSD010000088.1, read as the reverse complement.
ACCCGCGCACGGGACAAGCTTACCTGGAGCTGGAAGGCGCGCGCGAAGTGATCGACATGCTCGACGCGCTGCGCGAAAAAACCCGCGGCAACCTCTCGAAGGCCGACGAAGACCTCTTGATGGAAGTGATCGGGAGCCTCAAGCTGACGTACATGGAAGTCTCCAAGGCCGCCGCGGAAGCGATGGCCAAGAAAGCGGGCAAGAAGGGCTGACGAGGCACGGGCCGTGCCCGCCTTCCCGCGCCCCTCCTGCGGATTTCATGGCATCCATCCAGCTCACTGTTCTGGGTTCGGGCACGTCCATGGGCGTGCCCACGCTCGGCTGCCATTGCGCCGTGTGCAATTCGGCGGATCCGCTCGATAAGCGCACCCGCCCCTCCGTGCTGCTCTCGTACGATAGCCGCCAGGTGGTGATCGACACGACTCCGGATTTTCGCGCCCAGGCCATGCGCCACGGCCTCGATCGCCTCGACGCAGTGCTTTTCACCCACGGCCACGCGGACCACATCCTGGGCCTCGACGACATCCGTCCTTACAATCTCAAGCAGAGGTCCGCGATTCCGATTTACGCTTCCGCGGAAACTCTCCGCATTCTTCAGCGGACGTTCGCTTACATTTTCGAGGATCCCATTCCAGGAAGCACGATTCCCGGCGTCGATTTGCACACGATCAACGGGCCGTTTAATCTTTTTGGGGTGCAGTTCACGCCCATCCCCGCGATGCATGGGCCAACGGGCGTGCTCGGCTTCCGGTTTGGCAATGTGGCCTATCTCACCGATTTCAGCAGCGTGCCCGACAGCTCGAAGGCGCTTCTTCGCGGCCTCGATCATTTCATACTGGACGCCTTGCGCGACGTGCCGCATCCGATGCACTCGACGGTGAGGCAGTCGCTGGCGCTGGTCGAAGAGCTGAAACCGGCGCATGCATGGTTCACGCACATCTGCCATGATCTGGGCCACGCGCAGACCAACGCGCGCTTCCCGGCCCACGTGCGTCTTGCCTACGACGGCCTGACGCTTGAGGCGAAGCTCTGATGCCGCTCGCGATCCTGCGGTCGCCCGGGGAGTGGCTGGCGCGTTTTGGCGGCGCCCGCAAGCCTGCCGCGGTGACGATCGGCAATTTCGATGGCGTCCACCTCGGCCACCAGCAGATTCTTCGCGGCGTGCGGGAGCGCGCCCGCGCCGCCGACTTGATGGCCGCCGTTTTGACGTTCTACCCGCATCCTGCTCGTGTGCTGCGTCCGGATTGCGCGCCGTCCCTGCTGGCCACCCTGCCGCAAAGGCTGGCGGCATTCGATTCCGCGCAGTTGGATGCTGCTCTCGTGTTGCCATTCGACCCCACGCTCGCGAGCATGTCGGCAGAGGAATTTGTCAAAAACTTTCTGGTAGACACGATGCGCTCGCGGGTCATTTTGGTGGGAGGAAATTTCCGCTTCGGGCACCGGCAGGCGGGCGACGTCGCACTGCTTGAAAAATTGGGCAGCCGATCGAACTTTAAAGTGGAAGTGGTGGCACCTGTAGTGGTGAATGGCGAGATTGTTTCGAGCACAGCCATCCGTACCGCGCTGCGCGAGGGCCGCGTGGAGGATGCGGCGCGGCTGCTCGGCCGTCCTTTCGCACTCGCCGGTGGAATCCGCACCGGCACCGGCCTGGGCCGCAAGCTGGTGGTGCCCACGCTCAATCTTTCCACCGAACAGGAAGCGCTCCCGAAAAACGGCGTTTACGCGACCGAGACAGTCGTCGGAGGTCGAACTTATCGCTCGGCCACCAACGTGGGCTTGCGCCCCACCTTTGATGGCCACCAGCTCGCCATTGAATCTCACCTTTTCGACTTCTCGGAAAATCTCACCCGCGGCCCGATGGAAGTGCGCTTCCACGCGCGTCTCCGTGAAGAACGCAAATTCCCCGGCTCCGAAGCCCTGCGCGAGCAGATCTTGAAGGACATCGAGCAAGCCAAGGAATATTTCGCAAGGGCGCAGAAACCGGCCACCGCCTAAATTCGGCGACTACTTTTCAGGCAAGGTTCATTGATTCCGTTGGGGCATCCGCCAGAATTCTGGCGGACCGTGCCCGGGCCGCGTGCTTGGCAATCCTCGAAGATTCATGAGCTGCGAGGAGGGCATCCGGCTTTGTTCAGAGCCTGCCAGATATGGCTCAGCCAGATCTTGGCGGGCGTTGTACTGGATTTGAAAACAAAGCGGGAGCAAGCTCCCGCACTCCAAAGGTCTCGCGGGGGGCGCGGAGGACATGGGCAACTTTTTGCGAATCGGCTGCGCGGGCACGGCATGCCGTGCCCCTACGAGAAAAAGCGGCGGCGCTGTAGGACCATGGCTCGCAACGGAGCCAAACAGATTTCAATCCGTAGGGGCACCCGCCAGAAGTCTGGCGGACCGTGCCCGGGCTGAATACTTGGCAATTGTTGAAGATCGTTCGGCTGGTGATACAGGCTCGAGGGGCTTACGCCGAGGCGCGGGATTTCGCCGCTCGCTGGCAATCGCCGCAAATCCCGCCGATTTCGGTGCGGGATACGGAAATCGCAATATTGCAATCGCGGGAAATTTGCTGCTTTAGCTCCTCGTACAGCTCGCTTTCGAATTCGCGCACTTTTCCGCAGCGGATGCAGGCAACGTGGATGTGGTCGCGCGGCCCGTGGCTTTCGTAGAAATGGCGGTCGCCGCGGAGGTGGAGCAGGTCAAGCTCGTCGATCAGGCCGTGGCGCTTGAGCAGGTCGATGGTGCGATACACGGTCACGCGCGTGACCCGCGGATCGATTTTCTGCGCGCGTTCCAGGATTTCATCCGCATCCAGATGCCGCTGCGCCTTTTCCATCACTTGCAGCAGCACACGCCGCTGTCGCGTAAGTCGAATCCCCCGCGCGCCGAGTTCGCGTTGCAGCCGGCCGGGTGGCTCGTGCACATTGATGCGCTCTCCGGTAGAAACGCGATGGGCAGGGGTGGCTGTCATGCCTTGCTCCCTGGGAAGAGTCTACCATAGCCCCTGAAAACGCGCGGAACGCCGCTAGCGGACCTTTTTCCACAGCGTTCGTCCGATCGGCCCGTCGAGCACGGTCGGAGCGACCCTGCGGAAGCCGGCGGAATGGGCCGTCGCGCCGTGACGTTCGAGTTGCTCTTCGCTGGCCCACACCTGGAAGAGCATGAAGAGCCGCGGATCGCTGCGGGATTGGTGCAGCGTGAAGGCGATGCAGCCTTCCTCGGCCTGCGTGGGCTCGACCATTTTCGCCAGCAAATCCTGGACGATGGCTTCGTAGCCTTGCCGGGCCCGAATGTGAGAAATCACAATCACGGGCTCGTCCATGCGGACTCCTTCAGTCCTTGGAGTTAGCGGAGGGGGCTAGTGGCTCTGAATCAGCTTCAAGATGTCGCTATACATCACGAACGCAAAAATCCCCAGGAGAAAAACGAGGCCGACCTGCACAAACCGCTCTTTGACCGCGATGCTCAAATCCCGCCGCAGCGCTCCTTCGATTGCCAGCAGGAGCACGTGCCCGCCATCGAGAATCGGAATCGGCAGCAGGTTGAGAAGTCCCAAGTTCAGGCTGATGACGGCCATCAACTCGATCAGCCGCATCGGGCCACTCTTGGCCGCGCGCCCGGATTCGCGCGCGATGCCTACGATTCCCTGCAACTCGCGCATCGAGACCTTACCCGTGAACAGCCCGCCGAGCACTCCGGCGATTTGCTTCATCCCGCCGAGAGTGGCGATGCCCGCATCTTTTGCCGACTCGGAAAACGGCTGCCGCTGATAATCGTCCTCCAGGTGAGGTGAAACGCCGATTTGCCACACTTGATCGCCGGTGAGGGGGTCGAGTCCCCTCATCGGAGTGATCGTGATGGCCACCTGTTTTCCGTCGCGGCGGACGACAAATGGAATGGGCTGTCCATCGGAATGCCGCACCATATCCACCAACTGCGCCCAGGTGCTCACTTGCTTTCCACCGATCGAGAGAAAAAAATCGCCGCTTTTCAATCCCGCCCGCTCGGCAGGAGTTCCAATTCCGACTTCTTCCGTCACGGGAGGCACGAGCGGATAGCCGACGACACGGTCGGCTTCGCTCTCGAGCTTCGCTGGAGCCGTCGCGGTCAAAGTCTGATCGGTTCCGTGACGCGAAACTTCCAGCTTGATCGGCGCACCCAGCTTCATGTCTTTGAGGCGCGCATACACGTCATTCCACGTGGGAGTCTTGGCGCCGTTCACGCTGAGGATTCGATCGCCCGCTTGCACTCCGCTCACCACCGGCGTGAATTCAGGCACGGCGGCTACGTCCGGTGCCTGTCGGAAATAAGTCGGTACCGGAATTCCCATCCACCAGAAAATTCCCCAATAGATGAACAGCGCCAGCAGCACGTTCATCGCCGGCCCGGCCACCGCGATCACGACGCGGACCCACCGCGGCTTCGAGAGAAATTCGAAAGATTCGCCCGTGCGCTCTTCGACCGGATTATCCCCCGCCATCCGCACGTAGCCGCCGAACGGCAGCGCGCTCAAGCGGTAATCCGTATCGCCCCACTTGAAGCCGAACAGGCGCGTTCCGAATCCGAACGAGAAAACATCCACGCGCACGCCCGAAAGTTTCGCGGCGATGAAATGTCCCCACTCGTGCACGAATATCATGATGCCGAGCACCACAATCATCGATACGAGCGCTATGAGTCCGTTTTGTAAATTGACCATCGATCCCCTGCCTCAGTTCTGTCTTGCAATTCGCTCGACTTCCGCCCGAGCCAGCCGGCGCGCTTCCTGGTCGGCATCCAGCACGTCTTCGATGTTGTGCAGCGCGGTGCGCGGCATGTGTTCCAGCACGTGCTCGATCACGCCCGCGATTCCCGGAAACGGCAGCCGCCGCTCGAGAAACGCCGCCACGGCAATTTCATCGGCGGCGTTCAGCGCGCAGGGCAGCGGGCCTCCCTCGCTCGAGGCCTGCCGCGCCAGTCCCAGGCACGGAAACTTGCGCGCGGGCACTTCCTCAAATTCCAGTTCGCGCAGAGCCGACCAATCCAGGGCGCACCCGTTCGACGCGACCCGCTCGGGATAGGTTAGCGCATATTGAATCGGCATGCGCATATCGGTGGGCCCCAATTGTGCCAGGATTGAACCGTCCACGAACTCCACCATCGAATGGATGGTGGACTGCGGGTGAATCACCACCTGGATTTTTTCCAGCTCCATTCCGAATAGCCAGCGCGCCTCGATCACTTCGAATCCCTTGTTCATTAGCGTCGCGGAATCGATGGTGATGCGCTGGCCCATCCTCCAATTCGGATGCGCCAGCGCCTGCTTCGGCGTTGCTTTCGCGAGCTTCGAAGCTGGGGTCTTGCGAAACGGCCCGCCGGAAGCGGTCAGAACGAGCCGCTTCACTTCCCTGTCCTGGCCCGCGCGCAGGCACTGATGAATGGCATTGTGTTCGCTGTCCACCGGCAGAAGCTCGGTGCCCATCCGCTTCACCGCACCCATCACCACTGCGCCCGCGGCCACCAGCACTTCCTTATTGGCCAGCGCGATATTTTTCCCCGCTTCGATCGCCTTGTACGTCGCGGGAAGCCCCACAACTCCCACGGCAGCGGAAACCACCGTTTCCGCTTCGGGATGCGTTGCCACCCGCTCGATTCCCTCCGCGCCAAACAGGACTTCCACCGAATGCCCGTTCGGCCGCTGCTCGAGCATCGCACAGAGTTCGCGCGCTCCCGCTTCGGTGGCCACCGAGACAACTCGCGGCCGGTGCCGCGCCACTTGCTCGGCAGCCAGCCGAACGTTGGCTCCCGCGGCGATCGCCACGACCTCGAACCGGCCCGCCAGCGCTTCCACCACGGCCAGGCACTGCCGCCCGATCGATCCGGTCGAGCCCAAAATCGCGATGCGTTTCATGGGGACGCAGCCTCCCATTCTAGCGATGTCCGCAAATTTTTGCGAATTTTGGCGCGCCGTTCGGAATTGAACCCATCCGCACTGTTGATATGCCAGCGCGTGGAACTCGTCAACCGCGGCGACCCAGTCAAGCCTCGGTCGAGTGGGTGGCTTCCAGCGGGCGAACACGGGCCCAAAGCGGCGTCAAGCCGCCGCGGTCCAAAGGTCTCGGGGGCAGCGCTGCGGAATTGGGTGGCGATTCGGAAATTGGCGGCACAGAGGAGACGCAGAGGAATCATCAGTCCCTTCAGGGACGGGATAGTCTTTAGCCCGGCATGGGAGTGCCGGGAGTGAAAGCGGAGAAATATTATGGAGTCCCTTCAGGGACGGAACAGTTGGCGGACGCTGCGTGTGCATTGAAGACAAAGCGCAAGCAAGCTTCCGCACTCCAAAGGTCTCGGTGGGCGGCGCTCAGTTCAATCAGATCTCAAGAGCGTCAGGTGGCTCTTTTTCGGAATCCGCCTGCGCAGCCCTCGCATCCGATGCATCGTTTGGAGTCGTCGCTCGACCGGAATTTTCGCTAGGAGTGGCCGGCATGCGAAGACGGTGCGGATTTGTGTTTCTTCTTGCAGCAATTTTCTGGTCGCCGGCGCAAGCTCTTTCCGCGCAGGATCCTCCGGCCAAAGACGAAATCCCCATTGAAAGTTGCGACCGCCTCCCCGTCGTGAAAGTGGCGATCGGCGACCGGACCTATCAGTTTCTCGTTGATACAGCCGCGTCAAGCCTGCTGAATCTGAAATCGTTCGCCGGCGGCAGCTCGAAGGAAGTTCACATTGCTTCGTGGGCGGGAACTGCCGCCACGAGCGCCCGCGAAGTCTCGCTCGCTGATGCCGTCATTGGCAAATACCGCTTCCACGGCCTGAAGCTGCCGGCCATCGATCTGAGCCCGATCGGCCAGGCTTGCGGAGGCCCCATCGACGGCATTCTCGGCATGGACTTGCTCGACAAGATGGGCGTGACTCTCGACCTCAAGCGGCGGGTCGCGTCAATCGGCGGCCAGGACGTCGATGCCCGCACTGCCTACAACGCGATGGAAGAATCCATGGCCCCGTGCATGGTCGCATTCGATAAGGGCGATGCCCAGGAATTCGAAAAGTGCCTCGACCCGGATGTGGTGATCTACACGCCGCAGGGAGAATTCACCGGCCGCGCCCAAGTGCTCGACTACTTTCAAAGCCGCTTTTTCCGCTATGCGCCCGACGTTCACTACACCACGAAGCTTCACGACGTCCAGGTTTTCGCCAACGCGCTGTGGTATTCCTACGACTACGTTCTCGACTCTCCCATCGAGCACCGCGCCGGCCACGGCATGGCCATGTGCCGCAAAAGCGACGGCCGCTGGCGTATCCTCAATCTCCACAATTCCCGCGTGGAACCCTCCGCCGCGCTCAACCCCTAAGTGGCACAGCCACTCCTGGGTGTGTTCTTACGAGCGAAATCACCGCAGAAGGAAACCTGCCGCGGCGGGAAAATGTCGATCACAAGACATCCTGCGGGAATTGGCTCAGCCAGATATTGGCGGTCGGTGTACTGGATTTGAAAACAAAGCGGAAGCAAGCTCCCGCACTCCAAATGTCTTGGTGGCAGCGCCCAGACAAATTAGGATCGCAAAAGAGCCAGATGGGTTCTAGCCACTAACCACTGATCACCACTCACTACTCACTACTCACCGCTCACCGCTTCCCCACCCACTCCCACGCCGCCCACACCACCGGCGCTGCCAGGATCAAGCTATCAATCCGGTCGAGCATTCCTCCGTGCCCCGGGAGGAGCGCGCTGGAATCTTTTACGCCGGCGCCGCGCTTGTACGCCGACTCGATCAAATCTCCCGCCTGTCCCGCAATGTTTCCGAGCGCTGCGATCACCACCAGCGTGAGCGCGTCCATCTGCAACCATCGCGCAAAGACAACCGCCACCAGCAGCGCCCCCAGAAGATTCCCGAGCGCTCCCTCCCAGGTTTTTTTCGGGCTCAACGCAGGCGCCATCGCTAGGCGTCCAAATCCGCGTCCGACGAAGTACGCGAACATATCGCCGGCCCACACGAGCAGCAGCGTGAACAAAACCAGCTCACGCCCGTGAGGGTCGATTTCCTCAATCCGCAGGATGTAACTGAAAGGCAGCGCGATAAGCAGCAGCCCCGCCGCGCTTGCCCCCAGCGCGGGCAGCACTTCCTGGATCGGCCGCCGGGTGGCCAGTCCGGATGCCGCTGCGCCGAGGACGAAAATCAGCAGCACCGCCTCGATCGGCACCACCGGCCCTGCCACGCGGTGAATGAACGCGATGTCGAACCCCAAAGTGCGCGTCGTTACGAAGCCGGCAGAGTACTGCGCATAAAAAATCCCGGCCGCGCAAATGAGAGTCCACACCCGGAAGGCGCGCAGGCCCACCCGCTCGCTCAATTCAAAAAATTCGATCAGCGCGCGCCCCGCCACACCCGCCGCAGCGATCGCAATCAGCCAGCCCGGTCCCCACCAGACCAGCGCAACCACGATCGGCACCAGCACAATGGCGGTCAGGATGCGCAGCGCCATTCCGCGTCAGCCCCGCCCGGCCCTTGCTTTTGATGAGGCCCGCGCCGCGCCTTCCGATTCATGTCCCGCGGCAGCTTTTTCGCGCGGCTTGCCGAGTCCGCCGTAGCGCCGCTCGCGCTTTTCGAAATCGACGAGCGATTCGAGCAGCCGCGCGCGAGAAAAATCCGGCCACAGAGTTTCCGTCACATAGATTTCGGCGTAGGCGATCTGCCACAGCAAAAAATTGCTCACGCGCATCTCGCCGCTCGTGCGAATCAGCAAATCGGGATCAGGCAGGCCTGCGGTGTAAAGATGTTCTGAAATCGTCTGCTCGTCCGCATGAAACGCGGAGAGCCCATTCCGCCGCACATGATCGAGCATCGCGTTGAACGCATCTACCAACTCGGCGCGCCCGCCATAGTTCAACGCAACCACCAGCTTCATCCCCGTATTTCCGGCGGTGATTCGCATGGCTTCTTCGATATCCTTGCGGACCGCCTCCGGAAGCTGTTCGGGCCGGCCGATCACGAGCAGGCGGATATTGTTTTTGTGAATCGTGGGCAGCTCGCGCTTCAAATACTCGCGCAGCAGGCGCATCAGGAAATCGACTTCCGCCTGCGGCCGCCGCCAGTTTTCCAGCGAGAACGCATAGAGCGTCAGGTACGGCAGCTTCAGCCGCGCGCAGCTCTCTATCACCTCGCGCGCCGCTTTCACTCCGGCGCGGTGCCCGGCCACGCGCGGCAGATGGCGGCGCTCCGCCCAGCGCCCGTTGCCGTCCATGATGACGGCCACGTGCTGCGGCAGACGCTTCAGGTCGAGTTGATCTAGCAGCTCCGCTTCTTCGCGATTGGCAGGCTTGAGAAGTTCGCTGGCTTTCACAGAGGGTCGCTCGGCGCAGCTCCGCGAGCGAAAGTAGCACGACCTCCCACGAGTGACAAGCGAACAGTGGCTATTGTCGGGGAAGGGCTTCGGGGTCTCTGTGAACAGTCTGAATGCGCTCCCTCAGCGGCCGAAGCCGCGCTCGATTTTCTACGCTTACGGCACGGCTGAAGCCGTGCCCTGACGAAAAACGGGCGTCGTCACATAGACTCTTCGGCTAACTGGACGCCAACCTCGCTCGCGATTCGTGCTTTGCTTGTAGGGGCACGGCACGCCGTGCCCTCGCCGCCTACTTCCGAATGGCGGCCTCACGACAGGACGCAGCCCGCGAGACCTTTGGAGTGCGGGAGCTTGCTCCCGCTTTGTTTTCAATGCGAGCACAGCGTACCCGGTTACACCGCGAGCGTACGCAATGGCTACGGGGTTCGCCTCAATCCGGATACTTCACCGAGCAGCCGTATGGGCGCGTGGTCGGAATGCTCACAGCCTTCCCCGCCATCGCCTCTTCGAGCGCTTGCGAAGCGTAATTCTTCGCGCCCTTGATGTCCTCGGGGTCCGTGGTCGCGCGGTCGTCGATTGCTCCGTCGTAAATCAGCACGCCCTGGGGATTGATGATGACAATTTGCGGCGTTGTCTTGGCGTCGTAGAGATGCCCGAGCGCGCCTGTTGGATCGAGCAGCACCGCCGTGGGCGCCGCGTTCATTTGCTTGACGTACTCGTTCTCTTGGGTCGCAGTCACGTAGCCCTGTTTGCCCGGCGCCGACGAAATCACCGTCAGCCAGATCACGCCCCGGCCGGTCCATTCCTTTTGCAGCCGTTCCATATTGCCGCTGGTGTAGTGCTTTGCCGTATATGGGCACCCGCGATTGTGCCACTCGAGCACAACGAATTTCCCCGCGTAATCCGAAAGCTTGCGCACCTGCCCGTTCGTATCGGTGGCATTGAATTCCGGCGCTTTCTCGCCCACGCGCGCCGCCCACCCCGTCAGTGCGGCTCCCGCCACCACGAACGCAACCATCAGCCCAATCCAAATATGCCGTTTCATCGCTCCCTCCGAGACGTTGCCTGTTTTTCATGTAGGGGCACGGCATGCCGTACCCGGTGCTCCATCTAGAATGCAGAACCTACGTGTACCACACCTTTACCGCCATTCAATGGGCGCACTAATCTCATAAGCGCGCCCCCCATCAGCCGCAAGCACACCATTGAGTATTTCAGGCCGCCCCACAAGCAGTTCCGATTTCTTCAGCGTCAACTGAAACCCGCCCGGCGCCTGGGCCAAGTTCTGCGACGCTGAATTCTCCACGACGTTGGACACCCAGGGGAAAAACGTCGCGCCTTCAACCTTTCCGATTCCGCGCACCGTGAGTATAAAATGATCTCCGCTCGCCTCCACGGACGCATGTCCGGGCTCCTTCAGGGATTTGGGCATCGGAGCCGTCAGGCTCTGATGCCACTTGCGCCATTCTTCCGGCCTCGGCGGGAGCGTCCCCGCAGAAACCGTCACCGGCAGGTGAGCCTTCGCAGGAATGCAGATCTCACGGCAGACCACGTACTTCACATCCGCAACCAGCGCAATATCTTGAGCCGTCTTTCCTTGCTGCCCTAGCGGACCTGAAATCTCTTGCAGCAGCTTGACCTCACCCTCATACCCGTAATCCACGATTGAACCATGCCCCAGCCGCTTTGGCACCGGCCATTGAATCCCGCCGGCTTGGAAGCCTTCGGGCAGCGACCACTGAATTCTCGGCGGTTCGCCCGAATCTCCCGGGTTCTTCCAGTAGATGTGCCAGCCCGGGTCCAGATGGAACACTATGGCGGCCCACAGTTCGGTTGGACGCCCCGATGAGGGCGGGCTCAGCTCAGAAATCAACTCCACTTTTGCAGGGAATTGCGCGGGCGCTTGCGCTGCCGCCGTTCTGCCGAGCAGCATAAGCCCCAGCATCCCGATGAGCCAGCCGGACAGCCTCGTTTGCCCCATCAACCGCGGCTCCTTTGCCCATATTTTAGACGAACTGCCTACAAAGAATGTTGCCAGCCCCCCGCGCCCCCTGTCCATTCGGACAGGTGCCCGTTCCAACACGCCGCGCGTCCCGGCGCTCACCTCGCCCGCCCGCCCGTTTTATCCTAAATCGCACAGCCCGAGGGCACATGTATGGCTAATAGCTCAGTTGCGAGCAATCCCCAGCGCCCTTCGCGCCGCAGCACGCGCGTGGACCGCGCTGTGCCGATCACGGTTGCGGGCGTCGATTCCCATCGCGGCCCTTACAGTGAAGAAGTCTCGACGATGACCGTGAGCGCCCACGGCTGCAAGTACCCGTCGAAATACGAAGTTCTCACCGATTCGCTCGTGCTGCTGGAATTGCGCAACGGGAAAAAAGATGCGCAGCCTGTCTCCGCACGAGGCCGCGTGAAATGGACCAAGCGCCCGCTCGAGAAAGGCGGTCTCTTCGTCACAGCCGTCGAGCTGGAAAATCCCGGCAACATCTGGGGGATTGACGCGGCTCCCGGCGATTGGCTCCCTTTCAACGCGTCGCTCAAAGTCGATCTCGACACCGCCAAGCCCAAGCCTTTTCCCGTGCCGAAGCCGGAATCTTCCGCCGCCGCTGAAGCGACCGCCCCTCAGCCGCCCGCGACTCGCGAAACCAAGCCCGCCGCCGCGCCGCAGGCGAATGCGGCGCGCGCTGTGGGCCAGTTGATGGGCGATCTTCAGCAGCACATGGAAAGCATGCTCGAGCAAGCGGCCGCTGAGGCCATCCGCGATAAAACCGCCGCGGCGCTCAAAGACATCCAGGCCAGCCTCCGAGAGGAAGCCAAGCGAATCCTTTCCGAAGCCGCGTCCGCCCAGGCCGCTCCGTGGATTGAAAACGCGCTGAACCGCATGAAACAGGCGGGCCAGGAGAACGCCAAGGCGCTTCACGCGCAATGGACGAAAAAAATCGACGCGGACCTGCGTCAGGCCCTCGACCGTCTCGATCTCCGCCAAAAGGAATTCGAAGAGCTTTCGCAGAGCCTCGCGGCAAACGCGCTCACGCGCGTTCAGGAAGTGCTCGATGCTTCGCGCAAGGAAGCGGTCGATCGCATCGTCTTGCGCCTCAAAGAACAGATGGCCCCGATGATCGAAAGCGCGCGCAAAGCCACGACCGAGCTCACCACGCGCAAAGAACAGCTCGAAAAGCTGCTCGAGCAATCGGTGGAGAAATCTTCGGAGCGCATCGAAGAAGCCTGCGCGCGCGTGGAAAAGCAGTTTGAAATGATCATCCGCCAGCAGATTGATTCCGCCGCGGAAGATCTCGAGCGCGCCGGCGCCACGGCCTCGAATCAAGCGCTCAACCGGCTCCACGAAGCGGCCCACAAGCAGGAAGCTGAAGCGCAGGCCCATCTGCGCGAAGCTCTTGCTCCGGTTTCCGCCGCCGCTTTGAAAGACGTCGAAGAAAAGGCCGCGCAAGCCGCCAAGAAGTTTTCTCACGATCTCGCGCAGCACAGCCGCAGCCATCTCGAATATGTCGGCGGCGCAATTTCGGACCTGGCCAAGGGGATCGGCAAAGGCTCGAAGGATTAAACGCACGCCCCTCCGGGGGCTCTTGGGGTGCAGCGATGCAAGGACAAATTCAATCTCCTCCCGATATTCACCGCACGGCCGAGTCCCGGCTTTGCGCGGTTTCTTCCTGCAAGAGCGCCGCGGCCGTCGAACTCGATGCGCGCCCGGTGTGCGTGGGCCATTTTTTCCCGCTTTGCATCCAGGAGCTGGAAACGCGCTGCGATTTTCTGAAAGGAAAGCCGTTCAATCCCGCGGCGGTGGACTCCTTCAAGATCTTTCTCAGCGCCTGCGTCAACCAGGCGCAGCGGCTGGTGAATGAAGACCACCCGGACGATACCGAGCTGAAGGGCCGCCTTCAGGATTTTCTCCATCGCGCTTCCCAGCTCGGGCAGCATTTCCGCCGCAGCCCGCGCGTGGCTTCGTCCGTTCCCATCTGGCTCCGCCGTGAAGATCCCGGCCGCACCTGGGAAGAGGAAACGTGGACTCTGACCGTCAGCCGCCATGGCGCGGGGATCGTGTGCCATCATCCGATTGAAAAGGGCGGGAGGGTCGTTCTCTGCCGCCGTGATCGCGGCAGCCGCGCCGAAGCCCGCGTGGTTTATTGCCGTTTCGATTCCGAAGGCCGCCGCCAAATCGGCGTCGAACTCCTCGACCGCGACGATTTCTGGGATCCCCCGAAGTCCCAGCGCCACTCCCGAGCCGGCACGCGCATCCCTTGCCCCTAGTGGCACAGGCACTCTTGCCTGTGCTTTTACGATTTGAATGGAAGTCGTCTTATAAATTGTCTCCGTCAGGGCACGGCATGCCGTGCCCGCGCCGCCGATCTCCGATCCGTTGCCGAACTTCGGGTCGCCGCCTCCGAGACCTTTGGAGTGCGGGAGCTTGCTCCCGCTTTGTTTTAATGACCAGCAGTGCGTGCCAAGTTCCCTCTGACGGCGATTGAACCGGTAATGTTCTCAACAAGCTCGCGATTTCCCCCGGCTCTTAATCACTTGCACAAAGCCCCCTGCGGGGTCCTTTCAGCGCCCTTCCCAATTTGTTAGCTTGAATAGACTGGCAGGCGCAGTGTCCCGCAATGAAACAGGCTCGCGCGCGGGAACGCGCCCGGAAGATTCGCCCCTCGCGGCGATAGGGAGTGCGACGTGAAAAAGGCGCTCGTTTCATCGATTTTGCTTGCGGCCATCGGCCTTGCCGATGCCCACGCATTCGCTCAGTCGTCCGCGCCGCCGGCCGCTCCGCAACAACCCGCTGCCCAACAGCAACCCGCGCAGCAGGAGCCGAGCCCGCTCTATCGCGTCACCGTCGTTGCCCGGACCACGAAAGCCATCAACTACCGTCACCTGAGCGGCCCGACTATGATCGACTTCCAGGGCACGGTGCTGCTGCCGCTGGCCAAGGGCCATGCGCGCGTGGAAAGCAAGCGCGGCGCCGTCCGCATCCAGGCGCAATTCGAAAAGCTCGCGGCTGCTTCCCGCTTCGGCCCGGAATTTCTCACCTACGTTCTCTGGGCCATTTCCCCCGAAGGCCGCGCCGATAATCTCGGCGAAGTCCAGCTCGAAGGGACGAAAAGCAAGCTCGACGTGACCGCGCAGTTGCAAGCGTTCGCGCTGGTCGTCACTGCCGAGCCGTATTTCGCGGTCACGCAGCCGAGCGAAGCCGTCGTGCTCGAGAATATCGTCCGGCCCGACACGGTCGGCAGTGTCGAAGAAATGGACGCGAAATTCGACCTGCTCCAGCGCAGCCAGTACACCTACGTGCAAGCGAATGCGCAGCCCGCCGAGCTCGATCCGCACACGCCGTTGAGCCTTGCTGAAGCGCGCAACGCCGTGCAAATTGCGAAAGCTGCCGGCGCAGAAAATTACGCCGCTCCCAGCTACCAGAAAGCGACGCAGCTTCTCGATTCGGCCGAGACCCTCGCCGCGCACCACGGCGAACGCAAACAAATTGAAATGACCGCGCGCGAAGCCGTCCAGACTGCCGAGGACGCCCGCGCCATCACCGCCAAGCGCCTCGCTGAAGAGCGCGCCGCCGCCGAGCGCAAAGCCGCCGAAGCCCGCGAAGCGCTGGCCAAGCAACAGGCCGCCGACGCGGAACGCGCCAAGCTCGAGGCGCAATTGGCTGCCGAGCGCGCCGCGCGCGAAAAAGCCGAAGCGGAAGTGGCGCGCGCCGCTGCGCTCGCGCAACAGCAGGCCGCCCAAGCCGAAGCCGAACGTTCGCGCCAGGCCGCTGAACAATCGCGCATCGCCGCCGAACAGGCCGCGCGTGAAAAGGCCAATGCCGAGGCTGCCCGCGCTGCAGCTCTCGCTCAGCAGCAAGCCGCGCAAGCCGAGGCCGAGCGCGCCCGCCGCGCCGCCGAGCAAGCCGAAGCGGAAAAAGCGGATCTGCGCGCCCGCCTGCTCGCTCAGCTCAATTCGATTCTTCAAACGCGCGATTCCGCCCGCGGCCTCATCGTCAATATGTCCGACGTTCTCTTCGATACCGGCAGTTACACGCTCAAGCCCGGCGCGCGCGAAAAGCTCGCCAAAGTTTCGGGCATTCTCCTCGCGCATCCGGGGCTTCAGCTTCAGGTCGAGGGCCACACCGATAGCGTCGGCGGGGATGAATTCAATCAGGACCTTTCGGAGCGCCGCGCCGCTGTGGTCGAAAATTTTCTGATTGACCAGGGCGTGCCGGCCGATTCGGTCGCCTCGCGCGGCTACGGCAAGACGCAGCCGGTCGCCTCCAACGACACGCCGGAAGGCCGCCAGCGCAACCGCCGCGTCGAAATCATCGTCACCGGCGACGCCATCGGCGCCGCCACCGCCGAGGACTCCGCCCCGCGCTGACCGCAGCTCAATTGGATTTTCGCATTTGAAATTTCAAATTTGAGATCAACCCATCGCATAAATCAGCCGGTACAGTTACCAGCGGCACTTGCACTCGGCATTCGTGGGATGACTTGATTTCAAATTTGAGATTTGAGATTGCGCCGTCGCAATTGAACTTCTATTTGGAAATCTCTATGTTGCCCTCCCTCGGTGCCCTCCTCTTCTCTCTGTGCCCTCTGTGTTAAGCCCTGTTCAACTCCCCTCTCCCCCACCCAACTTTCCCCTACAGCCCACGCCCCAAATTGCCGATAAGTCTCCAGGGGACTTGCCCGAGGTCTGCATGCACACCACCTCCCATCCGCCCGCCCAACCGCAAATTCCGCTGGCCCTGGTCGAAGTCCCCCCACTGCCTGCCGTGGCTCTCCGGGCGCTGCAGATGGCCTCGAGCGAATTCGGGCAAGTGCGCGAACTCGGCGATCTGGTTTCGGCCGATCCGGGCTTTTGCGCCCAGATTCTCCGCATCGCCAATTCCCCGCTCTGGGGCATCAATTACGAAGTCAAAAGCGTCCTCCAGGCCCTGCTGCTCGTCGGCCTCGAACGCACCAAGGGCGTCATCCTCACCATCGGCATCCGCTCTTATCTTGCGGACGCGATCCACATTCCCGCGTTTCTCGCTTGTTGGCGGCACAGCATCGCCTGCGCGCTGGTGGCCGAAGAACTCGCCCGCGTCAGCCGCGCGCAGCCCGACGTCGCTTACACCGCCGGAATGATTCACGATATTGGCCGGCTGGCGCTGGCGGTGATCCATCGCGAGGCTTACGCCGATTTCCTGAAAAACACTCAGAGCGAGCCCGGCGAGGTCCTCGCGCGCGAGCGCGAGCTCTTTGCCATCGACCATTGCGAAGCCGGCCGCACTCTTTCCGAGCGCTGGAATCTGCCGCGGTCGCTTGCCGAAATCATCGCGAAGCATCATCATCCGCCCCAGGAAAACCGCTTCGGCCTGCTCGAAGTCATCCACTTCGCTTGCGCCCTTGCGGACTCGCTCGGCTTCGAAGCCGCGCGCGCTTCGGACACCCCGGATTACGTCGAGGTGACAGCCGCCATCCCCGCGCCCATGCGCGACCACCTCCCAATCGACCGCAACGACTTCGCCTTCCGCATCGCCTCCATCATCAATTCCATCGAGCTCGCGTGAATTCATCCGGCGCGAAATCGCGGCCTCCGGCTCCGCGTCGCTTTCGAGACCTTTGGAGTGCGGCTTGCCCTGAGCGAAGCCGAGGGGAAGCTTGCTTCCGCTTTGTTTTCAATCGCGAGACTGCGTTCCTCATTTGCTCGGCCGAGCCCGCGACGAATTACTATTGACACCCGTACCCTCGGTGTATAATACATCCCATTCGGCCTCCTGGCTTCCGCACGCGAGGAGCGCATATGCCCAAGAAAATCGTGGTTTGCTGCGACGGCACCGGCAATCAGTTCGGCGACCAAAACTCCAACGTGGTGAAGCTGTATAAATGCCTCATCCGCAGCACGGAGCAAGTCGCTTACTACCACCCCGGCGTGGGCACGATGGGCTCCCAAAACGCGCTCTCGCTCCTGGGCAAGGCTTGGACGCTCCTTATCGGATTGGCATTCGGCTACGGTATTTCCGACAACATCGCCGACGCCTACCAGTTCCTCATGCACAATTATGAGCCGGACGACCAGGTCTTCATCTTTGGTTTCAGCCGTGGCGCCTACACCGCCCGAGCGCTGTGCGGCATGCTTCATGTCGTCGGGCTGCTCACTCCCGGCAACGAAGGCCTGATTCCCTATGCCATCCGCCTGATCAAGCGGAAGCACATCGATTTCAAAGTCGCCTTCGATTTCAAGCGGACATTTTCGCGCGACTGCGCTGCTTACTTTATCGGTGTTTGGGACACGGTCGCTTCGGTCGGCTGGGTGTACAACCCCGTCAACTTCCCATACACGCGCGTGACAAAAAACCCCGATTTCCACATCGTCCGCCACGCCGTTTCGGTCGACGAGCGTCGCGCCTTCTTCCGCGATAACCCCGTCGGCGCGCCGAACAGCCCGCAGCAGAACGTGGTCGAAGCGTGGTTCGCCGGGGTGCACTCGGACGTGGGCGGCAGCTACCCGGAAGAGGCCAGCCAGCTATCCAAAATCGCGTTGAAGTGGATGCTTGGGGAAGCGGAAGCAGCGGGACTGCTTGTTGACCAGAAAAAGAAAGCCGCGATTCTCGGCGGCTCGCCTCCCTGGGTTGCCCCGGATCCAACCACAAAAAATCAGCACGAATCGCTTCACGGCGCCTGGTGGATCGCCGAGCTTTGGCCGAAGCTCGCCGGCGTGATGAATGCGGCGGGCCAGTGGCGCCAGCGCATTCGCGTCAATCTCGCCCGCCGCCGCACAATTCCAGATGGCGCGCTCTTCCACGAATCGGTCCAGCAGCGCCTCGACGCAACCAACATCCGCTACCGCCCCAGCAACCTTCCCGCAGATATTCAGGCGGCCAAATTTAAAATCCCGCCCGGCAATCTGGTGAAGGACGCCTCCCCCAAAGCGAGCGCAGCCGCGCCCGCTGCAAAGTAGGTGCGCGTGGCACAGCCACTCCCGCTTGCCCTGGGGCACGAAGGGGCTGCGCGCCTTTGGTTTGCCTGCAATTTTAAATTTCAAATTTGAGATTTGAAATAATCCGATGGCAAGGCAGAACGATGGGAAGCCTGATGCGCAGAAAAAGAAAAGGGGCGATCGCTCGCCCCTTCCCTTCAGTGCGAAATTTTCCAGCTGCCGTTCGCTGTCCCGTGTACCCGGGCAACTCCGGCCACGCCAAGTCGCAGGGTCAGCCTGTGGCTTGCTTCGTGCTCTCCCGGCAATGCTAGCATGCCAGGAGGACGCCTAGGTCACCACCGAACCGTACCTTCGGTCTCGCCGTGCTGCCGTTCGATTTCGAACTTTCCGTGGGCGCTCTATCCTTCTGTGCCCTGGATAGCTCGTCAAGCTTTCACTTGCCGGGCCGTCCAGGACTCAGATGATTGGAACGCTCAGGCACCACGCTTGTACCTCGGCGTGAAAACAGAGTCAACCACACCGCAATGGTTTTAGGCTGTGGATATCTCGGAAATGTGGAAAATTCTGCCTCCACTGGCACAGCCTCTCCTGCTTGGCCAGAGGCACGATGGGGCTGTGCATCTCCGCTCCCAATCATCACTTGATAGCACCCCCAACTTCGAACTGCCAGCTGACTGGGCTGGCAGAGCCATGTTGACCCGTCGAAGCGCACACCGCGGGCTTCTCTCCATCCCTCACGTTGACGCTATGTGGGCGGAGTCCTAAGATTGCGCCAGTTTCAAACATGCTCGGCCAAACCATCTCGCATTACCGCATCGCCGAAAAGATCGGCGGCGGCGGTATGGGCGTTGTCTATAAAGCCGAGGACACCGAACTCGGCCGCTTCGTGGCCCTGAAATTTCTTCCCGAAAACCTCGCGCAAGACCCCCAGGCCCTGGAACGCTTCCGCCGCGAAGCCAAGGCAGCTTCCGCCCTCA
The DNA here is from genome assembly GCA_035624115.1 of Candidatus Sulfotelmatobacter sp. Taxonomy (GTDB): domain Bacteria; phylum Acidobacteriota; class Terriglobia; order Acidiferrales; family UBA7541; genus Palsa-295. The sequence continues at coordinate 29,642 of DASPSD010000088.1, read as the reverse complement.
ACCATCCCAACATCTGCACGATTCACGAAATCGGCAAGCAAGACGGGCTTGTCTTCCTCGTGATGGAATATCTGGACGGCCAGACGTTCAAGCATCGCATCGCCGGCAAGCCACTGCCTCTCAACGAAACGTTGGAGCTGGCCATTGAAATCGCCGACGCTCTCGATGCCGCTCATGCCAAGGGAATCGTCCACCGCGACATCAAGCCTGCCAACATTCTGGTCACCAAGCGCGGCCACGCCAAGATCCTCGACTTCGGTCTGGCCAAGCTCGCTCCGGCGGCCGGTGGCCAGAATCTTTCCTCCGCGCCCACCGCCAGCGAACTCGAACAGCTCACTCAGCCCGGCGCCGCCATCGGCACGCTCACCTACATGTCTCCCGAGCAAGTGCGGGGCGAAGAGCTCGACGCACGCACTGATCTGTTTTCCTTTGGCGCCGTCCTCTACGAGATGACCACCGGAGTTTTGCCTTTCCGAGGCGAGACTTCCGGCGCAATCGCCGGAGCGATTCTGACCGGCACGCCGACGGCGCCGGTTCGGTTAAACCCTGACCTGCCACCAGAGCTGGAAGACATCATTGCGAAGGCGCTGGAGAAAGACCGCAAGTTGCGCTATCAGTCTGCCGCTGAAATCCGCACTGATCTACAGCGCCTGCGGCGAGATTCCAGCTCGGCCCGCCCAACCACGGTCCCGGAGCCCAAGGCTGCGCGCACAGCGAAATTCGGTCGTCTGTTGGCGGCTGCGAGCGCAACAGTTGGTGTCGCGGCACTGGCGATTGGCGGCTGGCTGCTGTTCACGCGCAAGGCGCACGCCCTGACGGATAAAGACACAATCGTCCTCGCTGATTTCGCGAACACGACGGGTGATCCGGTCTTCGACGGCACGCTGCGGCAGGGGCTCTCGGTGCAGCTCGAGCAGTCGCCCTTCCTCAGCATTATCTCGGACCAGCAAATCCAGCAGACATTGCGGATGATGGCCCAGAAGCCGGATGCAAAGCTGACGCCGGAGATTGCGCGGGAACTCTGCCAGCGGACGGCCAGCGCCGCGTTCCTCGATGGCTCGATCGCTCAAATTGGTACGCCATACCTGCTGACTGTGAAGGCAGTCAACTGCTCGAATGGGGCAACGCTGGCAAGCACGCAAGCTCAGGCGAGCGACAAGAATCACGTGCTCGATGCGTTGAGCAAGACGGCATCGGAGATGCGGAACAAACTGGGCGAATCGCTTAGCACGGTGCAAAAATTCGATACCCCTCTGGAAGAAGCAACCACGCCCTCGCTCGAAGCCCTAAAAGCCTTTAGCTCCAGTAGCCGGGCAACATCTCCACCACTTGCTATTTCCTTTCTTAAACGCGCTATTGAACTCGACCCAAATTTCGCCGTTGCCTACTCGTGGTTGGGCATTTGGCACACCTCGATTGGCGAACCCAGCATCGCATCCGGATACGCACGCAAGGCATACGAACTGCACGACCACGCGAGTGAGCCCGAGGAGTATTTCGTATCGGTCATCTACTACAAAGAGGTCCTGGGTAACCTCGAAAAAGCCGAACAAACCTGCAAGCTTTGGATGCAGGCTTATCCCCGGGCCGAGATGCCGCATACTTACTTGTCGGCTGGGATTTACCCGGCGCTGGGTCGCTATGATGAGGTCGTTTCCGAAGCCAGAGAGTCAATTCGGCTAAAACCCGACGACCCTATCTCCTACGTCTTCCTCATGGATGGCTACATGGCTCTGAATCGCTTCGATGAGGCGAACTCGACGTATAGACAAGCCCTCGAACGCAAACTGTACCATCATTACTATCCGATCAATCTTTACTACCTCGATTTTTTTCAGAACGATGCCGCGGGGATGAAACAGCAGGTCACGGCCTTAGCGGGGCAGCCCGGGATAGAAAATACTTTGCTTGCATACGAGGCCAATACCGCAGCTTATTACGGGCGACTGCGGGAGTCGGAAGAACAGACTCGGAGGGCCATGGAGTCAGCCGAACGCGCTGACCAAAAAGAAATATCTGCCCTGTATTCCGCCACGTCTGGCATCCGGGAGGCACTGTTCGGTAACGCCGGCGAAGCCCGGCGTCGCGCCTCGCTTGCCCTGGCACGATCCTCTGGCGTCGATGTGCTGTATGCCTCCGCGCTCGCCTTGGCCTATGCGGGAGATACGGCGCGCGCACAGAGCCTCACCGAAGACTTGAACAAGCAGTTTCCCGAAGGCACGACCGTGCAATTCAATTACCTGCCAACCGTCCGCGCCAGGCTCGCGCTCGATCGAGGTAATCCCTCGGAAGCGCTCGAGATGCTTCGAGCCGCCCTGCCGTATGAATTGGGATGGACCACGTTTAGCGGCGGCTACAGATGGAACGGCTTGTATCCAGCTTTTGTTCGCGGCGAGGCCTATCTCGCCGCTCATGAGGGCAACGAAGCCGCAGCCGAGTTTCAGAAAATTCTCGATCATCGCGGAATTGTATGGAACTCATCCATCGGCGCTCTCGCGCATCTTCAACTCGCCCGCGCCTACGCCACAGCAGGCGACACCGCCAAAGCCCGCGCCGCCTATCAGGATTTCCTCACACTGTGGAAGGACGCGGACCCCGACGTCCCCATCCTGAAAGCCGCCAAAGCCGAGTACGCGAAGATGCAGTAATTTTGTCTCAACGCCCGCTTGAGATGAGAGCGGTCGTTTACTGGCTCACAATGACCATCTCCCCTTTCCACGAGCCGTCGCTCTGGCGCTTCAGCACGTCCAATCCGTTAGCGTGCCAACTGACCGGCGGGGACTCTGGAGACAGTTTATACTCGGCTTCGCGTTCGAACCATTCGCATGCCAAGCCGTCCTCGACTTGAATGTTTTTGTATTTGGGCGTGTAGCTCAACACCTTGAGGTCCGGGTACTGGGCGCGGAATTTCTCATGCTCAGCCTCAATGGCTTGCTTGCCGACCGCAGGTGGGCTTCCCGGATTGAAGTTCACCGCATCCTCCGCCCAAAGGTCTATCAGCTTCTTCGGGTCTTGCGTCAATGTGGCCTCAATGTCCTCTTGGTGCGCTTTTTCGATCGCCGCCAAGTCTGCGGCATGCGTCCTTCGTTGAAGCGTGCCCACAGCGCCTCGGGCGAAGTAGCCGATGCCGAATCCTGCGAGAAACGCTATAGCCACAAATACAGAAGTACGCCTCATAGGGCCTCCATGGCATCTTCACTTGCCACATCATAAGAGCGTTTGTCTACAGCTGGCTGGCCAGATAGGGGCGGAGAAATCTCGCAGCCCAAGGCTACACTGCCCTACGCTTTTCCTCGCTCTCTGGAAAGACGCCGACGCGGACATTCCGATCCTGAAAGCCGCCAAAGCCGAGTACGCCAGATTGCAGTAGGCGTAGGGGCACGGCACGCCGTGGCCGCCGGCCTACTTGGCGTGTACGTCTGCTCAGGAGATGGTTGTGTAGCGGCTACATTCATGTGAGCCGGTTCCTCCTGGCTGCCCTCAGGATCAATCTCCACAGGCTTTATCGTTTGCAATCGGCCGCCTCGCATGCCATGGTAATTGCGGAGATAACATCGATGACGCTTGCGAGACTCACCATCACCGAGCGGCCAATGGCGAGGCCCCAGCCGGGCGTGCGGGACCGCGCGCCTCAGATCGTTCATCGTGGCTTGACGCCTGACAAGCCCAGCATGGGCGTTTCGCCCGCCGGACCGTGCCTCTTGGCGGCATTTACAATAAGTCTCCTTTTTTCAATGCGTGAATCCAGCGGCTCGCATCCTGTCAGCCCGATCCTGGGATTCAGACTGGCGACAGCCTAACTCTATGAAAACAAGGGATCGGCCTAGTTTCATCCCGATAATTTTTTCGAAGTTTTGCACTGTTTTAGTGCAACTGGGGAAAGGAGACCTAAACCTAGAATAAATGCAGGTGATGGAGCAGCGAGCCCGTCAGCCCGGCAGCGCCCGGCTGAGCCAGCGTGGCGTAAACGAGGACGATCGTGAGGATTATCACGACGATGCTCGTGGTCCACGCCACGATATTGATTCCGCGCGTGTTCACGTATTCGCCCATCAGGTCGGTGCGGTTGATCAGCAGCAGCATGAAAATCAGCACCACCGGGAGCCACACGCCGTTGGCCACTTGCGAGAGGACCAGGATTTTAAAGAGCGGCGCGTTCGGAATCAGGATGATTCCCGCGCCCACGACAATCAGTCCCGTGTAGAGCGAGTAAAAAGCGGGCGCTTCGCGGAATTTATTGTCGAGACCGGCCTCGAAGCCCAGCCCCTCGCAAATCACGTGCGCGGTGGAAAGCGGCAGAATCGAAGCGGCGAAAAGCGACGCGTTCAGCAGGCCGAACGCGAAAAGCCCGCCGGCCCACTTCCCTGCCAGCGGCATCAGAGCGACCGCGGCTTGCGCCGCGTCGTTGATCTGAGTGAGGCCTTTGACGTTGAGCGTGGCCGCGCAGCACACGATGATGAAGAAGACCACCACCATGCAGGTGATGCTGCCGACGAGCACGTCCCACTTCGCGTGCTTGTACTGGCGCGCGCCTACTTTCTTCTCCACGAAACCGGCCTGCAAATAGAAAAACTGCCAGGGCGCGATCGTGGTTCCGATCAGCGCCGTCAGCATCAGCAGGTAGCCGGCGTTCATGTGGAAGGAAGGCAGCACGATTTCCTTGCCGGCCAGCAGCCAGTCGGGCTTGGCGAGGAACGCAGAAAGGACATAAGAAAGATAAAAGCCGCAAGCAACGAGAAAGATTTTTTCAACGATGCGATACGTGCCGTACACCACGAGCAGCCACACCGCCACCGCCGCAATCGGCACCGCGATATACTTTGGGATGCGCAGCACTTCGCACGCCGCCGCGATTCCGGCGAATTCCGCCACCGTGTTGCCGAGGTCAACGAGCAGCGCCGCGCCCATCACAAAAAAAGTCGAGCGGAAACCGAACTCCTCGCGGATCAAATCCGAGAGGCCTTTGCCCGTCACCACGCCCATGCGCGCGCACATCTCTTCGCTCACGTACAGCGCGATAGTCATCGGAATCAACGACCACAGCAGCGCATAGCCCCATTGCGCGCCGGCGGTGGTGTACACGGTGATTCCGCCCGCGTCGTTGTCGACGTTCGACGTGATGATTCCCGGGCCCACGACGGCAAGAAACACCGCCAGCCGCCGGCGGAACGGACGCGTGCGGCGGCGAATGTCGCTGCTGCGCGTCTTCCACTCGGCCATGGTCCGCTCGATTGTGGCCCGGCTGGTCATCCGATTTTGATTTGTGTCCTCCTTAAATTTTCGCCCGCAGCCGCGTGACGATGTCGTCCACCGTGATCGACCCGATCGGACGATTTTCGGCATCCACCACTGTTAGGCTTCGCAGATTGTACTTGTCGAAGATCTCGAACACTTCGCTCTCCTCGGTTTCCGCGCGCACCGAGAGCAGCGGCTCGAATTTCAGCTCGTCCATGCGCTGCTCAGCGTCGGCCAGAAGCAGCCGCGCCACAGGCACAACTCCCGCAAGCACGGAATCGCGGTTGATCAGGACAACGTTATCGAGCTGGTCGGGCGCAATCTCGTTGAACCGGATGAAATCCACCACTTCCCCGCGCGTCGCGTCGTCGCCAACGACCACGATCTCTGTATTCATCATCCCGCCGGCGGAGTTCTCCGGGAATCGCATGAGCGCCTCGACCTCGCTCGCCTCGCGGCGGTCCATTTCCTCGATTACTTCCTCGGACTTCTCCGGCTCCAGTTCGGCGAGCAAGTCCGCCGCCGCGTCCGGGCTCATCTCCTCCAGAATGTCGGCCGCCTTCTCGGGGTCGAGCTTTTCCACCACTTGCGATTGCAGGCGCTTGTCGAGCTCGGCGATTGTCTCCGCAGCGGTCTCCTCGTCGAGCGAGCTGATAATGGATTGCCGCTCGGCCGGCGAGAGCTCTTCCATGATGTCGGCGAGATCGGCCGGATGCAGCTTGGCCAGCTTGTCGCTGGAAAGCCGCAGCTTCACTCGCCGCAGCGGGTTCGATTCGATCAGGTTGACAAATTCCCAGCGGATCGTCCTCGGCGGCAGCTTCTCCTCGAGCCGCCGCATGGCCGTCGGCGGCACGATCCCTTGCAGCAGCCGCCGCGCTGCTCCTGCCAGTCCGATGTCCACCTGCGTGATCCGCAGTTCCGTAGTCCCGTTCATGCGCTGCTCGGCCAAATCAATATCGTTCACGCGGACCACTTTCCGGCCGTTGGTATCGATGATCTGCTGGTCCAGGAGGTCTTTCTGCACCGCCAGCCAAGCTTCATTCGGGCGGTAGAGCTCGAGAGCGGACTCATCCGTGGTCAAGTGGACGCGGCGGGGCTCGACCGAAGCGATCTGGTCGTGCCTCGCCACGAGCGGGCGATATTGCCCGCGGCCGAGCAGCAGCCGCGAGACGCGATTCGGCTGGTCGGCCGGCTCGACGAACATCTCCTTCACCCGGCCGACAAAGTTGCCGTTGTTATCGTAGGTGTCAGCCCCGAGAACTTCGGTGGCATGCAGCATGCGCGACTCCTTGCTGCCGGGGCTCGGGAAAAAGTAAGTGCCCGAGACCGGCGAACTGCTCCCGGCCGCGGGCACAAGAAGGTCGCCCTGAAGTTACCTCAGGCCGGGTTTCGCCTCCCTATCTCCCCGGGAAGCGGGGGAATAGCAGGCCGACTCGAGCGGGAAGCTCTCGGTCCCCGGGCCGGCAATGGCGCATTGTCCTGCCCTGGCCTGAGCCACATGGCGCTGGCTGGGGCGATTACATCCCGGCTCCAAATTGGACGAACCGTCACCCATCGCGACGCGCTAGTCCTCGAAGTGACTACTAAAGGGAGAAAGAAAGTTTGTCAAGCGCAGACTGCAGTCTCTACGTACTTTTTACCTGCGGAACACCATATTCTTGGGGGTTCGGCCGCGGCGGCGGCAATCGGCAACGTAAACGTCCCAATAGGTGCCTCGACTGTAGTCGCGAGGCGCAAATCCGAGCGCGCGGGCGGTCCGGTCGATGGCTTCGGGGCGACCCTCGAGTTCGAGAAACACGCCCACGGGCGTTTCATCCAGGTCCAGGTGAAGAGGCGAGCCCCGCAGGCGATAGGTTGTGCGGAACTTTTCGTAGCAAAATGTGGGCTTGAGTCCCAGCGCCCGCAGCTTTTCGGGCCAATGGGCCGGGGCGTGCACGCGGAGCTCGCGTTCGAGCCGCTCTTTGTATCGGAACGAGTGCGTTCGGCCCGTCGGCCTGCTAATAGGAGCCTTGGAGGTCAGCACCCCTCGGCATGCCTCGAACGCCCTCCGGCCAGCCGGAGCGGGGGCCTCCAGTCGCAGCCGGAGCAATCGGCCGGAGGTGCGGAAAGCAGCCTCACGAGTGTCGTACAACGTGTTTTCCTCGAGCACGCGCCCCCGAGAACGGGCGCCGAGGCGGCGCAGCCTTTTGACGAGCGCTGGCAGGTCCGAAATGGGCAGCTTGATCTCCACTTCGCGATGGGTGGCCTTCGCCATTGGGTGTCAGAGTATAGCTTACCCAGGACGACCGAGCGGCTCGCAGCAGAGCCAGGGTGTAAACAGTGTTGCCAAATATGCGGAGAGGCCAGCATAATCGCCTCCACGCCGCAGAGTCGCGCGGAATGATGACTGAACCTGCCACCCCACTGATGCAGCAGTACCTGGCCGTCAAGAAACGGCATCCCGAGGCGCTGCTGCTGTTCCGGTTGGGAGATTTCTATGAGCTGTTCTACGACGATGCCGTCTTGGCTTCGCGCCTGTTGCAAATCACCCTGACCTCGCGCAACCGGGAGAAAGGCCACGCAGTGCCGATGTGCGGCGTCCCCTACCATGCCGCCGAGAATTACATCTCGCGCCTGATCCGGGCCGGGCATAGCGTCGCCATCTGCGAACAGATGGAGGAGCCGGGCCCGGGCAAGAAGCTCGTTCGCCGCGAGGTGATCCGCGTCCTCACGCCCGGTACCGCCTCAGGCGCGGGCCTTCTCGAGGCTCACGAAAACAACTTCCTCGCTGCCGTGGCTCGCAGCAAAGAGACAGGCGCCGCCGCCGCAGTCGGCGGCAAGCCCGTAACTCGTCCGGCGGAGCTGACGATCGGCCTTGCGTATGTGGACCTCTCGACGGGGGAATTCCGCGCCACGGAATTCTCCGGTGAAAAGGCGGAAGCGCGGCTCCGCGAGGAGCTTGGAATCCTTCGGCCGCGCGAAGTCCTGCTGCCACGGCCCTCAACTCTCTTCCCCGTCGCTGCGCCAGCGGAGCTCGACCGGCTCGGAGCAGTCGAAACGCGAGTTGATGACTGGATCTTCGATCCGGGCCGCGCGCGGAAACTCCTCGAGCAGCATTTCAACGTAGCCGGGCTCGAAGGCTTCGGGTTGAACGGCCACACGCAAGCGGTCGCTGCTGCCGGCGCGCTGGTCCATTTCCTGCGGGAGACCAGCGCCATTGGCGCGCCAAAGCCGGAAGACACCTCCGCAATTCATTCGCTGCGTCCTGCCGGGGCCGGGCTTGAGCATCTCGACCGCATTGCCTACTACGAGCAACAAGACGCGATGATTCTCGACCAGGTAACGGTCCGCAACCTCGAGCTGGTGGAACCCGCCGCCGGCGATGACGCGAAAGCCACGCTGCTCTCCGCGATCGACGATACCGCTACGGGCATGGGCGCGCGGCTCCTGCGTGGCTGGGTGCTGCGGCCGGAAATTTCGCTCGTAGAAATCGAGGAGCGGCTCGATGCCGTCGAAGCGCTCAAGCGTTCGACCGTTGTGCGCGAAGAAATCCGGCACCAGCTCGAAGGCATTCTCGATCTGGAGCGTCTCACCAGCCGCATCACTCTAGGCGTGGCCACCCCTCGAGACCTGCTGACCCTGAAATCCTCTCTCGAAAAGATTCCGCCGCTCAAAACACATCTTTCTGCGGAAGCGGCGCGGCTCGCCGAGCTGCGAGAGCAATTGGATGATCTGGCCGAAGTGTGCGAGGTGATTGGCCGCGGGATCTCGGAAGATCCGCCGGCAATGCCCAACGAGCCCGGAGTGATCCGCCGCGGGTTCAACGCCGAACTCGATGAGCTCCGCGATCTCTCAACGCAAGGCCGGCAATTCATCGCGGCGATGGAAGAGCGCGAGCGGAAGCGAACCGGAATCGGGTCGCTCAAAATCCGCTACAACCAGGTGTTCGGTTACTACATCGAGATTTCGAAACCGAATCTGCATCTCGCTCCCGCCGATTACGAACGCAAACAAACGCTTGTCAATGCCGAGCGATTCACCTCGGCAGAGCTGAAGGAATACGAGCGCAAGGTGCTCTCCGCCGAGGAGCGCATTCTGGAAATCGAGCGGCGTCTCTATGGCGAAATTCGCGAGGCGATTGCGCGCGAGGCCTCGCGCCTCCGGCGCACTGCCGCGGCCATCGGGCAGCTCGACGTGCTTGTAAATTTCTCCCGAATCGCGGCAGCGCGCCATTACACGCGGCCGGAATTCACCGAGCGGACGAACCACGCTAGAACGGACTCCTCAATCGCTGCCGATTCCGCGCCGGCGCAAACGCAAGGCAAACGCCACGGGAAGCGAACTCCACGCGGCGCACTGATGATTTCAGGCGGTCGCCACCCGGTGATCGAGAAACTGCTGGAAGAAACCGGGGAGAGATTTGTCCCGAATGATCTCTATCTCGACGACGAGGCGCAATTCCTGCTCGTCATCACCGGGCCGAATATGGGCGGAAAATCCACCTATTTGCGGCAGGTCGCCTTGATTTCGATTCTTGCGCAAATAGGTTCCTTCGTCCCGGCGGCGCGGGCGCGGCTGCCGCTTCTCGACCGCATCTTCACGCGCATCGGCGCTTCGGACAACCTCGCGCGGGGCCGCTCGACTTTTCTCGTGGAAATGAGCGAGGTGGCGGCGATCCTGAATACGGCGACTCCGGCAAGCCTGGTGCTGCTCGACGAGGTGGGCCGCGGAACAGCGACATTCGATGGCCTATCGATCGCCTGGGCCGTCGTGGAAGCGCTGCATGCAGGAACGCAGCCGCGCACGCTATTTGCCACGCACTATCACGAGCTCACCGAGCTCGAACAGCTTCTGCCGGGCGTCAGGAATGTCCACGTCTCGGTGCAGGAAGAAGGAAGCGAAATTGTTTTTCTCCGCAAAGTCGAGCCCGGCAGCGCCGATAAGAGCTACGGCATCGAAGTGGCGCGCCTGGCCGGACTTCCGCAGAATGTAATCGCCCGCGCCCGGGAAATTCTGAAGCGCCATGAACAAAGCGAAGACAAATTGACGGAGGAACTCTCTCCGGGCGCGCTTTCGGGGCAGGAGGAAATTCTCCCGCCTCCGGCCGAACAAACCAGCTTCGCCGCGATCGATCAAAGCGTGCTCGAATCGCTGCGCGAGGCGGACGTTGACAAACTCACACCGCTCGAAGCTCTCAACCTCCTCGCCGCGCTTCAAAAACAACTAAAATAAAACCCGGCGGATGAGAACTTCTCGATCATGACTCGCGAGCCTCGTTGATGCGCGTGCTTGGGATGATGTCGGGAACATCGGCGGACGGCATTGATGTCGCGCTGGTTCGAATCCATGGAGCGCCTCCGCGTATCTCCGCGCGGTTCCAAGCGCATCACCATGTCCGCTTCCCTGCCCCTCTGCGCGCGGCCATCTTGCGCGTTGCAAACGGCGCTTCCACGACCGCTGCCGAAATCAGCCAGTTGGATTTCCGGTTGGGAGAGGAATTTGCTGCGGCTGCGATTGCCGCGTGCAAGCGCTGGCGCGTGCCGCTCCGGAAGATTGATTTGATCGGCTCGCATGGCCAGACGATTTTTCATCAGGGCGTCCCTGCTCCCTTTCTCGGCGGCAGGAAAATCGCCTCGACGCTTCAAATCGGCGAGCCGAGCGTAATCGCTGCTCGCACGGGCATCGCGACGATCGGCGATTTCCGGCCGGCAGACATTGCCGCCGGAGGCCAGGGCGCGCCGCTCGTTCCATTCGTGGATTACCTGATGTACCGGGACAAGCGCCGCGGCCGAGTGGCGCTCAATATCGGCGGGATCGCCAACGTCACGGTGATTCCCGCCGGCGCGCGGCCCCAGGATGTGTACGCGTTCGATACCGGCCCCGGAAACATGGTGATCGACGCGCTTGTCGAGTGGGCCACTCGCGGCCGCATGAATTTCGACCGGGACGCGCGAATCGCGCGCCGCGGGGAAGTTCTGCGGAACTTGATCGAGCAGTTGCTGCGCGAGCCCTATCTCAGCAAGCAGCCGCCCAAGACGGCCGGGCGGGAGGAGTTTGGGCGATCTTTTGCCGAGCGAATCATCGCCTGGGGCAAGAAACATCGGGCAAAGCCGGAGGCTCTCGTCGCCACCGCAACCGCATTAACTTATCTCTCGATCGCCGATGCGTTCGAGCAGTTCATTTTTCCCGGTGCGCACGTGGAACAGGTAATCCTGGCTGGTGGCGGAGCAAACAATCCGCTCATACACAAAGCATTGACCCTGCTGCTTCCTGAAATTGAATTTATGTTTGCGGACGAATTCGGCGTGCCCACGCAGGCGAAGGAAGCGTTCGCCTTCGCGGTTCTTGCGTACGAGGCCTATCACGCGCGCGCAAGCAACCTGCCTTCGGCGACGGGGGCAAAACATGCGGCGGTTCTCGGAAAACTCGTGCGCGGGCGGGCGAAATAACATGAAGGCGGCTTGTGCGATGGCGCTGTGCCTGCTCGCTGCGCTTGTTGCGGGATGCTCGTCGGATCCCAATGCATCTGAACCCGGCGCGATTAATTTTCTGATCGAATCTATGCCCACAAATCTCGACCCCAGAATCGGGACCGATGCGGTGTCGCAGCATCTCGACGGGCTGATTTTTTCGAGCCTGGTGGCGCACGACTCGCGCATGAATATTATTCCGGACCTCGCCGAGCGCTGGGAACTGCCCGATCCTGTGACATACGTTTTTCATCTGCGCCCGGGCGTCAAGTTCCATGACGGCCGCCCGCTGACATCGGCCGATGTGAAATATACGTTTGATTCGATCCTTTCCGGCTCGCTGAAAACGGCCAAGCGTGGTTCGTTCCGCATGGTGACCAGCGTGGATGCGCCGGATGACGCAACGATCGTCTTCCACTTGCGCGAACCCTATGCCTCCTTTCTTTGGGATCTCGTGAGACCCGCCGTGGGCATCGTGCCGCAAGGGTCCGGCACGGAAATATCGAAGCAGCCGATCGGGACCGGGCCGTTCCAGTTTGTGCGCATGACCGTAGATGAAGAAATCGTGCTCGCAAGGGCTCCGGCGTATTTCGGAGACCCAAAAATCAAGCAAGGCGTCGAGCGCGTGCGATTCCGCGTGGTTCCGGATGCGATCGTGCGGGCTCTCGAACTTCGGAAGGGTTCGGCGGACGCGGAAATCAATTCACTCACGCCGGATATGGCCGCGACGCTGGCAAAAGAGCCGGAGATCCGCACCGAGGATCAGCCGGGAACTTCGGTGGCCTATATCGCGCTGAACTTCGATGATCCGATTCTCGGGCGGCGCGAAGTGCGGCAGGCGCTCGGCTATGCAACGGACCGGGCGTCCATTATTCGGTATCTCCTTCGAGGCATGGCGCGCCCGGCCGCGAGCTTATTGCCGCCGGATCACTGGGCCTACGAGCCGGACGTGAAGCGGTACGACTATGATCCCGCGCAGGCCGAGCAATTGCTCGACGCGGCAGGGTTTCCGCGCGGCGCCGACGGCATCCGCTTTCATTTGGCGCTCAAGACTTCGACGGACGAATCGGCGCGCCTGATCGCTGCGGTGCTGGCGGATCAATGGAAGCGCGTGGGCGTGGCGCTCGAGCAAAAGTCGCTCGAGTTTGCGACGTTTTATTCCGACATCACTCGGGGAAGCTTCCAGCTTTACACGCACCGCTGGGTCGGCGGAAATAACGACCCGGACATGTTCGAATACGTTTTCAGTTCGAAGAAGGTGCCGCCGGAAGGCGCGAATCGCGGCCACTACAGAAACGCGCAGCTCGATGCCCTGCTCGATCGCGCGCGCGTCCAGCTGGACCAGGGCAAGCGGAAGCTCATTCTCTCAGAAGTGCAGAAGATCGTCGCGGAAGACGAACCGTACATCCTGTTGTGGTACGCCGACAACGTCTGCGTCCACCGCGCCCGCCTCACCGGAATCGAAATTCCCCCCGGCGGCGACTATGAATTTCTCACCTCCGCCAGGTTGCAATAAACGTTCGATCGTCAGCCAAAGCGCGCGCTTGAAACAGAAGCCTAGAATGTAAACTTCAGCCCGAACTCAATCGTCCGCGGCGCTCCAAAGTTAAATACGCCTGTGCCATTGCCAATGCGGACCGAATTGCCAGTTGCGTAGGTCGTTCCGTTCACCGTGCCGGGAGTTCCCGTCAGCAGCCCGCTCAGCACGTTTCCGGGGATGTCGAAGTTCGCGAAGTTGAAGACATTGTAGAAGGTGGCGCTTGGCTCGATCGTGAGCCGCTCCTTGACGTGGCCCTCCCAGGCGAGCCCTACGTCGAACACTTTGAGCCAGTACAGTCCCACCTCACCGGGGGGCGCCGTTGGCACCAACGGTGCGACAGCACAAAGCGCTCCATTGTTGATCCCCGAGTTTTTGAAAGCTGGATTGTTGAGGCAATTCGCGTTTCCAACCCCCATCTGCGCGGGCGTGAAGAGCCCATCGCCTACAAGAACCTGGCCCGCGGGAGTTAACTGGCCAGCGACTGTGTTGTTGTAATTGTTGATCAACACATTGAGATCTCCTGGACCGACGGTACGCATGAATGCTCCATACTTCGTTCCGGGCAGAGGATCGCCCACGGTACCGTCGCCGTCGAAATCCGTACGGAAGATCTCTCCTGCTCCAAGGCCCGATACCGGAACGGCGAGCGAAGCGGGTAGCGGACTGTCAAAGTGAAAGATGGTGCTGAGGCGGAATCCGAACGGAAGGTCGGCATAGCCGCCAAAGGATATCTGGTGGGTCCGATCGAGCGCGGAAGGCCCGATCAAGCTGCAAGGAGTCCGATTGTTTATCGCGGGATTGATGAAGTCCTGGTCGGCGGCGCCGGGCGAGGTTCCCGCGGAAGTGTTGAGGGAAGCGCCGCAGTTTACAAAGCGAGAGAGCGAGTAGGCGAACTGAAAGTTGAGATACTTCACACCGGGCATGGGAGACTTCACGTTATCGACGAGTTTCACATCCAGCGCATTGTAGACGGAGCGTCCTCCGGGATAGAGGAACACGGCCTCTCCGAGCCCGGGATTAATGCCCTGAAATGCGCAACTGAACCCAAGAGCAGTCGGGCAGCTGCCCACCCCAAGATCGGCAGCAGAATCTAGCCCGTTCGAGGCGTAGTCCACCATGCTCGCCCCGGGATTACCCGTGAAAGGACTGACGACCGCAGAGGAGATTGCGCAATTGATTGCAGCCGCATTCGTCCCGGGACACCCGAAAGTAGCGTTGGTTGCGCCTATGGCTTGAAGCGCTGCCCCCTGATTAAAGTATGCGACGTCGCCGCTGTGATTGGCGTCAATGCCTACCAAATAGTGCAAGCCGACATTTCGAAGGTAATCTACGGAGAGCACCATTCCCGGCCGGATCTCGCGCTGAACGCCAACATTCATCTGGACGGCTCGCGGCGATTTGTATTGCGGAGCCAGCGCGCCGAGCGGAATTTCCGAGCCGGCGGCAATGAGGCTCGGGATGTAGGAAGGATTCGGTGCGTTCACTCCTGCCGCCAGGGTCGCAGCTTCATATTGCTTTTGGAAGGCGGCGATGATGGGACCTTCAGTTCCAATCAACCCTGTGCATGAGAACCCCGGCGGAGTCTGTAGCGTCCCATTGGGGAATGGAACCGGCGTGACCACATCGTTACTGCAAAGCGTCGGATTGAAAAGGAACGCGCCAGTCGCAAGCCGCTCGGGACGATCGAACTCCACATTGTTCCAGATGGCGTTCTCATAGAACAATCCGATCCCCGCGCGGATGACTGTTTTCCCATCCTTCCAGGGAGCCCAGGCTATGCCTGCCTGCGGCCCGATGTTCTTATTCGGCTCTATTACACTGTTCCCGAGGCCGGGGAGAAGAGCATTGAGAGCAGCCAGAGGCGGCAGGTCGTCGTCGCTGCGGCCCGTGTCGCGAACGTAGCGAAGACCATATGTCATGGTCAGATTGGGCTTGATCTTCCAGCTATCGCCAATGTAAGTCCCCAAACGATAGTCGGTCGGGGTCCCACCGGCAGGTTCGTTGAAAGCGGGAATTTCGGTCCCGAACCCCAGTCCGTTGCCAAGGACAGCGGCATCAACCGGATAATTCAGCGGACAAGCGGCGCCCATTGAGCCGTCACTGCATGTGAAAACGTCGTTCACGCCGCATCCCATCACAGGAGGATTTTCCATGGCGCACGGGGTCGCTGCGTTGATTTCTGCGGCACTTCCAATTGGAAAAACATTTGGGGTGATCGAACTGAAGAACGCGCCTCCACCACCCCGGAGGACATTAAAGGAGGCACCATACCGGATGATGTGTGAGCCCCAAGTCTTGCTTCCATCGTATTTGATCTGACGATCCGTTTGGAATGTCTGCTGCGGAGCGAGGAAATTCGGGCCAGTTAAAAGGCTGAGCGGGCTGATTGTGATGCTGACCGGGAAGTTTGCTTCCAGGAGATTTGTGCCCGCGGTCGCGTCCACCAAATCGTTTTCAAATTTCAGGTATTCGAACCGGAAGCTGTGGCTAAATCCACCGGTGGTGAAGTCGGCGCCGGCGACATCGGCGCGTGTGTGGTTCTTATCCTGGTAAGGCGAAAAGCCCACGCCAGTGGCGACGACCTTGTTCCAGAAATAATTCACGCGAACAAACGCATGCAATCCCCTCAGAGGCTGCCAGTCCACTCGGATGAGGGCATTGTTGTCGCGGAGAGGATCGTTGTAACCGCCGGCGGCGAAGGGAGCCGATGGGACTACAGGCGCGAACAGATCCTGCTTCGTGCGCTCGCCATCGATGAAGAAAAAGAGCTTGTCCTTCAGGACCGGCCCGCCAATATTGGCGCCGAATTGATTGCGCTGAAAGGCCGAGGGTGGTCCGGGAAGCGCGGCAGCGAGGCTGCTGTCGCGGAAGTACTCAAATCCCTCTCCGTGAAAACTGTTGGTTCCCGAGCGAGTGACGACGTTCACGGCCCCCGAGGAAGTTAGCTCGTTCGACATATCGAGCGACGACTGGCTCAGCTGAAATTCCTCGATCGAGCTTTCCGGAATATTGATCGTGGTCGTACCCACGGTTTCGTCGCTGACGTCCAGACCGTCCACGGAAATGCGAGCCGTGCGACCGAAGCGCCCGCCGAAGGAGATGGAAGAGAAGCCTTGTTTCGTGGGATCGAAATCGCCGCCGTCCTGAATCTGGACGCCGGGCTCAAGCTGCGCAAGATCGAGGAAATTGTGGCCGTTGATGGGGAGATTCTCGATCTGCTCCTTAGTCAGCACGCCTTGCACGCTTGGTTGTTCCGTGTTGACTGCGACGGTTTCCGCGGCAACTTCGATCACGGTGCTTTGCGTGCCCACTTGGAGTGTGAGGTTCACGCCCGACGTGACGCCGACCCGGACAATGACGCCTTCCTCGATTGTTTTGAAACCCTTGGCCTCGGCGCGAACAGAGTAGTTTCCCGGCACAACCGCACCCGAGGTGTACGCACCGGCCGAAGTCACCGGCGCGACGGAGATTTGCCCGGTGTCCTTATTCGTGATCGTGATTTTTGCGCCGGGCACTGCGGCGCCGCTGGCATCGAGAATCGTGCCCTGAATGCTGCCGGTCGCGATGGTGGCTTGACCCAACGCACTTTGCGGTGTAGCGAGCGAGACAAACAAAAGGACCGCGAAGGGAAACAAGAATACCACTACACGTCTGTTCGAGGAGAACCGGTTCATGACCCACCCCCCCCCAAGAAATCGCTGCTCACTTCTGAGAGCAGCCGGCACTGTGAATCGCCCCGGGCCACAGCGCCTGAAGAATCTGCCCATGTGGACGCGGCCACATGAATATGTGCTGTGAATCTTTTAACGACTGATGCGTGATGTCAAGGAAAAGCTGCGAAAAAATGATTATGAATTCCGGGAATTCTGCCGCACGAAAAATGGAAACTGACTTCCCCAACCCTTTGGGGCTCAGCGAACGCATGTAGAATGGCGCAGACCGGGCTTTTCCAGGCTCAAATCTTCCAGCGGAGAGAACTATGACAGCCTTTCGGCAAGACGACGATTTGCAAAGATATGAAACCAAGATACGCAGCCTCTTTCCACAGCGCCTCGGAATGACGATTCTCCTGATTCTGGCCGCCATTTTGATCTATTCGTCGGTGGCGTATGTCCCTGCCGGCCACGTGGGCGTGCTCACGCTCTTCGGGCGGGTGACCGGCGACATATTGCCCGAAGGCACCCACTTCGTGAATCCGTTCAAGGGGAACAACACGATGTCGATCCGCACGCAGGAACTGAAAGAGACGGCCAGCGTGCCGTCGGACGAAGGACTCGTAATGACTCTGGACACTTCCCTGCTCTTTCGGCTGAATCCTGAAAAGGCGGCGGAGGTGTATCAGAAAATCGGGCCGAACTTCGTGGAAGTTGTCGTCGAGCCGAATTTGCGCTCGGCAATCCGCTCGGTCACGGCTGCGCACAGCGCGAACGCGCTCTACACCGGCGGCCGCGAACAAGTGGCGCAGCAAATCTTCAACGAGCTCGCCGGCCAGCTCAGCGGCCGCGGAGTGGAAGTGCAAAGCATTCTGCTGCGCGACATCCAATTGCCGCAAATGCTGAAGACGTCGATCGAGGCGAAGCAGCAGGCCGAACAGGACGCCTTGCGGATGGCGTTCGTTCTCCAGAAAGAAAAACAGGAAGCGGACCGCAAGCGCATCGAAGCGCAGGGCATCCGGGATTTTCAGCAGACCGTGTCGCAGGGGATCAGCCAGCAATTGCTGGAGTGGAAAGGCATTGAAGCGACCGAACGCTTGGCCAACAGCGCGAACACGAAGGTCGTGATTGTGGGCAATACGAAAAATGGCCTGCCGCTTGTGCTGGAGCCAAAATAGGATGGGGTCATCTGGGTCCCTTGAGATCCTTTCGGAAATGGCTCAGCCAGATGTTGGCAGGCGTTGTACTGGATTTGAAAACAAAGCGGGAGCCCTTCGGCTCCGCTCAGGACAAGCAAGCTCCCGCACTCCAAATGTCTCAGTAGGCAGGACTTAGATAAATCGGAGTGCAAGAGAGCCAGATACACTCACGTCAACGGCGGATGGCGGATTCGATATCGGATTCGGGGATGGCGCCTTCGCGGGCGATCATCCAATCCTCGCCGCTGATGCGCACGATCGTGGACGCCAGAACGGCGCCCGTATCGCCCGAATCGAGAACCAGGGGCAGGCGGTCGTCAAGCTGTTTGACGATTTGCTGAGCGTTGGTGCAGGAGGGGAAGCCGGAAAGATTGGCGCTGGTTCCGGTGATAGGCCCGCCCGCAGCTTCGATGAGCGCAGTGGTGATACGCGAATCCGGCCAGCGCAACGCCACGCGGCCTGTGTTTCCTGTCACTTTGAGAGGCAGCCGATGCGTCGCCTCAACAGCAAGCGTGAGAGCTCCCGGCCAAAATTTATGGGCGAGGACGAGAAAGACATCGGGGACATCACGGACCAGCGTGACAGCCTGCTCGATGGAATCCACCAGCACCGGCAGCGCTTTCGTTTCCGGGCGCCCCTTCACGCGGAACACTTCCTCGATCGCCGCGAGATTGAACGGATCGGCCGAAAGCGCGTAGAAAGTGTCGGTAGGCACTCCGACGACGCGGCCTCGCTTGATATAGCTGGCGGCATAATCGACTACGTTTTTTTCCGGCGCATCCGATGAAATTCTAAGGACTTCGACGGACAAGTTGTTTACTCGCGGCGGGTTACGCCCGATTCAAAGTGGCACGCTACCATAGGCCGCATGGGGGAGCAAGCGGAAGAAGCGATCGGCAAGCATGGAGGCGCTGGAAGAAACGGCAACAGCGACTCGCCGCCCACAGAAAAACCGCACATTTACGGCGCAAAGGTCGTTTGCTAGGCTTGAAGTATGAGTGCACAAGGACCTCCCCCGGAACATGCATTGCGGGCCTCAAGCCGCCACGGTCCCCCCGGCGCGGTGCAATCGGACTTGCCCGCGGACATCATCGCCAGCCGCGACAACAAATGGCTCAAACGATTTCGCGCGGCGCTAAAGGGAAAAGGGCCTGAAGCAGACGCGGAGGAAGAAATCGGAGTCGAAGGACCGAAGCTGATTGAGGATGCTGTGCGATCAGGGCTCGCGGTAGAAGCACTCCTGGTGTGCGATGCAGGGGAGAAACAACTGGAGCGGATTCTCTCAGCGGGGCGCGAAAGTGAAGCCGGCATTCCGCGTTCGCGGATTCTCCGCACGACCGACAAGCTTTTTGCAGGCGTCGCCGGGACCGAGACGCCCCAGGGAGTGGCAGCGCTATTTCGTGCGCCGCAATGGGATTTTCAGGATGTCCTTCGCGGAAAAGCATCCGCCGACGGAGCGTACCAGGGTGAAGCGCCGCTGGTGGTCGTAATTGCCGGAGTTCAGGATCCCGGCAATGTGGGGACGATTTTAAGGTCCGCCGAAGCGTTCGGGGCGAGCGGCGTCATCGCCGCGCGCGGGACCGCGGACCCGTGGTCGCCGAAGGCAATGCGCGCATCGGCGGGTTCCGCGCTGCGCGTGCCGCTGCTCAGGGGGATGGCAATCCCGGTGGTCTTGGCGCAGTTGAAAATGGCGGGGGTGAAGATTTTTGCTGCTTCGGCGAAACCGAGGCCGGCGGAGAATGTGAGCACGAATCTGCAAGGCCCCGCGGCTATTTTCATCGGGAATGAAGGGGCGGGGCTGCCTCCTGAAGTTCTCAAAGCCGCGGAAGGGACGATTTCAATTCCCATCAGCGGCCAGGTGGACTCGCTGAATGCGGGAGTGGCTGCTTCGGTGATTTTGTTCGAAGCGGCACGTCAGCGGCGGAACCTAAGTTCAAAAGACAAAAGCTGAAACACAGAGGACACTGAGAAAGACTGAGTCCACGGAGGATGCGGAACCAAATGGGGCTGTTTCGAGCTATCGAGCCGGAAGAAGAGCCGCTGGCGGGCAGGCCGCTGGCCGACCGGATGCGCCCGCAGACGCTCGAGGAGTTTGTGGGCCAGGAAGATCTTCTCGGCCCCGGCAAGCCTTTGCGGACACAGATCGAGCGCGATGATTTAAGCTCCATGCTCTTCTGGGGTCCTCCCGGCTGCGGAAAAACAACGCTCGCCAGAATTATCGCGCGGCGCACCCGGTCCGAGTTTGTTCCCTTCAGCGCCGTGCTTTCCGGGATCAAAGAAATCAAAGAAGTGATGGCAAAAGCCGAAGGGGCGCGGCGGTACGGGCGCAGGACGATCGTTTTTGTCGATGAAGTCCACCGATTCAATCGTGCGCAACAGGATGCCTTTTTGCCCCATGTGGAAGCGGGAAACATCCTGCTGATCGGAGCCACGACGGAAAATCCGTCCTTCGAAGTGATTGCGCCGTTGCTCTCGCGCATGAAAGTGTACGTGCTGCGCGCTCTCTCGGTGGAGCTGGTCAGCCGGCTTCTGCGGCGTGCTGTTGAGGATCCGGCGCGTGGGCTGGGGAATGAAAAAGTCGAAATCAGCGGGGAAATTATCGACCGGATCGCCGTGCTCGCCAATGGCGACGCGCGCGCGGCGTACAACACGCTGGAAGCGCTGGTGTTCGGGACGCAACCTGCCCATGATGGAACGCGCGCCATCTCCGATGCGCTTCTCGAGGATGTGCTTCAGAAGAAGCTTCTGCCATACGACAAATCCGGCGAGGAGCACTACAACCTCATCTCGGCGCTGCACAAATCCGTGCGGAATTCCGATCCCGATGCGGCGCTCTACTGGCTCGCGCGGATGATCGAATCCGGCGAAGATCCCCTCTACCTCGCGCGCCGGATGGTGCGGATGGCGAGCGAAGATATCGGTCTCGCCGAGCCGGGAGCACTGGCCGTGACGATTGCCGCCAAAGAAGCATTCGACTTCATCGGGCCGCCGGAAGGATACCTTGCGCTCGCGCAGGCAGCCGTCTATCTATCGCTCGCTCCCAAATCGAATGCGCTCTACACGGGCTACGGCGCGGTGCACGAGGATTTGCACAAGACCATCGCCGAGCCCGTCCCGCTGCATCTAAGAAATGCGGTGACTGGATTGATGAGCCACCTCGGATACACCAAGGGCTACCAATACGCGCACGCCACCGAGGAAAAAGTGACGGATATGACTTGCCTGCCGGAAAGCCTGCTGGGACGCGTGTATTACCATCCCACGGATCAGGGATTTGAGGTGCGCATTCGCCAGCGGCTCGAAGAGATTCGGAAAATTCAGAAGCGAGGGACGACGAAGTAGCGTGCATTCGGCGGCGGATCGATCTCACACGTGCCTGATTGAGACGCATTCAGGAACTTCAGGGGCTGAAGCCCACTGATAAGACGATGCTTATGTCGGAGCTGAAGCTCCGACCCGCTAGCGGAGGGAGTTTTTCCGCAAACTGTGAAACCGCGACCTGCAAACCGAGTTTGCGAGATACGTTGATGCGAGGTGGGTTTCGTGTGGTTGAGCAGAACTAAACCAGCTTTGGCGATCGGCGAAGGGATTCTCGCATTGATCGGCCTCGCCCTTTGGGCGGCCGCCAGTCGAGCACCGCTTTACGCGCAAGAGCGGCCCAAAATGATCGTTGAGGAAGATTGCGCGCAATTTGCGGTCGCGCCGGACAACAAGATCGCCTGCTCCGTGCAGCGGCTGAAGAGAATGAAAAAGCTCCTGATCGAGCGCGACGACATCTGGGTGGCCGATCCCGGCGGACACACAAAAAAAATCGTCGAAGGCGAAAAATTCATGCCGGTGCCGCCGCCCTCGACTTACATCATTGAATCGATGCGATGGTCTCCCGACTCCCGGCGTCTCGCTGCGGATCTCACGCTTCAGCAGGCTACCTCGGAGGAAGATTCGGGTCCGCCGGTGCCGCATCGAGTGATTGCGCTGCTCAATGAGGACGGCCAGGAAATTCGCGTGTCGGGATCGAAAACGCGGTTCATCGAAGATGCGATGAACGGCGCGTGGCTTGCGGACGGGCAGACGGCAGTGTATCTCACCGGTGGGGGGCCGTATAACATCGTTCGCGTGCGGCCAGCGGAAGGAAAAACCTCGACGCTCTTCGAGGGCCACACATTTGATGCCGTGGTGTGGGACCCGAAGAGGAACCGCGCGTTTGCCGTGGGGCGAAACCTGAGCGTTCTCGGCCGGGAAGCATTGGTCGAGCTCGACCTGCTGCATGAAACTGTTTCGGAAGTCGGCCGAGTGGACAGCGCCGCTTCGAAACTGAGCGTCTCTCCTTCCGGGAAGAAAGTGGCGTATTTCGTTGACGGCGAAACCATCGAGATTCGCGATATCGGCAGTTCACCGAAGCCGGTGCGCGTCCGAGTGGGGGTCGGAAGGTTCGAATGGGCGCCGGATGAAAAGCGCATTTTTCTGAAGCGCGGGCTCGAGGACAAATCCGGCAATATCGTTTGGATCGGCATCCCCGACGGAAATTTTCACCGCACGCTGCACGACCTCATGTTTCACGATTTCGAAATTACGCCGGACGGCGAGTCGATTATCGTGGCCGAACCCGGCAAAAAGATCCTGAAGGTATTTCCTCTCCCGTAGAAACGCCCGGTTCTTCCTTACGCTTAATCGGATGGCAAGCGGAAGTGCTTCACGTGCTCTTTCAGGATGCACGAATCCTGGATCACGAATAGCCCGGCGCTGCGGGCGCGTTCCGCCGCTCCCTGATGCATCACCCCTTCCTGCATCCAGACGGCCTTTGCGCCGATGCGGATGGCGGATTCGACGATTTCAGGAAC
The DNA here is from genome assembly GCA_035624115.1 of Candidatus Sulfotelmatobacter sp. Lineage (GTDB taxonomy): Bacteria > Acidobacteriota > Terriglobia > Acidiferrales > UBA7541 > Palsa-295. Next base: position 6,725 of record DASPSD010000088.1, on the reverse strand, counting down.
GAATTCGGAGCGGCGAAAAATGTCCACGATATCGACGGGCACGGGCACGTCCTCCAGGCGCGCATAACTTATTTCGCCGAGCACTTCGGGTTCGTTGGGATTCACAGGGATGATTCTGTACCCGGCGGATTGCATGTATTGCGCCACGCCGAAGCTCGGGCGGAAACGCCGGCTGGAAAGGCCGACGACGGCGATGGTTTTGCTGGTTCTGAGGATTTCGCTTACCGGATCGGGGGGAAGTTGGTCCGGTGATTGGGACAAGGGCGGGCCGGGGCGCTGGCCCTCTCCCATTAACGCTTCCCTTTCATAGACTCATTTTTCGAGCCGACTGGGGACAGGTGGATCTCGCCAAGGACCCGAAGAAAAGTATCGTTCTCCTCGCGCGTTCCCACCGATACGCGGACCGCATTTGGAAACCCCATCCAGCGCATCGGGCGGACGATTACGCCGTGCTTGAGGAGTTCGGCGGAAATCGGATCGGCGTCGAATCCGAAATCGACGAGAATAAAATTCGCGACCGAAGGAACGAATCTTATGCCGAGTTTCGCCAATCCGGCGCTGAGCTGGGCCAGCCCCGCGCGATTGGATTCCAGCGACCGGCGGACGTGCTCGCGATCGTCCAGCGCGGCCAGTGCGGCTGCCTGCGCGACGCCCGAAGTATTGAACGGCCCGCGAATCTTGTTCATCTCCTCGAGAAAATCGGCCGGCCCGATGCCATAGCCGATGCGCAGGCCCGCGAGTCCGAATACCTTCGAAAAAGTCCGCAAGACGAAAATAAATCTCCCTGCCTGGGCGATCTCGATCGAACGGGTGAAATTCGGATCGTCGACGTAATCGCAATAGGCTTCGTCGACAACGACAAGCACGTGCTCCGGGATGCGGCTGAGGAACGCGTCGAATTCATGGGCGTTGAACATCGTGCCCGTGGGATTATTCGGGTTTGCCAGAAACACCAGGCGCGTTTCGGGCGGAAGCGCGCGAGCGATCGCCGGAAGGTCGAAAGTGTAGTCGCGCATGGGAATCTCGAGATACCGCGCGCCGGTGGCGCGAATGGCAATGTGATAGAGCGGAAACGACCCATAGGACGTCACGCCGCAATCGGACGCACGCAAGACCATGCGCGCGGACAGATCAATCAGGTCCGTCGAACCCCCGCCGAGGATGATCTGCTCCACGGGAACGCCATGTTTTTTCGAGAGGGCTTCCCGAAGATAGAGCCCCGCGCCGTCGGGGTAGCGGTTTGAATTCGCCAGGGCTTTTTTCGCCGCCTCGATGGCGAGCGGCGAAGGCCCCAGCGGATTTTCATTCGAGGCAAGCTTGATGGCGTGCATCTTCAATTCTCGCTCCACCTCCTCGATCGGCCGCCCCGGAACGTACGGCGCGAGTTCCCGAATGTAGTCGGGGACCAGGTCCTGCATCAGCATCTTACTCATGCGCGCGATGCCCTCAAGTGGATTCTCCCGGGGATGATTGCCTGCGGCGCGAGCGGCGAACCCGCCGCGGCGGCCTGCTGGAAGCGGCGCGTTGTCCCGCGGACGGCGCGCTAAGCCCGCGCGAGAGCGCGCTGACTTCGGCGGGCGTCAGGGCGCGGTGGTGTCCAGGGGCGAGTGATCCGAGTTCTAGATTGGCCAGGCGGATGCGTTTGAGCTTTTCAACCGGATGGCCCATGCGGAAAAGCGCATTTCGCAGTGCGTCGCGGCGAGGCTCGGAGATCGTGACGGCGTACCAGGGATTGTCCTTGCCGCGAAGGCGCTCGATGTGGGCGCCGGTCGCGCGGGAAAGCTCTTCGATTTCGTCGAATGTGAGCAACGATTTCAATTTCATGTGATAGGTCTGCGGCAGATGGTGCGCGCGGAGGATGCGGTTGGCCAGATCGCCGTCGTTGGTGAGAAAAACCAGCCCCGAGCTGTGATACTCGAGGCGTCCCACAGGAAAGACGCGCTCGGGAACCCCCTGAAGAAACTCGCGAAGCGATTGCCGGCCTTCGGGATCGCTCATCGTGGAAACAACTTCGGAAGGCTTGTGCAGGAGCAAATAGACGCGTTCGCGCGGCGGGCGAAGGAGCTTTCCCGAAACCTTGATGTGATCGGAGGAGACGTCCGCTTTCGAGCCGAGCGCGGTGACCACGCGGCCATTCACGGTGACGAAGCCGGAAGCGATCAATTCTTCCGCGTGGCGCCGCGAAGCGATCCCCGCGCGCGCAATAATTTTTTGAAGCCGCTCTTCCATTGATTTCTCGAAGTATTCCGCGGAGTTATAGAGTAACAGATTTTTGGAAACCGGCCGGAGGAGGCCGTGTGAATCAAGCAATGGAGTGGCGGGGGCGCCGGGCACCGCATGCCGTGGCCCTACGGGTGGTCGACTCCAGCACCACCGGCAGAGGCCGCGCGGGCGGCTTCTGCGGACTCGGTGGGCGCTTCCCTGTTCTCATCAATTGGTGCTGCTTCGGAACCAGTTTCCGGCGCGACTAATTGGGCAGCGGCTTCTTCCGGCTCGAGGGGCGCGACGCCTTCATCGGAGCCGAGAGCAGCTTGGGCCAGCGCTTCGAATTCTTTGAGGCTGGGAAGCTCGTCGAGATCGGAGAGGCCGAAGCGCATCAGGAACTGGCGCGAGGTGCGATAGAGAATCGGGCGGCCGATGACGGGTTTGCGGCCGGCAGTGGTGATCAGGTGCTTTTCGAGCAGCGTTTTGATGACGCCGCCGACATTCACGCCGCGAATCTCGTTGATCTCAGGGATTGTGGCCGGCTGCTTATAGGCAATCACGGCAAGAGTTTCAAGCGCGGGCATCGTCAAGCGCAGCGGCGGCTGAAGGCTCTTGATGAATTTGCGGACTACATCGTGGTGCTGGGCCTTCGTGTAGAACTTCCAGCCTCCGGCAACTTTCCGGACCTCGATACCGCGGTCATCGGTCTGATAGGAGGCGATAAGAAGATCGAGCGCCGCCCGAGCTTCCGTCTTCTCGACGCCGAGAGCCTTCGCGATCTGGTCGAGCGTCGCGGGTTCATCCGCAGCGTAAATGATGGCTTCGAGCGCGGCTTGAGTTTCTTCTGGTGTCATGCGCGAGTTACCTCACATGCTGCAAAAGCGAAGAGAGATCCTTCGCTTCGCTCAGGATGACGGTTAAGATTCACAGATATTGCTCCTCGATTTTGGCCATGGCCTCGGGGCCGGCGAAAACGGCGTCGAACATTTTGTGTTTGCGCAGCCGAATATCCGCAAACAGCTCGGACTGCACCAGCAGCACGGCTTGCATGCGGACCATTTCGAGCACGGCAAGCAGCGCCACGATCATGGCGTTGCGCGTTTCGCAGGTTTCGAAGAAATCGACGAGCGATACCGATTCTTCCGCCGCGAGCAGCCGCTGCCGCAGGCGGTCCATCATCTGGGCGATCGAAACCGTGTCGTGGCGCAGCTCGAACCGGGCGACTTCCTTGCGTCGCTCGAGCACCTGCGCGAACACCTTCACCAAATCGACGAGCGAAACGACGAGCTCGCCATCGACCTCTTCGCCAGCGTACAGCGATTTATCGGGGTGCGACCAAACGTGGTCTTCCACCTGCTGCTTCTGGTAGAGGAGCTGCGCGGCGTTTTTGAATTTCTCGTGCTCGAGCAGGCGATGCACGAGCTCCTGGCGCGGGTCCTGCTCGCCCTCGGGGCCGGCGAGCGGGTCGGCCGGCAGAAGCATCTTGGACTTGATGTGAATCAGCGTTGCCGCCATGTAAATGAAGTCCGCCGAGACGTCGATATCGAGCTGTTCGAGCCGGTGCAGATAATCGAGATACTGCTCGGTGACCTTGGCGATGGGAATGTCGTGAATATTCATCTCCTGCTTGCGGATCAGGTCGAGCAGGAGGTCGAGCGGGCCTTCGTACACCGGCAATTGAATTCGATAGGGTGTGGCCATTACGCTCCTGATGCCGCGGAACTCGACGCGCGGGCCTTGCGCGCTTCGTCCCATTTGAAAATCGCGTTGCGCACGCGCTTCATCGTCTTCTTGGCCACCGCGTGCGCCCTCTTCGAACCGGCGTCGAGAATATCCCAAACCTGCTGCGGATGGGCTTCAAATTCTTTGCGGCGTGTCTGAATAGGCTCGATCCAGGTGACCAGGTTTTCGGCCATCAGTTTTTTGCAATCGACGCAGCCAATCGCCGCGGTTCGGCAATCGACGTCCACTTTGGCGATCGTTTCCGGCAGCGAGAACAGTTTGTGATACGCGAAGACGGGGCAAACCTCCGGGCGGCCGGGGTCGGTACGGCGCACGCGTTGCGGGTCGGTCATCATGTTGCGGACTTTGTTCCTGATTTCTTCCGGCGGATCGCTCAGCCAAATGGCGTTGCCGTAGCTTTTGGCCATGCGCCGGCCGTCGGTGCCGGGCAGCCGTGGAGTTTCCGTCAGCATGGACTCCGGCTGCACAAGAAGCTCGTCGTGGCTGAGGCCGGCGTTGGCGAGCAGTGAGAGCCGATGGTCAATCGAAAGAGGTTCGAGCGCAGCGTCGATCCGCGCGCGGGATTTTGCGCTTGTCAGTCCCTCAGAAATTTCCGGGAGACCCAATTCTTTCTCTAGCTGGGCAATCCCTCTGGCTTTGGCGCGTTTCCAATTGACTTCGCTGAAGGCTGCATTGAAGCGCCGGGCGATTTCGCGGGCGAGCTCGATGTGCGGCACCTGGTCCTCGCCCACAGGGACAAGGTTGCCGTCATACAGCGCAATGTCCGCGGTCTGAAGGAGCGGATAGCCAAGAAATCCGTAGGTGCCGAGGTCGCGGTCCTTGAGATTCGCAATTTGTTCTTTATACGTGGGCACGCGCTCGAGCCATCCGAGCGGCGTAATCATCGAAAGAAGCAGATGCAATTCGGCGTGCTCGAGCACGCTCGATTGGATGAAGAGAATGGATTTGGCCGGGTCGAGACCGGCGGCGAGCCAGTCCATGGCGACTTCGAGTGTGTTCTGCGCGATAGAGGAGGTGTCTTCGTAGTGCGTGGTGAGCGCGTGCCAGTCCACGACGCAGAAGAAGCAATCGTATTCGTCCTGGAGCTTGACCCAATTCGAGAGGGCGCCGAAATAATGTCCCAGATGAAGGCGGCCGGTGGGCCGCATGCCGCTGAAGACGCGCTTACGTTTCGCCAAGATTCGTTCTGACCTCGTGTGGCACAGCCACTCATGGCTGTGCACTCAATCTAAGGACAATCAAGCCCGCACAGGCAAGAGTGCCTGTGCCACCGAATCGTTTAGTCGCGTCCAGACTTCAGCAAATCGCGCGCAATGACGATCCGCTGCATTTCGCTGGTGCCCTCATAAATCGTGAGCACGCGCGCGTCGCGATAGTAGCGCTCGACGTCGCTCTCGCGCGAGTAGCCCAGGCTTCCATGCACCTGGACCGCCTTGTAAGCCACGCGGTTGGCCATCTCGCTCGCATAAAGTTTGGCGCGGGCGGAATGCGGGCCCAGCCGCTGCCCGCCGGAATCTCGCACCCAGGCGGCATAGTGAGTGAGCGCCCGGGCGGCTTCAATCTCGGTCTGCATATCGGCCAGCATCCACTGAATCGCCTGGTATTCGGCGATGGGCCGGCCGAAGGCGCGGCGGTCTTTGGCATAGCGCGCCGCAGCTTCGAGCGCGCCCTGCGCAAGCCCGACCGACTGAGCTGCGATGCCGATGCGGCCTCCGTCGAGGCCTTCGAGCGCGATTCGCAGGCCGTTCCCTTCCTCGCCGATGCGATTTTCGGCGGGAACGCGGCAATCGTTGAAAACAATCTCCACCGAGTGCGAAAGCCGCAATCCCATTTTATCTTCATGGCGGGTGACCCGGAAGCCAGGAAACGACGGCTCGACTAGAAAGGCCGTCACACCGCGGGCGCCTGCGGCGGGATCCGTCTTCGCGAAAACGACGAGAAGTCCGGCGACGTCACCGCTGGTGACCCAGATCTTGGTGCCGTTGATGACGTAATCGCCGCCATCGCGGACCGCGCGGGCCTGGATGCCGGCTGCGTCGGACCCCGCGCCAGGTTCGGTGAGGCAAAAAGCGCCGATGATTTCGCCCCGCGCGAGCCGCGAAATATATTTCTTTTTCTGTGCTTCGGTGCCGTGCTTCAGGAAGAGCGAGGCAGCCACCAGGTTGGTCACAGACAAAACGACAGCCGTCGAGGCGTCCACTCGAGCCACCTCTTCAATCATCACGGCGTAGCTGACGGTGTCCGCGCCCGGTCCGCCCCATTCCTCCGGCACGAGCATGCCGCAATAGCCCATCTCGCCGAGTTTGCGAATCTGCTCCGCGGGAAATCTCTTTTCCGCTTCGTACTCGCGGAGGATCGGCCGCATCTCCGCTTCCATGAATTGGCGGACGGCGTCGCGGATCAGAATTTGGTCGCTGGTAAGGGAGAAATCCATCGCCAGAAGCGTTCGCAGAATGCTAGCACAATTGGCGGAGATTCCAGAGTTTGTGTGACGGCACTCGTTTTTCGTCAGGGCATGGCTTCAGCCATGCCGTGAGCATTGGAAATTCAGTGCGGCTCTAGCCGCTGAGGGACTGATTTGGGATTTCTCAAACAGCCTCTTCGGGCGGAGATCTAAAATGCGAATCACATCGAACTCGGCTTCGGACTTGGCGGGGATTTCAAGCGGATGTGCACTTTGGCGGTGCCGCCCGCCTTCACGTTGACCTTTTGAGTTTTCGGGAGGCATCCTTTCGCTGTGATCGTGAGCAGATACTTTCCCGGGGCGAGCTTGGGGA
>DASPSD010000051.1:0-2149 GCA_035624115.1 Candidatus Sulfotelmatobacter sp. | reverse complement strand
TAAGGATCGCCCGATAAGAGTGAAATAGACTGTAAACGCCGGTGTCGCCCGACACAGTCAATGCGTGCAGCCTCGCCTCATCGGAAAGCCTTTGTATACATAGGAGGGTACTATCATGAGCGTTATGACACCGCCCGGAATCAAGATGCCGGGCGATTATATTGAAGAGGTACTAACCACCGTAAAAGCCAAAAACCCAGCCGAACCCGAATTCCACCAAGCCGTGCAAGAAGTATTGGATTCGCTGCGGCTGGTCCTGCAAAAACATCCGGAATATCGATCAGCAAAAATTCTGGAGCGGATCGTGGAGCCGGAGCGCGTCCTCATGTTCCGCGTGCCCTGGTTTGACGATCGCAACGAAATCCAGGTCAACCGCGGGTTCCGCATCGAAATGAACAGCGCCATCGGCCCCTACAAGGGCGGATTGCGTTTCCATCCTTCAGTCAATCTCGGCATTCTGAAATTCTTAGCGTTTGAACAGGTATTCAAGAACTCGCTGACCACGCTGCCCATGGGCGGCGGCAAAGGCGGTTCGGATTTCGATCCCAAAGGCAAGAGCGACAACGAAGTGATGCGCTTCTGCCAAAGCTTCATGACCGAGCTGTGCCGTCACATCGGGCCGGACACTGACGTTCCCGCCGGCGACATTGGCGTGGGCGGCCGCGAGATCGGCTTCCTGTTTGGCCAGTACAAGCGGATTCGGAACGAATTCACCGGTGTGCTCACTGGGAAAGGCTTGACTTGGGGCGGCTCGCTGATTCGTCCCGAGGCCACCGGCTACGGTTGCGTGTATTTCGCCAACGAGATGCTGAAGACCCGCAAGGACACGCTGGAAGGCAAGCTCTGCCTGGTTTCGGGCAGCGGCAACGTATCGCAGTACACGATCGAGAAGCTGCTCGAACTCGGCGCCAAGCCCATCGCGCTTTCCGATTCCAACGGCGTGATCGTGGATCCCGACGGCATCAACCGCGAGAAGCTGGCCTGGGTCATGCAGCTCAAGAACGTGCGCCGCGGCCGCATCCAGGAATACATCAAGCAATTCCCGAAGGCTCTGTTCATGGCCGCCGATCCGAAGCTGGACCACAATCCGCTCTGGAACGTGAAGGCCGATTGCGCCTTCCCCAGCGCCACACAAAACGAAATCAACGCCAAGGACGCCGCGAACCTCATCAAGAACGGCATCAAACTGGTCGCCGAAGGGGCCAACATGCCCTGCACGCTCCAGGCCACCAAGCTCTTCCTCGATGCCGGCATTCTCTATGGGCCGGCCAAAGCGGCCAATGCCGGCGGCGTGGCTACCTCCGGTTTGGAAATGGCTCAGAACAGCATGCGCATTACCTGGACCCGCGAGGAAGTGGACGAGCGCCTGCACAAAATCATGATCGCAGTTCACAAGAATTGCTTTGAGACCGCTGCCGAATACGGCACTCCGGGCAATCTGGTGAACGGCGCCAACATCGCCGGCTTCCTCAAGGTTGCCGACGCCATGCTGGATCAGGGTCTCGTCTAGCGGGATTTTCACTCTCTCGGGCGCTGTCATCCCGAGCGGAGCGAGGGATTTGCTTTTGCGTCTTACGAGCGGGGCGAACCCGTTTCGCCCCGCTCGCCATTTTCCCGGGGGCTTCGCGACATGAGCATCGATCAGGCCACCGCGCACATCCCCGACTCCGAAATGCTCTTCGAGGGCTTCGAGAGCCTGATGCCCTTCCGGGTTCAGGACATCCTTCTCGTCTCCAGTCTCTACGATTCCTTCATCCTCCGCGAAGACGGCCGCGTGAGCGAGCTGCTGATCGGCGAATCGCTGGAGCTGAACCTGCCGCATCTGCCCGGAATCACACACGTCGCGAGCTACGCGGAAGCGCTGGCCCTGGCCCGCTCCGAATCCCGGTTCAATCTGATCGTCACCAACCTCAACGTGGGCGGCGTAAGCGCTGCCGAATTCGCGCGCGAGGTGCACCATTCCGGCCTCGATGTGCCCGTGGTCGTCCTGGCCTACGACTACCGCGAAGTAAAAAATTTCGTGGCCCGCCATCCGGAGACGGATATCGAGCGCATCTTCCTCTGGCAGGGCAACGCGCGCATCCTGGTCGCCATCGTCAACTACATTGAAGACAAGCGCAACGCCCTGCACGATACCCGCGTCATGGGC
>DASPSD010000046.1:0-46817 GCA_035624115.1 Candidatus Sulfotelmatobacter sp. | reverse complement strand
GCGGCAGGTGGGCGTGCCGTATATCTGCGTGTTTTTGAACAAGTGCGACGCGGTGGACGACCCGGAGTTGCTGGAGCTGGTGGAGCTGGAAGTTCGCGAACTGCTGAAGAGCTATCAGTTTCCGGGGGATACGCTTCCGGTGGTGCGCGGGTCGGCGCTGAAGGCGTTGGAAGGCGACGAGAAGTGGGAGAAGACGATCCTGGAGCTGATGGACGCGGTGGATAAGAACATACCGCTGCCGCAGCGGGACATCGACAAGCCGTTTGCGATGCCGATCGAAGATATTTTCTCGATTTCCGGCCGCGGCACGGTGGTAACGGGGCGAATCGAGCGCGGCAAGGTGAAAGTAGGCGAGGAAGTGGAGATTGTGGGCTTCCGACCGACGATGAAGAAGACGGTGACGGGCGTCGAGATGTTCAGGAAGCTGCTCGACGAAGGGATGGCGGGCGACAACGTGGGATTGCTGCTGCGCGGCACGGAAAAGGACGAAGTGGAGCGCGGGCAGGTGTTGTCGAAGCCGGGATCAATCACGCCGCACACGAAGTTCAAGGCGGAAGCGGTGATCTTGACGAAAGAAGAGGGCGGGCGGCACACGCCGTTCTTCACGGGATACCGGCCGCAGTTTTATTTTCGGACGACGGACGTGACGGGAGACGTAAAACTGCCGGCAGGAGTGGAGATGGTGATGCCGGGAGACAACGTGAGCGCGGAGATCACGTTGATCACGCCGGTGGCGCTGGAGAAGGGCTTGCGATTCGCCATCCGTGAAGGCGGCCACACGGTCGGCGCCGGCGCCGTCAGCGACATCATCGAGTAGCCCATGCCCAACGGAGAAAAAATTCGGATTCGTCTGAAAGCGTACGATCACCGCATTCTCGATCAATCGACGAAAGAGATTGTGGATACGGCGAAGCGCACCGGCGCGGATGTGGCCGGGCCGATTCCGCTGCCCACGGTGATCAATCGCTGGACCGTGTTGCGATCGCCGCACGTGGACAAGAAGTCGCGTGAGCAGTTCGAAATGCGCACCCACAAGCGGCTGATCGATATTCTGGAGCCTACTCCGGACACGGTGGACGCGCTGATGAAGCTCGATCTTCCTCCCGGCGTGGATGTGGAGATCAAAGCATTCGGGCGTGAGCACACGACGAAGTGAATGTAGCTCAGGTCTTAAGACCTGAGGATTTTGGAAGGAAAAGCAGACGCGATGGCAGTGAACGGCATCCTCGGAATCAAGCTCGGAATGACGCAAGTCTTCGCCGACGACGGAACCGCTTTGCCTTGCACCGTTTTGCAGGCGGGCCCGTGCGTCGTGGTTCAGCGGCGCACGAAGGATAAGGACGGCTACGACGCCGTGCAGCTTGGCTTGGTCGAATTCATCAAGCCGCAGCGGGTGAACAAGGCGCTGACCGGCCATTTCAAGAAGGCGGGAGTCGCGCCGATGCGCTATACCGGCGAAGTTCGCATCGAAGACTCCAAAGACGAAACGAAGCCTGGCGATCGAGTGCTGGTCGAGAATTTCAAAGTCGGCGAGTTTGTGGATGTCAGCGGTGTGAGCAAAGGCAAGGGGTTCCAGGGCGGCGTGAAGCGCTGGCACTATCGCGGCGGCGACAATACGCACGGCTCCATGTTCCACCGCGCACCGGGCGGAATCGGCGCAAGCTCGTTTCCGTCGCGTGTCTGGCCGGGGCAGCATTTCGCCGGGCACATGGGAAATGAGCGCAAGACTTCCAAGAATTTGCGCGTTGTGAAAATCGATACGGACGAGAACCTGCTGCTGGTTCGCGGCGCCGTGCCCGGCCCGGCGGGCGCCTACATCTACATTCGCAAAGCAAAGGCCGCGAAGTAAGCGGCTGAGAGACGACGATGCCTGTTGTGGACGTAAAAAATCTCGAAGGCAAGAAAGTGGGCCAGATCGAGCTGGCCGACGACGTGTTTGCCGCGAAGGTTAACCAGAACCTTCTGCACGAGACCGTGCGCCATTTGCTCGCAGGCCAGCGCGCCGGCACGCGCAAGACCAAGGATAAGAGCGAAGTGAGCGGCTCGGGAAAAAAGCTCTGGCGGCAAAAGGGGACAGGCCGCGCCCGCATTGGATCGATCCGCTCGCCGCTCTGGCGCCATGGCGGCACGGTGCACGGCCCGGTGCCCCGCAGCTACGAGTATGCGCTGCCGAAGAAAATGATTTTGGGGGCGCTACGCTCGGCACTTTCGGCGAAATTGGCGGAAGAGAAACTGACGGTCGTTGACGGCTGGAAACTGGATTCACACAAGACGAAGCCTTTCCGCCAGGCTCTCGACAAACTCGACCGCGAGACAAAAACCATCCTGCTGGTCGAGAATGGGCCGAACTTGAATCTCGAGCGTGCAAGCCGGAACCTCGAGGGAGTTACGCTCGTGCCGGCAACGGCGCTCGAAGCATACGACTTGTTGCGGCATGACCGGCTGATGCTTTCGCGCGAAGCTGCGGCCAAGCTGAGCCGCGCGCTTTCGGCTACCAAGCCCGAAGCTCCGGTACACATCGAACCGGCTCCGGCGGTGTCGGAGAAGAAAGCTTCGAGCGACAAAACGGCCGAAGCGAAAAGTGCGGCCCCTAAAGAGGCGAAAAAGGGGGCCGCAACTAAAAAAGCCGCGCCGGCAGCGAAACCCAAAGGGAAAAAAGGTTAGGTCATGGCAGCGAGCGTTTATCAAATCATCCGCCGGCCGATCATTACCGAGAAAGGTCTCGGCGTGAAAGAGACCCAGCACACGGTGGTGTTCGAAGTGGCCGCCGATGCCACGAAGACCGAAATCAAGGAAGCGGTGCAGCGGGTCTTCAAAGTGAAGGTCGATCGCGTGCGCACGGCGAATTTTCATGGGAAGTTTCGCCGGCGCGGGCGCGCAGAAGGGTTCCGGCGCGATTGGAAAAAGGCGTACGTGAAGCTGGCTCCCGGCGAAAAGATGATCGAGTACGCGGAGAATTTGTAGTCCCAGCACGAGGCAACGACGATGGCACTTAAATCCTTTCGACCCTACACCCCGTCGCGGCGCTTCCTCACTATGCTCGACAAGAGCGAGGTGACCAAGGAAACGCCGGAGAAGTCGCTTACGGAATCCAAGAAGCGGACTGGCGGCCGCAATGCCCATGGCGAAGTCACCATCTGGCACCGCGGCGGCGGCCACGCCCGGAAATACCGCACCATCGACTTCCGCCGCGACAAAATCGGAATCCCGGCGAAGGTCGCGGCCATCGAATACGATCCCAATCGTTCGTCGCGCATCGCCCTGCTTCATTATGCCGACGGCGAGAAGCGCTACATCCTTCAGCCGGTCGGGCTCGAAGTCGGCATGACGGTGCAGAACGGCGAGAGTGCGGACATTCTGCCCGGCAATGCGCTGACGATCCGGCACATCCCGCCCGGCACGATGGTGCACAACCTGGAGCTTTACCCGGGCAAAGGCGGGCAAGTCGTCCGCTCGGCGGGGGGGGCCGCGCAATTGCTCAGCAAGGAAGGCGATTTTGCGCTCGTGAAGCTACCTTCGGGAGAAGTGAGGAAATTCAGCGTCGATTGCATGGCCACGATCGGCCAGCTTGGGAATTTGGATCATGAAAATGTAACCTACGGGAAAGCGGGACGCACCCGCTGGCGCGGGAGGCGGCCCACGGTGCGCGGTGTAGCCATGAACCCGGTGGACCACCCGCACGGAGGCGGCGAAGGCCGCGTCAAGGGTAACCACCCGCAAACTCCGTGGGGTTTTCCGACTCTGGGCGCAAAGACGCGCAAGAAGCGTCCGAGCGACCGGATGATTGTAGAGCGGCGCAAGCCGTAAGAAATCACGGCGTCCCTTCGTCCGCCACGGCGGACTCAGGGTAAAAAGCCGTAGTTTGGAGCAGCAGAAAAAATGATCCCGGCGCGGCGGGGAATTGAGAGCACCCTGATGACAGCCACAAGAACATCTCGACGAACACACCGGCGAGCGGCGCGCCCGCGGAAAGCAATTCCGCGGCGGGCAGCGAAGCCGGTGGTGAAGACCGGTTCGAAGCTGGCGCCCCCACCCCAGGTATTGTTCCGCCTTTGCCGGGCCGGCTGGGCCGTGATCGTAGAAAAAATTCCCAACGCGCAAGGGACGCGCTTTGTGTGTCCTTTCTGCCCGCTTTCTCATCGCGTTCCCGGGCCGGTGCGTGGATTCCGCAAGATTCGCCGCGCCCAGTGGGTGAAACTGCGCCGGGTGGAGGAGTAGCCCCGCCAATGCCGCGCTCGCTCAAAAAGGGACCGTTCATCGACAGCCATCTACGCGAAAAGGTGGAAGCGCTCAACGAGCGGAACGAAAAGAAAGTCGTAAAGACGTGGTCGCGCCGCTCGACGATACTTCCGGAGATGGTGGGGCATACGATCGCGGTGCACAATGGGAAGAAGTTCATCCCGGTGTACATCACGGAGCAGATGGTAGGTCACAAGCTCGGAGAATTCGCCCCCACGCGCACGTTCAAAGGACACGCCGTAAAGGCCGCGCTTGAAAAAGCGGCCGCAGCGGCAGGCGCGCCGGCCCCTGGAGCGGCGGGGGCGGCACCCGCAGCGGGCGGCGGCGCGGCTCCGGCGCCAAAAGCGTAGAGGGCATTGAGAATGGCGACTGCAATTCCAGCACCGGCTCAGATTGAAGGCACGGCAATCGCGAAGTTCATCCGCGTGTCGCCGCAGAAGGCGCGGCTCGTGGTGGATCTGATCCGCGGACAGCGCGCCGAAGAAGCTTTGCAGACTTTGCGCTTCACAAAGAAGCGCGTCGCGCGGGAAGTGGAAAAGGCGCTGCACAGCGCCATCGCCAATGCCGAGCGCAAAGCGGACGACGCCGGGGAATCGCTCGATGTCGATTCGCTCTTCGTCACCCGCTGCTTTGTGAACGAAGGGCCGCGCTGGAAGCGTTTGCGTCCTGCGCCAATGGGCCGCGGTTTCCGCTATCAGAAGCGCACGAGCCACATCGTGGTCGAGGTAGCCGAGCATCATCGCGCGGCAGCGGACCGGGCGGCGGCGGCGGCGGCGGAAGCAGAAGCTTCCAAGGGCGTAAAGGGCGCGGTGCGGAAAGCTCGCAAGGCGCTGGAGAAACGCTCGAAGCAGCCGGCCAGGAAGAAAAAGTAGGAGGATCGATTGGGACAGAAAACACATCCGTACGGCTTTCGCCTCGGCTACAACAAAGTGTGGAAGTCCCGCTGGTTCGCCAAGCGCGAGTATGCGGACCTGCTGCACGAAGACGTCCTGCTTCGCAAGCAATTGAAAGATCGGCTGCGCTCCGCGGGCGTGAATGGAATTGACGTCGAGCGCGCTGCGAACAAATTAGTCGTGCGGATTTACACGGCACGCCCCGGAATCATCATCGGCCGCAAAGGTTCGGAAATCGACAAGTTGAAAAGCGAAGTGCAGAAGCGCACCAAGCGCGAAGTGCATATCGACATTCAGGAAGTGCACCGCCCGGAGCTCGATGCGCAGCTGGTGGCCGAGTCGATCGCCCTGCAGCTGGAAAAGCGCGTGGCCTTTCGCCGCGCGATGCGCAAAGCCGTGGATTCGGCGCTGCGATTCGGCTGCAAAGGGATCAAGGTACGCGTCGCAGGCCGGCTGAATGGCGCCGAAATCGCGCGCAAGGAGTGGTACTTGCAGGGTCGGCTTCCGCTGCAAACGCTCCGTGCCGACATCGATTATGGCACTGCTGAAGCGCAGACCACCTACGGCGTGATCGGGGTGAAGTGCTGGATTTACCAGGGAGAAAAAATTCCCGAGCGCGGAAAGCCCGAAGCCGCCGCGGGTGCGGCAGCCTAGGCGATACGGAATAGGCGCACGATTATGTTGATGCCGAAAAAAGTGAAGTACCGCAAGCAGCAGCGCGGCCGGCGCAGCGGAAAAGCGTGGCGCGGCGGTTCGCTGGCGTTTGGCGAGTATGGCTTAAAGGCGCTCGAGCCGGCCTGGATTACCGACCGCCAGATCGAAGCAGCTCGCGTGGCCATCACCCGGTTCATCAAGCGAGGTGGGAAACTCTGGATTCGCGTTTTTCCGGATAAGCCGTTCACGAAAAAACCGGCGGAAACGCGCATGGGAAAAGGAAAAGGGCCGCCGGAGCGCTGGGTCGCGGTGATCAAACCCGGGCGGGTGATGTTTGAAATGGCCGGTGTGGACCTTGCGGCAGCGACGGAAGCGATGGAGCTGGCCGCGAACAAGCTGCCCATCAAGACACAGTTTGTGAGCCGGTCCGAGGAGATTTAATGTCGAAGCGGGTGGAAAAATTTCGCGAGATGAATCCGAACGAGCTCGAGATCCAGCAGCGCGAGCTGGCCGAGCAGATTTTCCGGCTGCGGTTCCAGCTCACGACCGGGCAGGCGGAAGGCCTCAAGAAGCTGCGCGAAGCCAAGCGCGATCTCGCGCGCGTGAAGACGCTTTTGCGCGATGCGGAATTGAGGAAGGCGTGATGGCCAACGAATCGGCAGCAGCGGCGCGTTCGGATGCTCAGCCTGCTCGAGAAGCGCGGGGAGCACGCCAGGAGCTGGTCGGGGTGGTCACGAGCGCCAAGATGCAGAAGACCATCGTCGTAAAGGTCACCCGCACGGTGCAGCATCCGCTCTACCAGCGGGTTGTGCGGCGGGCAAAAAAATATTACGCCCACGATGAATCCGGCGAAGCGCGCGTGGGCGATACGGTGCGGATTGTTTCCACGCGCCCGCTTTCGAAACTCAAGCGGTGGCGGCTTCAGGAAGTTCTGGCGCGCTCGACGCGCGTGGCTTGAGCGCGAGTCGGGTTTAGGAGAGCACGAATATGGTGCAGATGCGGACATGGCTGACGGTGGCCGATAATTCGGGCGCCCGCCAGTTGACCTGCATTCTCCCGCTCGGAGGAGATGCAGGACTCAGAGCTGATTTGGGCGACGTGATTACCGCCTCGGTGAAAGAGGCCACACCCGACAGCCAGATCAAAAAGGGCAAGGTGGTGCGCGCCGTTGTGGTGCGTACACGGAAAGAGCACCGGAGAAGGGATGGCACATACATCCGCTTTGACGATAATGCCGCTGTGCTGATTAACGAAGCCAACGAGCCGATCGGGACGCGCGTGTTTGGTCCGGTCGCGCGGGAGCTGCGGGACAAAAAATTCACCAAGATCATCTCGCTGGCTCCGGAAGTGTGGTAGCGATGGCGAAACTCGACCACGAACCGGCGCCTTTCAGCATCCGTCACGGCGACACGGTGAAAGTGATGGCGGGCCGCTCGAAAGGGAAAACCGGCAAAGTATTGTCCGTGAATCCGGTGAAGGGGACGGTGACGGTTGAGCACGCGAGCATCATCAAGAAGCACACGCGGCCGAATCCGTCGAAGAACATCAAGGGCGGCATTCTAGAAAAGGAAGGCCCGATTCACGTCTCCAATGTTCTGCTGGTTTGCCCGGGTTGCGGCAAGCACACCCGCGTGGGACACACGACGCTTCCGGACGGCACCAAAGTCCGCACCTGCCGCCGGTGCAACACGGCGTTCGAGAATTAGGAGAAGTTGGGGAAACATGATCAGCCGTTTGCACGATAAATATCGAAAAGAAGCCATGCCGGCGCTCACCAAGCGCTTCGGCTACAAGAACACGATGGCTGTGCCGCACGTGCAAAAAGTGACCGTCAATATCGGCCTGGGCGAAGCGAGCGCCAACGTGAAATTGCTCGACACCGCCGCGCAGGAACTCGGCCAGATTACCGGGCAGAAGCCCGTAATTACGCGGGCGAAGAAATCGATTGCGAATTTCAAAATCCGCAAAGGGATGCCGATCGGATGCATGGTCACGCTGCGAGGCGAGCGAATGTACGAATTCCTGGATCGCCTCGCGACCGTCGTTCTGCCCCGTGTGCGCGACTTCAAAGGTCTGCCCCCGAATTCGTTCGACGGCCGGGGCAATTACACCCTCGGCCTGCGGGACCAGCTCGTGTTCCCGGAAATTGATTACACGCGGGTGGACAAAATCAAGGGAATGAACATCACCATCACCACCTCCGCTCACAGCGACGAAGAAGGCCGAGAGCTGTTGCGGTTGCTCGGCGTGCCTTTCCGGTCGCCGGGTTCAGGAGGGAGAGAGAGCTAGTATGGCTCGCACCAGTCAATTCGCGAAGATGCGCAAGAAGCTGAAGTACAAAATCCGCCGGCGCAATCGCTGCCGGATTTGCGGGCGTTCCCGCGGCTTTCTGCGAAAATTCGAGATGTGCCGCATTTGTTTCCGCGGCCTCGCGCTCAAGGGCGAAATCCCCGGCGTCGTGAAAGCCAGTTGGTAATTTTAAAGAGCGAGAAAAGGAACAAAAGGTAACAACGAATGACAACGGATCCCATCGCCGATTTGCTTACGCGCATTCGCAATGCGGCGCGCGCCAAGCACCCGCGGGTCGACCTCCCGTCGTCGAAGCTGAAAGTGGAGATCACGCGCATCCTGAAGGACGAAGGCTATCTTTCGAATTACAAAGTCGTCGACGAAAAAGGCAAAAAGACGCTGCGCGTTTTCCTGCGATACACACCCGATCGCCGCAGCGTAATCACCGATCTCAAGCGCGTCTCGCGGCCGGGTTCCCGCCGCTATGTGGGCAAATCGGGCATCCGCGCCGTTGTGGGCGGGATGGGGATTTCGATTCTCTCCACGCCCCGCGGCGTAATGACCGGCCAGGCAGCGCGCAAGGAAGGCCTAGGCGGCGAGCTTCTGTGTGAGGTTTGGTAAGAGTTTCGGAGCAACGAGGGATCGAGCGAGCTATGTCGCGAATCGGAAACAAAATCATCCCGGTTCCATCCGGCGTGAAAGTGCAAATTAAAGAGGGCGCCGTGGAAGTGCAGGGGCCCAAGGGCAAAATGAGTGTCCGGCTGCCGCGCGGGATTCGTTTCGAGCAGAAAGACTCGACGCTCGTGGCCAAGCGCGAAACCGAAGAGCAACGCGCCCTGCACGGCCTGGCCCGGGCGCTCGTGGCGAACGCCGTCACGGGAGTGACCGCGGGTTTCAAGAAAGAGCTCGACATTGTAGGCGTCGGATATCGCGCCGAAGTGAAAGGCAAGAATGTGGTCCTGACGCTTGGCTATTCGCATCCGATTGAATTCCCTATTCCGGAAGGAATTCAGGTGACGGTCGAAAAGCAAACGCATATGACCGTTTCCGGGGCGGACAAAAACCAGGTGGGCCAGGTGGCCGCCAATCTTCGCCGGCTGCGCCCGCCTGACCCGTACAAGCAGAAGGGCGTCCGCATTACCGGCGAGCGGTTGAAGAAGAAAGCAGGGAAGGCCGGCGCGGCGAAGACCGCGGCCGCTTAATCCGGGAGGAGACGAAGCGTGGCAGCACCCGTTCGAAAATTATCGCGTTCGGCGCATCGCCGGCGGATTCACGTGCGCACGCGGAAAGCGATTGCCGGCACCGCCGAGCGCCCGCGGCTCAGCGTGCACCGTTCCGCGCGGCACATCCGGGCGCAGGTGATCGACGACCAGTCGGCGCGCACGGTTGTCTCTGCCAGTTCGCTCGATAAGGAAGTGCGCCAGTTGATCAAAGGCGGCGGCAATATTGCCGCATCGAAAGTGGTGGGCAAAGTGATTGCCGAGCGCGCCCGCGCCAAGGGCGTCGAAAAAGTCGTGTTTGATCGCGGCGGCTATCAATATCACGGCCGCGTTCAGGCGCTGGCGGAAGCGGCCCGGGAGGCGGGCCTGAAATTCTGAAATTTATGCCGAAACAAGAACTCAAAGATACGCTTGCCGTTCGAAGGCCCGTGGAAACCAATCAGGCCAATTTGAAAGACCAGGTCGTGTCCATCAACCGCGTCACGAAAGTGGTGAAAGGCGGGAAGAACCTCAGTTTTTCAGCGCTCGTCGTCGTGGGGGACCAGGGCGGGCACGCCGGATTTGGCATGGGCAAGGCCCGTGAAGTTCCCATGGCCATCCGCAAGGCCATCGAGCAGGCGAAGAAAAACATGGTCAAGCTCAATCTGAAAGGCTCGACCATTCCGCACCAGGTGATCGGCCGTTATGGGTCAGGACAGGTCCTCTTGAAGCCTGCGCCCGAAGGCACGGGCGTGATCGCCGGGGGCCCGGTGCGCGCAGTGATGGAGGTTGCCGGGATTCAAAACGTGCTCACGAAATCGCTCGGCACTTCGAATCCGCACAACGTGATCAAGGCGACTTTCGACGCGTTGCTGCACTTGAAAGATGCAGCCAAAGTTGCGGAATCGCGCGGAAAAGCAGCCGAAGAAACGGCAGCCTCGGCTTCTTCCTCATCGTAACGGGATTGCAGAGAAATCATGGCGAAGGCAATGAAAAAATCGGGAACGCTGAAAATCAAGTGGGTGCGCAGCTTCATCGGCTGTCCCCAGGGTATGCGCCGCACGATCCGGGGCTTGGGCTTCCGACGGTTGAATCAGGTGGTCGAGCGGCCCGATACGCCCGCCATTCGCGGGATGCTCGCGAAGGTGCATCATTTGGTGGAGATCGAAGGCTAGCAATGGCTGAGAAACCGACACTTTCGAATTTGAAGCCCCCGCGCGGGTCGCGCCATCGCAAAGTGCGTGTCGGCCGCGGCATGGGTTCGAAGATGGGCAAGACGTCCGGCGCCGGCAACAAAGGACAGCAATCCCGCCGCGGCTATTCGCGGCGCGCGGGTTTCGAGGGCGGCCAGATGCCTCTGCACCGCCGGTTGCCGAAGCGCGGCTTCACCAGCCCGTTTCCCCGGGAGTTTTCCGTCGTCAACGTCGAGAGCCTCAACATCTTCTCGGCGGGCGCGACAGTCACACCCGAAGATCTTCTTGGACGCGGCATCGTTCGCACGGCTCGCGACGGCGTCAAAATTCTCGGTGACGGCGACCTGAAAGTCGCTCTCACGGTTCGCGCGCACGCGTTCAGCAAGTCGGCGCAGGAAAAAATTTCTGGCGCCGGAGGGAAGGCCGAGATCCTGCAATGAAAAAGCTGGCCGAGGCAATCCGAAATATCTTCAGCACGCCGGACCTGCGGAACCGTGTCCTGTTCACGCTGGCGTTGCTGGGGGTGTATCGCCTCGGCGGCCACATTCCCACGCCCGGCATCAACACCACGCTTCTCGAATCGCTATTCCGGCAGGGCCAGGGTTCGGTGTTGGGGTTGATCGACTTATTCAGCGGCGGAAACCTTCGCCGGCTCACGATTTTCGCGCTGGGCATCATGCCCTACATCACGGCTTCGATCATTTTGCAGTTGATGGTCGTCGTCTGGCCGTATCTCGAACGCCTCCAGAAAGAGGGCGAACTCGGCCGGCGCAAGATCACGCAGTACACGCGGTACTTGACGATTGTGCTGAGCGCTTTCCAATCGTTCACGATCGCGCTTACGCTCCAGAGCCAGAACCTCGGCGGACAGATGCTCGTTTTTCATCCTGGCCCGCGCTTCATTTTGATGACCATGCTCACCCTCACCACCGGATCCGCTTTCATCATGTGGCTCGGTGAGCAGATCAGCGAGCGCGGCATCGGCAACGGAATGTCGCTCATCATTTTCGCCGGCATCGTGGTCGGCTTGCCGAATGCGGTCCAGGATCTCGTTGTAAAGGCCCGAACCCAGCAGTGGGGCGGCTTCACTACGCTCGCGTTGCTCGGCTTGATTGTATTGATGACTGCCGTCGTTGCCTTCATCGTATTCGTCGAGGGCGGGCAGCGCCGCATTCCGGTGCAGTATGCCAAGCGCGTGATGGGCCGGAAAGTGATGGGCGGCCAGATGACCTATCTTCCGCTGCGCGTCAATTCCGGCGGCGTGATTCCGCCGATTTTCGCGAGTTCGCTGCTCACGTTTCCACAAACGTTGGGGCTTTTCTTCTCGAAGAAATCGCATTTCTTCGCCACGTTCGCCAATCAGATTCGCTGGGGCGAGCCGCTTTACACCGTCATTTACGTGACGCTGATCATCTTTTTCGCATTCTTCTACGTGGGAATCATCTTCAATCCCACTGAGCTGGCCGACAACATGCGCAAGTACGGCGGATTCGTCCCCGGCATCCGCCCCGGACGCAACACCTCTGAACACATCAACCGCATCCTGACCCGGCTCACATTCGTGGGTGGCGTGTATCTCGCGATTGTCTGCCTCCTGCCGGAATGGATGATTTCCGGGATCCACTTGCAGCATCTGCCGGTCTGGCTTGGCGGGAATTGGTTTGACCAGCACATGTGGCGGTTCGTGCTCGACGGTCTAAACGTGCAATTTTATTTCGGCGGCACTTCACTGCTGATCGTGGTCGGCGTGGCGATGGACACCGTCCAGCAGCTCGAAGCGCAGCTAGTGATGCGCAATTACGACGGTTTCGTGCGAAAGGGCCGGGTGCGGGGCAGGCGTGGCTAGCGGCGTCTCGCCGGCGGTGGGAATGGCGCTCAAACGGGCGTTGATTTTTTTGGGGCCACCGGGAGCCGGAAAGGGCACCCAGGCGAAGCGGACTGCGCAGCAATATCATGTCCCGCATCTTTCGACGGGCGATATGTTGCGCGACGCCGTTGCGCGCGGCACCGAGCTTGGGCGCCTCGCGAAGCCGATCATGGAACGCGGCGATCTTGTCCCGGACGACTTGATCCTCGCGATGGTCGAGGAGCGGTTGAAGCAGCCGGATACCCGCGAGGGAGTGATTTTCGACGGCTTTCCGCGGACGATCCCGCAGGCCGAACGCCTCGATGCGATATTGAAGCGCTACGGCTTCGGCGAGCCCTTCGTGGTGGATTTTCATTTGGACCAGGAAACGCTGCTCCGGCGCCTCGCGGGGCGGTGGACCTGCAGCGTGGGCGGCGAGATTTACAACGTGTACGAGCGTCCGCCGAAGGTTTCGGGAATTTGCGATCACGACGGCGGAAAGCTCATTCAGCGCGCCGACGACCGGCCCGAAGCGGTGAAGGAGCGGCTCGTGGCGTATGAACGCAAGACCAAGCCGCTCGCGGATTATTACCGCCAGCGCGGCGTATTCCACGAGCTGGAAGCGTCGGCGAGCGTGGAAGAAGTCGGCCGCGCGCTCGGAGAAATCCTGCAGCGCGCCCAGGGGCGAGATGGTCATCTGTAAATCGCCGGCCGAGCTCGAGAAGATGCATCGGGCCGGACTGGTAGTTTGGGACGCGCTGAATCAGATGCGCGCGATGGTGCGCCCCGGTATCACGACGAAGGAGCTGGACGAGTTCGCAGAAGCGTTTTGCAAAGAGCATCACGCGCGCCCCGCTTTCAAAGGTTACCGGGGCTACCCGAGTTCGGTGTGCACCTCGATCAACCAGGAAGTGGTGCACGGGATTCCTTCGGCCTCGCGCAAGCTGAAGGAGGGCGACATTCTCTCGATGGATTTTGGCGTCGAGCTGGACGGCTATTTCGGCGATGCGGCGCTCACGGTTCCGGTCGGCAAAGTGAAGCCGGAGCGCGAGAAGCTGCTTCAGGTGACGCGCGAATCGCTCGAGCGCGCGATTGAAAAGGTGCGGCTGGGGAATCGCCTCGGGGACGTTTCTGCCGCGGTGCAGACCTGGGTCGAGCGCAACGGCTTTTCGGTCGTTCGCGAGTTTGTAGGGCACGGGATCGGGACGCGCATGCACGAAGAGCCTCAGATCCCGAATTACGGCACTCCCGGCCAGGGCGCCAGGCTTCAGGAAGGAATGGTGCTCGCGATTGAGCCGATGGTGAATCGCGGCGAGCCCGGGGTGAAAGTTCTGAGCGACGATTGGACCGCCGTGACCGCTGACGGCAGCGACTCGGCGCATTTCGAACACACGGTCGCCGTCACCGCCAACGGCCCGTGGATTTTGACCCGGCCTCGCGAGGCGAGCGGGCCGGTTTGGTAGGCGGCCGCCCGGAACTCGGCGGGAATTAGACAGGAGCGCATGGGAAAGAGGCCGGAACCAGATAAGAAGAAGCCGGGCGAAGGCAGCGGCAAGGAAGACGCCATCGAAGTGATGGCCACCGTGATCGAGCCGCTGCCGAACGCCATGTTTCGCGTTGAGCTGGAAAACAAGCACCAGGTGCTGGCTCATATCTCGGGTAAGATGCGCAAGAATTTCATTCGCATTCTCCCGGGAGATCGCGTCGCGGTGGAACTTTCGCCTTACGACCTGACGCGCGGGCGCATCGTGTACCGCTACAAATAGCGGCTCGAAGGGACAGAATTAGAGATGAAAGTCAGGGCCTCCGTAAAGAAAATTTGCATGAAGTGCAAGATTGTTCATCGGCGTGGCGTGGTGCGCGTGATTTGCACGAATCCGAAGCACCGCCAGCGCCAAGGGTAAATGTCACTCGGGCTTGCCCGCCGTAGGCGGGTCTTCAGACCCGAGGGATTTTGGAGGATCGAGAATGGCACGCATTGCAGGTGTGGATCTGCCGCCGAATAAGCGGCTGTGGATCGGCCTCACGGCTATCTACGGCATCGGCCAGGCTCGCGCTCGGGAGCTTGCCGAAAAGGCCCGGGTGGACGCGACAAAGAAAATCAAGGACCTGACGGAAGACGAAGTCACTCGCATTCGCGCGGCCATCGAGTCCGAAGGCCGCGTGGAGGGCGATCTGCGCAAGGAAATGCAGATGAATATCCGCCGGCTGATTGAAATCCAGTGCTACCGGGGGATTCGCCATCGCCGGAATCTTCCGGTGCGCGGCCAGCGTACGCACACCAACGCCCGCACGCGCAAGGGCCCGCGGAAGGGCGCCGTCGCGGCCAAGAAGAAAGTGATGGCGCGCAAGTAGGAATCTTAAAGGAGATTCAAGATCGTGGCCAAAGAACCGCAAGACGCAGCCGCTGCTCCGGCAGCGCCGGCAAAACCTTCGAAGCGCAAGAAGGAATTTCGCAAGAAGAAGGAAAAGCGCGTGGTGCCGCACGGCGTCGTGTACATCCAGGCGACGTTCAATAACACGCTTGTCACGCTTTCCGATCCGGATGGGCGCGTCGTGAGCTGGGCTTCGGCGGGTTCAGTAGGTTTCAAGGGCTCGCGCAAGGGAACGCCGTACGCGGCGCAGCAAGCAGCCATGTCGGCTGCGGGTGTGGCTCGCGATCAGTACGGGATGAAATCAGTGGAAGTTCGCGTGAAAGGACCGGGCGCAGGCCGCGAATCGGCCGTGCGCGCGCTGGCCACATCGGGGCTGCATATCAACGCGATCAAGGACGTGACGCCGGTCCCGCACAACGGCTGCCGCCCCCCCAAGCGCCGCCGCGTGTAAGGGTCGGAAGGGCGGGGTTTCAACCCCGCCGCAGACATCGCTACTTCATGGGGTTTTAGCCCCTGACATACGGTTAGAAAGAAGGAGAGCATCACTTGGCAAGACATCGTGAAGCAGTCTGCCGCCTGTGCCGGAGGGAAGGGCAAAAGCTTTTCCTGAAAGGCCTGCGGTGTTTTACGGAAAAATGCGCCATCGAGAAGCGCAATTTCGTTCCCGGCCAGCACGGACAGGCGCGGCGCGCGAAGATGGTCGGCTACGGCGTGCAATTGCGCGAAAAGCAGAAGGTGAAGAGGACCTACGGCCTGCTGGAGCGCCAATTCCGGAGCTACTTTGAAAAAGCGGTTCGCGCGAAGGGGCCGACCGGCGCGAATCTCGTCATCTCGCTCGAGCGGCGTCTCGACAATGTCGTTTATCGCATGGGACTTGCCGGCTCGCGCGCCCAGGCGCGTCAGCTCGTGCTTCACGGCCACATCCGCGTCAAGGGCCAGAAGGTGAATATCCCGAGCTACCTCGTGCAAGTAGGCGACGACATCACGTTGAAGGACAAGATGCATCAGAACACGATGGTGCTCGAGGCGCGCAACCTCGCGCAGAGCCAGGGCGTGGCGCCGTGGCTCGATATTGACCGTGAGAATTTCAAGGCGCGCGTCGTGGCGCAGCCCCGCCGCGAAGATGTGCAGACGCCTCCGATGAACGAGCAGCTCATCGTCGAGCTGTACTCGAAGTAGCACATTCGGCTTCTGGGCGCAAAGTTTTTTGGGGTCCGCCGCGAGCGGACCGGAAGGAAGGGAAAAGATGTGGAAGGGCTTTCAGAAACCAAAGCGGTTGGCGGCAGAACCCGAGACTCTTACGGACAAGTACGGAAAATTTTCCGCGCAGCCATTTGAACGCGGCTGGGGAACGACGGTTGGCAACGCCTTGCGGCGAGCCCTGCTCAGCTCGATCGAAGGCGCGGCCATCACCGCCGTGAAAATCGAGGGAGTCTTGCACGAATTCTCCCCGATTCCCGGCGTTGTGGAAGATGCCACGGACATCATCCTCAATTTGAAGCAAATCCCGCTGAAGCTGAATACCGACCAGCCGAAGACGATCACGCTCAACGTGGACACGCCAGGGCCGGTGACCTCCGCGAAAATCGAGGAAGATGCGGATATCGCCGTGCTCGACAAGAACATCTACATCGCCACAGTGAGTGAAGGCGGCAAGCTCGAGCTGGAAATGCGCGTAAAAAACGGCCGCGGCTATGTCGCTGCCGACCGCAATTTCGACGAAGACCTGCCGATCGGATACATTCCGATTGATTCGGTACATTCGCCCGTGCGCAAAGTGAACTACTCGGTCGAAGCCGCTCGCCTCGGCCAGATGACGGACTACGAGAAGCTCACACTGGAAGTCTGGACCAACGCGGCTATCACTCCTCAGGACGCGATTGGCCTCGCTTCGAAGCTCATGAAAGACCACATGAGCATCTTCATCAATTTCGAAGAACAGCCCGAGCTGCCCGAGGAAGTCGTGGAGAATTACAGCGACCCGCGGCTCGAGTATCTTGACCGCTCTGTCGAAGAATTGGAGCTTTCGGTGCGCTCTTACAATTGCTTGAAAAACGCGAACATCCAGAACCTGCGCGAACTCGTGCAGAAGACCGAATCCGAAATGCTCAAAACGAAGAATTTCGGCCGCAAATCTCTCAACGAGATCAAGGACATCTTGCTGAAAATGGGCTTGAGCCTCGGGATGAAGTTCGACGAGCATGGCCGCATCATCTGGCCGCCGCTTCCGAGCCAGACGGCTCCGCCGCCGGCCGAGGAGACAACGTCCCTGTAGT
Source organism: Candidatus Sulfotelmatobacter sp. (assembly GCA_035624115.1). GTDB lineage: Bacteria > Acidobacteriota > Terriglobia > Acidiferrales > UBA7541 > Palsa-295. The sequence continues at coordinate 29,853 of DASPSD010000046.1, read as the reverse complement.
TTCAAGGGACGAGGAATTCCGACATGCGACACCTTAAAGCAGGGTACAAACTTGGGCGCAATCCCGCGCATCGCCGCGCCACATTGCGCAACCTGGTGACGAATCTCATCGAGAAGGAGCGCATCCATACGACGCTCCTTCGGGCCAAGGCAGCGCGTCCGCTCGCCGAGCGCATGATTACGCTCGGCAAGCGCGACTCGCTTCATTCGCGGCGGCAGGCGGCGTCTTTCTTGATGACCCCCGGCGCCACGAAGAAACTTTTCACCGATCTTGCCCCGCGCTTTGCGGAGCGGCCCGGCGGCTACACTCGCATCATCCGGGCAGGATGGAGGATCGGGGATGGCGCCGAACTCGCGATCCTCGAATTCATCGGCTCCGAGCTGAAAAAGAAAGAAAAAAAGCCGAAGAAGGAAACGCAGGAAGTGGCTCCGGAAGAAAAAGAAGCCGTCGCTGCCAAGTAGGAGTCGAACGCTTTTAATTCACGAGGCCTGCCGAGACTTCTCGGCAGGCCTTTTTTCCCGCTGCGATTCGGGAATTACTGGATGCCGAGCCAGCTTTTGTAGATTGCCTTCTGTTGTTCGCTGGGATTCTCCATCGGCTTGAGCGTATAAGTTGCATTCGGGTTCGCGCCGAGCGTCACGGCAATCTCCTTGATCTGTCCCAGCCGCAGCACGGTCAAGCGAATGGAGTCTCCCGGCTTGTGCTCCTTCACAGTCACGGGAAACGTGTCAAGGTCCACGGCCCGGCTGTCTACCGCAAGGACTTGATCGTCGCGCTCGAGCCCTGCCAGATCCGCTGGGCTTCCGGGGATTACGTTTTTAATGCTCGCGTGGCCTTCTTCGCTCTTGACGGTTTCAATTCCCAGCCAGATTTTGTCGGGATCCAATTTCTTTTCGACTGTAATTCCCGCATAGGCGAAGTATTTCTCATAAGGGATGGCTTCTTTGCCGCTGATGTAACGGCGGAAGAGGTCGCTCAAATCCGTGCCGGCCACTTCCGAAGCGGCGCGCACTGGACCCTCCGCCTCGAACCCTGGTTTCGGCAGCGCATAGCGGGAATACAAAAGGCGCATCCAGTCGTCGAGCGACTTCTGATTTCGCGTTCCTTCCCGAATCGCAAAATCGAGGATGTGGCCCATGATTTGGCCGCCGTCGTAGTAGGAGTACCAGGTGTTCGCGAGATTCGTGTCTTGCCGCATGACCTGGCCGTTCATAAACCACGTATCCCAACTGGTATCTTCGATGCTTCGTTCGCGGCGCCCCGGCTCCGCTTCGAATTTGGTGATGAGTTTTCCGATGTTTTCCAAATAGTGCTCCGGCGTAATGAGACCGGCACGCTCGACTTCGAGTTCGCCGTAATAACTCGTGAGCCCTTCCGAAATCCATAGTGACGGCGTGTGCACCATCTGCGTATAGTCGAATGGACCGAGCGGCCGCGGCCGGAGGCGTTTTACGTTCCAGGCGTGGAAAAATTCATGCGAGGCTACGAACAGCTTCAATTCGTACTGCGTGCCATAATTGTTTGCCGGACCTGTATCATCCCAATCTGTCGCGTAGTTAATTTGCGTCGAGGCCAAATGCTCGAGCCCGCCTCCCGCCTTCGGCCAGATATGGAATAAAAACCAGTATTCCTCGAAAGGCGCCGCCTGCGGCCCGCCTGTGACCGGCGAGAATATCGGCACGATTTTTTCCACGATCTTCTGTAGATCGGCTGCGAACTTGGAGAAGTCCTTGCTTCCTTCGACGTCATGCACAATGACGTGATACTTCGTTCCCAGCACCTCGAAATCCTTCTCCGCAAAATCCGAAATCTCCAGCGGTGAATCGGCGAACCAATCGTAGTCTGCTGCGCGAAACGTTGAATTCGCCGCGCGCTCCATTCCAGTCGCCACTTTCCACCCGGAAGGGACCTCGATGGTGAGCTCGATCGGCCGCTCTTTTCCGCCCACGAGATACATCCACACCGCAGGTCCGCCAATAAAGGCATGGCGCTCGTCGTATTGGGCCTGATTGTTCCGCAGCGTATCCCCGTAGACCTGGTATTCAATGGAAACGGCATTCGCGCCGGCCAATTCCACTTGCCAGGTCTGGCTGTCGGTTTTTCGCCAGGCAAGTTCTTTGCCTCCAAGCCCGAGCGCGCGGAATCGCTGGATATTTGCGGCGTAATTCTGGATGTAGTAGGACCCAGGCGCCCAGTCGGGCATGGAAAATTCAACGCTCGGTCCCTTCAGGCCGCTCGCATGAATCCAGATGTCCATCAAATGCGTGCTGGGCCGCTCGAAATGCAATTCGTACCGCAGCGGTTCGGCAGCTTTGGCGGGGGAAATCGCCAGCAGAATGACGGCGACACACAGCAGAGGGCACTTGGGCAGGCGGCGAAGCATCTGCATCTCCTCTCAAATTGGTGGTGGCCGGCTTCTGCTTGCAGCAGCGAAACCTATCCGGCCTTTTGGGTTTCGCCAGCGCGCCCCTGGCGGACATCGCCCCAGAGCATAACAAGAGCGGCCACAATCTGCGCGGCAATCCCTCCAGCAGTATCGAGCAGCACGTCGCTAACCGCCGGGGTCCGGCCGGGCACGAATGATTGATGGAATTCATCGAGCGCTGCGTAGATGGCCACGATCGCCACGGCTCCCGCAGCCCACCCGAGATGCATTTCTTTTCTTCCCGCGCGCAGCCCGCGAAGCACCAGCAGGCTCAGGACGAAATACTCCGTCACGTGGCCCGATTTGCGGATGAGGTAGTGAAGCGCAAGCAGTGTGTGCTCGGAAGCCCACGGCAGCAACCAGTGCAGGAACGGAACGATGTACCGCGAAGTGTTTTTGTCCGTGAATGTCCCGGTCGAAAAAGACCAAATCACGCATGCCCACAGGATTGGAGGGGCCCACAGCTTAAGCCAGCGCATGCTATCGAGTCCGCCCCGCGCGCGAATCTCTGCGCGCAGAAAATTTTGGTCGGCGCGCGCGCATCATTCGAGCCGGTAATTGGGCGCTTCGCGAGTGATAATGACGTCGTGCACGTGGCTCTCGCGCAGACCGGCTTGCGAGATGCGCACGAACCTGGTCTTTTCCTGAAGATCCTTCAGATTGGCGACTCCGCAATACCCCATGCCGCTGCGCACGCCTCCGACCAATTGCTCCACCAGCGCTCCGAGCGGCCCTTTGTACGGCACCTGGCCTTCGATGCCCTCGGGAACCGTCTTGCCGGGATCGGCGCATTCCTGCGAATACCGGTCGGCGGAGCCGGCTTCCATCGCGCCAATCGATCCCATGCCACGATAGGATTTGAACGTGCGTCCTTGATAGAGAATCGTTTCGCCGGGCGATTCTTCCGTGCCGGCAAAGAGTCCGCCGATCATCACCGTCGAAGCTCCGGCCGCGATGGCCTTGGTGATGTCCCCTGAAAATTTGATGCCGCCATCGGCGATCAAAGGCACGCCGCTGCCTTTCGCAGCGCGCGAACATTCCAGGATCGCCGTAATCTGCGGAACGCCCGCACCTGTCACCACCCGCGTGGTACAAATCGATCCCGGCCCAATCCCGACTTTGAGGCCGTCGATTCCGAGCGCAATCAAATCCCGCGCGCCGTCCCCTGTGGCCACATTCCCGGCGACGAGCTGCATCTCGGGCAGCTTGCGCTTCACCCCTCGAATCGCTTCCATGACGCGCGTGGTGTGCCCGTGGGCGGTATCGATTGCGAGCACGTCCACTTTTTCGCGGGCCAGTTCCTGCGCCCGCTCGAGAAAATCGCCGGTCGCGCCGATGGCTGCGCCCACGCGCAAGCGGCCCTGTTCGTCCTTGGTGGCGTTGGGAAATTCGATTTTTTTCTGGATGTCTTTGACGGTGATCAGGCCCTTGAGGTTGAAATCGGCATCCACCACGAGAAGCTTTTCGATGCGGTGCTGCTGAAGGATGCGTTCGGCTTCTTCGAGCGTCGTTCCCACCGGGACGGTAACGAGATGATCTTTGGTCATCACGTTGTCCACCGGCTGGTCGAGATTGCGCTCGAAGCGCAAGTCGCGGTTGGTCAGGATGCCGACCAGCCGCGGCCCGCGCGTAACCGGCAGGCCAGATACTTTGTACTTGTTCATGATCTCCAGCGCCTGCCGTACGGAGATCTCGGGAGCGATCGTCACCGGATCCACAATCATGCCGCTTTCCGAGCGCTTGACTTTGTCCACTTCCTCCGCCTGGCGCGCCGCGCTCATGTTGCGGTGAATGAACCCGAGGCCGCCCTGGCGCGCCAGAGCGATAGCCAGGCGCGAGTCGGTCACCGTGTCCATGGCCGCCGCGACGATGGGGATATTGAGCGCGATGCGGCGCGTTAGGCAAGTCCGCGTATCGACATCGGCCGGCAAAACGGCCGACTTGCCGGGGAGCAGCAAAACGTCGTCAAACGTCAGCCCCTCAGGAATAGCTCCGTCAATCATCCTCACTCCTATAGATGCGACGGGTCTCTATAAACGCCACAGCCCAGCGGAACGCGCTGGGCTGTGAATCGATTCCCTTGTCGCGAAAAACCCTCATAATTAAATCCAGCATTTTAGGCGCATCGTGGGCTGAATGCAAGAATGCGAAAACTGCCGATGTGTGACGACTAGAAAATGCTAGAGGTCTTTGTTTTGAATCACTTGCGGCGAATTCTACTTCCGGGATGTGACGAGTAGAATTCCGCCCTGGGCCCTGGTGGTCGGCTCGATGAATCCTCATCGAGACACTCTTCGATCCGCCTGCGCATTTGCCGTGCAGCGACATATATCCATTCCAACCCTGGCACAATGCGCGCCGGAGTGCAAACGATAAACCCTGTGGACTTTTTTTTGAGAGTGTTGCGCCATCTTCCGAGAGCCCCTAACATGGAATTTGTGAACCAATTCAAGCCCCTGCCACTCCTTCGCAATCCGCACATCATGACGATCGCCGCCTCGTTCTGGCCCCGGAAATTTCCGCGCCTGGGCGCAAGCGTGACGCGGCTTTTCGATATCGAGCCGGGAACGCAGGTGCGGGGCGAATGCCACTGGCAGGAGCGCCCTCGCGAGCGTCCTACGATCATCCTTCTTCATGGTCTCGAGGGTTCCAGCGAATCGAATTACATGTTCGGGACAGCCGAGAAAGCATTCGTTGCGGGATTCAACGTCGTGCGGCTGAACCAACGCAATTGCGGCGGGACGGAAAAGCTCACGCCAACGCTCTATCATTCCGGGAGAAGCGGCGACATTCGAGCTGTAATCCTCGAGTTGGTGGAGCGGGATCGCTTGTCGGAAATTTTTGCGGTGGGTTTTTCAATGGGCGGAAATCTCGTCTTGAAGATGGCGGGAGAGATCGCGGATGCGCCTCCGGCTGAGCTGCGTGCGGTTGTGGCCGTTGCCCCCTCGCTGGATCTGGCTGCGTGTGCCGATGCCATCGCCGAGCCGCGGAATTTTCTTTACGAGTGGCATTTCGTGCGAGGACTGAAGCGGCGAATGCGGTACAAAGCCAGCCTCTTTCCGGGGAAGTTCCCGCTGGATGGCCTCGGCCGCGTGTGCACGGTCCGTGAATTCGACGACGTGATCACGGCGCGTTTTTGCGGCTTCCGCGACGCCGATGACTACTATGCCCGCTCGAGCGCTTCGGCGGGCATCGCGGCGATTCGCAGGCCGACGTTTATCCTCACCGCGCAGGACGATCCGGTAGTGCCCTTCGAGTCGTTCAATAAACCTGCGATCCGCGAAAATCCAAACATCACTTTCCTTGCCCCGCGCCATGGGGGCCATTGCGCGTTCATTTCGGCTGAACCTGGCGAAGGTCGCTTCTGGGCCGAATCCCGCATTGTCGAGTTTTGCCGCGGCGTGCAGGCTGCCTCACGGTAATTCAGCCTCGCGGGCGCGATTATTCAGACCGGATGCGGCTTTGTTGCGACCTTAGCTGTGCGAGCGTCGCCGGAGGCACTGCTTCTTTGGAGTGCGGCGGCTTGACGCCGCTTTTCGACCGTGAAGCCGCGTTAGAAGCCAATCAGTCGACCGAGGCTTGACTCGGTCGGAGCGATTGACGCGTTCCGCATGTTGGGGTGCCAACAGAGCCGTGAGATGCTCCAAACGAATGACTATGGTAAAATGACCATAGCCAGAATGAGGTTCCGAATGAAGAAGATGGCAGCGGGTTCGTTTAAGGCCAAGTGCCTTGCGGTGATGGATGAAGTGCAAGCCACGCGCGAGACCGTGGTGATCACCAAGCACGGCAAGCCCGTGGCTAAGCTCGTCCCGGCGGGCTCGGAAACTGACGACATTTACAACTTTCTCGCGGGCAAGGGCTCAATCGTCGGCGATGTCATTTCCCCGGCAATTTCGGCGGGCGAGTGGGGTGAGCTCGAGTGATTCTTGTGGATACCCACGTGGTCGTGTGGCTGGCCTTTGATGAAAGTCGGATCTCAAAGAAGGCCAAGGCTGCCATTGCGGATGCGCGCAAGAACACAGATGGCTTGGGGATTTCAGACATCACCCTCCTTGAGTTGGCCACTCTCGCGAGGAAAGGTCGCATCCGCCTCGACATCAGCCTTGAGACCTTTCTAGAGGAAGTCGAGTCGCGATTTGTCGTCCTACCAATCAGTGGCCGGGCGTGCGCTCGCGCCATGGAGCTTCCCGTGAATCATCCCAAAGACCCCGCAGATCGCATTATCGTGGCCACCGCCCTGGTCAAAGGCCATTCATTAATCACTGCGGATGAAAAGATCCGCCGCTCAAAAACCGTTCAGACGATTTGGTGAGCTTTTCTGACCGCTGCTGGTATCGGGAGGGAGTACGCAATGAAATTGGAAGGCATTAGCTTCTAGATTGGTTCAATTGTGTTGCGGATGGATGTCTCGCGGCAGGAACATGCCGTTGCACAACTTTGAGAAAAATTCGACAGCCTGGGTATCCCGGTGCGCGCTGGTCAAGACGAATTTGCCGAAGGCTGCTCCGCCCAGCGCGGACTGGGCGACCGGAAACCCGCCAACGGCCCCAACGCTATGGATATGAGCGGGATATCCGGAAGAGAGGCTTGCGATTTCCAGCGGAGCGGCATCAGGAGCGCCTTTCAAGCGGACGCGGCATGGGTGGCGCAATTCTCAGGACTCGCAATGAACACTGCGCGCCGGTAGACTCCCGCATTACAGGCATTTGCAGCTAGTTGCGGGGCGCGGCGCCAGCCGAATCGTCAAGGATTAAGACAGTGATCTTCCAGCCAGAGTCCGTTTTTTGTAAGAGATAGGTGACGCCGGCGCGCTCGAGCGGCTGGCCATCGGCCTTGTAGCGCTCCGCGACTCCAATGACCAAAGCCGACGCTGAGCCGAGCAGGGTCAACCGCGTCCGTGTCAATTCACTCCGGCCGTATCCCCTGGCGCGCAAGCCTTCGAGCGTGGGCGCAATCACCGCGGCAACCTCGGTGCGTGTGGGCGCCGCAACCACTCCCTGGGGCGCCATCAAGAGCGTAGGCTCGTGAATGAAGGGAAGAATCTTTTGGAGGTCGAGGCTGCTGAACGCACGGTAATAGTCGCTCAGGACTTGCATCACCGCCGTCTCTTCAGGTTGGGAAACTCCGGTGGAGGCCATCCCGAAACTATACCCCCGCCCGCCGATTTCGGGGATTGCCGGCTGCCGCGAAACTAACCGACTGGATTTTCGAGCGAGGGCGCAAAGCCGGGAGTCAGGAGAGTCGCTGCGCCGGTCTCTGAGATCACCATGTCGTCTTCGAGGCGGAGGCCGAACTCACCGGGAACGTAAATCCCGGGCTCGTTTGAGAACGTCATGCCCGGCTTCAAGATGGTGCGATTGCCGCGGACAAGATAAGGCCACTCGTGGCCATCCATGCCGATTCCGTGTCCGATGCGATGCGGAAAGTACTTGTAGCCGGGGCCGTACCCCGCATCGACAATCACCTTGCGCGCGGCGTCGTCCACAGAGCCACATTCATGGCCGGCCACGGCAGCCGCAAGCGCCGCGTCTTGCGCGCGGCGCACAATTTCGAATGCACGGGCGATATCGGCAGAAGGCTTTCCGAAGACGCCTGTTCGCGTGACGTCCGACTGATAGCCTTCGATGCTGGTTCCGTCGTCCATCAACACAGCGTCGCCTTCGCGCAGCGCGCGATCTTCGCGGGTGCCGTGGGGGAAGGCAGCGGCCGGCCCGAAAAGCACAAAGACGTCGCCCTCCAGCGCCATCCGCTTGTAACCCCGCACAATCATATCGGCGAGCTCGCTCTGCTTCATTCCTTCACGGAGCGAGGCAAACGCGGCGCGGTAAACGTCGCACGTCGCCTCGCAGGCCAGGCGCATGAGCTCGAGCTCGTGCGAGCTTTTTTGCGCGCGGCAGCCGGCGGTCACAGGCGTCGCGCTCCGATAGAAAAGCCCCGGAGCGGCCTGACGGAGGCCATCGAAGAACATGAACCGCGTGGTCTCCTCAATCCCTACCGTTCCTGTGCGGATCCCGCGCTCCGCCAGCGATTTCGCCGCCAGCGCGTAGGGACTTTCGTCTTCCTGCCACGCACGGACTTCAATGGGCCACAGAAGCTGCTGGCGCAAGCGCGCCTCTTCAAATGCGGGACAGATAAGCACCGCCTCGCCCTGGCGCGGGAGCAGCAGCGCAAGTAGGCGCTCGCTCGGCCACCAGCGGATGCGCGCGAAATATTCGAGTGAAGTCCCGGGCGTGATGTAGAGAGCATCGAAGCGGGGCTTGGCTTCAGCCATCCGTTTTTGGGCTTGCGCAATGCGCGCTTTGAATTCCTCCTTGCTGATTGGCTTCACGCGATCGCCCAGGGGTTTCAGTTTGTCGAACGCGGGCGGCAACGGCGGTAGTTGCTCCTCTCGCGCCATACCGTCTGGGCCGCGCGCCGAGAACGCGCTCGCCACAGCGCCGGCAGAGGCCATTGACGCAGTCTTGAACAATTGGCGGCGCGAAATATTCATCGGAATCTCCCGAACGAGAGCTAGTGGAAGTGCGAGATCAAGACCGCATCGGTAGGATGGCGCCCGTGCGCATAGACAATCTGTTTGCCGTCCGGTGAGAGCGACCAGGCTCCCCAATCGAAATCCGGGCCGAGATTCATCACTTGCCTTGCGGGCGCAGGCGGCGCTCCGGGGCCGCCGATTGGCTGGGCCATGATTGCCACCGCTCCGTCCTTTTGGACCGGGTAAAGCACGGCGCGTCCGTCTTTTGTCCAGATGAGCTTTTGGCCGCCATCGCCCGAGACCGCGGCCGTCGGCGGCAGATCGTATAGCGCCCGGACTTCGCCTCCGTCCACGCCCACGATGGCCAGCTTCTGCTGGCTCGGGTCGGGGCCGTAGATCCCAGCCACGAGACGGCCATCCGGGGAAATGGCGGGGCGGTCAACCTGGGCTTTGCTGACTTCCGTGAGGGCGCCGCCATTGAGATCAATTTTCATCAGGCGGGTCGTGTCCCCCAGAACGTCGAGAAACACGGCGAACTTCCCATCCGGAGAGCAACTCGGCTCGGCAGCGATTCTCCCCGGAGTGAGTTCCTTCACGTCCGCGCCATCAGCATCGGCGCGCCAAACCGACGCGCTGGATTTGTTGCTGATCATCCCGAAGACGAAGTGCTGGCCATCGCCGCAGGCGGAAAGCCAGAATGCAGATTGCACTGTTGGCGAGATGTCACGGATGTTGCCGCCGTCGGGCGATGCGCTGGCGAGGCGCACGGATCCGGAGGTGTAGTAGGAGTAGACAATCTTGTCGGCGGCGAGCCAGGCCAGCCCGCCGATTCCGTCGGCGCGGCTAACGCCGCTGGTGATCTGGCGGGGCTGCGAAAATGTGGCGGCACTGCCGAAATTCGTCACCCACAGATTTCCCGTAAGCGACACCTGCACCGTGGCAAGCTGAGAGCCATCCGCGGTGATATTGGAGCCGGTGTAATAATTCAGATCGTTGGTCACGCGGCGCGCTTCCGCGCCCGGATAGCTGAGTTCCCATAGCTGCGCGTTGAGCGAGGTTTTGTTCACGCGGGCGTTGAACAGGATTGCCGAACCGTCCGGCAGCCAGACCATTTGATCCGGTTGGATCCAATCGCGAGTGCCCAGCCGCGTCTTTGCTTTCGAGGCCACATCCACGATCTCGACGGCATACTTCTCGATCTCTCCGTCAGGATTATCCGCCACTGCGATTCGCTTCCCGTCGGGAGACCAGCCCGGACCTGAACCGGCAAAGAATGCGGGACTCCTCAAAGTCAGAAGCGTCTGCTCGTTTGTGCCGTCTGAATTTGCAATCATCAAGTTGCTGGTCTTCGCCTGGGGGAACGCTCGAACAAACGTGAGTTGCTTTCCGTCGGGAGACAATCCAATCGGGCTTCCGACGTTCGCCAGGATTTGCCGGGGCGTGCCACCGAGCGAGGGGACCTGGTAGAGGTTCTCGAGACCGTGCTCGTTTTCTTCCTTGACGAAATAGAGATAATTGCCGTCGTTGGAAAATGCCAGGCCCGCAATTTCGCCCGGCGTGCCGATTTCCACCTGCGCAGTGCTGCCGGTGGCCAATTGGCGGACCCAAACGCCGTGCTTGCCGTGCTCGTCGGAAACGTAGGCGAGCCACTTGCCGTCGGGAGAAATCGCGGCGGAATGGACGCTGCCGGAAGTTGTGACCGGGGTAATCGTCATCTGCGCGAAGCTGGCCTCTTCGTGGTGCGAGAAGCGGGTGTGCAGAAAGAGTGCAAGTCCCGCGGCCAAGCCGGTGAGAACAAGGCCTCCGGCAAGCCAAACGCCCCAGTGGGCGCGCTGATGCGCCGGTGCCGCAGAGGTCGCCGGTGCCGCTGCTGTTGCCGAAGCCGATCCCGGGGCAGCGGCCGGAAGAGAGGTCCCGGACGCAGGACCGGCGGCGGGCCAGGCGCGTGTGGAGCCGCTCGCGCGGCCCGAGTCGGTATCGCGCTTCAGGCGCCTCAAGTCGCCCCGCAGCTCGGCGGCGGTCTGATACCGAAAGTCGCGCTCTTTTTCGAGCGACTTGCCGATGATTTCTTCGAGTTTCGGAGGAATGTTCGGGTTCAGGCTTGATGGAGGAGCGGGCGTGCGATTCAGGATCGCATCGAAAATTACAGCCGCCGTTGCGCCGGTGAAGGCGGGCGCGCCCGTGGACATTTCGTAGAGAACCGCGCCCAGGCTGAACAGGTCCGTGCGCGCATCAAGCTCTTCGCCGCGCGCCTGCTCGGGCGACATGTAGCCGACGGTGCCCAGCGCCGACCCGGGGCTGGTGAGGAGAAGATTGTCCGTGGTTGGCTGCGTCGTCGTGTTGCCGGCTCCGACCGCTTCAGCGACGCGGCGCACCGCGGCCTGCTTGGCGAGCCCGAAGTCGAGAATTTTCGTCTGGCCACGCATAGTGATGAAAATATTTGCGGGCTTGATATCGCGGTGGATGATTCCGCGCGAGTGCGCGGCGTCGAGCGCGTCGGCAATCTGCGCCCCGAAATCGAGCATCACATCGGTCGAAAGCGGCCGGCTGGCGATGCGCTCGCGCAGCGTCTGCCCCTCGAGCAGTTCCATGACGAGGAAGGGGCGCCCATTGTGCTCGCCCACGTCGTAAATCACGCAAATGCCGGGATGGTTCAGCGAAGAGGCGGCGCGGGCTTCTCGCTGGAACCGTTCGAGAGCGGTGGGATCCCGTGCGAGCTCAGCGGAAAGAAACTTCAGCGCCACCTGCCGGCCGAGGCGCGTGTCTTCGGCGCGAAATACCTGCCCCATGCCGCCGCTTCCGACAGGTTCCAGGACGCGGTAGTGAGAAATCGTCTCGCCAATCATATTTGTGTGAGCCAACCATCGTAAACAAGTCGCTGCGCAGGCGCAAGCGAAGACCAGACGTCGTTTATTGCTCCGCGGGAGGAGTGGCCCGAGGCATCACTGTCACCGTGACCGGTTGCTCCAGCTGGAAATCGAGCTTCGTCTCCGCGGGAATCTTCACTTTTTTTCCGCGCGTCACTCCGTTCCAGATCGCTCCGCCCGCTCCGCCCGCGGCTGCACCGATTCCCGCACCTTTGCCGCCGCCCGCCAGCGCTCCAATCACGGCGCCGACAACCGCGCCGCCGCCGACCTTTTCCCCCGTGTTCTTTCCGCGCGAGCCGCCCGCGAGAGAGTATGTGCCGCTCGTCAGCGGATATGATCGTCCCTGGAATTCCAGCTTGATCAGCTCGAGGTGCAGCTCGCTCTTTCCTTTGTAGTGGCCGGCTTGGCCGGCGGCCGCGAGCCGCACATATACATCGGCCCCACGCGGGACCACGACTTCGTTTTCAACCACGACGGGGGCTTCGAGCGAGGCGTGAAAAATTTCTCCCGCGTGATTCACTGAAGAATCCACGCTGTCGATCATCCGGATCGTAACCGTGGAGCTTGCAGGAATCAGAACCTGTTTCGGTTGAGGGCGGGGCGGAGGCGGCGGAGGGGCGGGAGCAACCGCCGGAACGGCCTGAACGGGAGTTGTCGGGGCAGGTGGCGGTTCCGCCGGAGCCGGGGGAGGCGTATTCTTGGCCACTTGCGTTTCCTCAGAAGCAGGAGGCGCTTTCTTCGCGTGAGACTTGTGAGGCCGCGTCGGCTCCGGCGGCGCTGTGGAGGCGGGCAAATTTTGTGCCGGTTGCTCGGACGCAGGAGGAGTCTGGACACTCATTAGGTCCTCGACTTTTTTTACACCGGGAGTCTGGCTGGCCAGTTTGTAGGCTTCGAGTTGCGCGGCAACGGTTGGGACTGTTCCGCTTAGGGTCACCTGCCCTTTGGAAGATTTGACTTGGAGATCGGAGCCCTTGAGCAGGGCGTCGGAGAAAAGCTGGGCCTTGATGTTCGTAACGATTGCTGCATCGTCCTTCGCCCGGGAGCAGCCTCCCGCCAGCGCAATCCCCACGACAGCAATCGGCCAAACCAATAATCTGCGCAAGACTCCGCCCCCACCCCGTAAGTGGCCCCGCTGCTCCCGAGGCCCAATGCACCCAGTCTACTACGATGCGCTCCCGACGATAAATGCTGTCCCCAGGGCAACTTGCCGCCTGCCGACTCGAATGAAGGCCGGCTGGCTCTCTTGGCTGCTTGCACACGAAAAAATTCTGCAACTTTTCGGCAAACCCCGTGTTCCACCAGGAGTGGCCGATTCCGGGTGTTCGGCCTCGCAATCATCAATTCTTCGGTGAAGGAGACGTGCAATGCATAACTCCAAGTGGTTGGGTGTGTTCTTTTCACTGCTCGCTATCCTTGCGCTCGCGAGTTGCGGGGGCGGCTCCGGAGCAGCTCCGGCAGGGAATCCAAACCCCCAGACCGGCAGCATCTTTACTATCGGTACCGATAATCCTCCTCTCCCAAGCGTCGTGTCGGTGCTCGTGCAAGTCACCAGCATCACGCTTTCGGACGGGACGACGACTGTAAACCTCTTGAACGGCCCTCAGACCGTGGACTTTGCCAAACTGAGCGGCTTGCGCAGCCTGCTGGATCTCGAAGACGTCCCCGCAGGCAATTACAACTCCGCCACCATCATGGTGGGCAGCGTGACGATCGGTTTTCTCGACACTTCGGTTTCGCCGCCCATTCTCAACACTCTGACGGCCACCGTGAATCCCATGTCGGTCACGCTTCCGCTGGCAAATCCCCTGGTTTTGAATGACCAGGATCTCGTCGGCTTCTTCATGGAACTCGACTTGAAGCGATCCATCCAGACCGACGCCAACGGAGACATCACCGGCAATTTCACTCCCACCTTCGACGTGAAAGCAATCTCGGTAGACGACGCCGACGCCTTCATCGACGACTTTTACGCCGGGGTGATCAGCGTCAATCCCGCCGGCAATCAATTCATGATTCAGGGGCCGCACGGCCGCCAGTTCACCGTGGATACCGACGGCAACACGCAATTCGACGATCCATCCATCATGCCCGCGAATTTCGATACGAACACAATCGTGGAAGTCTCGGGCGTTCTCAATCGCGTGACGCAAGACATCGACGCCAGCGAAGTGGAAGTCATCTCGCAGGATCACTTCTTCGTCGAGGGCCTCGACACGTTCGTGACCAACACCGACGGCCACGCCAGCCAGGTCAATCTCTATGCGCGAGCGGAGCTTCCCGACCTTACCGGCGCGCCGCTCGGCCAGATTGATCCGATCACGCTCACGGGCAACGAGCAATACCGCATCGCCAATGTCCAGACTCCTCTCACCGCGCTGCTTTTTGGTCCGAGCAGCCAGTTGGCGGGGCAAGCCGTCGTTTTCGGCGGCAAGCTGGATACGTCCGTGAATCCTCCCGCGCTTACGGTGCACCGTGTGGTCCTCGAACGCCAGGGCCAGCGCGGCACGTGGGTCCCGGGAACGACGCAAATTCAATCGGGCAATAGCGGAACGTTCGGCTTCGACGATAACTACCTGGCCGGCGTTCTTCTGCCGCAGCCTTTGACTGTGATCAGCACTCAATTCACGAACTTCATCAACCTCAGCGGCCTTTCCGCCCTCTCGGGTCCGAACCCGATTCCGATCCGCATCGTCGGGTTCATTCTGATCGACCCATCGACGAATTCACCGGTGATGGTGGCGAGGACGATTGAGGAGATGAATCAGTAGGGACAGCAGCACCTGCACGGCCGCCGCTGTTCCGGTTTCGCTCGGAGCCGGGACAGCGGCGTTTTTTTCCTCGCACTTTCGTGCGCCTGGGTTAGAATCGCGGCCATGCAGGAACCCCGCAGCTTCTCCGAGTTTTGGCCTTTCTACGTGCTTGCCCATCGCCAGCCGCTCACGAGAATTTTTCATTCCGTGGGCACGCTGATCGGCTGGGGACTTCTCGTGGCCGCCATCGCGCTGCGCCAGCCGTGGTATGTCCTCGCGGCGCTCGTAGTGCCGTACGCATTCGCCTGGTTTTCTCATTTCTTCGTGGAGCACAATCGCCCGGCCACGTTTGGCCATCCTTTTTGGTCCTGGGCGGCCGATCAAAAAATGGTGGCGATGGTGCTGGCGGGAAAAATGAATCAGGAAGTGCAGCGCTGCGCAGCGCTCGAAAGTGGTTCCGCCGCGGACTAACCCGCGAAATCTTCTACTCTGTGCGGACTGCGATAATCCTCGAGCCCTGAATTCGAATTTCAATTGCCATGGGTGGCCGCACGGCGGCTCCCTGCGCGATTTCACCGCGCACCAGCCCGCTCGGGCTGCTGCCATAGCGCGTCAAGTCAAAGACCGATTTATTGCACGGGTCGCCGACCATCGGGTGCTCGGCGCGGTAGTTGTACGCCGAGCGCAGCTTCTCGAGGTCCGTCAAATATTCCAGCTCACAGTTTCCATACGGCTCGGTCAGCGAAAACGCCCAGTAAGTCTCGCCCGGCAGATGCACCACCATGGCCGGCACGTCGCGCGAAGTGCTGCGGTCGTGGAATATGAATTTCTGCGACGACCAGACTTTGTCGAGTTTCGTTGTTGTCGCGATTTCACCGGGCCCCATCGGCAATTTTTCTGGCGGTTTGGCTGGCGCAGGAGGTTCGGCAGCCACAGTCGGCGTCTCTTCCGGCCCGCCTCCCTTTGCCGAAGCGCCGTGAATCCACCACGCGACTGCGATCCCCGCGAAGAGCGCCCCCGCCACGCTCAGCGTGACCCACTTCGGCGGCATTTGTGATTGCAGCGCTCGCGCCTTGTCCATGATGGATACAGGCGCTGCCGGCTCTGCCGGCGCCGCATGGCTCTCGTGCGCGGTCCGATTCGACACCCCTGGGATCGTCGGCTGCTGTGGCTTGAACGGGTCACGAATCGAGCTGTTATCCGGCATCGCTGGGCTGTCCGGAAGGGAAACTCAGCTTGGCGCGGGCGGAGAAAAAATGCAAGGCAGGGAATCGTCACTGCTGTTAACGCTTAAGCAATGCGGCCGGCGGCATCGCGCCCGGCTCGCGTCAAGCAGGCCGCATGACGCGCACCGAATGATGCGCCACGTATTCGTGCAGGTTCGCGAGAATCAGCAGAAGCTCGAGCATGCGGTCGCGCTGCTCCGGATTCGGCTGCTCGGCCCCTTCTTCGAGACTCTTGACGATCGCCAGTGCATCGGAAAGGAGCCATTCAAGGCTTCCGGAATCCATCGAGAGCCCGCGGCGGCAATCATCGAGCGTGTCGTTGGTGCGAAGGAACGCTTCATCGAGGAAGTGATCGAGGCAAAGCTGCTCTCCCGCGAGCCCCAGCGGGACCGCCCTCACACACCCCGCCCTCAAGCATCGAACAGGAGCTGCGGCGGCCATCTCACACCCCGTGGCCCGAGGGCGGCTTTCCCCTGGGCGCGTGGAGCAGAGACTAGCACACTTTCAGCGCGGCGGGCACGGATGCGGACAAAGAAACAATAGCAGCGCCGGAGGGGAACGCATTCCACGGATTTTGGCGAGGCGCGCTCAGGCAGCCGCGCCGTGGCACTTCTTGTATTTCTTGCCGGAGCCGCAGGGGCATGGATCGTTCCGTCCGATTTTTGCGCCAGCTCGAACCGGCTTCGGCGCTTCCGCTTGCGCGGGGCCCGTCTGATATTGCAATTGCTGCTGCTGGCGCCGCTGGCGGCGTTCCATCTCTTCCGGCGAAAAGGCGGCTATCACGCGCGGCGTAGGAGGCCTCGGCGCCGGCTCGCCGCCGGGCACAGCCGCGCTGGCCTGGCCTTCCGCCGGCCGCACCAGAAAGAGGAATCGCACGGCTTCGGTGTCAATGCGGTCCATCATGTCTTCGAAAAGAATGAACGCTTCCTTCTTGAACTCGACCAGCGGATCCTTCTGCCCGTATCCGCGCAGCCCGATTCCTTCTTTCAAGTGATCGAGCGTCAGCAGGTGGTCCTTCCACTGCCCATCGACGATATCGAGCAGGATGTGCCGCTCGAGCCAGCGCAGCGTTTGCGCGCCGAAAAGCTTCTCCTTCTCCTCATAACGCGCTTTCACTTTTTCGACCACCGCATCGGCCAGCGCATCGTGGTTGAGCGAACTCAGATCGATGCCCGCGCCTTTCGGCTCGAAGCCGAACTGATTCAGCATCTCGTTCGCAAATTGCGTGGCGTTCCATTGATCGGGATGCTGCTCGCGCGGGCAATACGTTTCCACGAGCGAAATGGCGATAGCCTCGGCGCGCTCGAGAATGAATTCCTTTTGATCGCGCCCCTCCAGGAACGACCGCCGCAGCGAGTAGATCGTTTCCCGCTGCTTGTTCATCACGTCGTCGTATTCGAGCAGGTGTTTCCGCGCTTCGAAGTTTTGTGCCTCGACCGCTCTTTGCGCGTTCTCGATGCGCTTGCTGATCAGCTTTGACTCGATCGGCACGCCTTCCGTCATGCCCAGCTTGTACATGAACGCTTTCATGCGTTCGCCGCCGAAAATCCGCAGCAGGTCGTCCTCGAGCGAAAGGAAAAATCGCGAGGACCCCGGATCGCCCTGGCGTCCCGCGCGCCCGCGCAATTGATTGTCGATGCGCCGCGCCTCGTGACGTTCGGTGCCGAGTATGTGAAGCCCGCCCATGGCCACCACTTCATCGTGCTCGGCGCGGCATTGCTCAGCAAACTGGTCGTAAATCGGCTTCCATTGTTCGAGCGGCACCTGATAAATCTTGCCCTCCTGCTGGAAGAGCACCATCGCCGCGCTCGCCGCCGCTCCCGCGCCGTTTCCGCCGCTCGACTGGCCCGCTGCTGCATCCGCCTGCGCCGCCGTCTCTGTCCCGGGCGACGAGCCGATCACCGAACCCGCCGGCGCGTACGGCATCGCCAGCTTGTTCTTCAGCGCATACTCGCGCGCCATCGCTTCGGGATTGCCGCCCAGCAAAATGTCGGTCCCGCGGCCGGCCATGTTCGTCGAGACCGTCACCGCGCCTTTGCGCCCCGCCTGCGCGATGATTTTCGCTTCGCGCTCGTGCTGCTTCGCGTTCAGCACCTGGTGCGGAATACCGGCCTTCTTCAAGTGCTCGGCGATTTTTTCGGATTTTTCGATCGAGATGCTGCCCACCAGCACCGGCTGCCCGGTTTCGAAGTAATGCCGGATGCCGCCGACATAGGTGCCGTCTTCCTGCATGATGCCGTTCACCGCCGCCTCGAATTTTTCCGCTTCGGTGCGATATACGACATCCGGATTTTCGATGCGGATCAGCGTTTTGTTCGTCGGGATCGAAACGACTTCTAGTTTGTAAATCTTCTCGAATTCGGCGGCTTCGGTCTCCGCAGTTCCGGTCATGCCGGCGAGCTTTTTGTACATGCGGAAATAATTCTGGAACGTGACCGTCGCGAGCGTCTGGTTTTCTCGCTCGATTTTCACGTTCTCTTTCGCTTCGACCGCCTGGTGCAGCCCGTCCGACCAACGGCGTCCCGGCATCTGGCGCCCGGTGAATTCGTCGACGATGATCACTTCGCCGTCTTTCACCACGTAGTCGACGTCGCGCTGATAAAGCGTGTGTGCGCGCAGCCCCTGGTATACGTGGTGGATGATGTCCATGTGCGTCGGGTCGTACAGATTCCCGAGGCTAAGCAGGCGCTCGCATTTCGATACGCCCTCTTCGGTCAGCGTGGCTGTCTTGTGCTTTTCATCGAGGGTGTAATCGATATCGCGGATCAGTTTCGGAATGATTTTGTCGATGCGGTAGTACTTGTCGGTGGATTCTTCCGCGGGCCCCGAAATAATCAGCGGCGTGCGCGCTTCATCGATCAGAATCGAGTCCACCTCGTCCACGATGGCGAAGTCGTGCCCGCGCTGCACGCAATCTTTCAGGTCGTACTTCATGTTGTCGCGCAGGTAGTCGAAGCCGAACTCGTTGTTCGTGCCATAGGTCACATCCGCGTTGTAGGCGGCTTGCCGCTGCCCGTCGTCGAGGTCGTGCACGATCACGCCCACCGTCAGCCCCAGCATTTTGTAAATCGGGCCCATCCATTCGGCGTCGCGGCGCGCCAGGTAATCGTTCACGGTCACGATGTTCACGCCGCGCCCGGCGAGCGAATTTAAAAACGCCGGCAGCGTCGCCACGAGCGTTTTTCCTTCGCCCGTTTTCATCTCCGCGATTTTCCCTTGGTGCAGGACGATCCCGCCGATGAGCTGCACGTCAAAATGGCGCATCCCGAGTGTCCGCCGCGCCGCCTCCCGCGCCAGGGCAAATGCCGGGACGATCGCCGGCTCGAGCGCTTCTCTCAGCTTTTCCTTGATGTCCGGGTCGTCGTTTTCGAGACCTTCGAGCCGCTTCTGCACGTCGGCCCTGAGCGCCCGCGCGCGCGCGGAAATTTCGGCGTCTCCGAGCTTTTTGATTTCCGGCTCGAACTCGTTGATCGCGTCCACCAGCGGCTGGATGCGCTTGATGTCGCGCTCGTGCTTGGTCCCGATGAAGCGCGCGACTACGCTGTCAATCAGTTTGTCAACTTGCATGTCGGATTGCTTGGATCCCTTTATGGGGCGCGCAATGCGTACTTCTCGCGGAATTTCCCGTGAGGCCCAATATCCATTTTAGCTGGTCGGTCCGTCCGGCGCAAAGCGGACACGTGGCACAGGCACTCTTGCTTGCCCTGACATAGGAAGGGCCTGCCTCGACGCAGGAAGGGCCTGTGCATCTGTTCCGAGTGCTTGCCGCCTTTTGGAACCCGGTCTATCATAAAATGTTGGACGCATATCTCGGCAGCTTTTGGTCCCATCCTGCTTTCTTGAAAGGACCTTCATGCCCCCAGCACCCATGCCCGGCCCGGCGCCTCAAAAGACGGCGCCGATTCCCGGTGTCAAAAACCTGATCGCCGTCGCGAGCGGCAAAGGCGGCGTCGGCAAGACGACCGTCGCCGTCAATCTTGCAATCGCGCTGAAAAATCTCGGCGGCGCCATCGGCCTGCTCGACGCGGACGTCTACGGCCCGAATGTCCCTTTGATGCTCGGTTCCGCTGAGCAGCCCCGCGCCCTCGACGAACGCACCATCATCCCCGTCGAAAGCTACGGCGTGAAAATGATTTCGATGGGCCTGCTCAATCCCGGCGATAAGCCGCTGATATGGCGCGGCCCGATGTTGCATAGCGTGATTCAGCAATTTCTGCGCAGCGTGCAGTGGGGCGAGCTCGATTATCTCGTTGTCGATTTGCCGCCGGGCACCGGCGACGTCCAGCTCACGCTCATCCAGAGCGTGGCCATCACCGGCGCCGTCGTCGTCACCACTCCTTCGATTGTCTCGCTCGCCGACGTCCGCAAAGCCATCGAGATGTTTCGCCAGGTCCACGTGGATATTCTCGGCGTGGTCGAAAACATGAGCTACTTCAATTGCCCGCATTGCCAGGAGCGCATCGACGTCTTCGGCCACGGCGAAGGCCAGCGCATGGCCCAGATTTTCGGCGTGCCATTTCTCGGCGAGATCGAGATCGATCCGCAAATCCGCATCGGCGGCGACACCGGCAAGCCCGTCGCCTCGTTCGGCGAAGACGCCCCCGGCGGCAAGAGCATCTACGCGATGGCGCGCAACGTCGCCGCCCGCGCCGCCGCCGTCAACGCCGCCTCCTCCGCCCCCACCGTCCAAATCTTGTAGCCGATTCGCCGTCAAGTAGGACAGGCCTCCCGGCCTGTCCTCCGGCCGCGCGTCCGCAGTCCACGCCGCCTCCCCGCTCCGATGTGCCGCGGTGTATTTTCCTTGTAGGGGCACGGCACTTGTGGTGACCGCAGCCGAATCCATGCCGTGCCCGGCGCCGCCCAAGCAACCACTCCCTTTCCTTGTCACCCCTGCAAGCGTGTGTTAGCGTTTCTTGTTTCAAATGGAGAGAAATTCTTGATCCGCGCCTTCCGCGGCCGCACGCCCAAAATCGCCGCTTCCGCTTACATCGACCCCGCTGCCGTCATCATCGGAGATGTCTCCATCGGCGAAGATTCCAGCATCTGGCCGGGCGTGGTAATCCGCGGTGACGTCAACTACATCCGCATCGGCGCGCGCACCAATATCCAGGACGGCTCGGTTCTTCACGTCATGCGCGAGACGCACCCGCTCATCCTCGGCGATAATGTCACCGTCGGCCACGGCGCCATCCTTCATGGCTGCACGATCGAATCGCGCTGCCTGATCGGCATGGGCGCGATCATCCTCAATGGCGCAAAAATCGGCGCAGGCTCCATCATCGCCGCCGGCACGCTCGTCTCCGAAGGGACCGATGTCCCCTTCGGCAGCCTCTTCATGGGCCATCCCGGCAAGTTCCGTCGCGCGCTTGCGGCCGCCGACCAGGAATCCATCGACGGTTACGCCCAGCGCTACGTTGAGTACAAAGAAGCGTACAAGGCGGAAAAGTTGTGACCAGTGATCAGTGACTGGTGACTCGTGACTCGTGTCGCGATCATTGTCATCTGCTCGCCTCTTGGCAGATGTAGCGCCGGCATCTTGCCGGCTCTTTTAGGGGGTCGGAGCTTCAGCTCCGACAGACCTGCAGAGAGAGTGTCGGGGCTTTAGCCCCTGAGGAATAATGGCTGACCGAAAACAATTCCGCGCCATCAAAGGCACCCGCGATATTCTTCCGCCCGATTCCTCGCTCTGGAATTGGTTCGAGCAGTCCGCCCGCGAATCGTTTGAATCATACAACTACCGCGAAATCCGCCTGCCGGTCTTTGAAGACACCGAGCTTTTCGCCCGCTCGATCGGCGTTGAAACCGACGTGGTCTCGAAGGAGATGTACACATTCGAAGATCGGGACGAATCGTCACTCACCCTTCGCCCAGAAGCCACCGCCTCCGTCTGCCGCGCCTATATCGAGCACGGCATGCAAACGCTCCCGGGCGATCAAAAGCTCTACTATATCGGCCCGATGTTCCGCCGCGAGCGCCCTCAAAAAGGACGCTACCGCCAGTTCTACCAAATCGGTGCCGAAGTTCTCGGCCCCTCCGACGCGCCTGTGATTGATGGCGAGCTTCTCGAAATGCTGCTCGTGTTTTTCCGCCGTGTGGGCCTCACGCGCACCACTCTATACATCAATTCCATCGGCGACAAAAATTGCCGCCCGCAATACGTCGCGCGCCTCCGCGAAGTGCTCCTCAAAGTGAAGGACCACCTCAAAGAAGATTCCCAGCGCCGCATCGAAACCAATCCCTTGCGCGTGCTCGACTCCAAAATTCCCGAAGAGCAGCCGATCATCGAAAATCTCCCGCGCATCTCGGATCATCTCTGCGACGATTGCCGCGCCCACTACGCCAAGCTCAAAGACGAGCTGCGGCTCCGCAAGATCGCCTTCGAAGAAAACTGGCGGCTCGTCCGCGGCCTCGACTACTACACGCGCACCACCTTCGAAGTCACCGCCGAAGGTCTCGGCTCGCAGAACGCCGTCTGCGGCGGCGGCCGATACGACGGCCTCGTCGAGCTGCTCGGTGGTCCGCCGACGAAGGGCATCGGCTTCGCCATCGGGAGCGACCGCTCGATTCTCTCGATTCAGGAATCGAAGAACCTGCCGCACTTGCCCGGGCTGAGCGTATTCATCGCCTGGATGGGCGAGAGCGCCTATCCCGCTGCCGTAGCGATGGCGCGAAAGCTGCGCGATGCCGGCTTGAGCGTCGAGCTTCCACCGGAGGAAATGAAATTCAAAAAGTCGCTCGGCTTGGCCGATAAACTCGGCGCCCGCTACGCGCTGATCATCGGCGAAGATGAAGTCGCATCTCATACGTTCACTCTCAAACGCCTCGCCGATGCAGACCAGAAAAAGCTCAACGAAAACGAGCTTCTTGAGTATCTTGAATCAGAAAAACGAGGCTCCCGTGCTTGATTCGCTCGGTAACCTGAAACGCACAAATTATGTTGGCGCGCTACGCGCCGCCGACGTGGACCACGACGTCGTTCTCATGGGCTGGGTCCACCGCCGCCGCGATCTGGGCCAGCTCATTTTCATTGATCTTCGCGACCGCGTCGGCATCGCGCAGATCGTCTTCAATAAAGAATTGCATCCTGAGGCGCATTCGAAGGCCGAAGAGCTTCGCTCGGAATACGTTGTTGCCGTCGAAGGGCGCGTCCTGCGCCGGCAGAAACCAAATCCGGAAATTTCGACTGGCGAAGTCGAGGTGATGGCTTCGCGCCTCCACATTCTCAACACTTCGAAGACGCCACCCTTCCAAATCGAAGACGAAATCACCGCTACCGAAGAAACGCGCCTGCGCTATCGCTATCTCGACTTGCGCCGCCCCCGCCTGCACTCGAATATCGAACTGCGCCACAGAATCGTCCTCGAAATCCGCAAAGCGCTCGACGAAATTGGCTTCTTCGAAATCGAGACGCCCATGCTCACGCGCTCGACTCCAGAAGGCGCGCGCGACTATCTCGTTCCGAGCCGCGTGCATCACGGCCAGTTTTATGCGCTCCCGCAATCGCCCCAAATCTTCAAGCAGATCCTGATGATTTCCGGGATGGACCGCTACTACCAGATCGTGCGCTGCTTCCGCGATGAAGACCTGCGCGCCGACCGCCAGCCCGAATTTACGCAGATCGATCTCGAGATGTCTTTCCCCCGCCAGCAGGATATTTTCGAAGTGATGGAACGCATGATGGAGCGCGCTTGCGCCGTTGCGGGCGTGCGCGTGAAAGGCCCGTTCCGCCATCTGGAATATAAGGACGCGATGCGCCGCTTTGGCTCCGACAAGCCCGACCTGCGCTTCGGCATGGAGTTGCGCAACATCACTGAATTCTTCGAGCCTGCGCGCGCAACGCTCCATTTCGAAGGCAACGTCCAGGGGGTCGTCGCGCCGGGCGGGGCCTCGTGGTCGCGCAAGCAGCTCGACGAGCTCGGCGAATTCGCAAAATCGGTCGGCGCGCGCGGCATCTACACCGTCAAAATCACCGCTGAGGGAATTAGCTCACCGCTCGAAAAAACTCTAGGCGCGGAAGCGCTTAAACGCCTCGTTGAAGCCGTCGCCGCAAAACCCGGCGATTTGATTGTCGCAGTCACAGCGAAGGAGCAAATTCCGCACAGTGACAGTTCGCTTCCGGTCGCAGGCCAGCTCCGCTTGCACCTCGGCAACAAGCTCGACCTGATTGACCGCAGCAAATGGGAATTTGCATGGATCACAGGCTTCGCGCTCTTCGAATGGAGCGAGGCGGAAAAGCGCTGGGTGAGCGCCCAGCATCCCTTCACCGGCATCGTCGAAGAAGATCTCGATAAGCTTGAAACTGCTCCTTGGGAGTGCCGCTCGAAAGGCTACGACTTGGTGCTGAACGGCAATGAGCTCGGCTCCGGCAGCATCCGAATCCATCGCCAGGATATTCAAGCGCGGATGTTCAAAGCTCTCGGGCTCACCGATGAACAGGCGCGCCAGCGCTTCGGCTTTTTCCTCGACGCGCTCACCTACGGGACGCCTCCTCACGGCGGCATCGCCCTCGGCATCGACCGCATCGCCATGCTCCTCGCCGGCGAAAAATCACTGCGCGAAGTCATCGCCTTCCCGAAAACCGCGAAGGCCCAAGACTTAATGGCTGACTCGCCGTCTGAAGTTCCAATTGAGCAGCTAGTGGAATTGGGGATTGCGCTACTGCCTTATATCAAGGAAAGGATCTGCGAATGCGGTGGCTCGACGAGAGTCATATTTGAGAAATACTTTCCTCGCGGCGCGGAAGGTTGGGCCATCACCTGGAAGTGCCCAGTTACAGGTAGCTCGTACTTGGAATCTCCCGACGTCGCCGGTAAAGGCAAGGTTGAGCATCGCCGTCCAAGTTCTGATGATTGGGCAACGATAGTGCTGTTCGACAGGAAACAAGGCGATTTGGAGATTGAACACGGAAAAGCCGCCGGCGATGAAAAGCCTTAAGGATTCCTCTCTTAGATTCATGTCCCTATCAGTGTTAATCTGTGTTTATCTGTGGTTAAACGGTTCTGGGTCCTGAACATTGTCGCGGATCAGAATACTTCCAGAAAACGTCGCGAATAAAATCGCCGCGGGCGAGGTGGTGGAGCGGCCCGCCTCTGTTGTAAAGGAGCTGCTCGAAAATGCGCTGGATGCCGGCGCGCGCTCGATTCGCATCGAAGCCGAAGCCGGCGGCAAGCGGCTGATTCGCGTGATCGACGACGGCTCCGGCATGAACCACGACGACGCGCTGCTCGCCTTCGAGCGCCACGCTACCTCAAAGCTTCGCACCGCCGACGATTTGCTCTCGATCGCCACGCTCGGCTTCCGCGGCGAGGCGCTTCCTTCGATTGCCGCCGTCTCGCGGCTCGTGCTTGAAACCCGCACCGCCGAAGAAGAGCAGGGAACGCGCGTCGAATTCGCCGGGGGAAAGCTAGCGAGCGTCAAGGCGTCGGGTGCGCCGGCGGGAACTTCGGTGAGTGTGGCGGACATTTTTTATTGCGTTCCGGCGCGGCGGAAATTCCTCAAGTCTGAGACCACGGAGCTTGGCCATATCGCCTCGCTCGTTACCCACTACGCCCTCGCGCATCCAGAGGCGCACTTTCAGCTCAAGACTCCGTCGCAGGAAATTCTGAATTGCTCTCCCGTGGAGAAGCTTTCCGAGCGGGTGTACCAGATTTTCGGGCGGCAAGCGCTCGACGAGCTGACGGAAATCGCGCCCGTGGAAGCGCCGGTGCGAAGTGCGATCACGGAACCCGCGCTGGAAGCCGATGAACAAGCGGCCACGCTGCGCGTGAGCGGGTTCACCTCGCGGCCCGAAGTGCAGCGCGCGAATCGCAATGGAATCTACATCTTCGTGAATCGGCGCCTGGTTCGCGATCGCCTGCTGCTGCACGCCATCAGCGAAGCCTACCGCAATATTGTGCCGCCGGGAGTTTTTCCGGTCGTGCTGCTGTTCCTCGACATGCCGTGCCAGGAAGTCGACGTCAACGTCCATCCGGCGAAAATCGAAGTGCGCTTCCGGCATCCGCAATTTGTCCACGATTTCACGCGCGATGCTTTGCGCATGGCGCTAGCAGCCGCGCGGCCGATTCCAAGCTTTCCTGCCGCGCGCGCTGCGGCTGCGCCATCTCCGCTTCCACTGGGCAGCCCGCTCGCTGCCGCCGCGGCCGCGGCAAGCGCTGCGCTAGCCGCATTGCCGGGTCCACCGCGCGCAGAAATTCCCATGGGCTTTGCGGCGGGCGCCAGCGTCGCCGAGGAATTCGAGCTCAGTGGTGCGCTCGACCGCTCGTTTCCTCAGCGGCTGCAATTCGGCACGGGTGGGGGGATGAATTTTGCGATGCCGCTTGATGCTGCCACTGCCGCAGCTCCGCAAGCGGTCCCGGAATCGGGCTCGCTCCCGCATCCGGACGAGATCGCGGACTTGAAGCCGCTCGGCCAGGTGAATGCGAGCTTCATCGTGGCGGTGAACGGCGAAGGACTGTGGATCGTCGACCAGCATGTGGCGCATGAGCGCGTGCTATTCGAGCAGCATTTGCGCGCGCGGCGCGAAGGAGCGCTGGGCGGGCAGCGAATCCTGGTGCCCATCATCGCCGAATTGAACCCGAGGCAGCTCGCGACCTTCGAACAAATCGGTGAGGAATTGCGCGCGCACGGGTTTGAAGCAGAATTGATGGGGCCGCGCAGCGTGGCCATTCTTGCCGCGCCTGCGGGAATCGCGAGCAGCGACGCGGAAAAGCTGCTCTTCGAAATCCTCGACGGCATCGCGCGCGAAAACCAGGCTATCTCGATTGATTCGCTGCAATCGAAGATCGCGGCTTCAACCGCATGCCACGCTGCCATCAAAGTGAACACTCCGCTCGATCTCACGAAGATGGAATGGCTGCTCGCCGAGCTCGCAAAGACGGAATATCCGATGAGCTGCCCGCACGGCCGGCCGGTCGTGCTGCGCTATTCGGTCCGCGAAATCGAGCGCGCCTTCAAGCGGATTTGAGGGAAATGCTCAGATGAATTCGAAGCACGTCCTTCGACGATATGCCAAGGCTTTTGCGGAAGTTCTTGCGTTTGAGATGATCAGCTCTGCCTTTGTCGAAGCGTGTGCGATGGCATTGTGGTTCGTGGTTTCCATTTCGATCCAATTCGTGATGGCGATCATCGCTGGTCTGCTTGGTTTGGCTTGAAAAGGCTAATCATTGCGATTGACGGGCCGGTGGGCTCGGGGAAGAGCACGCTTGCGCGGCGGGTGGCCGAGCTGATGGGGTATGTTTATTTCGACACGGGCGCGATGTACCGCGCGCTGGCGCTGAAGGCGCTGCGCTCGAAAGCGCGATTCGACGAGGAAGATGCGCTCGCGGAACTCGCCCGCCACTCTCACGTGGATCTGCGCGCGGAAGACGGCACGCAGCGCGTCTATCTCGACGGCGAAGACGTGACCACCGCCATCCGCAGCCCGGAAGTCGCGCAAGCATCTTCCAAAATCGCCGTCATCTCCGGCGTGCGCCAGGTGCTTGTTGCCGAGCAGCGGCGCGCCGGGGAACAAGGCGGCGTCGTTATGGAAGGGCGAGACATCGGAAGCGTGGTGTTTCCTGACGCCGACCTGAAAATTTTTCTCACCGCCTCGCCCGAAGTGCGCGCCGAGCGCCGCTGGCGCGAACATCAGCAGAAGGGGGACTCGATCGATCTCTCGCGCACGCTCGAGGAAATCCACGAACGCGACCGGCGCGACCGTGAGCGGCAGTCTTCGCCCCTCGTCCGCGCCCCGGACGCAGTCATCGTCGATAGCACCGCAATGGACCCGGAAGAAGCGGCGCGGCTCGTTGTGCTGCTCGCCAAAAGCCAGGGCGGCCGCCGCGGCATTTAGAGTCTGGGGGAGCACTCTGGAATCAGCCCCTCAGCGGCTGAAGCCGGACTGAATTTGCAAACCTTACGGCACGGCTGAAGCCGTGCCCTGACGAAAAACGGGAGTCGTCACACTGACTCAACTAGGTTTTGGGTGAGAACGTAGGCGGCCGGTCTCCCTCGACCGGGAAGGGCGGTTCGCTCTGGTTCATGTCCGCGCCTTTCAGAATCCCGCTCGCCCAATCAACGGCCTTGAGAAACAATTCCGGGAACAGCGTGTCGGGAATGCCGAGCCGCGCGAGGTCTTCGCTGATCGTGTCCCACGCTCCCTTTTCATACTGGAGCGCCACGTCAAAGACGGCGCGCAGCCGGTTTTTTTCTCCGAGCAGCGCTTGGCGAATGTCTTCGCGAAGAGCAATTTCCTTGAGGATGTCGGTCATCTTCATGTCGAGAATCGCGTCCATGGCGGAAAGCAGTCCGAGCAGAAACAGATCGTTCGCCGCCTTCACGAGTCCGGCGTGGGGCGCAAGCAATTCGCAAAAGCGCGCCCGCACCAGCGGCAGCATGAGGAGCTCCGTCGGCTTTTCATCGCCCATGCACGCAACGGCCACGAGCGAAACCCACTTGCGGGTGCCGCGCTCTCCGAGCAGAGAGAGGCCGTGCGGAATCGAGCTGACGTTGGCGACGAAGGGAAATGCCGGGGAATTCAAATACCGCAGCAGGCGGTAGCTCAGCGAGGCTTCTTCCTTGATCCGCTCGCTGACGGCGTGCAGGTCAATCTGCGGCTGGTTCACGGCCTGAAGGATGCGCAGGTAATTCAGCTTGTAGGCCGGCACATCGTGGTGGCGCAGCATCTCAGGGCGGCTGAAAAAATAACCCTGGAAGTAGGTGTAACCCCACGCGAGCGTGCGCTGAAACTCGTCGTAGGTTTCCACTTTTTCCGCGACGAGGCTCACCTTGGACGCGGAAAAAACGCGCGCGAGCTGCATCTGCTCGTCAAACGGAGTCAGGAGGAGATCCACTTTGATGAAATCGGCCATCGAAAGCAGCGGCTCCCAGGCCGGCGACGTCCGGAAATCATCCAGAGCGAGCAGGTAGCCCGCCTTTTTTAGCCGGGCGCAGGCTTCTACCGTCTCGGCGTCCACGTGGACGCTTTCCAGAATCTCGATCACCACGCGATCCTTCGGAAACACGAAGGGAAAATCGTGAACAAGAAATTCCCGAGTGCAGTTCAGGAAAGCGCGCCGGCCCCCCGTGAGCCGCTCGAGACCAAACAGCAGCAGGCTATCGGCTGCGGAGGCAGCCGCGGCATCGGGATGCGAATGGTCGAAGTAGTTCTCGGGGCCGGAGCGAAACAGCACCTCGTAGCCGTATACGATGCGCTGATGATTGAAGATCGGCTGGCGGGCGAGAAATCTTTCCAACGGCCCTCACTCCTTCACGCACGACTTACGAACCTGTTTCGCGGAAGGGGATCGGGCGAATCGCAGCGAGACCGGGTGACTAAGCCGGGCTCGACATCGAGGCGAGGAACTCCGCGTTCGTCTTCGTTTTCGAGAGGCGGCCCAGGAGCAGTTCCATCGCTTCCACCGTGGAAAGCGGGCTCAACACTTTGCGAAGCACCCAGATGCGGTTCAGCTCGTCCGCCGGGAGCAGCAATTCGTCTTTGCGCGTCCCGGAGCGATTGATATCGATGGTGGGGAAGACGCGCTTATCCACCAGGCGGCGATCCAGGTTGATTTCCATGTTGCCGGTGCCCTTAAATTCTTCGAAGATGACGTCGTCCATGCGGCTGCCGGTGTCGATCAGCGCGGTGGCGATGATCGTGAGCGAGCCGCCTTCTTCGATATTGCGCGCGGCGGCGAAGAAGCGCCGCGGGCGCTGGAGCGCGTTCGCATCGATACCGCCGGAGAGCACTTTGCCTGAAGGCGGCGTGACCGCGTTGTAGGCGCGGCCCAGGCGCGTGAGCGAGTCGAGCAGAATCACCACATCGCGCTTGTGTTCCACAAGGCGTTTGGCTTTCTCAATCACCATTTCCGCGACTTGCACGTGCCGCGAAGCCGGCTCATCGAAGGTGGAGCTGATCACTTCGCCGCGCACCGAGCGCTGCATGTCGGTTACTTCTTCGGGCCGCTCATCGATCAGCAAAACAATCAGGTTGATTTCCGGGTGGTTGGTGGTAATGGAGTTCGCCAAGCTCTGCAAGAGCATGGTTTTACCGGTACGCGGCGGAGCTACGATCAGCCCGCGCTGGCCTTTACCGACGGGCGTCAGGAGATCCATCACACGGCCCGAATAGTTT
>DASPSD010000043.1:0-20628 GCA_035624115.1 Candidatus Sulfotelmatobacter sp. | reverse complement strand
CGAGCCTCTTCGGGGCCTAGATCGGCCGGAAACGCTCTAACGTCCGCTCACAGAATAAGTTGCGGGCTATTGCGAGGCCTTTTGAGGGAATTTTCAGCGATTTAAGGTCACAGTGCTTGACCTTAAATGGTCAAAGTATTTGACCCCAAATGGTCAAAGTACTTGACCTCAAATGGTCAAAGTACTTGACCATTTTCGCGCTGTTAACAGCATCACCGAAGTTGGCGGAATTGTCCGCCCGGCTTTCGCCTGCGGTGATTCACGGAGGAGGCAACGGCAAAGAGAGATCCTTCGTCCGCGGAGGCGGACTCAGGATGACGAACAGCAGGGGTTATGCGGAGCGCTTGCGGCGGAGCAGGACGGCCAGGCCGAGCAGGCCGGTGGCGAAAAGGCTCAAGCTGGCTGGCTCGGGAGTGGTGACGACGGCGCCTTCGAACGTGAACGTTCCGGCATCGAATTGCATCGTCTCCGGAGGAAGCGGCTTGCAGCCCCCGCAGGTGAGCGCCTCGTTCAATCCGGTCGAGAAGTTATAAGCTGCGCCGGTGAACGTCAGCACGCCGCCGCCGTTGTTCAATGCCGGCCCAACAGAGCCCATGTTGAGGTTGCCGTTCGGGTCGGATGTGCTGAAGCCGACAGCGTCCACTTCGTAGGTTCCGGGCGTCAGAACGACCGGCGAAATGGATTGGAACACGTCGAAGCCGGCGCCTCCGGTAACATAAGTCGTACCGGGGCCGAATGTGACAACGGGGGTGACTTCGGTATTTGTGGCCGTATTGAAAATGACGACTTGAAGAGTGCCGGTGATCAGCCCGGAGCCGGAGGCGTTGAACACGCCGAGGCTGGTGACTGTGATGGGAGAGTCCACCGTGAAGGTGAGAGCGAGGTTGCCAGTGAACGCCTGATCGCCCGCGCCGCTCGGGTCGGTGTAGGCGACGGTGTCTGCGTGTGCAGCCGGCACGGCGACCGCCAAGGCGATCAGAGCAAAAAGCACGAGTCCGAATTTCATGGTCCCCTCCACCCGGTAAACAGCTTCCCGCTGCGAATAGGGCAATTGACTCGCCACATTCACCATACTGAAACAAAAGGACTTAGATTATGTTCCATGTTGAACCAGGTGCATACTGTGAGCAATTGTTTTCCACACAAGGGCAATCGGTGCAACAACATGCGAGGTGATGTATGTGCAAGCCGGACCACGGGTTTTGCCCATCCGGCACCCTGCTGGAGGCGAATGAGAGGCGAAGAAACAGTGTCGGAGGCTGGGCTTCCGGGCTGCAGGGCCGGGTGGCGCGGGCGATCCCGGGGCGATTTGCTGATTGGAAACGCTGCTGTCGTTTGCCGTGGCGGCCGGGAAAAACGCGTCCATACTGGAGCCTCGCCGAAAAAGGCCTGCGTCCACCTCTCGGGACGCCCGGGAGGAGAATGCCATGGACGCACCCAGCTCTTCGCGCGCTGCTCCGCTCGATGCGCAGCCGGCCACGCCGCCCGCTGCGGCCACATCAGCCGGGGCAACAAACGGCGCACCGGCCGCGCCCGCGCCGCCATCGACGAAGGCCGTGATCGCGGCGATGGTCGGGAACGCCAAGGGGGCGAGCGATTTGATTTTTTCCCCCGGGCGCGCGCCGCTGGTGGAAGTCCACGGGCAGCTCAATCAGATGAAGATTCAGGGAGTCGGCATCCTGACGGCCGAGGACACGGCGCGCATCGCTGCCGATTTGATTGGGCGGAACACGACGGCGGTGCAGAAACTGCGCGAAGAAGGCTCGTGCGATATTTCCTACAGCCTGCCGAAAGTGTCGCGGTTCCGCGTGAATATTTTCACGCAGCGGGGAAGCTGCGCGATCGTGATGCGCGTGATTCCGTCGAACGTGCCGGATTTCCAGTCGCTCAAGCTGGCGCCGCAGCTGGAGGAAGCGGCGACGCTGCGGCCCGGAATCGTGCTGGTGACCGGGCCGACGGGAAGCGGAAAATCTTCGACGCTGGCGGCGTTTGTGAACAAAATCAACGAAGAGCGGGCCTGCCACATCATCACCATCGAAGACCCCATCGAATTCCTGCACGCGCACAAGCGCGCCACGATTCATCAGCGCGAACTGCACACGGATACTCCGAATTTCGCGCTGGCTCTGCGCGCGGCGCTGCGGCAGGCGCCCAAGCTGATTCTGGTGGGCGAAATGCGCGACAAAGAGACGATCGAAGTGGCGCTGGAAGCCGCCGAGACGGGACACCTGGTGTTTTCCACGCTGCATACAATCGACGCATCGAAAACGATCGAGCGGATCGTGGGAACGTTCTCGCTGAGCGACCAGGCCGCG
The DNA here is from genome assembly GCA_035624115.1 of Candidatus Sulfotelmatobacter sp. Classification (GTDB taxonomy): domain Bacteria; phylum Acidobacteriota; class Terriglobia; order Acidiferrales; family UBA7541; genus Palsa-295. Next base: position 18,313 of record DASPSD010000043.1, on the reverse strand, counting down.
GTGCGGATGCGGTTTTCGAAATCGTTTCGCTACATCATTTCGCAGCGGCTGCTGCCGCGCAACGACGGCAACGGGCGCGCGGCCGTGTTCGAAATTTTGAAATCGACGCTGCGCACGCGCGAGTACGTGCAGAAGGGGGAGAGCGAAGGCAAGTCGCTGCTCGACGCGATTCGCGACGGCGAAACCGAAGGGATGCAGTGTTTCGACGACGAAATCGAAAAGCTGATTCGCTCGCGGGTGGTGGATCTCGATACGGGGCTGTCGTACGCGACGAATCCGGGAAATTTGCGGCTGAATTTGGGGGACTTGATCGAGCCGCAGGGCGGGATTCCGTCGATTGCCGCGGATTTGACGGCCAGCGCGAAAAAAGCGCCCGAGCCGGTGCACGCGATGGATCCGGAGCTCGAAACTACGCCGTGAGAAATTCTGCCAGATGCCCTCAGGGGTTAAAACCCCCCGGTGTTCTGCCTTTTCCCGGCACGGCTGCCCTTCGACTCTGCTCAGGATAAAAAGCCGTGCCCTGACGGTCGCGATGGAGCTGGGATTGGCACGGCGCGGCGGGCGGGAGTAACTTCCTGGGAGCGCGACGCGGGGCGAAAATTCTCGAGAGGAGCAGCGGATGGTTGCGCGGGCGCAGTTTTTCGCGGCGATTTTGCTTTCGCTGATCGCGGGCTTGCCGGCGGAGCCGGGCCCGCAATCCACGAAGCAAGCGCCGCCCGCGGCTCAAGCCGCACCGCCGCAGCCGGCAGCCCCAGCGCCGCCGGCGAACCCGCCGTGCCCGCAAACGCCGCAGCCCATGCACCGCGTGACGGTGAAATTCGACTACGACTTCAGCAAGTCGCCTTTGTGCACGAAAAAAATCAAGCGCGGGTGCGTGGCGCAATTCGTGCTGTACGACGTGTCGGTGGGCGTGCCGAAGCGCACGAAGCTGGCGACGATTCCCGCGCCGAATGGCGCGAGCGGAATCGTTCCGGGCATCACTTGGACGACCGACTGCCTGGTGTTCGAGCCGGGGCAACATCGGCTGGCCGTGCGGGCGCAAGACGCGAGCGGCGCGGAATCGCGCGTGAAGCAGTGCGACAGTTGTACGACGATTATCGAGATTCCGTAGCGATTGCTGCGCGGAGAGTTGGTGGACGTGGCGGGGCTCGAACCCGCGGCCTCATCGTTGCGAACGATGCGCTCTCCCAACTGAGCTACACGCCCACTGCGCTCAATTCTAACAAAGGCGATGAGGGGCGCAAAACACGATTGCCGGTAGGCAGCTTCTTCGATAATTCCGGGCATGGTCCTGGAGCGTCAGGTGCAGGGCACGGCATGCCGTGCCCCTACGAGAAAAACCCGTGCCTTCCAGGAATGCTTTAGTGGATGGCCTGGATTATTTCGTCAGCTCTTCGCTCGCACGGGCGAGGAACGCATCGACTTTTCCGGCATCGGGAATGCTTCCTTGCGCGAAATCTTTGGGCCCGCCGCCCTTGCCGCCGAAATCCTTCAGCGAATCCCGAAGCAACGCACCCATGTCGTGCGCGAGGCCTTTCGACTGCGCGAATACGACGTGGCCAGTTTCGCGGCTGGCGAGAAGCGCGACGGTTGCGGGCTGCGCGGTGATTTTGGCAGCGACCAGCGACAGGTAGCCGGGCGTCGCGCGATCGAGTGCGGAGACGATGACTCGCTGCCCGCCAATTTCCTCGGCGGCTGGAGCGGCAATGAGAGCGCGCGCTTCATGCTCGGCGAGCTGCTCTTCGAGCCGCTTTACGGCGCTGAATTGGGCGCGGCGGTCTTCGATCAATTTTGCGAGCACGCCGGGAACCTCAGGCAAGCCGCAGCTCAGTAGCGAAGCCGCCTGCGTAAGCGCATTGAAATCGGCGCGGGCGGCAGCGAGCGCGCGCGAGCCGCACACGAATTCGACGCGCCATGCGTCGCGCCGGCGCTCGAGCTTGCGGATCAGCAGCAGTCCCGCTTGACCGGTGCGTTCCAGATGAGTGCCGCCGCAGGGCTGGCGATCAAATCCTTCGACTTCGATCGCGCGCAGAGTGCCTTCGCGTTCGACTTTCTTGCGAATGCCGGCTTCCGCGAGCTCTTCCGCGGTGCCGAAGCGGATGATCACGGGGCGGTCTTCGAAAATCACTTCGTTGACGCGGCGCTCGGCTTCCTCCAAATGGCGCGGGACAACCAAAGACGCGGTGAGATCAATCGTGGAAATTTCCTTGCCGAGATGGAACGACACGGTGGGAAATTGAAAGAGCTCGATGAACGCCGCGGAGAGCAAATGCTGGCCGGTATGCTGCTGCATGTGATCGCGGCGGCGCGCCCAGTCGATTCGGCCGTGCACGGGACCGATGGGAACTTCCGCGGATGTGTAGTGAACAACCGTGTGTGCGTCGGGCGCGTCGGCGACTTCGATGACCGGAACGTCTCCCAGCCGGCCTGTGTCGTGAGGCTGGCCGCCGGAAGTGGGATAAAAAGTGGTGCGATCGAGGACAACCTTCCAGCGATCGCCTTCGCGCTCGCACGAGAGAACTTGCGCGTCGAATTCGCGCAGGAAGGAATTTTTGTAGTAGAGGCGGTCGGTCATAGACCTGTCGCGGAGTCCTCTTGAATGGGCGATTGACCAGCTGCAAAAGGCCGGGCACGGCATGCCGTGCCCCTACGGGAAAAATCGGCGCCTGCTTCCCGGCAGCATTTTAGTTCACGCATGGGGCAGCGCCTGCTGCCAGGCCTCGGAATATTTATAGCCGCAGCCGGTGTTGAAAAGCACGACCGTGTCGCGGGGCAGAAGCCAGCCGTCGGCCGCGAGCTTGCGTGCCGCGACAACGGTTGCGGCTCCTTCCGGCGCGGCCAAAATCCCTTCGAGCGATGCCAGTTCCCTTCCCGCCGCGAGAATTTCTTCATCGGTGACGGCAATTGCGATCCCGCTGGTAGAACGGAGGCCTGCAAGAATCAGAAAATCGCCCAGCGCTTTGGGGACTCGCAGACCCGAGGCGATTGTCCGAGCATTCTCCCAAAAAGGTGCGCTCTCTGCGCCGCGGCGAAAGGCTTCGACAATCGGGGCGCAGCCCGCGGCTTGCACGGCCACCATTCGCGGGCGCTCGGCGCCGATCCAGCCCATGGCCTGCATTTCGTCGAAGGCTTTGCACATGCCGATCAGACCGACGCCGCCGCCGGTTGGATAAATGATGACATCCGGGAGCTTTTCTTCCAATTGTTCCCACAGCTCGTAAGCCATCGTTTTCTTGCCCTCGATGCGATAGGGCTCTTTGAGAGTCGAGACTTCGAACCAGCCTTCGCGTTCGCGATGCTCGGCCACGAAGCGGCCGCAATCGGAGATCAGCCCGTCGATTCGGCGGACGTCGGCGCCGAAAGCTTCACACTCGAGGAAATTGGCCGCAGGCGTGTCTTTCGGCATCACGACGGCGCAAGGAATCCCCGCTCGAGCGGCGTAGGCAGCGAGAGCGCCGCCGGCGTTGCCGGCACTGGGCGCGGCGAGAGCTTTTGCGCCAAGAGCTTTCGCGCGGGTCACGGCGGCAGACATCCCGCGGGCTTTGAAGGAACCCGTCGGGTTGAGACCTTCATCTTTGATCAAGAGATTTTCGAGGCCGAGGCGCGCGCCCAGGCGAAGCGCGCGAAGGAGCGGCGTCATGCCTTCGCCCAAGGTGACGGGATCGCCGGGAGGCAGAACTTCGGCATAGCGCCACATCGAGAGCGGCCGCGAGCGCAGGGCATCGCGCGTGAGCGTCTTCGAAGCGCCGGCAAGATCGTAGCGCGCGAGAAGTGGCCCGCCGCAGGCGCACAGGTTTTGCAGGCGGTCGTGCGCGAGGTGTTTCGCGCAGCGCGAGCATTCGAGATGAGTGATGGCCGATTTCGGCGTGGCGCACACAACGCGGCGAGGATAGCACACTGCTGCACGGCACTCCCTCGCCGCGCGTTGACTTGGCTGGATGCGGGGCCTAACATTTGCCGCCGATGCCAGATTCCGCTTCCATGACCGGGCGCGTGGTGTCGCACTACCGCATCCTCGAAAAAATCGGCGGCGGCGGAATGGGCGTGGTGTACAAGGCGGAGGACACGCGGCTGCATCGCTTCGTAGCCCTGAAGTTTCTGCCCGATGAGATCGCGCGGGACCCGCAGGCACTCGAACGATTCCGGCGGGAGGCGCGGGCAGCTTCTGCGCTCAACGATCCGAACATCTGCACGATCCACGACATCGGGGAGGAATCCGGCAAAGCGTTCATCGCCATGGAATTCCTCGAGGGCGAGACGCTGCGGCAGCGCATTTCGGGCAAACCAATGCCCCTCGAGCCGACGCTCGAATGGGGCGGTGAGATCGCGGACGCGCTCGACGCGGCGCATGCGCGCGGCATCGTCCATCGCGATATCAAACCAGCGAACATTTTCATCACCGCGCGCGGGCACGCCAAGATTCTCGATTTCGGCTTAGCGAAAGTCGCTCCTCCTGTTGGCGCGCAGAATTTATCGGCCGCACCTACAGCGACCGAACTCGAACAACTGACCGAACCGGGCGCGGCGATGGGGACTCTCACGTACATGTCGCCCGAGCAAGTGCGGGGCGAAGCGCTCGATGCGCGCACGGATCTTTTTTCTTTCGGCGCCGTGCTCTATGAAATGGTGACGGGGGTATCGGCGTTCCGAGGCGAGACAAGCGGCTTGATTGCGGAAGCGATCCTGAACCGGGAGCCAGCTTCACCGCTGCGATTGAACCCCGATATTCCTCCGGAGCTCGAAGAAATCATCAACAAAGCGCTCGAGAAGGACCCGAAGCTGCGCTACCAGCACGCGTCGGAAATTCGCGCGGATTTGCAGCGGGTGAGACGCGATTCGGGTTCAAAGCGTGCAGCAAAGAAAGCGGAACAAGCGGGGTTGGAGGACGCGGCGAAATCCTTTCGTCATCGGCGGGCGACGGTTGGAGGCGCAGCGGTTGTGGCGCTCGCGGCGGCAGCGGGAGGCTGGCTGATTTTCTCCCGCAACGCCCACGCGCTGACGGATAAGGACACGATTGTCATAGGAGATTTCACGAACACGACGGGCGATGCTGTATTTGACGGGACGCTGCGGCAAGGGTTGGCGGTGCAGCTCGAACAATCGCCTTTTCTCAGCATCGTTTCCGACGAGCGCATCCAGCAGGCACTCCGCCTGATGGAGAAGCCGCCCAATACACGATTGACACCAGAAATCGCGCAAGAGCTGTGCCAAAGAACCGAGAGCGCGGCGGTGATTGACGGATCGATTGCGAAACTGGCGGAGGACTATGTGGTTGGGCTGAATGCAGTCAACTGCCATACGGGTGACGTGCTCGCGCGCGAGCAAATTACCTCCGAGGACAAAGGGCACGTGCTCGCGGCCCTCGGGAAGGCCGCCAGGGAACTGCGAGGCAAGCTGGGCGAATCGCACAAAACAATCTCGAAGCTCGATACGCCGCTCGAACAAGCCACGACCCCCTCGCTGGAAGCATTGAAGGCGTACAGCTCCGCCCGAAAGGTCCTGGTAACAAATGGCGCCACGGACGCAATTCCCTCCTTAAAGCATGCGATCGAACTGGACCCGAATTTTGCGATGGCTTACGCATTCCTCGGACGCCTGGAAGGGGATCTGGGCGAATCCGGCGCAGCCGCCGGCTACGCCCAAAAAGCCTACGAACTCCGGGATCGGGCGAGTGAATCCGAAAAGTTTTTCATCTCTTCGCAGTACGACCTCGCGGTGACAGGAAACATGGAGAAAGCGGAGCAGACCTGCGAGCTGTGGCGCCGGACGTATCCCCGCTCGGAGCTGGCGCCAAGTCTATTGTCAGGCGTCATTTATCCGGTGTTCGGGCAATATGAACAAGCGATGGAAGCCGGGCGCGACGCCGTCCGCGAGCATCCGGAATTCCCGATTGCCTACGCCGTGCTCATGGTCAACTACCTTCCTCTCGGGCGGGTTGAAGACGCCAAAGCCACATACCGACAAGCAGTCGATCGCAAACTGGATTCCCCCTACTACCGGATTACGGGATATCAAATCGGATTTCTTGAAAACGATGCGTCCGCGATGGCGAACGAAGTGGCGCTGGCAATTGGCAAGCCCGGAGTTGAGGACCAGCTCCTCGCCCTGGAAGCAGAGACGGCGGGCAATCACGGGCAGCTAAGGAAAGCGGAAGAATTCTCGCGGCGTGCGACGGAATCCGCGCAGCGAGCGGGGGAAAAGGAAGTAGCTGCACTCTACACGGCACTCGGCGGCTTGAAACAGGCATTGTACGGGGAAACAGAACAGGGGCGCCGAGGAGCCTCGGCGGCAAGCGCGCCGCCGGTTCGTCGAGACGTGGAGTATGGCGCGGCGCTGACATTGGCTTATGCAGGGGACAACGCCAAAGCTCAGGAGGTGACCGAGGATTTGGCTAAAAGGTACCCCGAGGACACAATCGTGAGGTTTAATTACCTGCCGACGCTGCGGGCAAAGGCCGCGCTCAATCGAGGGAAAGCAGGCGAGGCGATCGAAATCCTGCGATTAGCGGCGCCTTACGAACTGGGGATGACCACCTCCAGCACCTTCGCTTGGACGGCGCTGTATCCGGTATACGTGCGCGGGGAGGCTTACGTGGCGGCGCGCCAAGGGGGCGAGGCCGCCGTGGAGTTTCAGAAAATTCTGGATCATCGCGGGATCGTGGTGAACGGCCCCATTGGAGCGCTGGCGCACCTTGGCCTCGGTCGGGCCTATGCCGCTCAGGGAGACACAGCTAAGGCGCACTCGGCCTATCAGGATTTTTTGACGCTGTGGAAGGATGCAGACCCGGATGTACCCATTCTGAAGCAGGCCAGAGCTGAATTCGCAAAATTAAGGTAATCACGGCCGAAGTTTTCCCGGGATCCATCTGATTTCAACGTGAGAAAGGCGGCAGCAGCAGCCGCAGCCACATGGGAACTGAATGAGGCCTCAAGCTTCCGGCTCGACACTTTTCGGGGGGTGAGCTATCATCTCTCGCCATGAGAATCTCAGCCCGCAATCATTTTGTTGGGAAAATTACCGAGATCAAGCTCGGGGACATTCAAGCTCACGTCGTAATCAAAGTGGGTGACCACGTGGTGGAGGCGATCGTCACGCGAAAGAGCGCGGACGAATTGAAGTTAACCGTGGGCGACACGGTCGGAGCGCTGATCAAGGCCAGCGACGTCATCATCCAAAAGGCGTAACGCCGCCTGCACTTATCCGACTCACCTGCGATTCAACAATTCAATGCCGATACGGCTCAGTTGAGATCCCACACCCCGAGGCGCCTCAATCGCGCCGACCGAGTCAAGCCTCGGTCGACTGATTCGCATCCGGGGCGGGTTCACGGTCAAAAAGCGGCGTCAAGCCGCCGCACTCCAGAAGAGCGGCTCCTCGGCAGCGCTCGCAGAGCAAGGATGTCAACAGAGCCTGCGAGTTGCAAGAGCCGAGCGCGCTCGCCTCTAGTGTTTTCGGAGCACACCCGTGCGTGCGCGCAGTAATGCGCTCGTGGGGTGATCCGCAGCGGGCATGTCTCTACGGGGGAGAGATCAGGCAGCGACTGCCAGGTAATGCCACTTGCCGTCCACGGACTTCAATTGGTGCACGCGGCCATCCTCGGCGTGGAGGAAATACTCGCCGTCGGGGATGCGTCGCGCCATTGCCGGGCGCAGCGAACACCTCTCCCAGCGCATGGGGCTCAATCCACGTCCGTGCTGGCGAGGTTCCCCCACGGAAGCGATGCCGTAATGCACCTCGTACTGAACACCTGTCGCGCGGGCCGGCACCAGCCGGCCACGACCCTTGATCTTCTGCTTCATGGCCGTTTAGATGCAGGAGAAGGGCAAAATGATGCCGGAAAATGTCGGTGGTAGGAGTAACCTGCCATCTTTCAACAACTTAGAAAGAGGGGCGCATGCGGCTAGCTCTACCAAACCTTCCCCGAGGGTGTCCGCCGGGCCTTCCAAAGCTGCCGGTATGGCCTTTGAATTCCGCCAGCCAATGTGCCAAGCTGAGCCGGGCAAGCGTCAGAAAGGTCCTTTGGAGAGGTCCTGCTTGGCCATACGAATGATTGCCATGGATATCGATGGGACGCTGCTCGACAGCCGCGGCCAAGTGTCGGCGGAAAACGCGCGGACGATAGCCGAGGCGGTGGCACGGGGGATCGAGATTGTGATCGTCACGGGGCGGCGTTTCGATTTCGCGCGGCCGATTCTGGATGCGCTCGAGTGCGACTATCACTTGATCGTGAACAACGGCGCGCTGATCAAGTCGAAAGACGGCCGGACTCTCCAGCGCCACTTGCTGCCGAGCGAAACGGCGCGGGCCGTGCTGGAAGCGAGCCCGGAATTCCGCTCGGCGGCGGCAGTCGTGTTCGATCGCGATTGGGAACGCCAGGTGATCATGGAGCAAATCGACTGGGAGGACCCCTTCCGCGGAGGATATTTTCGCCGCAATCGCGAGCATCTGGCGGAAGTTTCGCCCCTGAGCGATTGCCTGGACGGCACCGACCCCATCCAGGTGATGTTCTCCGGCCCGTGCGCGCCCATGCGCCGGGCGAAAAAGATGCTGGAAAGCCTGCCAATTTCGGCCCAGTACACTCTTGCAATCACGGAGTATGAGAGCCGCAATTTTTCGATCCTCGATGTGCTCGCGCGCGGCGTGACGAAAGGCGTGGCGCTCGCCGAATGGACGCACCGGCGCGGGATTGCGCGCGAGCAAGTGATGGCCATCGGCGATAATTGGAACGATCGCGAGATGCTGGAATTTGCAGGGGTACCGGTTGTGATGGGCAACAGCGTTCCGGAGTTGAAATCGCTGGGATGGCCGGTTACCCTGTCGAATGAGCAGAGCGGCGTAGCCGAAGCGATTCGGACGTACGCGCTGGGCGGAACTCGATGAAGCGCGCGAGTATTTTCATTTTCCTGATGGCAGCATCTTTAGCCCCCGGGGCGCGGGCTGATTATGCCGTGCTGCGCTCGGGCCAGCGGCTGCATATCACAAGCTACGAAATGGCCGGCAGCCGTGTCCGCCTTGTGATCGAGGGCGGAACAGTGGAGATGGCCGCGGACGATCTTGTGTCGGTCGAACCCGAGACGGTTTTTCCCGCCCCGCCCGCCCCACCGGCGGCGGACGGGCCGTTTGCGACGCTGATTCGCGACGCGGCCAAAAAACACGGCGTGGACGAAAAGCTCATCGAACATTTGATTGCGGTCGAATCGAATTTTAATCCGCGGGCGGTCTCGCGGCGGCAGGCTTCGGGCTTGATGCAGTTGCTTCCGCAGACGGCAGCGCGCTACTCGGTGGCGAATATTTTCGATCCGGCGCAAAATATCGATGCCGGCACGCGATACCTGAAAGAACTATTGGACCGCTATCGCGGGGACCTGAAGCTCGCGCTCGCTGCTTACAACGCCGGACCGGAAATGGTCCAGCGCTACGGCGGAATCCCTCCCTTCCGCGAGACGCAGAATTACGTGCGGCAGATTCTGGCGCGGATTGAAAAAGTTCAGAAGGCTCAAGCCACGAACTGAGATTGAGTCATCCTGTAAATGCCGAATCGCAGCGCCACAGGGAACTTCAGGGGCTGAAGCCCGCAAATTCGGCCAATCTAACGTCGCGGTTGAAACCGCGACCTACAAAGCGGATTTATGAGATGGGTTGGCTCTGTTGACCTCCCACCCTCGAGGCGCGTCAGTTGTGCCGACCGCGTCAACCCTCGGTGGAGTGGTTGGCGCGGATCGCGCTGATATTGAAACCAAAGCGGGAGCAAGCTCCCGCCCTCCACATGAGCGGAGCCCAAGGCAGCGCATTCGAAATGAAGAGAGCCGACCTATCGCGTAAATTCGCTTTGTAGGTCGCGGTTTGAACCGCGACATTAGCCGCGCGCCCCGGAGAGGCTTTAGCCTCTGAAGCTCCCGACCGGTTCTCCATCAGACACTTCCGAGATTGATTCGTTTTTCTTCGGATTTCCGTGCTCGCCAAATTAACTACTGCGGGGATTGCTGCGGCTGCGGCGAGGGGTTGGGGCCGGCCGGTGAGGGATTCGGGCTGGTGGGATTTGTTCCCGAGGCGGGACCAAGCGTGCTGCCACCGAATGGATTCGCGATGGGCAAGCCAGGAAGGCCGGGCAGCGCTCCACCGCCGGAAAGCGCCTGCTGAGCGGCAGCAGCCTGCTCCGAGATCGGATTCCAAATAAACTCCCAATCCAGATACTTCTTCGCGCCTTTGTAAACCTTCAGCGAGGGCTTTTCCGATTTGCTGGCCACTCCCGTCAGGAATGCTCCGAGGACAGGTCCGTCAACGGGGCCTGTGGGCTTCTGCGAGCCGGCAGCAGGATTTCCAAATCCGCTAGAGAGACCCGACGAGAGTCCTAGGCTCCCTGGCTGTCCAAAGGGGCTGGAGCCGCCGGGGCCGGATGTAGGGCCAAAGCCCGGCTGCGCGGGCGGAATTTGGGGAGTTTGGGGGTTCTGCCCCGACTGGTCGGGTGGCGGATTCTGAGGATTCTGGCCCGACTGATCTGCCGGCGGGTTCTGACCGGTCGCACCGCCTGGCCCCGTGTTCCCACCGGCGCCGAAAGTTTGAGCGCTCGTAGAATTCTGCGGATTTAAAAGGCTCGAGACAGGGATGCCCGGCTGGCCGGGAACGGCCGGCTGTTGCCCCGGCAGCGTCTGGCCAGTTTCCATCATGGCCATCTGCTGAAGCGAGACGTAGCGCGTGCTGCCGATGATCTGCCCTGCGCCATTCACATAGATGTAGCGCCAGGAGCCATCGCCTTTGTTCATTGGATCCTTGTACGCCTGGCGAAGAAATTGAAGCTGGGGCAGGCCCTTCTTCAGGTCGTCGATGGTCTGCGGATAATGGCCGGTCTTATGGAAATAGCGCGCGATGCCTTTTTTATATTGCTCGCCGCGCCAGATCATTTCCTCCTCTTGATCGCGCCGGCGAAGGGTGGCGCCCCATTCGAGAGCGGTGACGGTTCCGGCGATCACGATGAGCACGGTAAAAATCGCCAGGAGAAAAGCCGAGCCTCGCTGGCGAGGACGAACGCGAAGAGCGGGAATGATCGCGAGCCGCATCATGGGTTGGACGGTTGATCGCCCGTCAACGGCGGGACCATGGGAACATTCGCGTGGCGGCCCGAGGAAATTTCGAGAACATCGGCGGAATCGGTGGCGATGTGAATCAAACGAAAGCGAATGAGAAACGTGTCGCCTTCGGGGACAACGAGGACATCGTCACCTTCCTTAAAAAAGGCGACACGCCGGCCTGACTGGGGCATGGAGGCATAGCCGAAGAATTCTCCCGGAACCTGCACCGGAGGCGGCGGCCCCGGCGTGAGCGGGTAGGGCGCGCCGACGATTTTAGGCGGCGCGGGCTTCCCGGGGACGGCGCCGCCACCACCCGGAGTAATTGGCGGAGCCAGGGCATTGAAAATATCGCGATGCGCGCCGGAATAAACCTCCTGCTTGATCCTGGCGAGAAGATCGAGGCGAAGCTGCGGCTCCTGGATATTGAGCGGCGTGAATTTCGTGTCGGCGGCAAGAACCCCGGAAAATCCCGGCACCTGGCTGCGATTGGCGAAATACGCGATCGCGGCCAGAACCAGCAGGCCGATCAAGACATAGATTTTCGCGTTTCGCGACATTCCTTAGGTCCTGAAAAAAGTCCGCAGCGATAGATTCAGCCGGATGCCGCCCGTGGTGGATGATTCCAGGCGCAGGTCATCCAGCAAATAAAAATTCTTCGAGCGCTCGAGCCCGTTGATGAATTTGATCAGCGAGGGATAATCCCCCTGCACGCCGGTCTTGATCGTGATCTCGGTGACGCCCCGCTCCTTTAATTCTTTCCGGGTGAAGACCAAGCCCGAAGATTTCAGACCCGACTGGGCCGCCAGATCGCCGAGGTCTTCGGAGATAGCGGAGTATCCCGTGCGGGAATCGAGGAAGGCCTCATTGTAAAATTTATCGCAATCCTTGCCGATCTCCGGAAGCGAGTTGCGGATTTTTTCGCCGCGTTCCACATCGGCCTTGAGGAGTTTTCCCTGCGTGGCCAGGCGGTCCCGCTGAGCCTCCAATGACTGCGGTCCTTCGCGGCCGGCCTGCCACAGGACCGCAGCGAGGGCGACATCGGCCATCACGAGCAAAGCCAGGCCCGCGCCAATCCAGATTTTCCAGACGCGCCAGGATTGTTTCGTATTCATGTGGTTGCGTACCACACCGTAAGATTAAGCACCACGCGGTCCGGCGAAGCCGCCTGCTCCGGGCGGCGCTCGTCCTTCACCTGAATTCCCGAGAAGACGCGCGATTTTTCGAGAGATTCGAGAAACTTCAGCTTGCCTTCGTCGGTAGCCGCGCCGACGGTAAGCTCCACCAGCGCGCGTCCCTCTTCGAGCTTGGGGGAAATGCTGACCACGTGGACTCCGGCCGGGAGAGTTTCCTCGAGGTCCATGAAGATTTTCGTCCACGGAAAGCTGCGCTGGCCGATCAGCGAATTCAAAAATGCGGAACGGTCAAGCACCTGCTTCGCTTGCGGCGAGCGGAAATACGTTTCGAGAGCCTGCTGCTTCTGCTGATTCTGGCGGATTTGCGATTCCCAGTGCGAGATATCGGCGCGCACTTCGCGGTTCAGCCGCCAGGAGACAAATTCCGCATGCGCCAGAGTCAATAGCGCGATGGCCGCAATCCCGCCCGCCAGGCCCGCGCCTGCGAGAAACGGGCGCGTGTTGATGCGCGGCGAGGTCGAGAGATTGAGGCGCGTTTTCATGGCGAGTCGGGAGCCGGAATCCGGTCAGCTTCCTCCATTCAACATCCAACCCACCAGCGGGGCCAAGTTCTCATGCATCAAGTCTTTCGCGCCGGAGGCCAGCTGGCTGGCTTCGTCCGTTTCGGAAAGATCGCCGACCGGCACATTCAATTCCTGCGAAATAGCGCGTCGAAAGACTTCTTCGCGTGTTCCGAGGCCCGAGATGCGCACGCGATCGACCGAGCCGCCCCAGGTATCCTGGTAATAAGCGATGGCGGGGAAAATTTCGTCGAGCATGGCCTGCGCATCCACCAGGCCCGCATCAGAAGGGGTCTCCGTGGAGCGGTACACGGCGAGGTTCGCGCCGTGAACGATGACGGTGGTCAGCGTGCGGCCCATCAGCCGGACCAGCATCGTAGCGCCGCGGTCTTCGAGCAGGGGCAACGCGGCCAGCGTCGAGCTGAGGACCACTGCCGGGTGCACGTCGAACGACTCGAGGATCTGTTCATACTCGCGCACGATGCGCTGGCGCGCGACCGCGGTGACAACTTCCAGATTCCTCTCGCGCCCGCTCTGCCGCGACCAGGAGACGACCGTCTCCTCTACATCGAATGGGACGCTCTTCTTCAGCCGCCAGCGCAGAAGCGGCAACGCTTCCTCGGCGCGGCGCGGGAGCGTCTCAAACGGCAGAATAAAAACACGCACCACGGGATCAGGAACCAGCAGGGCGACTTCCGCGCCCCGCTCGGAGATTCGCGTGAATACGCGGCGGAGCGCACTGCGAACTGCATCAGCGTTCGCGATATTCGCTTCCACCGGCGACGCCGCAACAGCGCCGGGCGGAAGCGGCTCGACGGCGTGCGCTTCCAGCGTTCCCCGAATTTTTGCCCAGCGAGCAGCGGCCACGTGCGATGGCGAAATCTCGATCACCACCGGCGGATGCGGCAGGGCGTGCAGCCAGCGGTCCAGCCGCTGCACGGGCCCCAGCTTGTAAAAGTCGCCGACGAAGGTCGAGGAGCTACTCAAGGAAAGTCACCTTGTTGATTTCGCGCATGGTGGTGACGCCCGAGCGGACTTTCGCAAGCCCGGAATCGCGGAGAAACGTCATGCCCTCATCGCGGGCGATGCGCTTGATTTCGGAGGTGGGACGCCGGTCGATAATCATCTCGCGGATGCGGTCGGAAAGGTCCAGAAGTTCCGTGATCGCCGTGCGGCCGCGATAGCCGCTCCCGGAACACTCGAGACAGCCCGTGCCTTCAAAGAATGGAATCCGCGCCCATTCGGCGGGGTCGAGGCCGGATTCCTTCAGGCTCTCGGCGGGATAGTACACCTGCTTTTTGCAATTTTCGCAGATCACGCGAACCAGCCGCTGCGCCATGATGCAATTGAGGGCGGATACAAAATTATAAGGCTCGACGCCCATGTTAATGAAGCGGCCGATTACGTCGGTGACGTTATTGGCATGGACGGTGGTGAACACGAGGTGCCCGGTGAGGGCGGATTGGATGGCGATCTGCGCCGTTTCGTGGTCGCGGATTTCGCCGACCATGATTTTATCCGGGTCGTGGCGCAAGATGGAGCGCAAGCCGCGGGCAAACGTAAGGCCCTTCTTCTCGTTGACGGGAATCTGAGTGATTCCGCGGACCTGGTATTCGACGGGATCTTCGATGGTGATGATTTTGTCCTCGTCGTTCTTGATTTCGTTGATGGCGGCGTAAAGCGTGGTGGTTTTCCCGGAGCCGGTGGGGCCGGTGACGAGGACCATCCCGTAGGGCTCGTGAATATAACGGCGGAAACGCGTGATGTCCTGCTGATCGAAGCCCACCACATCGAGAGTCAGATTGCGGAACTTTTCGCTCAGCGTCTCCTTATCGAGCACGCGCAGCACAGCGTCTTCGCCGTGGACCGACGGCATGATGGACACGCGGAAGTCCACGAAGCGTCCCTTGTAGCGGACGCGGAAGCGGCCATCCTGAGGAACGCGGCGCTCGGCAATGTCGAGCTCGCTCATCACTTTTATGCGCGAGAGGATCGTGGCGTTCCATTCCTTGGCCAAAGGCTGCATGGCGTATTGCAGCACGCCGTCAATGCGGTACTTCACCACCACTTCGGCGTTGCGCGACTCGATGTGGATGTCGCTCGCGCGGCGTTCGAGCGCGGTGAAGATCACGGTATCGACCAGGCGGACCACGGGACTCACGCCGGTCTCGCGCGTGAGCTTGTCCATGCTGATGTTTTCTTCGCTGTCCTCTTCTTCGCTCACCACCTGGAGAGTGAAGCCCTCGGTGGCTTGGTCGAGCACGCGCTGGGATTGTTCGGTGCGTTTCAGCAGGTCGTCGATTTGCGAGGTGGTGGCGACGCGGATCTGTAGGCGTTTGCCGAGAAGCAGGGAAAGCTCGTCGGTGAGCTGAAGCTGGCTCGGGTCGGCCATGGCTACGACCAGGGTGCCGTCATGCGCTTCGAGCGGCACGAATTTGTAGCGGAACATCATTTCCGCGGGGATGCTGCGGAAGAGATCGGGATCAATGCGCTGTTCGCGAAGGTCGATAAACGGGCAGCGGTAGCGCTCGGCCAGGCGGCGGGCCTGATCGCGCTCAGCGCCCTCGTCGGGGGCGCCCGGAGGCAGCGGATTATTTCCAGTAGCGACCATGGGTTCCTATCCTGAACTCCCGATTTGAAGGGAGAACAACGGCAAGTAAAGGCTGATTAGGAGGAAGCCTACCACAACCGCCATCACCACCAAAATCGCCGGCGAAATCCAGATGAGGGTGCGCTGCAAGCGCGTGTTGACTTCCTCTTCGTAAAATTCGGCCACGCTTGTGAGCATGGCGGGAAGAGCGCCGGAGGCTTCGCCCACTTCGATCATCTCGATGGCGAGCGCCGGGATCAATTGGGTTTCCACCAGGCTGGCGTGCAACGATGCGCCCTCCCGCACTCGGCCGGCCGCCGAGTGGACCGATGTCGAGATGAGCTTGCTGCCGATGGCTTCCGAGGAAGTGTCGAGCGCGGAGACGAGCGGCGTGCCGCCTGCCAGCAACGTGGAGAGCGTGCGGACAAATTGCGCAATCTGCGCTTTCAGCCAAACGTCGCCAAAGAGCCAGATCCGAGGCTTCAACCTGTCAATCGCCAGAGCGCCGCGGTCGGTGCGCGTCCAAAGCAAGATCGCCGCCGCAACCACAATCGCGATCGCGGCGAAAACCAAGAAGTACGAACGAAGCGGTTCCGCGATGCTGAGAACAATCTGAGTGATTTTCGGAAGCGGTACATCGAGTTCTTTGTAGAGCTCCGCGAACTTGGGCATGGCGTAGGTGACGAGATAGCTCATCACCAGGCACACGGCGGTGACGAGAATCGCCGGGTAGATCAGCGCGGTGAGCAGGCTCCGGCGGAAGCCGGTGCTGACCCGCAAATAGGAAATGTACTGCTCCAGAACGCCGTTCAAATTCCCGCTGCGTTCGCCGGCTGTGATGGCCGTGACGTACACCGGCGGAAAGGCCCCCTGCGCGGCCAGGGCTTCCGACAGCAGCGCACCATCCCGAACGCGGTGGCGGACATCACCGAGGATCGGACGCAGGCGGGGTGCGGCGGCGCGCTCGGCGAGCAGATCGAGCGATTTCAGGATCGGAAGGCCTGCTTTGATCAGAGTATTGAACTGCTGGTTGAAGATCAGGAAATCCTGAGGGTCGATGACCCGTTCCCGCCCGGCGCGGCTGAACTGGGAGAAGAGATCGAGGTGAGAACGGACGGAAAAGACATAAAAGCCGCGCTCAGCGAGCCGCTGGCGCACTTCGGCCTCGGAATGGGCTGTTTCGACCTGCTGGAAGATCCGACCCGAGGGGTCACCAATTTTGCAGACAAATTCCGCCATGAGAGGCCGCGCGCACCCTGTGCCGAAGGGATGTAAACGTCAGTTTAGCATACCGCTTCCCGCCTCCGAGGGGAGGCGAGAAAACGTGCGATGAATTTGATGTGACAACGGCGCCAAGGGGTGTCCGGGGGGATTCCAAGTTGCGAAGGGATGCGGCGACCTGCGATTCGAGGGAGACGTGGTCAATGGAGGTGGCTTGCCAGAGTCTGCTCGTCGACAATCGTGACTCCCGGAGGGGGCGAAAAGTGGAATTTCGCCTCGGGGAGGGGCAGGTTCTCTTCCCAGGCGCCGAACCGGAACTCCGTCGAGACATTCCCTGCTTCTCGAATCACCACCCGGACAAGATGCGCCTGCGAATCCGACTCAAAGAGAATGTCGTGGAGCGCATTGCCGGCGGGATCGGCCTCGAACCGAGGCACACACCGGAGGAGAGAGTTCCCCGGAGCTGAGTCGGCCGCCTCAGCTCTCGTGCTCTGTTCAAAATTGGGTGGAACCACTTCCAGTACGCGGCAGAGGTGCGCGAAATCTGCCTTGCCGGTCAGCAGCGCCAGCGGCGTGCGCCAATCGGAGCTTTCTTTCAGCTTCGCCCGGCTGGCGGTCCGATCAGCCGGGACATAAAACCAAACGTTCGCGCCGTCCACAAGGAACAGTTTTGGTTCGGGAGACTCGTAGTCCCAGCGCATGCGGCCCGGGCGGGAAAAATAGACCGTGCCGGATTCGGAAGCAACGATGCCGCTGCCGTCAGTAAAGCGCTCAAAAAATGCGGCCTTTAACGTGGTCGCATGGCGGTACCGCGTCTCGATCGCGCGCGCAAGTTGCTCAGCACGGCGGCCCGATTCCGAGGAAAACGCGAGCAACGCCAGCGCGAATATCCAGCCATTCCGCATGAATTGAGTTTAGCAACATTTGCGGCAGGAAAACGCAATCGTGCTGGAGCGGAAGTCGGATCGGAATCTCAGGGCTACAGCTCGGGAAGGGCAATGCACGCGGCCACGCTGGCGGCCTGTGCGCCGGTGACATCAAAGTGGATTACACCGGGCTCATCACTGCAAAAACTCCGCATCCCGGTAATCCCGGGGACCACAGGGATGGCGGTGACCAGATATTCGTTGTAGCCCGGCGCGGCACAGCCGGGACCAACCGGGACCGGCGGGCCCAGGCCGGCATAAGCGTAAATATAACCGCTCTTGGTGTTGGGAGCGTTGGCGATTGTCGGATCGAGCAGATCCGCCAAATCGCACGTGGCGGCAATGCCGGCTCCTGCCAGAACGCCTATATTGGGTGGGAGGCCGTTGCTCCACGTGGTGGAGTAAACCACCGCGGCGCTGGTGATGGTGCGAACGCCGGAGGCGGCGGAGGCCTCGTTGGCCGCCATCCGTGCCTTGAGCAGATTGGGGATGGCAATCGCGGCGATGATCAGGATGATAGCGACGACAATCAGGAGCTCAATGAGGGAGAAGCCGCGAGCCTGTGCCGATTTTAATCTCGTATGGGACATTTTCATAGCGCCCGCGCGACATTCGTTGCTCCCGAGATTTGGAGCCAGGAGAGGAAGCCGAAGCTTCCTCTCCCGATTCCAGGTGAATCGTTACTGAATGACGTTGATGTTGGCCTGGCACGCGACGTCTGAGGTCGGAGCCACGGCACCCGTGGGATCGAACCGAATCACGCCGGACTCATCCGTGCAGAAGCTGCGCTGCCCGGTCGAGCCCACCACCACTG
>DASPSD010000030.1:0-82188 GCA_035624115.1 Candidatus Sulfotelmatobacter sp. | reverse complement strand
TGGTCAGTCTGCGCGCCGGAGAGATTTCCACGCGGTACGAGACCTACGGCTTCCACTCCGTCGATGTCCGCGAGACGTTCTGAGGATCTGCAGCCGCGAAAGCCGCGATGGCATTCTGCCGGATCTCCACGGGGATTATCATTTGCATTCCCCCCTGCAACCTGCCATGGTGTTCGGGGAGGTTTCTGGATTGACGCGCGTCCCAAAAATCTGCAGGGAGAGAATCAGATCCCGCGGCCATGGTTTGAGTGGCACAGCCTTCCGGTTGAGCTCAGCCGGGCTCGAGTCACGCCACGCTCACGGGCCGCTACGGGATCCACCGCTTGAACTCCCGTTGTCGCTTGCTTACGCCATGCCGTCTTATGAGCCGGAGTGTTCGCGCAAGCGCACCCGAGCTTCTAATCCGTCCTCCAATTCTAATCGTCACTCAATTCGAGTAGAAATCCCTGTAACTCTATGAAAACAAAGGGTCGGAATCATTTCTAATCGTCACAAAAAGGGGGCTGAAATTGCGCAATAATGGCCTCGCGTCGGCACTCAAGTTTTCCGATGGATCTGCCTGCTTCACAAACCCCCGAATTAAAAACGGCATCCAACGATGGAGATTTCGTTGCACCGTTACACCTCATCATGGAAAAACGGCGGGCGCGACAAACTGGCACGAGAGGCAGGGGTTCAGGTAAGATAGATTGGTTTTTGGGGAGAAAAGTGGCCCTCACTCACATACAGGGGACGAATCACGGCGCGAAAACGCTGGTGCGCGTGCGCCCGCGCGGATTCTGTGCGGGCGTTGTGCGCGCGGTGGATATCGTCGAGCTGGCGCTGGAAGCCTACGGAAGGCCCGTGTATGTCCATCATGAAATCGTGCACAACCGGTACGTGGTGGACCAATTGCGGCGGCGCGGCGCGATTTTCGTCGAATCGATTGACGAGGTGCCCATTGGCGCGGTGCTCGTATTCAGCGCACACGGCGTGCCTCCGCGCGTGAGGCTGGAAGCCCAGGAGCGCCAACTGCGCGTGATCGATGCCACGTGTCCGCTCGTGACCAAAGTCCATCTCGAGGCGCTGAAGTTCGCCCGCGAAGGGCGCACCTTGATTTTGATCGGCCATCGCGATCATCAGGAAATTGTGGGGACGTCCGGTGAGGCACCGGACCAGACCGTCGTGGTCGGGAGCGTGGAGGAGGTGGATCAGCTGGAAGTGCCGGACGCGGAACGGCTGGCGTTCCTCACGCAAACCACTCTCTCGCTTTACGACACGCAGGAAATCGTGGCGCGGCTGCGGCAGAGATTTCCATCGATCGTGGGGCCGGCCTCGGATGATATCTGCTACGCGACGCAGAACCGGCAGGAAGCGGTGGAAGCGCTCACGCGCGAAGTCGATTTGATTTTGGTGGTGGGCTCGGCGAACAGCTCGAACTCGAACCGTTTGGTCGAGGTAGCCAATCGTGCGGGCGTAGCGTCGCGGCTGATTGAAGACGCGAATGACATCGACGCTTCGTGGCTCGAAGGCGTGCGGAATCTAGGGCTCACCGCAGGCGCTTCGGCGCCCGAAGTTTTGGTCGAGCAGGTGAGCCAGCGTCTTTCGAGCCTGGGTTTCACCAATCAGCGCGATCTCGATTTGATTCGCGAAGACGTGCGCTTCACGCTTCCGCCGGAGCTGGCAGCACGCCAGAGCGGAGCGGCGCGTTAAAAGACCGGGCCCAATGAATGGGAGCAACACCAAGGAGCTGATGCGTGGCGGTGAAAATAGTCCGCCAGCCCAATAAGATTGCCCTCTTAGGCGCGCCGACGAGCGCGGCGGCGATGTCACTCGGGCACGAAGGTGCACCCGCAGCTTTGCGGGCGGCGGGATTGATTGACCGGCTCCGCTCGATCGCCTACGAAGTTGCCGACCTCGGCGACGACGCCCCCCAGCTTTTTCAGCCGGACGAAGAAAGCCCCAGAGCGCGAAATCTTCCGCGCATCCTTGCCGTGCTCGAGTCTCTAAAACCACGAGTCGAACAGGCGGTGAAGTCGTGCTCGCTGCCGCTGATTCTGAGCGGTGATTGTTCGATTGCGCTGGCCACGGTCGCCGGCGCCCGCCGCTATTTCCGCAATGTCGGGATGATCTACGTGGATCGCGACGCGGACTTGAACACTCCCGCTACATCTCCCTCTGGCTGCGTGGATGGAATGGTGGTGTCGCACTTGAACGGACGCGGCGCGGCGGAACTGGTGCGATTCTGGGGGGAGCCGCCGCTGGTGCGCGAACCGGACCTGGCCCTGTTTGGGGTCGCGCGGCTTGATCCCCCGGAGGAAGAAGTTCTCGCGCGGTCGCCGGTGCGAAGGTACCTGGCGGCTGATATTTTGAGCAAGGGCGTCGAAGAATCGGCGCTGGAAGCCGTGGAACGCATTCACGGCAATTCCTATGAATTTGTTCTGCACTTCGATGTGGATGTGATCTCCGATTTCGCGGCGACAAATTATCCGGGTTCCGGCGGACTGGGTCTCGCGGAGGTTCGCGAGGCGCTGATTGTTTTTGCTCGGCAAAAGCACCTCGCGGCGATCGAGGTGACTGCTTACAATCCGGCGAAAGATGCTGATGGCAGCGGCGCAAGACTGATCATCGATTTGCTCGCCGAAGTGCTGCAGAAGAGGCTCGAGAACTTTGCGGCTGCGGCCGCTGCTGAACCATTGCCTGTCCATGCCGCTGCTGCGGGAGCGGCACACACAACTTCGCCAGACCAGGCTGAGGCGCCGGCGGATGCAACCATTGCAACGGCACTGCCCGCTCCGTCGCCCGACCACGCGTGGTCTTCCGACTCGCTCGAGGAGCAAGCCGAGGCCGAAACTTCCGACGGCAGCCCGGAATCCCAGGAATCCTCAGGCACCGAGCAGGAGTCTCAATCCTAGCCGGCTTTCTCCCTCTGGCCCTTTCCCATGGCTCCTTTCCTACTGCACCGATGAGGCGTCTCCCCGAAGTGATCGTGTTTGATGTGGACGGAGTGCTGGTAGATACGCGGGGATCGTTTCAGCGGACCACCCTGGAGGTCGTGCAATCGTTCACCGGCAAGCGCGTCACCTTCGCCGAGCTTCATCGATGGAAAAACCGCCCCGGATACAATGACGATTGGAAACTTTCACATGCTTGGGTGCGTGCGCTCGGAGGAGATTTCGAATTCGAAGAAGTGAAAAGGAAATTCCAGGAGATCTATTGGGGCCGGGAGAACAAAGGCAACGTCCGGCTGGAAAAATGGCTGCTGCCGCGCGCGAGCCTCGGCCGCCTCGCAAAATATGCAGAGCTCGCGATTTTCACCGGACGCATCCATCGGGAGCTGGATTACACGCTCGACCGCTGGAAGGTGCGCGAATTCTTCCAATACGTCATCACGGTCGAAGAAATCGAGCGGCCCAAACCGCATCCGGAGGGCCTTCTGAAGATTCTGGGAAGCCGTGACGCGGCCGCGGGAATTTACGTGGGAGATAACGTCGACGATGCGCTGGCCGCAAGGTCCGCAGGAATCGATTTTGTGGGGGTGCTCCGGCGGAGCAGCCAGGAGCGACGGTTGCGTGGTACTCGACTGCGCCGGCTCGGAGCTAAGGTTATCCTCGGCGAAGTCAGTGAGTTAGAGGCATGGTTGAAAAGACGCTGAGAGAATTCCCGGAGTGCCAGGACCTTTTTCTCACCCGCGGCTTAGGCCAACCCGGTAGTACCAAAAAGGACACCAGTACCATTGTTCGGAGCCGCCCTGACCCCTCATATTTGCATATTGCGGCGGGTAATCCGCCCTCAGCCTTGGCCACAAACGCCAATTCGCGTACCGCTGCTGCACGCGCCTTTGTCCGCAGCTTGAACATCCTGCTGAAATTCGCCCGCATGTATGATTTCGGCCATCCGCGGACCGCGAAACAATATGAAACCGCGTGGAGCGAATTGCACGCAGCGCTCGGAGCTGATAACGAAGCCGGACTTCTTCTGGCCGTGTCGGGTGATCAGCTCCTGCTCGACGGCATTCCGCTAGAATCTGCCGCTGCCGAGAAAAGCTTTGCCCGCATGCTCTCCGCCGCCGGCATCGCCAGCATTCACTTCTCGCCGAAAGTAACGCAAGCGAGCCTTGCACGATTTGCGCGCGGCTTCCCGACCGGCACCGGCACAAAGCCCGCGCAACTCGTGGAGCAATTGAAGGCGGCGCTCCAGGGCGATCCACATATTCATGTGAACGAGGTTTGTTTCGTCCCTGCTGATTCCGCGGTGGCCAAATCTTCTGTCGCCGCGCACATCACAGCCCGCACGCTGGGAATGGATTCCGAAGCTGCCAATGAGCTTTTCAACGATCCCGAAAAACTCCTGCAATTGATCGTGGCCGCCGAAGGAAGCAAGGGCGGGCCTGGCACCGGACCGGGCTCCGGCCCGGGCGGCGGCGGGTCGGGCGGCGGCGGGTCGGGCGGCGGCTCCGGCAATGGTCCTAGAGGCGAAGGTCCCGGTGGCGGCGGCTCCGGCGTGAGTGGTCCGGTGTCCGCGGTGCATGGCGGCCCGGGTGGTCCAGGCGGGAGCGGCGGAGGAACGGCCGGGACATGGAACATTGTTGGCGGCAGCGGCGGCGGTGCGCCGCTTGACCCGAACGCTGGCGGCTTCTGGCTGGATAACTCCGCACCCGGCGAATCCGGCGGAGGCTCGGCGGGTTCAGGAAGTGGCGTCGCCGGGGGCGCGGTTGCGAGCGGTGTGCCTGTGACCGGTGCTCCCATCGCAAGCGGACCTGCGGGTCCAGGTGGCGCCGGGACCGGCAGCGGCGACGGTGCGGATCCAGGAACGTGGAACATCATAGGCGGAAGCGGTGGCGGAGCTCCGCTCGACCCGAACGCAGGTGGATTCTGGTTTAGCAAAGGCGATTCTAGTGGCGCTCCGACGGGACCCGGCGGACCCCACCCCGGCGTGGCGGGCGGCCCGGTGGGCGGCCCAGCCGTTGGTCACGGTGGAACAGGCGCAGGCGGCGGAGCCGGCTCGGGCTCTGGGGGCTCGCGCTGGGGAACCCCTGGAGGTGTCGGTGGTGATGCAGCTCCCCCCGGCCGATGGGCCAACGCAACCGCAGGGATTCGAGCCAGCCGTTCGGCGCGCACAGCCTCCGGCCAAGGCTCGATGGCAGTCGAGACCGGCCTGATGACGATTCAAGAGGATGAGCTGCAAGGAATCCTCCAGGTTTTAGCTCAGATTGCGCGAACCAGTGACACAACCAAAAACAAGTTGGACCCGACTGCATTCCAATCGCGGCTCTCCACACTGCCCCGGCGCGCTCGTTTCACCGTCAGCCAGGCGCTTTCGGCGTTGGCTGCGCAGGTTCCCTCGGAAACTTCCGACCGTCCGACACTTTTGAAACTCGCCGAACACATCGCCATCCGGTTTGCGCTCGAAAGCTATGAGCGCGGCGATATCGAGGTGAATTCGGTGCGGCAGGTGCTCGACGAAATGAGCCAGGAGCTCGACGGCCTTCGCAAAGTCCTCGGCGTGTATGAAGAACAAATGACCCGCGCGGGAATCGCCATGCAATCGCCGGTGGATATCCTCGCCCAACAATTCTGGGAGCAGGTAACCGAAGAAAAGAAAAAGGCGGTGCTGGAATCGGCGGACGCCTGGTGCGTTCCCCCGGCTAAAACCCGCGAATACATTGATGTGCTCGTGAGCCGCGGAGAGACGGAAGCGGCGGAAAACATTCTGCGGAATTACGCCTCCTGCATCACGGACAAAGTGAACGACCACCGGCGGCAGGCGGCCATGGGCCTCGCGGAACTCGCACCCGCTTACGCCAAGTGCGACGATAAGCTGCTGATTGAGACGATCCGGCAGGTGGGCGTGCAGCTTGCTGAAGAGCAGGATTCGCAGATGCAGAGCATGATGGGCGCGGCCTTCGTTCGGCTCACGGAGGAGGCGGCAAAAAAACGCTCCTACGCGGCAATCCAGCGCTCGGTCGAGTTGTTGGATTATGTCGATACCGAGCGGCCGGGCCTGGGCAAAAACCTGCGGCCGAGAATTGCAATCGAGAGCCGGCTTCCCGAATTCATTGAAGAGGCTCTCAAGACCGGCGAAGTGCCGAACGGCCTGAAGGACCTCCTCCGCCGCATGCCCGCGCCTGCGGCCGAGCACCTCGCCGTGCGGTTCAGCCGCTCGGGTTTTCGCGAAGACTGCGAACTGCTGCTTTCGATGATGAACGTGCTTGGGCCGGAAGGCTTGGAGCATCTGCGGCAGCGGCTTCAGAGCGGCAATCCGAATCACGCGATCGACGCCATCGGAATTCTCACACGGCTGGATCTGGAAAGGTTGAGCCAGTCCCTCCCCGACCGGCTCCGCGATTGGAAACGGACCTCGCATGACCGCGTGGTGCGCCAGATCGCGTCGAGTGGCGCTCCGGAACGCGGGCGCCTTCTGCTGGAGATGTTCGATTACCTGGACGCCTTGATTCGGCCGCTCGCCGTGGACGAAATCGGCATGAGCTGCGAAAAGACCGCCGATATGCGCTTGCTGCGAATCGCCGAAGGGGATCTGCCGCAGGATGCCAGCGAATACCTTCGCCTGAAGGCGATCGAAGCGCTCGGGCGGCTGCGCACATTAGCCGCCGAAGCCGTTCTGCGAAAAATTGCCGAGACGCGCAAGACGTTCCGCTGGGCGCATCCAAGCGAGCTGCGCTTGGTAGCCGCTCAGGCCATGGAAAAAATCGACCCCGATTGGGTGCGCAATTTCGTCCCGCGCAGCGGCCTGAGCGTGGCGGAGTTTTCGATTGAACCGCTGGATCCGGATCCCGAGTCCTCGGCCATTCGCCAGCGGCGCTATCCGCGCTTGCGGCTCGAGTTCCCCGTGCCAGCGACCACTACAAATCTGAAGGAAAATTGCACCGTTCAAATTCCCGAGATGACTCTGGGCGGCGGCGTGGCCGTTTGCGAGCAGAGCTTGCACCCGGGCAGCATCGTGGGCTTGCGGTTGAACGCAACGCCAAAAACCGTAAAGGCGCAGACAATCGTGCGCGACGCGAACACTCAGGCGCGCGCCTTTGAAGTAGTGGATATCGATCTGGAAGAGCGCGCGAAACTGCGCAAGCTGCTTGTCCAGCTTGGAAACGCCCAAAAGCAAACCACGCCGAAAGAACGCAGCCGCCGCGGCACCCGCACCATCCTTTCGACTCCCACCTCTGAGCAGAAGTAACGCGAAGATCGCACGGCATGTCGCAGCGTCTTCAAGTTCGCGCCTGATCGACGCGAGGCTTTTCATCGCCGAGTTGCAGACAACCTAGGGAGACCGCTACGACGGCAAGCAATCCGACGGTTAACGCGAACAGGATGAAAGCCGCCAAGGGGCTCAGGTGCCTTGCGATTTCGGCGAGGATCACGAGCGCAATTGTGATGGCATAGCAGGTGAGAGCGACCCTTTTGGTGGACCACCCCCGCCCCAGCAGGAGGTCGTATCCATGGCGTCTGTCTCCAAACAGAATGGACACGCGACTTTGGAGCCTCCGAATGACTGCGAACGCAAAATCGACAAGGGGCAAGGCTGCCAGCAAGATCGGGAACGGGAGCGAAGATGGCGGCGCTCCGCTCGCGCGATAAAAATCAAGCCCCAAGAACGCAACGCAGAAGCCGATCGCTGTGCTACCCGAGTCACCGAGAAAAATTTTCGCCGGCGGATAGTTGTACGCCAGAAATCCGCAAGCAACTCCCAGAAGGTTCCAGGCCCCTGCTGCGCCCAAGTCAGTGTGCTGGCTAACTGGAAGCACGGCGTATCCGGCGGCGATGGCCGCAGAGATGCCCGCCAAAATTCCGTCGGCTCCATCCAGGAAATTGCAGGCGTTCACAAAAACTGCCACGAAAAAACACGTGCCGGCCAGGCTGAGCAAAGCGTTCCCTGCGATGGGAATGCGCCAGCCCGCGTGCCAGAGGATCGCTCCTGCGGCGAGCTGCGACACGATTCGGACTTCAGGCGAGAGGCCGAGCAAGTCATCGAGCAATCCCGTAACACATGTCAAAAATAGCCCCAGCAGAAAAGGCCAAAGTGGAAAAACGCCGTGCCTGGACCCCAAGCCCAAACTCACTGTGAGCGCGGCCACAACGGCAACTCCGCCGAGATGCGGGATCGGCTTTGCGTGAACCTTGAGGGGCCCGGGGAAATCATAAAGGCGAAACTTATCGCACAGGCGCTTGACGACCGGCGTCAGCAGGAGCGATAGGGCAAGGGCAACACCGCCGCTCTGCCATCCCGTCAGATTCATCCGATCACCTTGTGAACCAACCGGCGTACATGGCGGGGACGCAAGCGGGCTGCCTTGCGCACGAGGCCGCGAATGCCATCCTCGCGAAACGCTCTGCCGACGTCCCGGCAGTAGAGCTGCACGAGTCCTTTGGAAACATCCTCATAGAACCGCTGTTCGTAGGATCCCTCAGAGACTTCGGCAGAAAGTTGCTCGAACCGTTCGAGAATTTTGTCGCTTGCTTCCGCGGACGGAATCGCACCGAATCCATTCTCGTCCAGCAGCACGGCCCTTACTTCTATACGCACCAAATCACCGCGGGAATTCAGGCCGGCTACTACCACCAGGCCTTCTCTTTCAAGCGGGCCGGGAACATAGCCGGAAACGATGCTGCCGAGCCCGTAGAAACAAAAGCTTGGCCGCTGTTCGATTCCCTCCAATTGCTGGTAGCCAGCGATGCGATGAGAGTGGGAGGCCGCGACGACGTTGAGTTCGCATTTCACGAGCAGGTCCAAGAGGCGGAGATCTTCCGGATCAGGCCGATTCGTCCGGAGACACCCGCAATGCAACAGAGCAATGCAGAAGCGCGCGCCTTCTTTCTTCATGTGGTCAACGGCGTGCCGCGCGCGATCCCGAATGGCCGGTTCAACACCCGCTCGGGAACGGGTTGCCAAATCGGAGGCGGCCTTTGCCGCCGCCCAAAATCCGACACGAACATCGCCGGGACCTTGCCAGACAAACACTTCTGGCGTCCCGTTTAATGAGCGGCCTGCCCCCAGGGGACACAGACCTCGCCGCAAAATTGCCTCACGGGTCCTGATGACTCCTGCCGCGCCGAAATCAAGACTGTGGTTATTGGCGATGGAGACAGGGCGGCATTTGACCGGCTCAAGATAATCGAGAGCCGCCACCGGCGCCGAAACGATCTCTCCAATGCCGGTGAGGCGGCGAGGCTTCAGGCCCTCCACATCCACCGGCGATTCGAGGTTTGCAAAGGAAACATCCACGTCGCCGAAGTAGCCGCCCAAGTTTTCTGCCATCTCACGCCAGCCCAACCCAGCCGGAAATTCGAGCGCGCCCGCCGGCAAGAAATCGCCGACGACAGCGATTCGTGCAGCGATGGGAGCGTGATCCGGCGCTTCCCATAAAACGAGTCCGCATGGACTGGGATCTGGCCGCTCAGGAATCATGCGGGCAACCTGGCCAGAATCCAGCCGAGCAGCCGCCGGCGCAGCGGGTGTACCCACATAAAAATCGAAACCGTGAGGATTAGCACGACAGAGATTCCGCAAACGGCAGCAAGTGAAACGCGCGAATGGGAGACCGATGCGTGCAACAGCGGCAATAATAGCGCCGCCCCCGCAAAGCTGGAAAGCAAGACCCCGCCCGTTTCTTTCGGAAACAACACGCGAAACGACTCGCGATTCTCCCGATGGTACGAAACCACGATGAGAGCATATCCAAGCGCGAGCGAAGCGGCCGAAACGGCCACGACCGCAGTGCTCCCGAAATATTTTCCGCACAGGAAACCGAGCGGCAGATTAAGAATCGCAGTCACGCCGCAGCCGATGGAAACCCAACGAAGCGCACCCATGCCCAGGTCCATCACGTAGGCGGGGTTGCTGAGCACATTGACCAGCCAGCCCGCTGCAAGCAGGACGACGAATGCAACGAAAGCAAGTTCATATCGCCCCAACCAAATCCACGAAACGATCGGGCTTGCAGCCACTACAAATGCGAACGTGGGCGCCGCGAGAAAAAGGAGCAGCCGGTAGGAATCCCGGTACACGCGAGGAAGGGAAGCGGGATCGCTTTCCTGAAGATGGGCGACGCTGGGCACGAGCACTTGATTGGCCTGCACGATCAGCTCCCGGAACGATACCACCCATCGCGAGGCCAGATCGTAAATGCCCGTCATCGCGGGTCCACCGAATTTCGCGAGCAGCGCCTTCGTCACCGGTTCGCGCATTGCCTGGCTGCCGGTGATGATTTGAAACTTGAGGCCGTAGGCGGCCAGCTCGCGGAAATGCGCGCGGCTCCAGCGGCGGGGCACGCCGGGCAACTGCGGAATCTGGCGATGAAGCAGCATCCAAGTGGCGACCAGACAAGCCCCGGCCTGCGCCACTTGCGAATAGGCCAGTCCGAGGATGCCGAAGCGCGGAACTGCGGCATAAGCCAGCAGCAGATAGAGGATCGAGCTGCCGAGCAGCACGTAATTGCGATGCGTGATGAGTTGGTGCCCATCGAGACCCGCCTGCAAGATGCTCCCCAGCAAATTCAGAAAGAGGGACAAAAGCGCGTAAGGAAGAATCGCAACCGCTTCCGCGACGTATGGATGCGGGAGCAAAAGCGCCAAAATCCATTTGGCCGCTGGATAGAGGCACGCTGAGAGTACGATCAACGGTCCGCCCAGCGAGAGCAGCGCGGTCTCCACGAGCAGCGCGACCTCACCGAGCCGTTCGGCCGCCACATTTTTGGCGATGTATTTCACCACGCTGGTCGCGAATCCCTGATTGGCGAGAGTCACCACCGAGGTCGTGGCGAGAACCAGCGACCAGATGCCGACTCGCTCGATCCCCAGAGCGTGAACCAGGAATCGAAACAGGAAAAACAGCACCACGGCCGAGCCAAGCTCTTGCGCGACGGTCGTCAGTGCGTTCAGCAATATTTGGCGGCTTTTCATTTCAGCGCGCGATTCGAGCCGGCTGGGTCCAGCCCGTCAGCGACGGCTGGGCGCGCGCGGACCGGCGTCCACTGCCCGGACGTGCGGCCCACCAGGCACTTGAGTGATCCCAGAAGCGCGGCAAAATTCACGAGGCAGAAACTCATCGGCACCGACCATGGAAAGACCAGCCGGCGCCCATTTGCGCGGGCAAATCCAGCCAGCGCGAGCGCGTAAAACGCAGCTTGCAGCGCAAACCACACCCGGAAAAACGGTCGCTGCATCAGGAATGCAGAGGCGGCGAATAGTCCCGCAAGAAAATAGGGAATGTGCCAGCGCAGGAGCTTATGCGACCACAGACTGACCGCGAGCCCTCGATGCCTCAGAGGATCGAGCAGGCACGCATTTGCAAGCAACGCTCGAAAGTCCTTGCTGATGATGCGGACCTTCAGCCGCAGCATCGATTCTGCCCGGTTCTGTGGGAGGCATGTATAAGCGACCGCCTCTGGCTCGAGGACGTTGCGCCAGCCCAGCCTCGCGACGTGTAGCGGCAAAGCGAAGTCGTCGCCCACGTTCGGATCGAGAGCCCGCCACAGCGAGCGCCGCATGGCAAAGAGAGACCCGGAAGCCATGGCAAGCACGCCGTGCTCGCTCTCCTGCCGGCGAAGCCAGGTCTCGTAGCGCAGATAGAGACATTCGTTTTCGGTGATTTGTGTCTCCGGCTCGTTCACGTAGGCGGGGCGCGCCGTCACCAAGCCAACCTGCGGATCGGAGAAGTTTTCAATCATCTGGCTGAGCGCCTCGGAATCGAAAAGGCAATCCGCATCCGTGAACACGAGAATCTCACCGGAAGACGCAGCCGCGAGCCCGTTCTGGATGGCGCTCTTGCCTTGCTGCTCAGGGAAGGAGATGAGTCCCACGCCCTCGGCGGCATAAGGACGAACAATTGCCTCCGTGCGATCGGAGGAGCCGTCGCTGCCGATGAGGATCTCGACGCGGTCGCGAGGATAATTGCAGGCAAGCAGATTCTTGAGCTTCGCCTCGATCACCGATTCCTCATTGTGCGCCGCAACGAGGATGCTGACCGTTTGCGTGGCGCTCCCTCGATCGACTGCCTTGCGCCTTCCGAAGGCGCCGAGGCGGAGCAGAACGGGGTACCCGATGTACACGTATAGAACGACGGCCAGACACAGCCAGAAAATAATCGTCATGGCTTGCACATCCATCTCATGTAACTGCTGCCTCCACTGCCTCGCGTTTTGAAGCGCTCGATCCTCCCAAATCGTCGTAGCTGATCAACTGAATTCCGCGCCGCTCGATGACGCGGCGCAAATCCGGCGAAGCGAGCCAGTGCAATTCGGCTTCGCGCTGGAGATGAATCGGATCGGCTTCGGAGAACCCGGACTCGAAGAATCCGGGATGGCACGTAAACTCGAAGGTGCCCTGTGGCAGGCGTTCGATCGTGGCTTTCCATGTGTCACCAAGCCGTTCGAGGTCCCCCCGCTCACCCGGCAGAAACGAAACACGGCTCTCCGGAGAGTCAAATCCGCGAAAGATTGTCCGTTGGAGCGTGCCGCGGTACATCTGCACCAGCACGCGCCGCGAGAGAGAGCCTTCGTGCGGCCCACCGAACTGTCTCCAATTTTTCTTGCGCGGCCAGCACGCGCACCGCGAGGCCCGAACGCAAGCGATTCCCTCGGCCCGAATCGCGCGGGCAAAAGGGAGCGCGGCGCCGGGGTATATATGCGTGTGCTGGTGCGAGTCCGCATGCGAAGGTTGAAAACCGCGGCTCTTCATTCGCTGAATCTGGGCGCGCCATTCCATTTCGATCTCTCGCCCGCTGGCCTCGAACATCCAGAGCTTGCGCCTCATCGCTCCCGGCGGATGAAACGAGCCGTCCGCGTCCACGAGGCTCGGGACCTGCTCCGGCGGCAGGACCGGTTTCCCGGCGCAGAGATTCAGATGAATCCCCACGCCGAGATTGGGAGCGCGCGACGCCACTTCAAATGCGTATTCGGTCGCCGGCATATTCATCATCATCGAGGCGCTGGTGACGATTCCAAACCGGTGCGCAATCAACACGGCGTCGCAAATGCCGCGGCTCATGCCGAAGTCGTCCGCGTTCACGATGAGGCGCGTCTCGTTCATTGCGACACCTGGTTCAGAATCAGCGGATGTTTTCCTCCGGGCCGCGCGAGCGGCGCGGCTGCCAATTCCGCCGTCACTTGCATGCCGTCGCCGAGCAAGGCTTGGAGACGAGAGCGAACTTGCATCATTTCCTCGAACGCGTGGCCGTTTCCGGGCACAACGCGCACGATCACACGCTCCTTCCGGTCGTGTACGAATTGGCAGAACCGCATCGAGGAAGTTTCCTTCAAGAGCTGATTCAGCGCCCGCGGAGAAAAAAGGCGGCCATCGCCGCAGCGCAGGACGTCACTTTGCCGGGTAATCGTCGGGACAACCCGAGGAAAAGCCCGCCCGCACGCGCACGGCCCCGGTTCCTCCCAGCGCCCGCGGTCTCCGATGCGATACCGGACCAGAGGCATCGCATGGTTCAAGAAGCCGGTCCAGACAAAATCGCCCTCCTCTCCCGGGCGCGCAGGCTGGCCGTGCTCGTCGAGGATCTCGAGATAGCCGTATTCCGGTGCGAGATGCATTTGACCGTGTTCACATTCCTGAATCAGCCCGCAGTATTCCGTCATGCCGTAGCTATCGAAAACTCGAGATTGAAAGGCTGATTCGATTTTTTCGCGCGTGGCAGGATAGAGCGGCTCGCCCGTTGTAAAGACCACCCGCATCGGAATTGATTCGCCTCGAGCCAGGATGAAGTCGGCCAGGATGCCGAGCACGGAAGGGAACCCTTCGAGCACTTCGCCCTCATGCCGGCGAAGAAAATCGAGATAGGCAGAGGCAGTCTTCTCGGAGACATGAAAAATGCTCAGGAGTGCCTGGCGGTCGGGGCGGTTATGGACCCAAAACGGCGGCGTTTGCCGCCCGGCAGGCGCCACTTGCGCGCCAAAAAGCGTGACACGCGGCTCGCGCGGAGCAACGCCAGCCCAGGCCCATTGCCGCAGGAAGAAGGCCCAATTCCGGCGCGCCAGTTCCTCCGTGTAGGCGACCTTCAGGTTTGCGCCTGTCGTGCCCGTCGTTCCAGCGCGAATGCGGCGGTGGGCCGGGACCGCTCGGGAGAAAAAATCCTGCGGCCGCTCGCGAACGATTTCGCGTTCGAGGACGGGCAATCGCCGCAAATCTTCCGCGCGCTCAATTTCGATCGGGGGGTATCCGGCGTAGTAGGGAACGTCCCGGCGCGCCCGCTCGAATGTCTCGCGGATTCCCCATAGGAAGCATGCGGCAATTTCATCTTCTCCCCATCGCTCGTGGGCGCGAAGCTCCCGCAGGAACGCCTCCGCCGCTGGTGCATAGCGGATCCGGGCAAGGAACCAGCCGCGCGTGCTTGCGAGCAAATCGCGCGCCGGCGGCGGAACGCGGTTGTACAGGCCTTGCAGCCGGTTGATGTTCGCGCGGATGAGAGGTTCAAGCATGCGATGGACGCTCGCCTTTTCTTTCCTAAGTTGCAGCCGCAATGCGCCGGCAAAAGGCCGCAAGCTTGCGTGCTTCAAAGCTGTTATTGAGGCGCTGCTCGATGGCTGCGCGTCCGCGGCGCCCCATTCGAATGGCCGCCTCAGGATGATCCAGCAGCCAGCCAATCGAATGCGCCAGCGCGGCTGCGTCCTCCGGCTGAAATAAGAGACCCGCGAGTGAGTGCCGGAAAAATGGGCGGATTGGTGGAAGGTCGCTCGCGATCACGGGCAGCCCGCACGCCCAATACTCGAAGATCTTCACCGGGATGTTGAGACGAAACTTGGCCGTGTCTTGCAGCGGGCTGACTCCGATTCGCGCGCGGCTCAACGCCGCTGCCATTCGTTCGTGGCCGAGCCGGCCTTCGAGTACGACGCTGGATTCGAGACCGAGCGAGTGGATTCGGTCCAATAGATCCGATTCGGCGCGCTTGCTGTCGAAGTACCCGATTAGCAGGAGCCGGGGACGGCGGCCTTGCTCTGCCAGCAGCCGCAGCGCCTCGAGCAGGACGAATGTGCCCGCTCGTTCCGATAAGCCTCCGCGGTAGACAATATCGAACATTTTTGGCGCCGGGACCGGAGATGGGAAAAAATCAAGGTGGGGAAAATTGTAGAAGACGAGTTTCCTGCTTTTGCCGGCCTGCGCGAGCCGCCGCAGCGTAAGAGCATCCGCCGCAATCACCCCATCGAAACTGTGCGCGGCCAGATATTCAGCGGCTTTCATAACCCGCCCCGCAATTGGCCGAAAAGCTTTCGGGAGCGACCCGGCCGAAAGCGCCATCGACGGAAAATCCTCGTAGGCGTCATAAACAACTTTTTTGCGGAACACCCATTTGAGAAGAAACGCAACGGGCAGCAACTCAGGGTCCTGGAAGTGATAGACGTGAGCGGATTGGCGCAGAAGTTTACGTAGGAGCGTTGGAGCGGATAGAAAACGCAGCCATCGGCTTTTCCGCCACGGGACCGGGCAAAAATCGACGCCATCGCGCAGTCCGAATATTCCGGCAGGCGAAACGTACTTTACCTGGAACCCGCCCTCCGCCAGCGGGAGGCACTGCCTGTGAAACGTGCGGCTCTTGAGATCCCGGTGTGC
This sequence comes from Candidatus Sulfotelmatobacter sp., assembly GCA_035624115.1. Taxonomy (GTDB): domain Bacteria; phylum Acidobacteriota; class Terriglobia; order Acidiferrales; family UBA7541; genus Palsa-295. The sequence continues at coordinate 66,643 of DASPSD010000030.1, read as the reverse complement.
CGTCGAGAAATGGCAGAGCGTAATCGGCTTGGCGGGTGCCGGATGCTGCGCTCCAGCCACGCTGGGGGGCATTTCCACGATCCGCCCGGGAGATGCAGCGCTCGGAATCGCGGCTTCCATTGTGTTTGCGGACGATTCTCTGCTCATGCAGGCACCGGCCGATTCGATTCGGCATGAAGTGCGCATTCAGACCGGGCGCGTGACCGCAACCCGCCAGCGACGAACACGAGGCTCACGAAGAGCCAGGTCGAGCGATCGGAATTGATGTCGCCTGTATTCACTGCGTTCACGATGCCGACCAGAAGCAGAGCGGCGGCCAGTTGAGCGAGTACGTGATGAGGCGAGTCCCTGTCCTCCAGCTGGCGGAGCGACTCTCGCAAAGCGCCGCCAAACAGAAGCAAGGCCAGCATTGCCGCGGGAATGCCGATTTCGCAGGCGATTTCGAGAAAAATATTGTGCGGCCAGTTGTAAACGCCTGCATTCGGCGAATAGAAACGGAAACCCTGGATGCCGGCGCCCAAGAGCGGGTGCTGCTGAAGAAGTTTCCAGCCGTGCTCCAGAAGTTCGCCGCGAAAACTGAGCAAAGCGGCCGTGCTGCGGCTCCCCGCCAAAGTGGCGAGGTAATCGAGCGAAGATGCCGGCACGTGGATAAAGGGAAGCGCCAGAATTCCAGCGGCCACCACAAAGGCGAGGTCGAGCAGCAACCTCCGATAGAAAAACAGGCTGACAAACAGCACCGCTGCCAGTGCGATTGCCGGGCCGCGCGATCCGGAACCGATCAAAGCGACGCCGGGAACAATCAGAAGCAGGTACGTAAAGATTCGCTGTGGAAACGAAAACCGCGGCACGACGGCGAACCAGATCAGCACGATCAGCGCGCAGGCGATGTGGCCCAGTCCGATCGTATTGTTGCTCGGCGTCGCGAGCCGCGCTTCCCCTCCCAGCTCCGTCAGCGAGTACGCACAGATCGCGTAGGCAGCGATCGCGAACCCGAAGAGGAATCGCTGCATCGCCCGGGGCGTTCCCAGAACAAAAAAGGGCGCCACGATTGCAATCGCCGTCACGGTGAGGAATCGCCCCAGCTTTTCGAGGCCCGCCTCAAACACGGGCGTATATGCCAGGCTTACGGTCATGAGCAGCGCGAGCGCCAGAAGGAGGAAATAAATCGCCGGCATCGCCACGATGCGCTTTCCGCGCAAAAAATTCAGCGCAATGCCGAAGATCAAAATCACCGCCAGCACGAGCGTCAAATCCACTGGAACAAGGGAAGCGACCCGGTCGTCGCCCTTCACGTCGCCAATCACGACGTAGACCGCCAACGCTAATTCGGGGAATGCTAATAGAACGATGAGGGCCAGGACACCCCCCACAGCGAGCAGGAGCGCGCGCGGATTTCCATCGAACCAGAAAAGCGCGGCGCCGGCCGCGAGTGACGCAGCAAAAACTCCCGCATAAATGGGTGAAACCAGTCTCGCCCCCGGCAACCCTCGAATCCCCGCGGCGGATGCCATCTAAAAAGCCCTCCGCGGGAGAAACAAAATGTCTTCCACTTGGTCGATTTCTGAAAGGTCGGCTGGGGTCGAGCCGTCGATCAAATCGAACGCTCCGTAGCCGTAATCGGACATGTAATCGGCGAGATCCGTCGGCCGCTTACCCGTCAATGGATACGCGCGCGGCGCGATCTCGCAGATAATCGCAGGCAGACGCTCGGTGCGTTCAAAAAAGCCTTGCAGGCCGCGAAGCGCCGGGAATTCGTACCCCTCGGCGTCGATTTTGATGAGCGCCACGCGTTCGAGCCCGCGCTGTTCGATGTAACTGTCGAGTCGCGCTACCGGAACCTCCAGGCTCGACGTGATTTCCATTGCGGGCTGATAGGCGGGCACCATCGTGTTCTGGCCGGCCTCGCGCGTGATGTAGATTCGGCATCGGCCTGCCTTTTCCCCTGCCGCGCAAGCGTTCGGCACGATTCTGTGCCCGGGATTCAATTCCGCAAGACGCTTCAGCCTCTCGAAATAGGGCGGCGCGGGCTCGAAGCAATGAACCTGGCCGCCGCAGCCGACAAGTCCCGCACCGATCGCGGAGAGATAACCGATGCTCGCGCCGACATCGATGAAAATGTCTCCGCGTTTCAGGAATCGCCTCATAGCCTCAATCACGAGGGGCGCGTACGAACCGAAATACATCGGGGCGGTGCCGCGGTAGCGTTCGAGTGTGTACTCGAACACGACTCCATTGATGCGCTTCGACGCCGGAAGCCGTGGCAATCTCCGCGCGGTGTTGAGCTTTGCGAACATCACGCGCCCGAAAAGCCCCGGCCGCTTCACCAGAAGCGTTGCGGCGCGCGACGCTGCGCTGCCAAGATGCATCTCACGCCTCCTGTCCTTTTAATCGGATTGCGCCATCGCCAGCGCCGGCTCTTCCACAAGCGTCGCGTGCGCGAAAAGCCGCTGAAGTTCCGTCAGCTTCTCGAAATCGGATTTGCGCATGCGGTTTTCACGCTCATCCCGCGCGACGCCGTCTTTATATCCGTGCAGATCGAGCTTGATCGCGGTTCGCGGCTGATTCCGCGGATCGCCCGGCCGCGCCCAGGCAGGCCCTTTGTGGATGCCGTTCCCATGAATTGCAGCAACGCTTCCGCGCGGCGTTCGCAAAGTGGCCCATGCATTGCGCGGATACACGCGCTCGACTTCTTCGTCGCTCAGGCGGCCGTCATTCGAGGGAATGCCCAGATCGCGCGAGAGGCGCGGACGGCAGGAGCGCACGTCATAACGATTCGATCCGGGGATGTAAACGAGCGGGCCGTGGGCGTCGTCAATGTCTACGAGATAAATAAAAATTTGGAGTGAGTCCGCCTCGTCGTTGTCCTTGTGGAAGTTGCTCGAATGCAGCGCGCGTTCCTGAGGGAAGTCGCGGACTACGGTCACCCCATACAGCGGGGGGATACATCCCAGAAAGTTTGCGGCAATCTTCAGGATGCTTTCGTGGAACGCGATCTCGGCCAGCTCGGGAATCTGGACCAGGGGCTCCCGCAAGGCGATCATCTTTTCGCTTCGCGCCAAATCCTCGTAGGACAATCCCGCGAGACTCTCCCGCCGCCCGGATTGCACCGAATAAGCGCGCTGGCAATCAATTTGAAGGTCGCGGAACAACGCATCCGCCTGCCTGTAGACCCGGTCGATGTGCTGCGGGGGAATGAATCGCGGCACAAGGGAGTAGCCATGCCGGCGCAGCGATTCCACTTGCTCCGCTTCGAGACTATTCATCCCGAAAAGCCCGAAATTCTCCCGGTATTTCTGCCGTGCCGCCGCGCCTGCAATCCGCCGCGAGTAAGCCAGCCGCGCCTTGCAAATCGCGCTGTAGAGGTGCGGCTGCGTGCGGATCGTGCGCAGCCAGAAAGGTGAACGAGGATGCGATGGCCCATCCGGCTTTGGATTGCGAGAAACAGGTCCCAAGTGCTGAAAGCCCCTCGTTTTCGCGGCATCACTGTGCGGGGCCGGCGCCTCCTCGCGCCGCTTCTCGCGGGGCGTAAGAACGATGAACGACATAAACAGCCGCTCGCCCAGCGCCGCTCTGTAAACGCTCTTCAAAATCGGCAAAGCCATGGGAATCCGCACGCCCGCCTTTTTAACCAGATTTCGCACGCGGCTGCGGCCCATCTGTTGCCAGCGAGAGAAGCAAAACAGCTCGTCTTCGTACGGCGTTCGAATGCGCCGGGCGATTTGAAAGTCGTATTTCGCGCAAAGGAATTCGAGCGTGCCAATCCCGAGGAAATGGAGGTCATCGGGGATTCCCCAGTGCGCCTGGTTCCAGCGGCTCACGCTCCGCTTCATTTCTGTCGTGCGCAGAATCACTTTTCCGCCGGGGTTCAACAAATCGCGCAAGGAATCAAACAAGCGGTCGAAAGAGGGAATATGAGAGAAAACATTGATCATCGTGACGGCGTCGAATTTTCCCTCGCTTCGAAATTCCTCGAGCGGCGTTTGCCAGATCCGCCTGCCCGAAACATGCCGCGCGAATTCTGCGGCCTCCGGATTTAATTCGATGCCGGCGCAAAAAATCCCCGGCAGCGCGGACAGTTTCTCCAGCAAGTGGCCCGTGCCGCAGCCGACGTCCAGCACCGATCGAGCGCCCGCGCACTCTTCGGCGATCAGCGGAAAATGCCGGTCATAAAATAGCCGCTCGCCCTGGTACCGCTTTTCGCAATCCAGAATTCCGATCAGCGGGTTTTTGCCGGATACAACGCGCTCGTGCTGCAACTCCGCGCCCGGATACGGGTGAACGAAGAAGAGATCGCAAACATCACACACAAGGAGCTTGCAGCCGTTGTCGCTAAATGCCTCTCTCGATTCCGAAAGCCCGCACAGCGGACACACCGGCTCCGATTGCAGGCTCCTGTCCTCGGCCGGGATCACAACCGGGAGCGGGGCATTTGAAAGCTGCACCTGATTTTGTGTCGCCATGTCCGGCCCGGCTTTCAATCCGCAGCCTGATTGGCGCGGCTGTATTGAGCTGGCATGCGCTCCACACCGGGACGGCTCTCCGCCAGGAGTTCGCGCAAAGCGCCGCCGACTTCCATCACCTGGTCTTGCGTCATCGACGAGAAAAACGGCAGCGCCAGGCAGCGCTCGGCCGCCGCTTCCGTTTCCGGGAGCGCCGGGAGCGGTCCGGGCACGGTTTCCCGGAAATAAGGCTGCCGATGGATGGGCTGAAAATAGGCTTGGGACGCAATGCCGCGATCGCGCAATCCGGCCATCAAGTGATCGCGGTCGAGCTCCGTCCTTCCGCCCGCTAACTGAATCACATACGCAAACCAGCTTCGCCGCAAGCCGCCGGAATCCGGCGGTAACGCCACGTGCGGCAGTGTGGCGAGCGCCGTTGCATACCACTGCGCCACGCGGGCGCGCGCCGCGAGCAATTCCTCGATTCTTTCCAGTTGCGCCAACCCGAGAGCGCAGTGCAAGTCGCTGAGCCTGTAGTTGTAGCCCAGGCGGACATGGCGTATCCAACCGCCATCCTCATCCCGTCCTTGATTGCGCATGCTGCGGCAGAGCGCGGCGACGCGCGCATCATTGGTAGCCACCATGCCGCCCTCGGCGGTGGTCATCTGCTTATTCGGGTAGAAGGCAAAGGCCGCCGCATCGCCGAAGGTTCCCACGTGGCGTCCGCAGTGCTCGGCTCCAAGAGCTTCACACGCGTCTTCGATCACTCGCAGGTGGAACTCGCGAGCGACTTCGATGATCGGCGCCATTTCGCAGGGCATTCCGAACACATGAACCGGCAGAATCGCCCGAACGATGCGCCCCGTCCGCCGGTTCACCAGCCGGCGTCTTACGCGCTCCCACGTGCAATCTCTCGCAATCGTCTCGCGCAGCGCCACCGGATCGAGATTGAAGGTCCCGGGATCGATGTCCACGAACGACGGCAGCGCGCGCTCGTACAGCAGGCAATTCGAAGAAGCCACGAAGCTGAATGAGGTAGTGAGCACCTCATCGGCCGCGCCGATCCCCAGCGCTCTGACGCAGAGGTGCAGCGCGGATGTTCCGCTGTTGGTGGCCACCGCAAATCGCGTGCCGGCGTAGGCGGCGAATTCCCGCTCGAATTCTGCGAGCCGCGGGCCCAGGCTGAGCTGGCCTGATCGCAAGACGTGCGTCACATACTCGATTTCACGTTCGCCGATGTCGGGTTTCGAGAGCGGGATTTTCATGCTGCCCCCCAATTCACCGCGGCCGCGGCAACTTTCGCGGGTGCGGAGTCCACTAAGGTGCTGGTGCGCCGCCCTTTGAATCCCGGCGCGACCAATTGCAAGTAATCAAGCAACCCATCGTAATCCGCCCGCGCGAGGTACTCTTCCATCGCTCCGATTTTCGTGAGGATTCCCCGCGCCATCGGATTCTGCTGGCTGATCACGAGGATTCTTCCGGTTTCGGTTTGCACCGGCCGTTCCCACGCTTCCCACAATTCCTCCGCGATTTTTTCTCCTTCGCTTAACCCCGTGAATTCGATCGGAAGGTCGCGTTCGGGCTTGTGCCCCGCGAAGAGCGCCATCGTTTTCGCCAGCTCGTAGATGTTGATCGGCTCGTCCATGTCGAATACGAACGTTTCGCCTCCCTGGCCCAGCGCCGCCGCGCGCAGGATCAGGTGCACGGCCTCGCGCACCGTCATGAAGTAGCGCGTTGCGCGCGGGTCCGTCACGCGGATCGGACCACCTCGCTGAATCTGCTCCCAGAAAAGCCGCACCACGCTGCCGGTGCTCCCCGCCACATTCCCGAACCGCACGTTCATCATCCGTGTGCGCCGGTTGCGCGCCAGCTCCTGAATGCACAGCTCGGTAAGCTTCTTCGAAAGCCCCATGTAGTTCCGCGGATACACGGCTTTGTCTGTCGAGATATTCACGAACCGGCTGACGCCGAATTCGATGCACGCCTCGGCCAGGTTGCGGGTGCCGATCACGTTGTTGCGGATCGCTTCCTGCGGATGCGACTCGAGCAGACCGACGTGCTTGTGCGCGGCGGCGTGCAATACGATTTCCGGGCGTTCCTGCCGCAGGATTTCCCGCACGCGGTGAAGATCGAGCAGATCGACGAAGAGCGGCATGGTCCGCGCAGCGCCCAATTGCTCGCTCGCTTCCAGATGCGCGTAAAAAAGACTGTTCTCGGATTTATCCAGCAGCAGCAGCTTGCGCGGGCCCGCGGCCGCAATCTGGCGGCAAAGTTCCGAGCCGATGCTTCCTCCGGCGCCGGTGACGAGCACCGCTTTTCCGCCGACCACCGGCCGCGTCTGGTCCGCATCGACGCGAATTTCCTCTCGCGGCAGAAAATCTTCGATTCGCAGCCGGCGCAAATCCGTCCGCGACACTTTTCCATTCATCAGCTCGGCAAGCGAGGGCAGCGTGCGCACCGGAATGCACGTCCTCCGGCAAGCGTCCAAAATGTGGCGCATCTGTGACGATGTCGCGCTGGGTATGCAGATCAGAATCTCCTCGGCGCCCAATTCCGGCGCCACCCGGCCGAGTTCTGCAATCCCGCCCGCGACGGGCACGCCATAGATCGCGCGCCCCCATTTTTCGGGATCGTCGTCCACCACTGCCACGGGCCGGCAACCGGATCCAGCGTCCAGCGCGAGTTCCTTCACGAGCGATATCCCGGCGTCGCCCCCGCCGACGATCACCACGCGCTTCCCTCGCGTGCGCGACACGGCTTCGTGCGTTTTCACCAGGCGTGCGCCGAAGTGCAGGAGTCCCCAGTTGAATTGAACGAAAGCCCAGTCCAGGAGGAACACCACGAGGGGAATCTTGAGGTAGGGGAATTGCCAGCGCACGAAAGCGGCAAACAGCAGCGTGCTGAGGCTCGCGGCTTTCGCAATCGCCAAAAGGTCCGCGACGCTTCCGTACCGCAGCGACCGGCGATAGAGCCTCGCGCTCAACACGGCAGCAAGACGGAAGAGGATCAGCAAGCCTACAGTGCCGCCAAACGCTTCGCCCGCCCACTTAAATCCGCGCGTTTCCGCCAACGCGTACACCGCCAGGCCATAAGACAGCGCCGCCAGCAGCAGTTCCGCAGCCAGCACGAACGGCGAGCGATCCGCCTGCTGAGCCCATTTCCAGACCGTTGCCGCAATCCCTGTCTCTTCGCGCAACGACCCGAATCTTTGCCGAGTGGTTTGCCCAACCAAGAGGGTAGCCATCAGTTGACCCCATTTGCATCGTTTTGAATTTTGGAACGGCGCCCCAAGCCGCTGCATTCTCCCAAGTATTGAATCCTGGGTACAGTCTGGCGGCGTTCCTTGCCCGCGTGTGGCTTTGCCTCTCGGGTCCCACGGGCGGCCCCGGGGCGCGCCACTCGGTCTCTGTGCGGAGGGATTTCATCCCCCGCGAATCTCTTGTTTTGCAATGAAGGGCGTTTCTCTCGTGCCGCGGCCGCAGCAATATCAAAGGATTCTGTACACCGCGTCGGGAATCGGGAATGTCCGCTTGTTCAGGACAGCCCCGAGCACCGGAACCTTCGCGGCTTCCAGGTTTTCCTTCGCAATCCGAGCCGGCTCGCGCCGGGTGGAGTTCGATCCCACCACCAGGATCACCCCGTCCGTCATTTGCCCCAGCAAAATCGCGTCACCGTAGGAATGGATAGGAGGCGTGTCGATCAGGATGTGATCGAAATCCCCGCGCAATTCGGTGATGCGGGCGCGCAGCCGCGCCGGATGCAAAGCTCCGTTCGGCTCGCGTCCCGCGTTGCCGGCGGTGATCAGCCACAGGTTGCTTCCTGAAGCGCGCCGCGCAAACTCGTGCATCGGCCGGGAATCCTTGGCGGCATCGGCGAACCCGGCGCCATTGTCGAACCGGAAATATTCATGCAGCGAAGGCGACCTCAAGTTCGCATCCACAATGCAAACTGATCCGGCGCCTTGATCCGCCAGCACCTCCCCCGTGCGGGCGCACACCCACGTGCAGCCGTCCCCCGAATTCACACCACAGAAAGCCACTGCGCCCGGCGCCCGCGCCATTCCCGGCAGAATGAACACGCGCTGTACCAGATTCATCACCTCGTCGTCGGCTGTCGACCGGCCATTGCGGCGATGGGAGTGGCCGTTGGTGCGCGGCTTTGTCTTGGGAATCGTTTGAGGTGCAGGCGGAATGCCTTCGATTCTTTGCAAAATGTCGAAATTTCGGCTCATGGTGTTCCCTCGTGCCGGCCTGCAGCGGCCGGCTCAGACTCGGCCCCTGCTTTGCTGCCGGTCTCCCGGCGCAAGTCCATTGGGAAGCGAATTCGCTGGCCCGTTTCGATATGGTCGGGGTCGGCGATTTCAGGGTTGAGCGCCAGGGTTGCGGCCAGCGTTTCCGCGTCGAATCTTCCGAGATACTCGAGGCTCAGGTGCCGCAGCGTGTCTTCTCTCCCCACTGTGACTGTGAAGATTCGGCTGTGGGCCGGCGACTTGTGCGCGGCACTCGGACCCGCACTGCTGGTGTGTCGCGTTTGGTCCATGTCTGCCGAAGTGGCTTGTCTTTCCGCTTCGAAAACCAGTTGCGCCGCCGCCGCGGGGAGGGCCGGCGCCGGCGGCGCAATGGTTTTAGGCAGGACCGCTGCTTCCACTGTGGGCAGCAATTCGAGGGGCCGGGTACGCATCCCTCGACTCCAGGACATGCCGGAGGCGATCCCCAGCAGAAGGACAGCGGCGGCTGAAACGATGGCAGGTACGATGCTCGTCGCCCGCCGGCTTGTTCGTGCCGGCAGCATCGAGCTGAAGGGCACATTGAATGGGCTGAAAACCTGGTACGACCGTCTGCTTCCTGTTTCCAATTGCGTGGAGCGCACGAGCGATTCGAGCTCCAGGTCGGTCACCGCCTCGCGAACCATCTTCGAATCCACCTGCTTGGCGCCCGCCGCATAAGCCAGCGACATCGAATTGAAGCAGAGATTGTTGATGTTGCGCGGGATCCCGCGGCTATGCTCCGCAATCAGCAGCCGCGCGCCCACGGTGAAAAGCGGCGGCCCTGCATAGCCCGCTACCCACAGCCGATGATCGAGGTACGCGTTGGTTTCGTCCGGCGTGAAGGGCTCGAGCCGGATGATGGACGAAATTCGCTGCCGCAGTTGCGCGAGCGCCGGCCGCGCCAGCCGCTCGGCCAATTGCGGCTGCCCGGCGACGACGATCTGCATCAGCTTCATCCAGGGAGTCTCGAAATTGGAAAGCAGCCGGACGGACTCCAGAACCCTCTCGCTCAAGTTCTGCGCTTCATCGATCACCAGCACAAACGGCTGTTCCTTGCGCTGCTGTTCCAGAAGAATCTGATGGAGCGCCTCGTGCATCCCCGGCGCGTCCAGGGGCGCCGCTTCCACACCCAGATCCATCAACAAATGGCGCATCAACTCGTGCGAGTCGCAGTCTGTCTGGAACAGAAACGCTGTGCGCGCTTTGTTCCGCATCCCTTCGAGGTACTGAAAGAGCAGGGAAGTCTTGCCCATGCCGGGAGGCGCGATGAGCGCCAGAAATCCGCGGTTGTTTTCCGTCCCGTAGATGAGCGACGCCAGCGCCTCCCGGTGCTTGCCCCCCAGGTGCAAAAAGCGCGGATCGGGAGTGACCCCGAAGGGCTGCTCGATCAATCCGAAATGCTCGAGAAACATGTGCCCTCAGCCTTTCGTTTTTTCCGGAATGGACGCCAGCACTTTCACTTCGAGATAGCGGCCCAGTTCATCGGGAGTGCGGAACGACGGATCCATGCGGTCCACTGCATACGCCGCACCCATGCTCGCGGCTCCGGCTACGAAAAATCCCCCGATCAAAACCCACGCCAAGTGCAGCGTGGGCAGAGCGGGAACCGTGGCAGCCTCCGCGATCGACACATTCACGATGCGTTTTTGGTCCAGCGCGTCCGAGATGCGGGCCTCCTCGCGCTTCCGTAAATAGAGCAGGTAATTTTCTTCCGCGGTTTTGACGTTGCGGACGAGGTCGTCTTGCATCGTGCCCTTCGAGTCCAGCTCTTCGGCGGCTTTCTGGTATTGGCGCACCACGCGCGCCGTGGCCGCGGCCTGCGCTTCGAGCGCCGCGTGGTCGGCTTCCGCTTTCGCCAGCTCGGTGGTCATCCAGTCCTGCGCCGGCAGACGATCCGTCGTGATCTCCTGCGCGGGCGACTTTTCCGCCTGGGCGATGGCTTTTCTCGCCTCTTCGATTTGCCGCTCGACTGTCTGTACCGGTGGATACGCCGGCGCATACTTCATCAGCAATTCACTGCGCTTGAGCTCGAGCGAAAGCAGCGCGCTCTGGAGCTGCGCGGCGAGCTGCCAGTTGTCGAGCTTTTTCATTTGTGTCATCTGGCGTTCCGGAATCACGTTGGCCATTTGCCGGAGCGCATTGGCCCGCTCGCTGGCTTCCGAAGCTGCTGTCCGCGCCTGCTGGACTTCCGCTTCGAACTGGCTGAGCTGCTGCAGAATGAGTTGCTTCTGGGCGCTCGCGGAAACAATTCCGGTTTCACTGTTAAAGTTTGCGAGTTGTGTTTCCGCCGCCGCGAGTTCATTTTTGTAGCGCTCCGTTTCCGCGAAAAAAAAGGCGAATGTCCCAGGCGGGCGGTGCACTTCGGCGTGCTTGCGCAGATACGAATCCGCCAGCGCATGAAGAACGCGCGCGGACTCCGCCGGCTCGCGCGAGGTGTACGCCACGCGAATCAGCGTGGTCTTCTTCAGCGGATCGACTACCAGCCGCTCTTCCAGGTCCTGGACAGCGCGCGCCAGCCGTGTTTCCGATGTCGAAGGCGTTCGGCGAATCGCATCCGTCACGCGCCGCAACACGCGGTCCCAGCCGGATTTTTCCCGCGATTCGAGCCCGCACGCGATCACCACTTCTTCCAGCAGGTCGCGGCTTTTCAGCAGCTCCACTTCCGAGTTCAAATCTTCTTCGCTCACCAGCGGCGTGGGAGCTGCTATCAGCGTCTCCGGGTTCGGCGTTACGACGGGATCCACGCGCTCCCGATTGACCAGAATTTTCATCTCGGCTTCGTACTTCCGCGGCAGCAGCAGCATTCCCAGAATCGCCCCCAAAAAGATCCCGAAGAAAATCACTGTCGCAAGCCGCTTCTGCCGAAATACCGGCGCGACCGCGTCGCGCAAACTGACGCCGAGGTCCGCATTCCCCTCGCGGGGGCGAATCGCCAGCACATCCTTCTTTGATTCTTTTTCCATCTGGCCTCTAATCGTGAAGCTGGTAGTAGGCTCCCATCCCTGACGAAGGGATGAATTTCTTTACTTTCGAAATCGTGTTCTGCGGCACATACAACATGTCGCCGCTTCGAATCTCCACATCCTCATTTACATCGTGCCCTTGCAGGATTCGCTTCAAATTGAGCGGCGTCACTTGATACCAGTCGGTATTCATCCGCCGGAATAGAAGTACCTGCGAATGTTTCGAGGCGTCGTTCAATCCCCCCGCAATCGCCACGGCCTGCGTTGCCGTCGTGTATCCGCGCAGATCGAATTTCCCGGGCTTCTGCACCTCGCCGCTGACGATGAAATACGGCTTGTTGAAATCCTTGAGCTCGACCGTCACGAGCGGGTCGTGCAGGATGCCTGCGTACGCTGCGCCAATGGCTTTTTCTGCTTCTTCGGTGGTCATTCCCTGCAAGCGGATGCTTCCCGCGCCGGCGAGGCTCGCGAAACCGTCCGGCTGGATGCCGATCGTCTGATCGAACTCCGGAGTGAGCGGGAATGCTACGGTGATCACATCGCTCGCGCACAGCCGATATCTCGCGTCGCGCCGCTGAAGCGCGGGACGGTCGGGGTCGCTTCCTGCGGCAGATTCCTGCGCGGTGGCGACCGCATTCATTCGCGAGGGCCTCGCGCTCTGCTGCGCTTGAGCAGCGGTTCCGGCGAGCCAAAGCAGCGTCGCTGATAGCAATCCTATAGGCGCATTTTTCATTGCACTTTTCTCATGATGATCTCGAGCACGTTCTCTAATTGGCGCTCAGGGTCACTTCATGGTTCGCCACGGCGAACCCGGAAGCGATGCCGCTTACGGTTTCCTGTTTTTCATCCACTCGAACGACGCGCCCCTCCGCGTCCACGCGCAGGACGCACGCATCCCCTCCCAGCGCCGGAAGGAAAATGCTCATCGCCACTTGCGTGCCCGCTGGTGGAAAATCTTCCGTTTCGATGTAGGCGCCCTTTTGACTGATGTCGCGAGTTCGCCCGCGCCCCACTTTCTCGGCGCCGTCGTGCGCGCTCCATTGAAATACGACGCGCGCCTGCAACGCGTACCGCACGCTCACGCGCAGATTCACGCTGGCGGTTCTGGCCTGCGCATCGGCGACTCTCGTCGTTCGCGGCGCGGGTCTCGCTCTCAATTGTGTCGTCATGGAAACTCCGGGGGGCTGAAACCTACGCCTGGAGCGAAAGCTGCACAAGTGGCGCAAAGTTTTGCTTTGCGTGAGCTTTTAGTTTCCCTGCGATGCGATGCGCTCGGGCGCGCCTTTCGCTCCCACGGTCTTCGTGGCCGCGTCTCTGTACCCACTCCCGGCAAGAGGACAAATGTCTCTGGTCGGCGGCTAGGTATTTTTGTTTCTGGCGGAAAGAGAGGAATGTTTCTGGAGTTCCGCAACGACTAGTTCTCGAAAACGCCGCCTTCCAAGGAAAGCAGCGAGTCCGACGGAAGCGGCTTAATTCATGTCCCTTCAATCGGATACACACGTCGGCCCTTGCATCGCTGGGAGTCTCACTCGCCTGTTTCCTGGGGCAGCTTTGATCCGACACGTAGTGAAATCCTTGTGGATTGCCCTGTGAAATTTTTTCGGAATTCGATGACCTGGAATTCGAATCTTCGAGGGAAAGTTGTTGGACAAAGGGACGGACTTTCGCCCCCTTCGCTTCTTGAGCCTTTATTTTCTTTCAAATTGTTCTTGCATTTTTTTCGCGCGCGTCTAGAATCTGTCCACCCTTCCAGACTCCACAGCACCTCAGGAATATGATGAGGAACGGGCTGGCTTCTCGGAGTCTTGTCAACGTCCTGATCGCCGAAGCGAACCAAATGAATTGCCAGCTTGTGGCGAGTGCGTTCCGGCCCAGCCGCTATCGCGTGGCTGTGGTCGCGAGCGCCACCGAATCCATGCGCGCGCTCGCACTGCTCAAAGAAATCCAGCCGGATGTGGCGGTGATCAGCGCCCAGCTTAAGGAAGGACCGCTCGAGGGATATCGCGTGCTGCGCGAGCTCCGATTGCTCCACGCTCGAACGCGCGCGATCATGCTGCTCGAATCGCGCAGCCGGGAAACGGTCGTGGACGCTTTCCGTTTCGGCGCCCACGGCGTCATCTTCCGCGACGAGCCGCTCGAAACGCTCGCAAAATCCATCCACGCCGTCCACCAGGGACAGGTGTGGGCCAATAGCGAGCATCTCGGGTATCTTCTTGACGCGCTCACGCACGCGTTGCCGCTTCGTGTCCAGGACGCGCGCGGCGTGAATTTGCTTTCGAAACGCGAAGAAGACGTGGTCCGCCTCGTGGCCGAAGGATTGACGAACCGCGAAATTTCCCATCGGCTGCGGCTGAGCGATCACACCGTGCGAAATTATTTGTTCAAGATTTTCGACAAGCTCGGAGTGTCCAGCCGCGTCGAGCTCGTTCTCTATTGCCTCCAGCAACGCAACTCCAACTCCGTTGAACTCCCGCTGTAATTTGGCCTTGCTTTTCATTAGACTTGCGCCGGCTTCTTCCCATCAGCCGCTTTCAAAAACCGCGCCACCTCCTGCCGGGCCGGCATCGAAGGCTGCGCGCCTTTCCGCGTCACGGAAATCGCGGCGACGGCCGCCGCGTAGCGCGCCGCCTCCATCGGATTTTTCCCCGAGAGCAGGCTCACAGCAAAGCCCGCATTGAAAGCGTCTCCCGCCGCGGTCGTATCAATCGCCTTTACCTCGAATGCCGGCACTATCTGCTGCTTTCCATCCGCGGTTGCGAGAAACGCGCCTTGCGCGCCCATTTTGATCACCACGTTCTCCGGCCCTCGCGCGCGAAGCCACTCGGCGTAACGCGCCGCATTCGATGGCGTCACCGGCGTGTCGTGAGCGAGGCCGCACAAAATGCGCGTCTCGCTTTCGTTCGGCGTGATCCACGAAATCGTCTGCATCAGTCCGCTCGGCAGCTCGCGTGCCGGAGCAGGATCGAGCATCAACGGAATGCTGTTCCGGTGCGCAAACACGCCCAGCGTCTCGAGCGCGGGCAGCGGAATTTCCAGTTGCGCGAGCAACATTGCCGCTTTTCGCAGCAGCGCCGCATTTTTCTCGATGTCCCTCGGCTGCAACTGTGCGTTAGCTCCGGAAATCACGACGATGCTGTTCTGGCCGTCGGCGCCGAGATTGATCAGGGCCACGCCCGAGGATCCTTTCACCGTCGTCACCGCATTGACATTCACGCCCGCCGCGCGCAGCGATTTCTTGAGTTCCGGCCCGAATGCGTCGTCGCCCACTTTCCCGATCATGCTCACGGGGTAGCCCAGCTTTGCGGCCGCGACCGCCTGATTGGCTCCCTTGCCGCCGTGGAACGTCGCAAATTCGCGGCCGGTCAAAGTCTCTCCCGGAAGCGGCACGCGTTCCGCCGTCGCCACCAAATCGATGTTGATGCTGCCCACGACAACAATCGGCTTGCGCATGTCAGCAAATCCTCCCAAAGGAACGCGCCAGCCTACCACGGCCCGGCCTGGCGAAACGCACGCCGATATTGCGGCCCAGCGCCTGATGGGATAGGTTTCTTGCGCCGGATTTCATAACTTGCGCAAAAAATCTTCCCACAAGGTTTGTTCTCTGCTTCCCTTCGCGATTTTCATTGCGGTCGCTTGCGCCCAAGGTCAGGACCAGCCGGCCGCAGCCGCGCCGCCGACGATTACCACGGATCGCCCGGCGATCACGGACGCGAGCACCGTGGTCCCGCGCGGGTACCTGGTTTTCGAAAATGGTTTCACCCAAACCGGCAGTCTCGGCGAGAGCAGCTTCGATTTTCCTGAAACGCTCGCCCGCTTCGGACTCACCTCCAGCACGGAACTGCGCTTCACTCCTCCGGATTATTTTCAGAATTTCAATACCGGCCGGGGATTCGGCTCTGGCTGGGGAGATCTGAGCCTGGGGGTGAAGCAGCAGTTGGTTGCCAGCTCGGACGGCTTCGATGCTTCGCTCATCGCATCGCTGAGTTTTCCCAGCGGCGCTGAAATCCTCTCGAGCCACGGCTACGATCCCTCGCTCCAGCTTCCCTGGTCGCACGCGATCTCGAAAAACTGGACCGCGGCCGGAATGTTTTCGGTTTTGTGGCCAACCCAGGGTCCCCGACGCAACGTGACGGGCCAGGCAAGTTTTTATCTGGATCGCCAGCTCACCGGCAAGTGGGACGCGTTCGTCGAATACGGAGGCGAATACCCGCAGCGCGGCGGGCCGCAGCATATCTTGCACGCGGGCACGTCCTTCAAGCTCACGTCCAACCAGCAGCTCGATTTTCACTACGGCGCCGGGCTTTCCGCGGCCGCCGTGGACCATTTCGTCGGCTTCGGCTATTCCTTTCAATTCCAGATTCTTCATCGCGAAAAGCCCAGCAAGCCCTGACACTTCGGCGACCAAGGAGGCGGTCGCGCCGCTCGCTGCGCTGATAGCCAGCTTGCGGGGCGCGAGCATCCAACTGTTGAATCGCCCGCTTTTTCGCATATAGTTGCAATTTCGGCCCGGGTGGCGGAATGGCATACGCGGGGGACTTAAAATCCCCTGTCCCGTAAGGGACGTGTGGGTTCGACCCCCACCCCGGGCACCATAGTTTTGAGTGGCACAGGCACTCCTGCCTTGAGGGACGAAGGGCCTGTGCAGCCTTTTTCTTGTTCAGTGCCAACTTCCACATCTGGCCCCTCAGGTCTAAAGACCGGAGCTGCATTCCCCGGCCCCCCTGTTTTGAGCCGATCAGAAATTTTCAAGTGATTGATTTTCCAGGTGCTTACGCGCATTTCTAATCGCGGATCCGCGATTAGAACAGTGAGTAGTGAGTGGTGATCAGTGAGTGGTGCCCCGGCTGCGCCGAGCATTTGGCGGGCAGGCCCTCCTACACTAAGGCTTCGGAGGGCAGGTCCTGGATGGGGGTTTCCCTGGGAACGCCAATCTCCTGATTGGCGAGGTCCGCTGAAAATCGCAATGGCAATTATCCCTTGACAACAAGTAAGGCTTATGGGATGATTTGGTCAGAGGCAAGCCCATGAGCGACAATGGTAAGGTGAAACAGCACATCCCCAAGGAGTTGCGGTATTCGATGCGGGACTTCAACAATGAATTCCCGAACGATGCCGCGTGCCTAGAGTACGTCAAAGAGCAGCGATGGCCGTTCGGCATTGCTCCCTGTAAGAAGTGCAGCAAGCCGCGCAAGCACTACCGCGTCGGCAATCGCACCGCTTATGCGTGCGACCATTGCGGGAATCACATCTATCCGCTTGCTGGCACCATCTTTGAGAAGTCGAGCACTCCGCTGCGGCTTTGGTTCTACGCGATATATCTCATGGGTTCCACTCGCTGCGGTATCTCTGCCAAGCAGATTCAGCGCGAAACTGGCGTCACCTACAAGACCGCATGGCGCATGTTTCGGCAGATTCGCTCGTTGCTCTCTGACGATGACCTGAAATTGGAGGGGCCAACGGTGGAGATTGACGAGACCTACTACGGCGGAGTCCGCAAGTTCGGACGTGGCCGTCCGATGCGCGGCGACAAGAAAAAGACTCCCGTTGTGGCAATCGTCCAGCGCAAGGGCAAGGTGATTGCGAGGGCCGTGCCGGACGTGAGCCGCAAGAGCGTCTATCCGCTCATCCGCAAGCACGTTGCTCCGGGGGCTGTGATCTACACCGATGAGTTCTCCATGTATGACGGAATCTCCAAGATGCGTGTCCGGGGCGGGCCGGGCGGGACTCCTGCAAACTTCAAGCACTTCCGAATCAAGCACGCCGATGGAGTCTATGTGCGCGGCGACGTTCACACCAATAGCGTCGAGGGATTGTGGAGCCTGATTAAGCGTGGAATTGGCGGGGTCTATCACTCGGTTTCGCCAAAGTATTTGCAAACCTACCTTGATGAGTACTGCTTCCGGTACAACCGGCGGCACAACGGGAATCAGCAGTTCAGGTCGATTTTGGAGCGGGCTTCGCGGGCTTAGAGGCTTTCTTCAACAGCGCGTGGTATTCGGTTCGCGTGATACCATGCATTTTCTTCCGCGTTTCTTCCCGAGGCGTTAGCTGTCTTTCCATTCGGCTCATGGGCCAAGTGTATCACGCATCCGTGCGATGGTTATCCCTTTGCCGCAAGGAGAAATTCGACAATGCTAATATTGATAAACAAGGCAGCGATTCTGCTCGTATGTTTGACGCTGATTCTCCCTATTCCAACAGAGGCCACAACGGTCGTCATCTTCGTATCGCCAGACGGGATGATTGTGGCTAGTGACAGGAAGACACTCGATTTGGCAATCGGGCAGAAGACTTTGAGTCCAGAAATCACGAAGAAGATTGTCATCATCCACGACCGCATAGCTGTCGTAAGTATTGGTCTTTCCGGTGACACGAGAAACGCCAACTTTACCTTCCCCGCATGGGTAGAAAATTTGAATGATGGATTGCCATCCGATATCTCTGTTGATGCAGTCGTTGAAGCTATCAAGGCAAAAGCTTCCCAAAATCTTGCTCTGGTTGAACTCAAAGATTTGCAATCTAAAAAAATTTCTACCTTGGATTCTTGCGACATGCTGACGCAGTTTGTGGTGCTTGGGTACGATGGGTCTCTTCCGAGAGTCGTCGTAATACAGTTCAATGTCGATTGGGACAGCATGAAGATCATCGCGCCAAAAATAGAAATTGATGAGCCACCATCGAAGGTCAGTTCCAATTTCCGCGTCTATTCTTTTGGGAAACAAGAGGCCCTCACAAATGTTTCTAATCGGGACAGCTATGCGTATAAAAAAGCAAACGCTGCTTGTCCGAAAACAATCGGTAAATTGTTGGACCATCAAGTCCTCACGCTCAGCGAAAGCGGTTGGCTTGCCACTGCCCTTGTCCAGATTGAGGAAGATGTTGACCCAAGTAGCGTCGGTAGTGGTGTTCAGGTAGTCCGCATACTTCCCAGCGGGAGGGCAGAGAGTTCTTTCCAAGAAAGGGGTTTGAGAGAAGCTACGTGTGGGGATGAAAAGGAACCACAAAAACAGGAAGGCAGAAAGCCGTAGGCGTTGCATCGCGCACACTCCTAATGCTAGAGTTCAATTGCGCGATGAGTTTTGTAAGCCCCGGTGCCAGCCGGGGCTTTTTACTTGTGGCTTAGACTCCCAGCTCAAAATAAGCTTTGTCAGGGTCGTTCATCATCGTTTTGACCTCGACAACCAAAAGAACCTCTTTCCCTCGTTCAGAATGATAGAGTGATGGGTCTTCGGGAATCAGCAGGCGGTCGGCAGTTACTCGGAATTCGGTAATTAGTCGGTCGTCTTCCAAAAGACAGAAGAATGGGTTTGGTTGAGAAGCAGCAGTTTCGTCGCTTGGAATTTCGTTCTCTTTCGGTATTGCCAAAGCATCGAAAAGAAGTTTTATGCGATTGTCTAAATCTCCAGTCTGAATGATTCCGCCCTTGTGTTCCCGCCTCAAAAACAGGATGTTGACGCTACAAAGCAGGCCGTACTCGGTATTGATCAGGGGAAGCCATTTGATTCCATCTCTCGTATAGTGCTCGGCCAGAAGAAGTGCTCTGGTGGACGGGTATTGTTGTTTGGTGATTGGATTTTCAAGAGTGATTGAATCCCTGTAGAGATTTATTAGGGCAGGATGTGTTTTCCATAATTCCTCAAGCTGTGGACAAAACGATTTGCGAATTCGATGTTTATGTTTGAGCCTCTCTTGTTTCTGAGCACCCGAATCTCTTTCAGCAAGGAGTGGCCCTTGATAGGTCAGCCTGAATTCCATCAGCGGTTCGCCAAAATCCCGTTCGCAGTATTCATTAGCTTCTCGATAGAAAACAGAACGATACCCTGCAAGCGCCGCCCTGTCACTTGCTGTATTCTGCCGAATTGGACTACTTGTGGTCAAGGGATAATTGCCAATCGCAATTTTGTCGCGATTAGAAAAATGGATTTCGTTGATTTTGCTGGCAGTTACGTGGATTTCTAATTCCAATGTCGCGATTAGAAAGGCGGAGGTAAGTGGTTTGAAATCAGAGGCCGCACGAGCTCGGGAGGTCCGAAATCCGCCGTCTGCCACGGTCCCGGCAGGACCGCCGGCATTGATAACGCTCGACTTGTGCCGTCCAATCATCCCAGATGTATTTTATCATATAATTAACCATATTTCAAGGATAAAGTGAGGATTCCCACTTTCGGAACTGGGTTAGAGAATTTGAGTAAGGCTTGCAGAGCCGACACCTCAGCGGCCGAAGCCGCCCTGAATATGTTGCACATACCGGACGCCTGCCCTTCGGCTTCGCTCAGGATAAAAAGGCGTGTCCTGACGGGGGAGGGTCAGGCCCTCACATTGGTTCGGTTGAAGGGTTCACCCCGAAAAGGCAGGGCGCCCGCCTGAAGGCGGCCGCTACAAGTGCGAAGACCGCGATGCAATGTGTTTGCTCAGCGTCCATGGGGAGCATTAAAATCGCGTGTTTTCACGAGGGGCGACGGTGACTCTAGCGCTGCGCATGCGCCAAGGGTCGCACGACTGCACTGATCACAGGATGAGCCCAAAGGACAAAGTGTTTGCTACGGTGGAGGCGACGGTCGCGGATATTCCCGACGGCGCTACCATTATGTTTGGCGGGTTCGGCGGCGCCGGATTTCCGAACAATTTGATTCAGGGGCTGGCGCGGCAGGGCGCGCGCAACCTGAAGGTGATCAGCAATAATTGCGGGACGGGCGATGGCGAGCTGGGCATCTTGTTCAAAACGCACCAGATTCGCAGCGTGATTGCCGCGTTTCCCGGGCCCGGCGCGAAATATTTTCAGGAGCAATTTGACGCCGGGGAAGTGGAGCTCGAGCTTGTCCCGCAGGGGATTTTGTGCGAACGGATGCGCGCGTTCGGGGCGGGAATTCCGGCGTTTTTCTCGCCCGTGGGCGTGGGAACGGAAATCGCGAAGGGAAAAGAAGAGCGCACGATTCGCGGGCGGCGCTACATTCTCGAGGAGGCGCTCGGCGCGGATTACGCTTTCATCAAAGCGCACAAGGCCGACCGCATCGGAAATCTTGTCTATCGCAAGGCGGCGCGGAATTTCAATCCCATCATGGCGACGGCGGCAAAATTGACCATCGTCGAAGTGGACGAGATCGTTCCGGTGGGCGAGCTACAGCCCGAAATCATCATGACGCCTTCGATTTTTGTGGACCGAATCGTGCAGGCGAAAGGGCAACGCTTTGTCTAAGCCGAGGCTCACGCGCGAGCAGATTGCGGCGCGGGCGGCGCTCGAGCTGCCCGATGGCGCTTATGTGAATCTGGGCTGGGGGGTTCCGAATCTGGTGGCGGCGTATGTTCCGCCCGACGTGACGATATATTTTCACAGCGAAAACGGCATCCTCGGCATGGGCCCGCGAGCGAAGCCCGGCGAAGAGGATTTCGATCTCGTCGATGCGATGAAAGTGCCGGTGACAGTGATTCCCGGCGCGGCCTATTTTTCGCAGGCGGATGCGCACGTGATGACGCGCGGCGGGCATCTCGATATCTGCATTCTCGGAGGGCTACAAGTTTCCGAGAAGGGCGATCTGGCGAACTGGCGCGTTCCGGGCGCGAAAGGCGCGGGAGGAATCGGCGGCGCGATGGATATTTCGGTGGGCGCGCAGCGGTTGATTATCACCATGGAGCACACGGCGAAAGACGGGTCGCTCAAGATCGTGAAGGAGTGCACGTATCCGCTGACGGCGATCGAGTGCGTGAATACGATTATTACGGACCTGGCGGTGATTGACGTGACGCGCGAGGGGCTGGTGCTGCGCGAGGTGGCTCCGGGATTTACGGCGGAGGAGGTGCAGGAATTTACGGAGCCGAAGCTGCGCTGGATGGGCGCGGTGCCGGAAATGAAATTTGCGTGATGAATTCGCGTTGCTGCAAAGCCGGGAATTCGACGCGTCAGTTGTGCCGACCGAGTCAAGCCTCGGTCGAGTGATTGGCTTCGGGTACGCCACACAATCGCGAAAGCGGCGTCAAGCCGCCGCACTCCAATCAAACGGAGGCAGCGCTTTTGGAGATGGGAGATCACCAGAGCTGGATAGGGTGATTTCGAAAATTTCGGTGTATGATTTTTAGGCGATGACAAACGAGCAGAAAGAGGGGGGGCGGCCGATCACCTGGTGGATCGGCGAAGGCGGCGGGTGGCTGCTGCGGCATGTGGTGAGCGGGCTTGCAGCTACGGGCATCACGCCCAACATGTTTACGTTTCTCGCGCTGGCGGTGAATTCCTGGGCCGCAGTGTTTTTCGCCATGGGGCGATTCCGGCAGGCGGCGGCAGTCCTGTTTCTCGCGGGATTTCTGGATATGGCCGATGGGCAGGTGGCGCGGCGAGTGGGGCGCGTGACCGCTTTCGGCGGCTTCCTCGATTCGACGCTCGACCGCTACTCGGATCTCGCGGTGTATATGGGCCTGGTGGTGTATTACACGCTGGTCGGCCGGCCGTTCTACATGGCGCTCGCGGCAGTGGCCATGGCGAGCTCATTCATGGTGAGCTATTCGCGGGCGCGCGCCGAATCGGTGATCCCCTCGTGCAAGGTGGGTTTCATGGAACGGCCCGAACGGCTCGTGCTATTGATCATGGGCGGGCTGTTCAACCGCATGGCGCAGGTGCTGTGGGTGATCGCCATGATCTCGACCATCACCGTGATTCATCGCGTGGTGTATACGTGGCAGGAACTGCGCGCCGGCCGCACCCTCCCCGGAGCCAGCGCCGCTCAGCTTTCCTGAGGCTTCTCTCCCCGCGCCCGAAGCGATTCTTCCACCGGTCCGGCGACGATTTCCTGCACGCGCTGGCGGAGCGAATCGATTTCCGCGCGGCTCACGCTGGAGGAGTCAATCGTGTCGTGCAGATACACGGTGATTTTTCCCGGATGGAGCATCCAGTCGCCGGTGCGAAAAAATTCGAACGAGCCGACGATGCTCATGGGCACGATCGGCGTGCCGAATTTGTGCGCGATATTGAAGGCGCCCTTTTTGAAGGGCTGGACGTGGCCGTCCCGAGTTCGGGAGCCTTCGGCGAAGGCGATCAGGCTGACCCCGGAATCGAGCGCGTGTTTGGCGCGTTCGGTCATGATCTCGAGGCCCTCGCGGGTGGGATTATCCGGCACGGGAATATTTCCGAAGCGCCCCATCATCCAGCCGTAAATCGGATACTTGAAATGCGATTCGAGCTCGAAGCCGCGCACGAATTGCGGAATCGCGGAATAGATGACGAACGCGTCGAACAGGTTCACGTGGTTGCAAATGAAAATGCTCGCGCGCGCGGGATCGAACCCCGGCGAGCGCTTGACTTCGAATTTCGCTCCCGCGAGGCGGAGAATGTTGCGGAAAAAAATGCGCTGCGGCCAGTCGTTCTTGCGCGGATCGACGAAGATTCCGAGCACCACGAGAAAAGTGCACACCACGGCGAAGTGAATTCCGCTCACCACCCAGAGCGCGAGCGACCGCGCGGTGAGCCAGGCCTTTCTCATACGATCACGTCCAGCGCCGCGGGCAAGATTTCCAGCGAGCGGCAATCGAGGCGCAGAATTTCTCCGTCCACCACGGCGTTCACCGGGCCCGCGAGATCGAGTTCGATTCGCGCCGCGCCTGCGCGCGAGACGAGCCGATGATGGATGTGCGAGCCGGTGAAAAGGCGCGGGAGGGTCAAGAGCAGGCGCAGCCGGCCGACGGGACTCCAGCGAACGTATTCGATTTGCCCGTCGGAGGGATCGGCTTTCGGCGCGATCATCATTTTTCCGCCGGTGAATTTGCTGTTGCTGAAGCTGAGAAAAAGGCACGGCCGGCGGTCCCAATTGGTTGCGCCGTTGAGCCGGTGCGGAAACGCTTTGTGCTCGAGATTCGCGAGACCCGCCAGCACGCCCATGACGTAACCGAATTCGCCCCAGCGCTTGAAGCGCTGGTTGACGATCGCTCCCACGTCTGCGGGAAATCCGAGGCTCACGAGGTTCAAAAAATAAAGCTCGCCGTCGGCGTGGCGCAAGCGCACGAGATCGCACGCGGCGCGGCGGCCGCCGCGGAGCGCAGCCATGGTGCGCTCGATATTTCCCGGCGCGAAATCTTTGAGGAAGGAATTTCCTGTGCCGAGCGGAAGAAAACCAAGAGCGGGCCGCGGCCCCGTTTGCGCTTCGGGAAAGAGGCCATTCACGATTTCGTAGGCGGTGCCGTCGCCGCCGACGGCCAGAAAATTTTGCGCGCCGCGCCGGTAAGCAGCACGCGCGAGTTCGATGGCTTCACCGGGGCCAGTGGTTTCTGCGGCCTCGAGCTCGATGCCTGCATCGCGGACGCGGCGGAGCGCCGCCGCAGCAAGTTCGCCGCACCGTCCTCCCCCGGCCGCGGGATTCACAATCGCGTAGAAGCGGGCGCTCACCGCCGGTTGACTCCTGCTCCGCGGCTGCCGGCCCGAATCACAGCGCCACCACAGCGGAGCGGTTCACCCCGCGCCGGATTTGCTCGGCTAATTCCACCCGCTTGATCTTCATCGAAGCGGTGAGCGGAAAATCGTGCTCCCAGGCCAGGTAGCCTGCGAGGCGTTTGTAATTGGCGAGCCTGCGATTTCGGGCGGCGATATCGGCGATAAGTTTCTCGCTCGCGGATTGTCCGGGCTCAGGATGAATCACGAGCACGAGCTTTTCGCCGGTCATGGTGCGCTCGGGCCAGATGTAATTTGCCGCAAAGACACAGAATTCTTTCACCGGGAGCCCTTCGAAAACGGTTTCGATATCTTCGGGATAAATATTTTTGCCTTCTTCGGTGACGATCATGTTTTTCTTGCGTCCGAAGAGCTGCACGTGCCCGGTGATATCCATGCGGCCGAGGTCGCCGGTCAGCAGCCATCCATCGACAATCGTCTCCGCGGTCATTTCCGGATCATCCAGATAATGCGACATGACGGTCTTTCCGCGGACGGCCAGCTCGCCGATTCCCTCGGTGTCCGGATTCACGATGCGCACTTCGATTCCCGGCAGCGGCTTGCCCACCGTGTCCGCGCGAAACGGGCGGAAATCATTCAGCGTGATCGTGGTGCCGGCTTCGGTGCAGCCGTAACCATTGCCGACGGGAATGCCGAGATCGTAGAAGAATTGCAGCGTGGAAGGCTCCGTGAAAGCTCCGCCGACGAAGAGCGCGAGCAACTCGCCTCCGAATGCCTTGTGAACTCGAGGCAGCAGAAAACGGCTGAGCGCGGGACGCGGCCGAGTGCGCGTGAGACTGCGGTTCACTGCGACGAGCGAGTCGAGGATGCGGCGGCGGCTCCTGGGGAGCTCGTCAAAACGCTGCCGCATGCCGCGTTCGAGCGATTTCAGAATCGCGGGCACCAGCGTCATATAAGTGATTTTGTAGCGCGTGAAAGCATCGCGGATGAATTCCGGGCGCAAAGTGCGCAGGTGCACCACGGCCGCTCCGCACGTGAACGGCCCGATGAAGCCGACCATGAAATCGATCGCGTGGTTCGTCGGCAGGATGCTCAAGTAGCGCACGCCCGGCCAGAAAGGATAGAGAGCGGTGAGCGCGATGCATTGCTCGAGATAGTTTTCGTGCGTTAGCACGCAGCCTTTCGGGCGTCCGCCGGTGCCCGAGGAATAGACGATGCAGGCCGGATCTTTTCGCGCGCGCGCGACGAATTCAGGTTCTCCCGCCGCGTGAAAATCCTCCCAACGCTTCGCGCCGCCCAGATCCGCGCCGGCAGGGGCTTCCGTGACAAGCACGACGCGGGCGGCAAACTGATCGAAGCCTTCCGCCTGCGCGAGCGCGCGCCACAAATGATGCTCCACGATCAGGAATTCGGCCTTGGAGTGTGCGAGCAGCTTGAGTTGCTCCGCCGGAGTGAGTTTGTAATCGATCGGGACGAGAACTCCGCCGCCATAAAAAATCGCGTAGGCCGAAATCAGCCACTTCGGCTGATTCGTCATGAGAATCGCAGCACGCGTACCGCTCTTCAAGCCGGCGTCCTGCAAGGCGCGCGCCAGCGTCAGGGCCGCTTGCTTGAATTGCCGGTAGGTAAGCCGCGCCTTCTCGCGCTCGCGGTCCGATTCAATCAGGCAAACTTCGTCCGGCCAACGATCGAGCGCTGCGCGCAACGCCTCTCCCAGGGAATTGTATTGGTGGAGATCCAGCATCTAAAGGCGGGACTGAATTCGCTCGGCGAGAGTGCGGAAATCGCTCACGCCCTGAAGCTCATAATCCGGCAGCTCGATCTGAAAATGCTGTTCGAGGCGCGTGAGCAAATCGAGCGCCTGGAGGCTATTGATGCCGAGCTTTTTGAAGAAATCGTCGTCGCCGTGAAGGCCTTCGCGGGGCACCTTGAAATGCTCGGCGGCCAGCGCCAGGATTTCTCCGGTGGTTTTTTCGAGCGAGTTCATCGATTTCTATCTTGCCACAATTTAAGCTGCGAAGCGCGTCCCGGCTGCGGAGTCTTAGTGAGAACTCTGGAGTCCGTCCCTCAGCGGCTGAAGCCGCACCGACTTAGCAAGAATTACGGAACGGCTGAAGCCGTTCCCTGACGAAAACCCGCGTCGTCACACCGGCTCTTTGCCCGGATCGGCACTCAGGGCAAATACGGAAGCGCGTCCTTGCTCTCGACAAATTTGCGCAGCGCGGCTTCGACGGCGGGCCGCGCGAAAAGCTCGCAGAAAATCTGCATTTCCCGGCGGAGCTCTTCCTTCGGAATCGGCTTGGCGAACTTCTTTGCCGCGATCAGGGTCTCGCGGTCGAATTTCGCGAGTTGCGCGGCTGTGGCACGCGCCACGCGCAGAGCATCTCCTTCCGCGGCAACCTGGCTCACAAGGCCGACCGACTGGGCCTTGGCCACGTTGATGCTGCGCCCGGTGAAGAGCAGGTCGCGGACAACGGCATTCCCCAGGTCGCGCTTGAGCCGCGGGATTCCGCCGAAACCGGGAATCAATCCGAGTCGTAGCTCGGGAAAGCAGAAGCGCGCCATCTTATCCGCAACGATGAGGTCGCAGGCGAGGGCCAGCTCGAAGCCGCCGCCGAATACGACGCCGTGCACCGCCGCAATCGTGATCAACGGCGCCTCGTCCAGCGCGTTCATGACGCGATGAATGCGTTCGAGAAAATCGCGCAAGCCGGCGAGCATCTCGTTGTGCGGCAACTCCTGGCGAAAGCGGTAAAGCTCGCGCAGGTCCCCACCGGCGCAGAAGCCTTCCGGGCGCGCGCTCGAAATGATGATGGCATGCGCATCCGCAGCGAGCGAGCCTAGCGCCGCCGTGAATCGCTCGAGTTCCGCGAGCATCTCGAGGCCGATTTCATTGCAGGGCGCGCGATCGAGCACAAGCTCGATCGTGCCGTCAATCAATTGCCAGGAGAGCGCGTTTCCGCGAAAGCTCTTCATGCGGTTTTCTTCTCGAAGAGGCGCTCGATTTCGGCCGCGAACCGCCCGGCAATCGCATCGCGCTTCAGCTTGCCGTTGGATGTCAGCAGGCCGCTTTCGAGCGTGAAGGGCTCGGGCAGAAGCTGGAACGCGCGGATCTGCTTGTAATGCGGCAGGCCGGCATTGAGCGAATCCATCGCCTGCTGAATCCGCTCGGGCGTGAGGCCGTTGCCGCCATTCGGGGTGACGAGCGCGGCGAGAAAGCTGCGCTGATTGCCGAGCAGCACCACGTGGCCGGCTTCCGGCAATTGCCGCGCCAGCGCATCTTCCAGCGGCTCGGGCGCCACTTTATGGCCCGAATTCAAAATGAGGATGTTCTTTACACGGCCGGTGATGCGCCAGTTGCCGCTCGAATCCACTTCGCCCAGGTCGCCGGTATGAAACCAGCCGCCTTCGAGCGCTTTGGCGGTTTCTTCCGGCCGCTGCCAATAACCGGGGAAAATGTTGGGCCCGCGCGCGAGGATTTCACCGTTTTCCGCGACGGTCATTTCCATGCCGGGAATAGCCGGACCGACGCGTCCAGGCTCCACATGATGCGGGTCATCCAGAGTGCAAATTGCCGTGGTCTCCGTGAGCCCATAGGCCTGGAGCACGGGAATTCCGATCATCATGTAGAAAAGCTGCGTTTCGACGGCCAGCGGTGCAGAACCGCAAATCAGGCCTTTCAAATTCGGGCCGAGGCTTTTGCGAATCGCCGGGAAAATCAAAGTGTTCGCGAGAGCGAGCCACAGGGAGTCGAGGAACGAGGCCTCCTTCGCCTGGCGCCTCGAATAAGCTAGCTGGGCGCGCGAAAAAACTGAGGCGGCGAATCCGCCCCGCTGGCGGACCATTTCCTCCACTTTCGCGCGCACCCGCTCGAGGACGAGAGGCACGTTGAGGAAATAGTTGGGCGCAGCCGTTTTCAGCTCATCGGAGAGCTTCGAGATATTCGTCGAAAGGGAGAGGACACTCGAGCGGGTGAGCGCGGTGAGCAAGAGAATCCAGGAAGCCGCGAGGCTGAACGGGCCGTATTGAAAAATCTGGTCCGGCACGGTGCGCGCGCCCATGAGCTGGTCGAGCCGCGCGTTGGTGCAGCCGAGCATGTAATTCACGTTTCCGGCGTTGAGCAGCACGCCTTTGGGTTCGCCGGATGTGCCTGACGTGTAGATGATCGTCAGCGCGTCGGAATCCGCATGGTGAATCGGCGGCCGTGGCGGCGAAGATTCGCCGGCAAAGATGCCGTCGAGCAGCGAGACTTTGGGGGCGGCCGGCCAAAGCTTTTGGATTTCAGCAGCCATTCCGGCATCGGAACAGCAAATGCGAGCGGGCGAGCAATCCTTCATCATCGCGACAAGCTCGGCGGGCGACTGCCGGGCATACAGAGGCACGACAATGATGCCCTCCGCCATCATGGCGAGGTCGAGCGCCACCCAGCGGATGCCATTCGGGGCCAACAGGGCGCAGCGATCGCCCTTTTTGAGTCCGCGCGCGACGAGAAAATCCCGGGCTTGCTGGACCTTGCTAAGGAGTTCGCTCCCGCTTGCCGGGACAATTCGTCCTTCATGGATTTCGCGCAGGACGAGCCCGGCCGGATTCCGGTCGAGCCGGTCGAAGATTCCTTCCAAAAAAGTCATCGCGCTCCATGAGCCGCCGCGGCCGATTCATGCGTTTCGAGCAGCCGCTCGAGATTCGCGCTCAGCGGGGGAAGATAGTCCTCCCAACTAAGCACTCCTGTGCGAATGGGAAATTCCGGATAGCGCCGGGCGATTTGCTCCTCGAAATACATTCCCATGCGCGCCATGACTCGAAGATTCTCGGCCACGACTCGGGCCATGGAGTTGCGAATTTCTTCCGCCTGCGAATCGAGCGCGCGGAGGGATTCGACGATTTTGTCTTCGAGATCGGAGTCGTCCACGGACATCAGCAGATGGTCGTGGCCGCGCTCGCGCATGATATTGCGGATGCGCTCGTCCATGGTCACACCGGCCGAGGGAACGCCGGTCGGCATGGAGCTGACGATGGCATGGTAGCGCGACGAGAGCAGGCGGTCGCAGGCACGCAGGATGCTCACGATTTCGTACATGTTGTACTTATCCGAGCGAAAGATCGGGGCGCCTCCCAGCTTTTCCGAGACTCTTTCGCAGACTTCGCGGTCCAGCATCTCCATCGGGACCAGCACGGCGAATGCCCCGCGTTCCTTGCGGTAACGATCCACCCCGGCGGCCATGGCCGAAAGATATTTTTCCAACGCGGCGTCCACATGGGATCCGTCGCGATGAAAATAAATCGTGCGATAGACGCTCTTCGAATACGCGCCCGACACGGTGTGCGCGGCCCACTTCGAAATCGAAGGTTTTACAGGCCACCAGTAGGGATTGATCGGGCACACGGCGAGAACCGTGGATTTGCCGTCCCAGCCGGCATCACGCAGCGCTTTGCGGCCGTATTCCGGGCCGAGCGGCTCGAATGTCCATGCGGTGTCGGTTCCGAGCTCGGTCCGGACTCCGAGCTTCCCCAGCACTTCCTGCGACTCGATATTGCGTGTGATGATGAGGGAATCGCGGCAGAAGCGCCTGCACATGATTTCCAGAAGCGGGTCCATCGCGCCCGCCTCGGCGCCGTAGCCCAGGCTGAGCTTGTTCTGGGCCGCGGCGATCCCGAGCGCGCCGATCATCATGGTCGCAAGCGCGTTGGCAAATTTGCTTTTGAACATCGAGCCTTCGCATGCGACGACGCCGTCGTTTTCCCGCACCACGCGATGCAGGAACGGCGGATAGACATCCGGGAGATGGACCTGGCGGGCATTGCCGAAGTATCCGCGAGAAAGCTCAAAATTCTGCGACATCACGCTGAAAGAGACATTTTCCGGCCCGAGGATTCGCCGCACCTGGCGCAGAATTTCCTCAACGCGGAGGTCCGAGCCGGTGTTGCGCGTTCCGTTGTAGCCGGCAAAAAGCAGCTTCAGCGGCGTTCCCGGCTTCCATTTCTCGCCCGCGCCGAGCATCCACTCGAGCTTGTTGAGCTCGATGAGCCCGCCGACCCAGGCTTCGAGGAGGATGTCTGCATCCATCATCGAGAAGACTCCTGCGCGGCGCTGGCGCGTTCGAGAGGCTTCGAGACGGGCGCGCCGGCGGGCCACGGGCGGTACGGGTACGTGAAGCGCCCTTCGCGGCTGAAGCGGAGCAGCGGGAAGCAATACTCGGAAAATTTCGCCGGGCGCCGCGCCAATTCGGAAACCACTCGGGAATTGTCGAAAACGGTATTCCACACCAGATACGGAAGGAAAACTTTCAGCAGCGTCGCGAGTCCGGCGATTTTGCCGCTGCCACGCGCGAGCGCGCCCACCATCTTGCTCGAAGGCTTTTCGAGTCCAGGAACGAAAACCGGTGGACGCTTGCCTTGCGCCTTCGCGAGGCTGGCTGTCAATTGAGAGAATGTCTCAGAGTCGAGACCCGAAGAGAGGTGATAAATCTCGTCCTCGGGCTTTTCCTTTTGGTGAAGCGCGGCGATGGCGTCGGCCACGTAGTCCACGGGGACGATGTCGATGCGGTCCTCCGGCCGGAAAGGGAGCACGGGAAGCCCGGCAAGAAAAACGAAAGCGCGGACCATATCGAACTGGTTGGTCTCGCCGCGGCGGCTGTCGCCGAGGACGATGCTGGGGCGGAAGATCGTCCGCGGCACGTCGGGAAGAAGTTCGCGGAGCATGTGTTCGCAGAACTTTTTCGTGCGCGCGTAGGGATCGTAGTCGGAGCGGTCCCAGTCGATGGCCGTGTCTTCCTGCACGACTTCATTCGAGCGGTGGCCCGCGACGGCCACGGTGCTGACGTGGCTGAAACGGCGCAACCCGTGCGTATCGCGCGCGCGCATGGCGAGTTGGAGAACCTCGAGCGTGCCGCGCAGATTCACGTTCAAGCAGCTCTTCTCCGATTTGCGGTTGAGCGAGGCGGCGCAGTGGATCACGGAATCGGTGGTGCGCACCAGGCGGGTGTAATCGTCCGCCGAGAGGCCGAACCTGGAATCCGTCAACTCGCCAAGGAAAATTTTAATGCGCTCGTTCAGAAACTCTTCGAAGGGTGAGAACTCCATGTGCAACTGAAGCGAGCGCCAGAGGCGTTCGCGGGCTTCCTGCTCGTCGTGCGCGCGGACGAGCAGGTTCAGCCGCGCGGAATGCTGCCCGAGCAGGTTTGCTGCGATATGCGCGCCGATATACCCGGTGGAACCGGTCAGGAGGATGGCCACGGTGATTGGATTTCAGGGCGTCGTTGCCGGGGAGGAGCCCGCCGCCCCCGCGGCGGCCGCCTCGCTACGGTCTGCCAGCGCCACATGGCGCGCAGGGCGCGCCTCCGGTTGACGTCCCTCGATGAGAGGATAGCACCACTTTCGCAGCGCCGGAATGTGCACGTTGATCCAGTAGTCCCACCAATCGAGCGAGCGCGCATCGAACCCGAAATCTTCGCGCTCGGCGGGCGGGAGGGCTGCGCTCAACTGCTCCACGTACAGGGCTTCGAACACGTGATCATTGTGCAGGATGAACGGCTCGAAAAGCGAAATCAGCTTGATCACTTTTTCGAGTTCGCGCTCGCGGCGCTCCAGAGGCGGGCGGACGGAGAACGGCTCGACGCTGCGGTTGATGGCCTGCACGATGGCCTTTTGCGCCGGCGCCGACAATTTTTCGTAGCGCGACTTGGAGACCGGGATGGCGTCGAACTTCAGCCGCAGGCGGTGATGCAGCCCGTTTTGCGCGCGGTAGAATTTGCGGTGGCCGAGGCCGGTGAGCTCGATCGAGCGCCGCATATCGCACGGATTCGTCACGGACGTGGCGAGCTGGTAGACGCGCTCGTGGCGGCGGGTGACCAACGCCGCGGCGATCAGCGTCATGCCTCTCGACACGAGGTCGACCGGGATCAAATCGAGACACTTGCTTTCGTTGGTCGGCAACTGCCGGAAAAAAGTTCCCAGCAAGTAAGAGAGCGAAGCCGACGTGTTGATACCTTCATTCCATCCGAGGAACGGCTTTTCGATCGAGGATTCGACAATCGCCGGACGAACCACCGCGACGGCCGCATACCGATGGGCGTCGAGGAAATTGCGGATGAGCGATTCCGCCAGGCTCTTCGTGAACGTGTAGGTGTTGGGCCAGCCCAGCTCGTTCGCGCGGCGCGTTCCCGCGTCGGTGAGCGTCTGGCGCAGCCAGCGGACGCGGTTCTTGCGCACCTGGTTTTCGAGCGCGGCACCGCGAAGGTCCTTCGCAGCGTGCTCCTTCTGCATGGCATTGCTGCGAAGCTCGGAGGTGACTTCGGCGGATTCCGCGCGCGCCTGAGTCTCGCGGATCAGGGCCTCGAGCGATTTCAGTTCGGCCGCGGCGTCGAAGCCGGCCAGCCGGACGGGCGTGTAATTCCGGGAAAGAGTTTCACGGATGCGGCCATCGCGCCCGCCCACGACGTAGCACGTCGAAAGATGGAGCAGCGCGGCATGGTCGCATTCGCGGAGAAACTCCAGCACGCGCTGCACCGCGAAAACATTCGAAGGGAGCGCGTCGCGCAGGTCGGGATTGAAATCGGTCAGGCCGGAACTATTGACAATCAAATCGAGCGAGCGGGCCAGCCGCGCACGCGTTTCCGGAGAGAGCCCCAGCCCGGTTTCGGTCACGTCGCCTTCGACCACCTCGATCCGCTCGCGGAGGTATTCCGAGAGCCGCTCTCCGTACCTCGCCGAAAGCATTTCGAAGACGGGCGATTCTCCGAGCAGCCGTTCAAAGCGAGCAGCCGGCGTGGTCCCGCGCCGCGGCCGCACCAGGACGAAGACCCGGCCGATCTCCGGCAGGTCGGATAAGAGGTTTGCGAGCCACACTTTTCCGATGAATCCGGTAGCGCCAATCAGGAGAATCTGTTTCCCGCGGAGAGCGTCGCGCACGGAAAGTGTGGATTTCTTGTCCTCGGAGCCGAAATGGACGACGGGTAGCTGCATTTTTGGCTCCGGCCGCCGCGCGGGCTGCACCGCTTCATCCAGGACGTGTTCGCGCCCGGAAAATCCGAGCCGCCGCAAAAGGATTTTGTGCGGCATGCTCCCATCGGCCCTATGCCGCGTCAGCTTCGCGAGCGGGCCTCGCGGGCGGATGACGGGTTCGAGCAATCGTCCCGTGGCGATGCCGTCGCGAAAATCGAGGCGATTGCACAGAATGCGCGTAACGCCCAGGTAGTTGGCAAGCGGCCGCATGATGTGGTCGAGGCCCTGGCTCACGAGCACGATTTTTTCGCCTGCATCGAGCAATTTTTTCAGGCTGGCCACGCCCCGGGGTTTGAGCCGGGGCTTCAGCGCGTACTCGAAGTATTCTTCGCCGAGCAGGTCGAGCCGGTCGCGGCTGACCCCCCGCAGGACGGTGTGGAGCAGGCGGGTGGCCATCACGCGGTGCGTGGCGTAGAGGAAAGGCCGCGCTACCGCCAGCGCGCCCATCGCGCCTCGCCGGGTCCAGCGCTCGAGAAAGCTCTGCGCGTTCCAGGTGAAGAAGCCCACCGGCCGGACCGCCGTCAGGTTCAGGAGGCTCCCCTCGACCCTCCAAAAGACAGGTTCTTGCGCAGGGGCAGCCTGTCGATGGTCGGGGTGTTGCACCGCCGGATTTGGCTCGATGGTCTTGGACGGCGACATCGTAGGGCGAATGAACGAAGCTGCTTATGGAAAGACAGAACTTAGCATGCTCCCGGCCCTCAATCAAGTTGCGGCGGCCGGAAACGGACGAACCCATCGGTTTCGGCACATCAGGTTACGTAGCGGCATGCAGGGTTAAGCCCTCATGTTATCTTTGAATTGCAAAGGCGAAATCAGCCCGCTCGTGGGATTCTTGCTGGTTGGTCCCCTGGAAATCAGGCCCATGGACGTTCTCAAAAGGCTCTTTGAGCATCATTTTGGCGTGCCCGCCGCCCAGTTGCAGCCGCTTCAGGGCGAGCTCGGTGGATCGGGACGCCGCATTGTGCGCCTGACCGGCGGAGCGATCAGCGCGATCGGCATCCTTTACGGCGTGCGCGAAGAAAATGAGGCCTTTCTCGAGTTCTCGCGTCATTTCCGCCGGCGCGGCCTGCCGGTGCCTGAAATTTATGCGGAAGATTTGGACCACGGGGCGTACCTCGAAGAGGACCTCGGGGACACGAGTTTGTTCGAGTTCCTTTCGATACATCGCGCGGGAGAGAACATCGCACCCGAGGTGGTGGAAGTTTATCGGAAAGTAGTGGCGGTCTTGCCTCGCTTTCAGATTGAAGCCGGCTGCGACTTGAATTACGGCGTTTGCTATCCGCGCGCGAGCTTCGACCAGCAATCCATCGCCTGGGATCTGAATTATTTCAAGTACTATTTTCTCAAGCTCGCGGGAATCCCCTTTAACGAGCAACAGCTCGAAAACGATTTCGAGCGGCTGACGAAGTTTCTCCTGACCGCCGACCGCGACTACTTCATGTATCGCGATTTTCAGTCGCGAAACGTGATGCTGCCGGGCGGCGAGCCATTTTTTGTGGACTATCAAGGAGGCCGCAAGGGCGCGCTGCAATACGACATCGCATCGCTCCTCTACGACGCCAAAGCGGATTTGCCGCCGGAATTGCGCAAGGAGCTTCTGGACCACTACCTCGGGAGGCTTTCTGATTTCATCCCCATCGAGCGGGAAGCCTTTATGCGGCATTACTACGCGTACGCTTATGTCCGGATCATGCAGGCCCTGGGCGCCTACGGCTTTCGCGGTTTTTACGAGCGCAAAGCGCATTTTCTGCAAAGCGTTCCATTCGCGTTGAAGAATGTCCGCTGGCTGCTTCGCAATTCGGAGCTGCCGATCGCGCTGCCGGCACTGATGGAAGCCTTAGAAAGAGCCTCCGCGTCCGAGAAATTGCAAAGCATGCCGGCGAAGGGAGCGCCGCTCGTGGTCCGGATCTTCAGCTTTTCATTCCGCCGGGACTTGCCGCGGGATGAGACCGGCAACGGCGGAGGATTCGTTTTCGATAGCCGCAGCCTGCCGAATCCGGGGCGGGAAGAGCGCTTCAAGGCGCTCACGGGGAAAGACGCCCCGGTGATCGACTATCTCAATCAGCAGGAAAGCGTGCATCGGTTCCTCGGAAACGTGATTTCTCTCGTGGAAGAAAGCGTGGCCAATTATCAGGAACGCGGGTTTGAGAATCTGATGGTGTCGTTCGGCTGCACCGGCGGCCAGCACCGCTCCGTATATCTTGCGGAACAATTGGCGAAGCACCTTCGGGGGAGAAACGGGGTTGAGGTGGTGGTGCGGCATCTGGGGCTGGAGACTCTCGGCAAATGAAAGCCATGATTTTGGCTGCGGGCCTGGGCGTACGCTTGCGCCCGATCACGGACGACCGGCCCAAGGCCCTCGTCGAAATCGGCGGCCGCACGCTGCTGGAGATCACGCTGTCCCGTTTGCGCGCTTTGGGGATTCGCGACGTAATCATCAACGTCCATTCCTTCGCCGACCGGATTGTGGGATACCTCGAAAACAACCGCAATTTCGGGATGAACATCGCCATTTCGCGCGAAGAGATCCTGCTCGATACGGGCGGCGGACTGAAAAAGGCGGCCCATTTTTTTCTGGGCGATTCAGGAAGCCGGATAGAGCCTTTCCTTCTACACAATGTGGATGTCATCAGCACGATCGACTTGGAGCGTATGCTTCGATTTCATGGGGAGAGCCGAGCACTCGCCACCCTCGCGGTGCAAAACCGCCAGACCAATCGATACCTGCTTTTCGACAAGCGATTACAACTGTGCGGTCGCCGGTCCGGCGATGGCCAGAAAACCGAGATGGCCCGGCCCGCCGAGGAGCCTCTCGCGCTCGCCTTTTCGGGCATCCACGTGATTTCTCCCCGCTTGTTGGAGCAAATGAGTGAAGAGGGAGCGTTCTCGATCATCACGACATATCTGCGCCTTGCTGCGGCTGGAGAACGCATCCAGGCATTTCGCGCGGACGATTACTACTGGCGTGACGTGGGCAGGCCGGAAGATTTGGCCCTCGCCGCTCAGGAGATGAAACAACAAGTGTTTCGGTAGCGCTGTTAGCGCGCCCGTTTAAGGCTGCGGGTACCGGAAGCGGAAGCTGTCGCCGGCAGGGCCGGCGACCCCTCGCGTGTTGTATTCCAGCAAATACTTCAGATGGAGCTCATCCTCGGGGAAGCCAATGCCCGCGGGATAGGGATAAGTCTCCGGCGTGTGGAAGGGCAGAGGCGCCACAGTATCTCCATGGGCGGCGTAGAAATCCATGTCCTTGGCAAAGCCGTCGGCGTAGAAGAAATAATCGCGGACCCAGCCCGGCGGGGGATCCGGCAGCTTTGTCGCGTCGAAATCAATAGCGACTTCATCGCCGGAGCCGAAAATAACGAATTCATCGTCGGAGTTGCGAACCAGATCGGTGACGTCGCCGTAGCGGGTGTAATTGCCGATTTGCCGGGTGTAAGGGCCCGTTGCGCTCACATCTTTGTAAACATAAGTAAGATCATTGCGCGGATTGCCTTCGACGACGCGTGGATAGCCTCGGAATCCAAGCCGAGCGCTGGCGAGCGGCACTTCCGTTAATCGAAAGGGAACATCTGGTGGAGAATTGTCCACCCGGATTCGATCCCAATAGATTTTCAGATTCGTAGTGATGCGAATGAACCGAGTTCCAGCGGAAAGCTTTCCGGTGAGGTCTGCCACCATTGTGCGCGCGAGGCCAGCGGGAAAACCCATATCATCCACCACACGGACCCATTTGCCGGAGGCTTGCAGCTCCTCCACATAGGGAGGAATCGGCGTAATCCCCGCCTGCCACGCGGCATACATCGAATTTGCGCTGAAATAATCGGTGAAGCCGTCCATCAGCAGCCGCAACGGACGCGATGCATCCCAATCGCCGAGATCGAGTTCGATGGTATGCATTGCGGCAAATCCCTGGTAGGGCGCATCGGGGAAGTCCGTCACATATTTTCGGTCGCGCTCGAGCAGCAGCGGAAGGATATCGCGGGCCTTATCGTCCCACGCGCCCGCGGGCGGATGCGCGCCACGGCTGGCAATCACTTTGAATTTTGGGAACGGCGGATTGCTGGCAAAAAATTCGTTCGGATAGACCTCGACGTCCTTCGGATGATCCACGGCCAGCAGGCGCACCTGATCGAGGTAATCGAGCTCCTCCATCGGCTCGAGCATCCGGAATTGGAGCAACCCACCCTTCGGCTGCGCCTGCCATCCCGCGACTTTGAAGTATTCATCCGGATCCGGTGCGTTCCGCTGATTCGGCCCCACCCAGTGCCCCACAATGCCGGGTCCGATCATGTCCGCCAGGAATTCGAAGCGTTCGCCGTTCCAGACGAACACAATCGGGCAGGAGCTTCCGCGCCGGTCGATTTCCGTAATCAGCTCGCCTTTGTTTGCGGCGAGCTCCATTTCGTCCTGCAAAACTCCTGTCGGCCAAAGAAGCCGCACAACTTCGGCTTCGCGCTCGGGGCCAAGTCCGGCGATGATTTCCGTGGGTCCCTGACCGAGATACCCGGACGCGCCGGCAATTTCCCACTTCTGCTCGAGCGCTCCGGCGAAGAGCTCTACCTTCGTGCCGATGCCGCTCTTGTTGTCGTGCTCGCCCTTGAAATCGAGCCGCACCCAGTTGTAGCGGTCCGCACCGACATTCTTGAGCAGCACGGGCGGCAAATGATTCTGGGTGATAAGGAGGTCGGTGGTGCCGTCGCCATCGAAATCGAAAGCGACAACGCTGCGCGGGTGATGCAGCGTGATTTTGTCGAGGCCCGTGTAGGCGGTCACATCGCGAAATCCGGCGGGCCCTTCATTTCGCAGCAGGAGAATTTCCCCGTCGCCGTTGAAATCCTCTCCCACGGCCACGAGGTCCAGCCAACCGTCGTTGTCGTAATCGAGCGCCGCAATCCCCCAGCCGCGCATCCATCCTGGGTCGGGCAATTGCACGCGCTCGAATGATTTTCCCCCTACGTTTCTCCACAGGCTGATTCCCGGCGCCGCCCAATGCGTGAAAGCCAGGTCCATCCATCCGTCTTTATCGAAATCGAGCGCCACGGCACCCGCAGCAAATTGAGGCATGTCGCCGCTCCAAGGTGTGACCGCCCGAAACGCCCCTTCGCGCGGATTCACATAAACGGTTGGCGGGTTTTCCCAGCCCGTCAGCACGATATCTATGGCGCGGTCGTTGTTGAAATCGGTCCCGATCGCCGCAATCGACGGTGCAGAGCCGCGAAGGCCGGTTTCTTTCGTCCAATCCGTGAATGTGCCGTTGCCGTTGTTCCTCCACAGAATGTTTCCTGGGAAAATCACGTCCATGAGCCCGGACAACGGAAAGGGCTCGTCAGCATTTCTGATCGGGACGTCCACAAACCGCACCACGTAGAGATCCAGATCGCCGTCGTGATCGTAATCAATGAACGTCAGGCCCAATGCCGGCCCTGCCATCTGAATTCCGGCTTCCACCGTCACGTCTTTGAAAACGCCTTTGCCCTCGTTGTGAAAAAGCTTTACGCCTCCGTCGTAGCTCAGCGCGAGATCCGGCTTGCCATCGTTGTCATAATCTCCCACCGCGCAGCCCATGCCCTTGCCGTGGAATTCGAGCTTCACTGGTTTTGTGACGTCCGCAAATTTGCCGTTGCCCAGATTGCGAAACAGGCCTGCATTTCCGTTCCCGTCGGCGTTCACAAGAAAAATGTCGAGCTTGCCGTCACCGTCGTAATCGAACACGCACGCGCCGCCGCCCAGAAAATCGCTCAGCGCGAGATTGCCGATCCCCGCGCCCGTCTCAGGACCAGGCAAGCTCGATTTGTTCGGAACCCTTACATGTCGGCTGGTATTTCTCCTCGCGCCGCCCGGCCGCGCCGCCGGCTGCGACGGCAGGCCGGAACCCGCCGTCACATTCACGAAGTGGACAGGAATCGCCGGTGGGACCGGCTCCGGCGCCGGGGGCATTGACTGCGCGAGTGAATACTTTCCCTGCTCGCCGTAAATAAAACTAATCGGCTTGCCGAGTTTTTCCGCGGTGAGATGCTGGAAGCGGTCGAGATGGCGCTTCGCGTCGTCGGCGTGATTTTCGCGCATCAGCGCCTGCGCCAGGCCGAATTCCGCCGAGACGTGAAATGAGTTCAGCTTCAGCGCATTCTCATACGCAACAATCGCCTTGTCGTATTGCTGTTGCTGCGCGAAAAGCAGCCCGAGGAAATACTGTGTATCGGCGTCTTGCGGGTCAAGCGCGGCTGCTTTCTGGAAATCTTCGATGGCCGCATCCGGGCGATCCGTAGCTTTATCGAGCAGCCCGAGATTAAACCATGGCCGCGGATTTTGCGGGTCGCGCTCGGCAGCTTTGGCGAGAATGGTGCGCGCTTCCTCGAAGCGCTGCATGTTCAGCAGAGCGATTCCGGCATTCAAGCAGCCGGTCTCGGATTCAGGGTCGAGAATGCAGGCGCGCTGAAATTTTCCCAGCGCCTTCTCGAATTGCTGGCGGTTCATCAGCGCGACGCCGAAATTATTCTCGCGCTTGATCTCCGCGCGCGGGTCGGCCTTACTCGGCGGCGCTGCTTCGGAGGCCGGCTTCGGACGCACCGGCTTCTGCTGCTGGCCGGCGCCCGCAAAAGCGGATGCCAGCGCAAGGAAAGGAATGGCCCATCGCTCGAAGTTCTTCATGGATTCATGAAATGCAGGTCCGACAAAACTTCATCGCTTCGCGAGCGGCTTCGACGCTGCAATCCCCGCGCCCTCTTTCACGTTCACGATTTGGTCCGCCGGCACGTTCGCCAGCTTGTCGTCCCGGCCGCTCGGCCAGTGAATCTCAATCATGTCCGCGTGCGTGTGGCTGCCGAGCCCGAAAGTGAGCACAAGTTCGCTCGACGAAAGATAACTCGACCCGCTGCGCAGCATTTGCCATTGCGAGTCGGTTCCCGCCGTCACCCGCACGACCGCTCCGATGCCGTCGCGGTTCGATTTCGTCCCCGTCAGCTTGATCCGCAAGCTGTGATTCGTCGTTCCCGTGTTGCGGAAGAGTGCCGCCGGGCCGGCGTTCGTGGAAACCAGGATATCGAGCGCGCCATCGTTGTTGATGTCGCCGTAAGCCGCTCCGCGCGCGACGCGAGGCGCCGCAAAAGCCGCGCCTGCCGAAGCCGTCGTTTCCGTGAATTTTCCGTTGCCGAGATTGCGAAAGAGATGCGGCGGCTCGGCATAATGCACGTGCGGTTGCACGCGCTCGATCGCTTCCTCGATGTGCCCGTTGGCGACGAAAATATCCTGCCACCCGTCCAGATCGTAATCGAAGAAAAAGCAGCCGAACCCGAGCGTGAGCAGCGTGGCTTTTCCGACGTCCGAATGCGGCGCTTCGTCCACAAACAATCCGTTCTTCTCGTTGTGATACAGCGCCAGCATCTGATTGGAAAAATTCGTGATGATCACGCTCGGGTAGCCCGAGCGGTCATAATCCGCCGCGTCCACGCCCATTCCCGCTCGCGCCACTCCTTCTTCGCTGTAGCCGATCCCCGCCGAAATCCCTTTCTCCGAAAAAGTGCCGTTGCCGTTGTTGATGTAGAGCTTATTCGGCTGTGTATCGTTGCTGACCAGAATATCGGGCCAGCCGTCCTGATTGGCATCGAGAATCGCAATGCCCAGGCTCTTCGACGTCGGATCGCCGAGGCCGGCCTTTTGCGTGGCGTCCTCAAACGTGCCGTCGCCCTTGTTGTGCCAGAGCCGCAGCGATGCGCCCTTGTACGATTCCGGCGTGCAGTAGGATTTCGTCTTGCCGTCGAGCGTGCAATAGATGTCGGTTTCCGGAGTCCATTGCACATAATTGGCAACCAGCAGATCGAGGTGGCCGTCACGGTCGTAATCGAACCAGGCGGCGCTGGTGCTGAACTCCTTCGGCCCCCAGAGCCCGGCCTGCTTGGTCACGTCGGTGAATGTGCCGTCGCCGTTGTTGTGGAACAAATGGCTCTGCCCGAGCGAGCTGATGAAAATGTCGTCGCGGCCGTCGTTATCGTAATCGCCGATGGCTACGCCCATGCCGTACATTTCGACGGCGAGCCCGGCCTTTTTCGTGACGTCCTTGAAAGTTCCATTTCCTTCGTTGTGGTAAAGCGCCATCGTGGATTGCTGCGCGATGTGGTTCGGCCAGTCCATTCCATTTACCAGCAGAATGTCTTGCCAGCCGTCGTTGTCATAATCGAGAAACGCGACGCCCGAGCCCATCGTCTCCGGCAGCCACTTTTTGCCGTATGCGCCATTATTGTGAGTGAAGCGGATTCCTGCGGCTTTGGTGATGTCGTCGAAATGAATGCCGGGAGGCGGCGCCTTGTCCTTCGAGCCGGCAAACGCGGCCCCTACAGTCAACACAGCGATGGTTCCCCACGCGAACGCAGAGGATCTTTTGCTGAAAAAATGCCCCATCAATCGGAATCCTTGCCGCGGCTGGCCTGGCGGGCAAATTTCTTCGTCACGGGCGGCGGGTTGACGGCGGAGACGTGCTCGTGAATCGGCTGCCGCTCGAGATTGTCTTCCGGATGATTGCGGCGATACGGCCCCGTGAGCGTCTGCGAAGCCTCATCCGCCTTGAAGCGCAAATAGCGCTTTTGAAATTCCGCAGCTCGCTCTGTCTGCCCCA
Source organism: Candidatus Sulfotelmatobacter sp. (assembly GCA_035624115.1). Lineage (GTDB taxonomy): Bacteria > Acidobacteriota > Terriglobia > Acidiferrales > UBA7541 > Palsa-295. Next base: position 24,996 of record DASPSD010000030.1, on the reverse strand, counting down.
GGCCGGTGTAGCAGAGCATCAGGTTGTAATTCGCTTCGAGATCTTCGGGATCGATTGCCAGTGTGGCTTCGAATTGGCGGATGGCCTCCGAATAGCGGCGCTCGAGAAACAAATTGCGGCCCAAATCGTCGCTGGCCACGCGGTCGCGCGGATATTGCGCGAGCACTTCGCGAAGATGCGCGATGGCTTCGTCGTAGCGCCCTTCGCTGCGCAGCACACGCGCATAGAAGAAATGTGCGCGGGCCAGATGCGGCTCAAGCGAGAGCGCGCGTTCGAGCACCTCTCGCGCGGCGCGCAGATTTCCCTCCTGCACGCGCACGCGCCCGAGATTCACCCAGCCGTCGGCGTTCTTCGGATCGATTTCGGTGATTTTTTGGAACGCGCCCGCCGCGCCCGCAAGGTCTCCCTGGAGAAACAGCCCGATTCCGTAATCGTTCCATCGCGTCCAGTCGTCGCGCTCGAGCTTCACCGCAGGCGCTGGCGCCGCGGCAGCCGCCGCAATCACGTTCAAATCAAGCGAGTCGCGCGCCATCACCACGATCGGCAACGCCGGCGCGCCTTTCCTGCCGCCCGGCACGCGCGCGGGATCGCCCGTGAACACAAACTGCCGGTCATCAAAATCCGGCGTGAAGGCCCTGTGCGGATCGTTCGCGTCGTACGCGCCTTTGAAAGCGAACTGCGTATTCCACCAGGCAAATTTTCTGTAATTCAGCTTCGCTTCGAGGTGAATCTTCTCGCCCGCGTTTGGCGGGACTTGCATGCGGAAGTGCGCCGCATCGGCTGCGCCCGGAGGAATCAGGTGGACGTACACCGTTGCGCGGGCGGCCCAGGCGTTGCGCTTATTGATGGCGTGGCCATGCGAATCGATCAGGAGCGAGCGGTAGAAGTGCGCGCCTGCATCCACAGGCCCTTTGCCGCCATCCTGAGCCACGCCGCTCCAGAATATCGTCTGGCCATTGTCATCCGCGGCTTTCAGCTCGAGCCAGCAATCGAATGCATCCACCGTGCCGCCGGGGAAAAAGTGCCCGAGTTTCCGGGTGCGCACGACCACGTCCACGCGATACGTCCCGCCCCGGCGGACCGTTCCTCCCGTGCGATTGAGCGGCGCCGTCAGCAAAGCCACCGGCGTAGCAGATTCCGGCGACGCGTTCACGGGGATCTGAGTCTCCGCCTCTTCGCCCACGGCAAAGGTCGTCGCGATCCCGGCCGCGCTCGGCGTCTCGGCAGCCAGTTCTTCCCGCTTGCGGCCGGGTTTCAGCGCGCTCCTTTCCGGCGACAAGGCGAAAATATCGACGCTCACTTCCTTGTCCGTAAGGAATTTTTCTGTGTCGTTCAATTGCGGCGTGTCTTCGTTCACGAATGGAAGCGCCGTATTGGCCGCAGGGAACCGGTGCGAATGGATTTCGCCGCGAATGTTTCCGGCGTCCGCAGACTTCACGAGTGGCATGTGGCAATCGGCGCAGACCATCGCTTTCGCCGGATAATAGAAAGATCGCGCGCCCTGGCCCGAAACTCCGCTCGCTTGCCAGTTGTCGTAGTCGTTGAACCCGCGCGTCCAGCGGTAATGATTCACGGGCACGTCGAGGTGCACTTTGTGGCACGTCGAGCAGAATTCCGCGGTCTGCGTGCGCATGAAGGGCTTCAGAAAGACGCGGCGGTGCGGTTCCGGATTGAGCTCCGTCAGAAAATCGTGCATCCGCCGCACGAATGGATTCTGGCTCGCGGCAAGCCGGTGCAGCGCCGGATACTCGAGCTCGAAATCTCCTTGTCCCATCGTGCTTTTCACTAGCGCAATCGAGTGGCACATCATGCAGCCGAGGCCCGCCTGTCCCGCCGGCGTGTCTTCAATCTGCCGCACCGGCGCGTCGAACATCCCGCTGAAGAGCAGCGCCGGATCGTGGCAGCCCGCGCACCATTTCGAGGGCTGCACGCCTTCCACGTCCTGCATATATTCGATGCTTTTGCGATACCACGCGTTATTGAACGACGAGAAATGATGCGCCGAACCTTTCCATTCCTTGAAAATGTCCGCATGGCAGCGGGCGCAGCTTTCTGACTCCATGAAGTAATTCGCAGGGATTCGCCCGCCGTGGGCGGTTTGCGCGGAACTGGGAAAAAAGGGGCCGCTCGGGCCGTCGCCCTCGTCATCCATCGAGGCAGGCGCAATCGCAGGATTTTGAATCCGGTGCGCTCGCTCCCAGGGCACCGTGCGCGCCCACCATGCGGCTGCGCTTACTGCACAAGCCAGCACGAAAATTAGCGCCGTTCGAAGGGCGCCCGCGAGCGTGCCGTTCGCCAGGAAACCGCGCCTGCCGGCCCAAGCGGAAACGATTAGCGCCCCGCCTGCGACGCAGACGCCGATATGGGCGTACAGCAGCGGCCACTCGCTCCGCCGCGTGCCCGTGTAAATCAGCGCCACCCCGATCAGGCCGCCGGCCGCGATCAGGATCCAGCCCGCTCGCGACAGCATCGGCGTCCCCACGAAAATCCGTCGCAGGCCAAATGCCAGCGCGCACAGGAAAACCACTCCGCCCAGGACATGCAGGATCACGCCGGCGAAATAGACCACGTTCGCGCCCGGCCACGCAAACACGTAGGCCGCGGTGACGAACAGCATCGCCAGCAAAATCGAGATCAGCCGCCGCACTTCTCCCCCGTGAGGACTCACCCCGCGCCGTTGCGGCGCTCAGCAGGAATCTTTGCGTGATTCGAACTGCCGATTCTCTCGCCATCATTGAGGCAAGTCAACGCTCGCTCGGTTTTTCAAATCCACGCTCCATGAAAGCCGCGCGATTGGCATGCTAGACTTGCCGCTTTGCCCGCGCAGGGGGAACGCTGCTTGGACGAACTTGTTTACAGTTCGCTTTGCGAAATGGCGGAAAGCATCCGCACGCGAAAGAGCTCGCCCGCTGAGCTGCTCGATGCCCATCTCGCCCGCATCGATCGGCTGAATCCCGCACTAAACGCGTTCATCCACATCGACCGCGAGCGAGCCCGCGCGCAGGCAAAAGCCGCCGAAGCAGCCGTTAGCTCGCGCAGCGCTCAGAATTCGCTCGGCCCGCTTCATGGGATTCCCATCAGCGTGAAAAGTTCGATTGACGTGGCGGGCCTGCCTGTCGAATGTGGCAGCCGCCTGCGCAAAGGACTCATCGCCGCCTCTGACGCCCCTCTCGTTGCCAGGCTTCGCGCTGCGGGCGCTATCCTGCTCGGCAATACGAACGTCCCTGAATTCCTGATGGCCTATGAGACAGATAATTCGCTGTATGGCCGGACGAACAGTCCCTGGGATCTCGCGCGCACCCCCGGCGGCTCGAGCGGCGGCGAATCGGCTGCCATCGCCGCGGGCTGCTCGGCAGGCGGAGTAGGCAGCGACGGCGGCGGCTCGATTCGCATCCCGGCGCACTACGTGGGCATTTGCGGGTTGAAGCCTACACCGGGCCGCATTCCGTCCACGGGCCATTTCCCGGGCTCGGCAGGGCCCTTTGCGCATCTCGGTGTTGTCGGCCCCATGGCGCGCACCGTGCGAGATGTCGCGCGTCTTTTTGAAGTGCTGGCCGGGCCCGACCCGGGCGATCCCGCCTCGGCGCCCGTGCCGCTTCGGCATTGGAGCGATGCCGAAATTCGCAATCTACGCGTCGCTTATTTTGAAGAAGACGATCTCGCGCCGGTCACGCCGGAAACAGCCGCGGCCGTGCGAACGGCTGCCGACGCTTTGCGCCGGCAAGGATTCCAGGTGGAGGAGTGGAGACCGGCGAATCTCGATCGCGCGTGGCAGCTCTGGTGGAACCTTTTCGGCCGCGCCGGGCAGATGGCCTTTTCTCCGACGCTCGATGGCCACGAGAGTGAAATGAGCCCGCTGCTGCGCGAGTTTCGCGGATGGGTCGCGGCCGAAAAGCCGCTGACCGCCACGGAGTTCCTGAATACGCTGCTTGGCCGCGACGTCTTGCGCACCGCATTCCTTGCAAAAATGGAGCACTATCCGATCCTGCTCTGTCCCGTCTGCGCGATTCCGGCATTTCGCCACCGCGAACGCACCTGGACGGTCGCTGGCCGGCCCCTCGAATATCTGAAAGCCATGGCCTACTCGCAGTGGTTCAATTTGCTTGGAAATCCCGGCGCAGTCGTTCCGGTAGGGAAGTCGCCGGAGGGGTTACCAATCGGAGTGCAGGTGGTGGGCCGCCCATGGGAAGAAGAAGCAATCCTCGCAGTCGCCGCCAAAATCGAAGCCGCCACCGGCGGATTCACCCCTCCGCCACACACTCTCTAGGTCGCCGTGTTCGCACGCGCTACCAACAAAATGGCCAACACATAAAAAATGAACATCAATGCCAGATACGCTTGCGCGCGGCGGTTGGCACCGGCGAATTCCTTCCAGGCGAAGATTCCCCAAAGCGCCGCAACCATTGGCGCCGATTGTCCGATGGAATAGGAAATCGCCACGCCGGTGAAGTGCGAGGCCACTGAAAAGAAGACCAGTCCCGTCGACCAGATCGCTCCGCCAAGCAGCCCCAGCAGGTGCCCGCGCGCCGGGCCGTGGAGGAATCCGCTCAAGGCCACCGGCTCTCCGCCCTCAATCGGGTGCGCCATGAAATACAAATTCCAGACGAAGCAGGAAAGCAGAGCTCCGAGCGTCAAAAACACGCACACGCTGTACTCCCCGAGCGGGTTCCCGTGAGTGAGCGCGCGCGTGGAAAACGGCGCCCACGTGCTCATCAGCAGGCCGGAGATGATGCTGACAACCAGTCCCCTGCGCGATATCGCTCTGCCGCTGCCGAGTTCGCCGTACGCTTTTCCGTCGAGGACCACCGCGACAACCGCGCAGATCACGCCGGAGGCCAGCAACATCAGGTTTCCCTTAGGCTGCTGGACATAACTCAGCACAACGCCCATCACGAGCGCGAGGCCGATGGCCACTGGAAACGCCGTGGCCATTCCAACCATCGCAATTCCCGCCATGAGGAGCAGGTTTGCGAGGTTGAAGATTACGCCTGCGAGCAAGACCCACCCGATGTTCGCGGTGTCCGCGGAATGAACGTTATTCAGGAAACTCGACGCGTCGTGGCCGCTGCTGCCCCAGGTGAAGGCGAAGATCAGCGCCGTGAGGAACATTCCGATGGCGTAGTCCCAGTAGAAAAGCTCAAAGCGATAATTCTTTACGCCCTTGTAGGTGTTGGGCCACGATCCCCAGCAGATGGCGGTGATGATCGTCATCAGCAGCGCCACGCCAAAGCTATGCGGAGTGAACATGAAGTTTTCCTCCGAGTGTCCGGAACGCGAATCCGCTCACGCGCCTGAGAATGCCGCCGCGGCCGCTCCGCCCTTCGATTGAATGAACGCGAGAACGTCAGCGCGCTTCGACATCGCGCGGGCGCCCACCCTCGTGCAGCAAAGCGCCGCGCAGGCGTTTGCAAACATTCCCACGCGCTGGTGGTCCCAGCCTTGCAGCAGGGCGTACGAAAGCCCGCCCATGAACGCGTCGCCCGCTCCGGTCGTATCCACCACCTGGACTTCGAAGGCTCGCACGCGCGCTTTCTTTTCGCGGCTCGCGATCAGGCAGCCGTCGGTTCCCATCGTGATGGCCACGAGCTTGGGGCCGAGGTCGAGCAGCGCGTCCGCAATCTTTTCGTAATCCGCTTCACCCGTCAATTCGTGCGCCGCTGCTTTGCAGGGCTTGAGGACATCCACCAGCTTGAGCGACTCGCACAGTTCCTCCTGCGAGCCGAGGTTCGCCTGCGCGAAGAAGCTCGGGGCGACGTCGAGATCGAAGATCACTTTCACTTTCGCTTCTTTTGCCACGCGCATCGCTTCTTTTACCGGAGCGATCGGAAGCTGCGACGCCTCCGTGTGAAAGTGTTTGGCTCCTTCGATGTGCGGACGAAAACGGTTGCGCACCTGGGTGACGGAAATTTTTCCGGTCACATTCGGAAACATGTAGATGCACCGCTCCCCCTGCGCGTCCACCGGGATCCAGGTGAGCGACGAGTGCTCGCCTTTCACCACCTCGATTCCGGAGAGATCCATCCCGTCGTCCGCGAACGCCTTTTGAATGATCCGCCCGTTTTCATCGTCGCCGATCAGTCCGAGCCAGCCGGTGCTGGCGCCGAGCCGCGCCACCTGCGTGAGATTGTTTGCCGTCACTCCGCCGGCGTGAATTTCCATCCGGTCCGCATTGATTTTTTCTTCGGGGCCCAGCAAGCGCGGAACGATCGCGAAATAATCCACCGTGCAGCTTCCGATCCCCACGACATCGGCTTTTTTATTCATGTTTGTCATTGCGCTCAATCGGAATGGGCAGCCGCGCGCGCACCGGGCGTCGGGCGCGTCATCAGCTCGATAAACATGCGGTTGAATTTCTCGAGGTCCACGTCCTGCTGGGCGTGAACCAACTGCTCGCCGAGGCCCGGCTGCTCGCCCGGATTCCACACGAGCGTGTTTCCATATCCGGCGCCATGCGTGATGTCGATGTCCATATAGATTTTGTCTTCGCGCGTGATCAGGCTCGGGTCGATCCACGCGGCCGCTGCCAGTTCGTCCCACATGTACTCCTCATCGGCATACTTGGCGAGATACTGCGCGGCGGGCGTCTGCGCTTTCGCGATTTCATCGATCATCGCCTTCTTCAAGCGCGTCTTCACGGAGATGTCCACCGTCGTGATCGTGATTTTGCGCCAGGGCGCGCACAGCGTGATGTGCGTCGCTTCCGGGTCCCACCAGAAATTGAATTCGCGCCGGTTGCTCGATTCCCATTCCCAGGGTACGACCGGCGCGATGCTGCCGCCCATCACCACAAGTTCTTGCGCGAGTTCCGGCACGTGAGGATCGATGCTGATCGCCTGCGCCAGATTCGTGAGCGGACCGGCGGCGTAAATTGTCACTTCGTGCGGATATTTGTGCACCATCCGAATGATGAAATGCGCGGCGTCTTCGTCCGCCGGCTTCGTCGTCGGGTTGCCCTCGACGAGCGGCGGCACCTCATACGGCCCGTGAAAAGTGCCGCGCTGGCCGGTGCCGGCCGGCTTCTTGTTCCACGCGCCCTGATAGTGCACTTTGCCGTACAGCTTCTCCCACCGCTCGATCATTTCCATGCGGTTGATCAGAGGGAACACCGCGCCCGGCACCACGGGCACATCGGTGCGCCCGATGATCTCGAGCAAGCGCAGCGTGTGCGCCACCTCTTCATCGCGCCACATGTCGCCGCTCACCACCGTAATCCCGAGCGTTTCCACTTCCGGCGATTGCAGGAAAACGAGGATCGACTGCTGGTCGGTGGTCGCCGGCCCGCGCGCGTCCTGGTCCACAATCACTTTGCGTTTCGTTCGCGCGCCGGCCGGAAATGCCGCCAGCAAAAGGATCACGGTGAAAAATGTTCGGATTCGCATGGCCCCCCTCAAATCTTTCCGCGACTGGATTCTCACAGGCAGCCGCAGCTTATAGTTCTCCTTCGCGGAGTGAGTCAAGCAAAAAGCCTCTTTGGCGCGCAGGGGATTCATGCCGGCCGCGCCGGCCTGACGAAAGCCGGATGCTATAATTCGCGCATGTTTTTGAGTCGCAGACGCACATTCCCGGTCATTTTCCTCGCCTTCTTATTCGCCTGCACCGCACTTGGCGCGGCCCAGGACTCTCACTCCGACGCCGAACGCCTGAGGACACAAGCGCGCGTCGCGGCTTCCAGCGGCCAATGGCGCGAAGCTGCCGCGATTTACACGCAAGCCCTCGCGCTTGCTCCGAAGGATCTTTCCATGCGGCTCGAACTGGGAGCCGCGCAGGTGAAGGCGGGCCTGCTGACCGACGCAATCAAGACGTACCGAGAAACCCTTGAGCTTTCACCCCGAAATCTCCCGGCGGAGATTGGGCTCGTCCAGGCCTACCGCGCCGTGCACAACTATGACGCGGTCAAGCAGTATCTGGATCGCGCCCGCCGCGAGCACCCTCAAAGCCCCCTTCCGCTTTCCGTGCTTGGGGATTTCGAGATTGAGCTCCAGACCTATAACGCGGCTATCGGCCATCTGCGCGCCTCACTGGCGCTTGACCCGGCGAACACGAATGCGCGCGATCTGCTGGCCGCTGCGTACAAAGCCAAAGGCGATCAGATGAACGCTCTCGCGCAGCTCGCGAAAGTCCTGGCCCGCGACCCGCAGGACGCGCTCGCTTATTTTCTCCGCGCCGAGATCTCTTCCGACCGCAACGACGATGCGCTCGCGCTTCCAGACGCCGAGAAGGTGGTCGAGCTTCAGCCTCAAAATGCCCGCGGCCGAGTGATTCTCGCGAAAGTTCTGCTCCGCTATCCCGCGGATGCGGCTCCCGATCAAATCAGTGTGCGGTGCGCTCGCGCTGTCGCCGCGCTTGAGCCGCTGCCCGAAGAACAACGCAGCAATTCCGAAACTCTTTTTCTGCTCTCGCGCGCCTATCGCTGCGCCGGAAAGGAAGACCGGGCCCAGCAAACGCTCGCGGCTTTCGAAGCCGTTTCTGCAAACGAACGCAGCACCAAGGAAAACCAGGTGCAGGCAAAGCATCTCGTCCAGCAGGCCAATGAGCTCGCGTTGAAGAACGATTTCAGTGGCGCGATGGATTGCCTTCAGCAAGCGCTCGAGAAGGATCCGGAATACGGTGCAGCCTATTCTCAGCTTGCGAAACTTTATTACTCGGCCGGCGATATCGAGAAGGCGAGCGACGCCATCGCAAAAGCGATTGAGCGCGCGCCGTACGAGCCGGATTTCCTTTACGTGCGCGGGAAAATCTTCGAAAGGGAAGGGAAGCTCGATGAAGCGCTAGTGGATTTCGAACACGCCGCTCTGCTGAATCCGCGCGAAGCCGACGCCTACTTCGAAATCGGTGTCATCTCCGAACAGCGCCACGACCGCGCCCGCGCCCTCGCCGCCTACAAAAAAGCCGTCGAGCTCGCCCCCGACGACCCGGACTTCCGCCACGCTCTCGCCGCCGTTTCCGCCGCGCGGCCGTCGCAGTGAGCCTGGTTCAACGCTCCTCCTGCTTGCGGTACCAGATCACGTAGTCGGCATCTTCCTTGCGATCTGAATAAGATACGCCGGCGCTTCCCACGGAGCGCAGCGCGCACCCGCGGATTTGCACCAGCGCGTCATTCGAAAGGAAAAACCCGTCTTGCCGCAGCATCGCGCCGATGTTTTGCAGGGCCAGCCCTTGATCGAAAAGATTGTAGTACGCAAGAACGTTGGTAGCGATGACTAGATCGAATTGCTCGCGCGCGTCATTGAGCTCCAATCGCTCGAGTACAACATTCAAGTCCCGGGGCGTGACCTGCGCCAGAATCTCGGCTCTCACCTTCAGCGCGCGCGTTTCGACTGGCCCGGCTTCTGCGGGCGGCTTCAAAGCCTGAGTCGATGCTCCAATCGCGCTACCCCATTCCTTCCAATAAGTCGCTGCATCCGGTTTCCAGTTTACCGCGGGATCGAGCGTCAATTGGATTGTGTATGGGGCGCCTGCCAGCGCGCGCTGCCGCGCATGTGCGATGTGGTCGTTCACTCGTGCGCTCACATCGATCGTGGTAATTTGCAGGGTGCCGGCGCGCGCCAAGCCGAGCCGCACCAACGAATCAAACACGGCGAACGGCTGTATTGTTTGCGGCGGGTAAAAATCGTAGCCCTCTTCTTTGTCCGTGAAGTCGAGTCCCGGCCCGATCACCGCAACGCGCTGCACGCTTTCTGCGGTTAGCAACCCCTTGCTCTTCAAAGCGGCCAAGGATTGCTCGATGGCAAAGTTCGGCTGCCACGAAGTGTCCAAGGAAACTCCCCGATCCTGAAACAATGTGGAGCGCGTGAGCAATCCTTCTTTCTCACTGCCCCGGTTGTTTGCGGCCTTGAGCAGCTCGGCGTCGCGGTCGTACTCCTTGGCCACCTGCACGAAATGCCGCACAAGATACTCCACGGCCTTCGATCGGCTCTCGTGGGTTGTGAGCGAAAGTCCTTGTCGCTCGATCACGCTTCTAGCGAACTCCAGCCGTTCGCCCGGCTCCTGTGCTGCCGCTGCGGCCACCAGGTCTTCGGCCCGCGCTTGCAGAATCGCTCCGAACGCGGACGCCGAATCGAGCGCGCTCTCCGGGCTCGCTCTCGCGCGGTCCAGCATCGCAAGGGTGATGCGGGGATGGTGAGTGAAGGAGGTTCCGAACAGCAGAAAATTCGTCAGCGTATCTTCTTCACCCTGCTCCAGCCGGGCGCGGATTTCACGATCGCGCCTGGCGACCCACGCGGGCCACGTCGCAGCTCGATTTTCATCCCCCATCCCGCGGAACGCTTCCGGCACGGCCGCTGGAAGGCCGTCGAAGATGATCCGCGCATCCGAAAACGGGATGAAGCGGACGCGGGGAGGGGAGGGCGCGCCGGCGAAGACGCAAGCCCACGCGGTCGTGAGCAGCGCGGCCAGTGCAGGTTTTCCACGCATTCCGCCGCGAGTGTACCAGAGGAACCGCGGTCAATACATGATGGTGCGGGTGAGATGGTGCGGCCAGAACGTGGTGTGATAGTGCGTCCACAGCCGAGCGTCGATCTGCGGGATAATCACCTGCAATTCGGGCGGGCGGATCTTGTTGATCTCCTCGCGTAGCAGCGCGGTGGCGTAAAGGCAATGCGCACGAATCTCGATTTCCTGCGTGGAATCCCGCGGAATCAATTGGTACGTGTTGATGGCGTGCTCGAGCGCGGGTGAATAGCTCGCCATCCCCATCAGCCGCAGCGCCACCGGCACGATGTAATCGGCAAACGCGGTCATCGCGCCAATATCGTCGAGCTGGAATTTCCCGAGCGGATGCAGCGTCGAGTAAACGAACCAGATCCCCAGTTGCGGCAATTTGTAGAACTTGATTTCGTGCCCGTCGTATGTGCTCACGTCGTTGAAGCGCAGAAATTCCTTCGCCAGGCGCTCGACGACTCCGTTGCCGTTGTCGAAAAGCTTCGGCGGGCGCGCCCGGATGAAATTGCGAAACTGCCCGCCGTATTTTTCCACGAGCACCCCGCCCACCTGCCTCCACACTTCCGTCTTTTCATCGAGCATGGGCATTTCGATATTTCCCGCGAAAATTCGCGCCATCTCTGCGCGCGTCACCTTCGCGAGATAATTTCCATCGAGGATCGGCGTGCCCTGGTCCATCGCGCGCTTCAGGCACGCGAACAGCGCCTCCGAATCGGACCAGTGCTGCCCGGCGTAATCCACCTGGAATTTCACGTGGGTCGAAAAATCCGTGAACGCCGTGTCAATCGCGTCCGATACCATGATGAAATCGATGGCTTCGTCCGGATTGTTTTCTCCCACGCCCAGTGGCAAGTGGTAGTCGGGCATGGGCAGCTCTTCGTACGCCATCCATCCGGCCACTTCGACGATTTTTTCCACGTGGGTGCGGACGTCGCGCGATTTTTCGATTACCGGGCGGAGACTATCGAGGACCGGACTGCCGATCGGTTTAGGCCACCGCGGGGAGGAATTCTCAGTGGCACAGGCACTCATGCCTGTGCGGTTAGCATCTTCGCGCCTGCGTGCATTGCTAGCTGAGGAAAATGCCGCAGCGGGGTCCGGTAGCACTGGCCCCGCTGCCAGCATCATCGAACTTCCGAGCCCTTGAAGAAACTGCCGTCGTCCGGTGAAGCCCGGGTCCATCAGAAGACGAGCTTGACTCCCGCCTGGAACGCAAACGGCGTGCTGCCGGGCGCCACTTGCGTAATCCGTCGGAGCGGCAGGCCGCTCTGGTCGACTGTTGGTAGCGAGGTCAGCGGCGTGCAACTAGAGCCCATAGGCGTAACGCCCGCAGGCGGCGTGGGGAACAATGTGGACCACAGTGTGCAATTGTTCGCATAGTTGATCGTAGCGGTCACATCTGGATTCGAGTACAGATTGGCTCGGTTGGTCAGATTAAAGAAATCGCCCGACAAAATGGCGTGGTATCGTTCTGTGATACGGATATCCTTCTGCAGCCTCGCATCCCATTCAGCAAATCCCGGCTGGCTGAGAGGATACCGCCCCAGAAGAGTCGTTTTGCCGTTTAATGTAATCGTCGGACGGTCGTTGTTGTGGCCGTTGTCCGATACTCCGTCGCCGTTGACATCTACATTGATATAAACGGGATAGGGTACGCCGGTGTGAGCGATCAAACTGGAGCTGAATGCAAAGCCCCACGGCAGCTCATATACTCCGGCGGCCTTAAACTGGTGCTTGATGTCCAAACCATTTCGACCGTAGTCGAGCTTGGGATTAAACATATCCTGGGCGCCGAAATAGGTGTCCGTATCCCGCTCGCTCGACCCGTCGTCTTTGTTTTGCGACCAGATATAGTTTCCAAACACCTGGAAATGATTGGAAAACCGCTTCGTTACATTCACGACCACCGAGTGGTAATTGCCATAGCTAAAGCTGGCTGTATCGCCCGTGCTGGTAGAGATGGTTGGGTCAAGAACGCCGCACAGAATGGCCCTCCCGAAGGTGTCCTTCGGTGGTGGCGCGGTACCTCCTCCCGGGCACGTTACAAAATTCCGTGACCAGGCCTCCTCCGTGTTGTACCCGCCTGTCCGCAAATGCGTGGAATGCACGAAAGCGTAGGTGACAGTCAACGTGAGGTTGCGCGCCAGCGTCTGTTCCACGCTCCCTGTGAGGTTTGAGATGCGCGGGTTCTCAAATTGCGGGTCAATGTAATCGCCCTGAGATGAGGTTGCCGGGCAGCCAAAGGCCGTAGGCGCAACGCCGGTCGGAGAGCAGAGTAGAGCGCTGGCGCTAAGGGTCGTCGTATTGGTATTGAGATAGGGAAAACCGACGGCGCCACCATCAGGAAACGCGCAAGTGCCTATGCAGTGGGTTAGGTTTCCGGCTCCCGCTGTGGGGGCGAAAAGCGTGACAGGTAGAGCATAGTAGTAGCCCCAGGCTGCCCGGACAACGGTCGGATGATCCGTTTTTCTCGCGGCCCATGCGACGCCGATACGCGGCCCCCATTGATTGAAGTCCGCCGGATACCTCTGTGGGACAGCGGACACATGCGAGCTCGATCCTACGCCAACAATCACCTCTCTTCCCAATAACGGCGTCTGCGGCTGAGGTTCCCAGGTGCCATCCCAGCGCAGCCCATAGGTCAGAGTTATGTTCGGCGTCACCTGCCACTTGTCCTGCCAATACAGGCCTAGATCGGATTGGTAGTTGGGGAACTCAGTAGTTGCGGGACCGAGATACGAGAGGGGTAGGCCATTCAGCGCCACGCCCTGACTCAGAAGACAATTAAAGGTGACAGTGGAGCAATTCACCACCGCCGGTGTCCCGTTATTGAAGTCGGCTATGTCGAAGAAATCGTACTCACCAGCACCCCAACCGACGAACGAATCTTTGCGGTCCTCGAAGGTGACCGTATCTCCCCCGAATTTGATGTCGTGCTTGCCAAACACGTAATTGAAGTTGTCCGCAGCCTCAAACTTGCCGTCCTGGTTGTTAATGGGCAAGTAGTAGCGCTGGCCGATGCCAAAGGCAAATCCGCTGCCAGCGGCCAGGTCGGGGACACTCTGGTCCGTAACCGAAAGCTCGGGCGCAGTGCTGTTGGGATGCCGCTCCCGGACCTCGTCTTGGATGCTGATACGGATTTCATTCACCTTCTTGCCGAGCACCGTGTTGAGAGAGAAAACGGCGGCGCCGCCCTTGTTGATGAAATTCTCCGTGTTGTCGAATGCTTGCGGAATTTCATTCTGGCCGTTAGAACCGCTGAACCCGTCGGTATGGTTCCGGGTGAAGTAGCTTCGGATGCTGAAGTGATTCGCCGGGGTGAACTGGTAGTCGTAATGTCCCAGGATCGTGAACAGCCTTTGATACTGAGTGCTCGAGCCGTTAAAACCTGCCAGCGAGGTTTGGCCGTAGCAATCCTTCAGGACGGAATCCCCCGCGACAGGTGTCCCGCATGCCGGCGGCAGAAAGGTTGCATTCGGCCCGATGCTTGGGAGGTTTGCAGGAAGGGGGACCTGGCCTGCGGCGCAAGCCGCCGGGGCGCAGTCCGCGAAAGTGGGCCCCGTGGCAGTAGTCAACGCCGCGAGGCATTGGGCCTGGCCGGCGCCAGGTGGACAGAACTGCGTCACGAGTGGGCCGTATTCCCGCTGAGCGTCAGCCGCTAGAAAGAGAAATTGCCGGTCTTTGTGGATGGGGAAGCCCACCGAACCGCCGAACTGGTGCTGGTCGCTGATATTCGGCTTCTCGTGGACGGCATCGTTCTCAGTGAGGCTGCTCCCGCGGTAGTATTCGTGCGCCTCGCCATGAACTTCGTTCGTGCCGGACTTGGTGACCACGTTGACAAAACCCCCGGCCGCCCGGCCGAATTCCGGGGCAAATCCGTTCGTAACCACCTGAAATTCTTCCACGGCGTCGAGCGGAATCGTGAAATTCTTCGTCTCGAGCGATCCGAAGATTTCACCGAAAAAATTGTTAAACGTGTCTTGGCCGTCAACCACGAACCCAAGGTAGTCGCTTTGCTGTCCGCCGAGGCGAATGCCGCCGCGTAGTCCTGGAACAACCTGCGCCGATGAACTCAATTGCGCAAGGTCGCGATAATCGCGGCCGGAGAGCGGAAGGTCTTCGAGATTTTTCTGATTGATCACCTGGTTGATCCCGGCCGTTGAGGTATCGATTGGGCCCGTCGCTGCGGCCGACACGGTCACAGTCTGCGCCTGTCCTTTCACGGGCAGCGTGATGTCCAGGCTTAGGCTGGCCGCGATCTCCACCACCACGTCCGTAATATTGATGGCAGCAAATCCCGCCGCCTCGGCTTTGATTTGATACACCCCGGGGAGCAACTGGGCGAAGTCGTACAATCCGGTCGCATCTGTGGTGAACTCGCGCTTGTAGCCCGTGGAAGGGTTAAAGATCGTCACCTTGGCATTCGGCACCACCGCATGCGACGTGTCGTAAATGAAGCCGCGGATTTCGCCGCGCTGCACGTCCTGCGCCCCTGCGCTGGCGGCTGCCAACAACATAGCCACGAGCGTCAACGCCAGAAACACACTCTTCCCAATCTTCATTTTCACTCCCCCCAAACCTTTCGTCCGTTCACCTTGGAAACGATCATGCCCGCCACAATGATGTATGAGCCGCTTCTATTTTCCTTGCAGCCTGCTGATGAACATTTGAAGGAACCGTTCCGCATCCACTCCGGTGCAAACCTGAACATTTGGCGTGACCTGGTCCACTCCCTCGATGATGTAGCGGTCGCCGTGCAGCACATTCCGTTCGACGGCGTTCTGCCGGTTCGCGACGGTCTCGCCGCGCGTAAATTCCCCGCGCGTTTCGACGTCCACGTGCATCGGGTGGGTTTTCACGATGGTGCGATCGATGGCCACGCCGATCGCCAGCGGATCGTACATCGGCGAACCGCTGAACCCGTATTTTTCCGAGAGTTCCACTAGAAACAGATTGACTTGCACCATGAAGTCATTTTGCGGCCCGCGCGTTTTTGCCAGTTGCTCCAGGTGCCGGCGCGTGAAGAGCGTCGCGTTTCCTACGTCGAGCCCCGCCATCGTCAGCGGCCAGCCTGCCTGGAAGACGATCTGCGCCGCTTCCGGGTCGTTGTAGATATTTGCTTCGGCCGAGGCATTCACGTTGCCGCCGGAAATCGAACCGCCCATCACGATCACTTCCTGCACCAGCGGAACGATGCTCGGATCTTTCAGCACTGCGAGGGCGATGTTCGTCTCGGGCCCGATCGGCAAAAGTGTGATCTCGTGCGGATGCTCGTGCACCATCTGGATGATCAAGTCCGGCCCGAAGCGCGGATCGGCTTTGCACTTGCTCGGCGGCAGCTCGACGTTGGCTAGGCCGTTCTTGCCGTGCCAGAACTCCGCGGTGATCAGCTTCTGGAAGAGCGGGTGCTCGGCGCCACCGGCGACTGCGACATTGCACCGATTCGCCAGCGACACAAGCTTCAACGCATTTTCAAGTCCCTGCTTCGCGGTGACGTTTCCGGGAACCACGGTCAGCGCGCGAACGTCAAGCTCGGGTGAATTCAGCGCCAGCAGGATGGCGATCGCGTCGTCAGTTCCCGGGTCGGTGTCGATGATCACTTTGCGCGGGTTGCTTGCCGCAGCCGCGTGTGACGCCACGGCAAAAAACACGGCGACGACGAGCGAGATGAACCCGCAAAACCTCCCGCAAATATCCGAACGAAAGCCGATTGTGCGAGCCGATATCAACGCTGCGTCCTGTCCGTTCTCAAAAGGGAAAGTGCGGCGGTGCTCGTTTGCAGCCGCCTTATCTTCCACAGAATGTGAGTAATTCACTTCGGTTGTGGACCCCCCCCACACCGAGATGGGCGGTAGGCTAGCGCCCGCATTTTGGAGTGTCAAGTCAAAACTGGCTCATTTGAAAGTTTTCCACAGGCCAATGTGTCGGATGAACATTGCAAAGTGTTGTCCTCGCAAGCGTTCTCTCTCTACAATCGATTTCGCCATGCACTGCGCTCGCGTCGCAAATCATTGGCGGCACTTGGTTGTCGCCGCGATTTTCCTGGCAGCGACTTCCGATTTTGTGGCGCGGCCGCTTGCGACCTGGATGCGCTCCTCCGCGCGAGTGTTTGCGGCGCCAACGCAATCGCCGAAGCCGGAGACCCATCGCCGCGCCGAGGAAGCGAATCCTTTCCACGTGCAGTTCCGCGACGTCACACGGGAAGCCGGAATCCATTTTCATCACGAGCGTGCGTCGTCTCCGCAGCGGCTCTATCCCGAAACGATGGGAGCCGGAGTGGCGTGGATCGATTACAACCAGGACGGCTACCTCGATGCCTTCTTCGTCAACAGCGGCTACACTCCGAACTTTCATCCGGCGCAACCGCCGCAGCCGGCGCTCTACCGCAACAACGGCGATGGCACATTCACCGACGTCACTGCTGCCAGCAAAATCCACACGGACGGCACAATGTTTTTCGGCGTGGCCGTGGCCGACTACGACAACGACGGATTTCCGGACATCTACATGACCGGCTATCGCCACTCGGTGCTGCTGCACAATAACGGCGACGGCACGTTCACCGACGTGACAGAAAAAGCCGGCGTGGGCAACGACGGCAATTGGGGCACGGCGGCGGGCTGGTTCGATTACGACCGCGACGGCAAGCTCGATTTGCTCGTCACCAACTACGTGCAATTCGATGTGGATCATCCCGTCGTGTGCGGTGATTTTCGTCCCGGCTACCAGAAGATTCCGCACGTGAGCGCCTACTGCCATCCCGACAGTTTTCCCGGCACATCGCCGCGGCTCTATCACAATAACGGCGACGGCACGTTTACCGACGTGACGGCGAAAGCCGGGCTCGCGAACAAAGACGGCAAGAGCCTCGGCGTCGTGCTGGCTGATTTGAATGGCGACGGCTGGCCCGACATCTTCATCGCCAACGACACGCAGCGAAATTTTCTCTACTACAACAACGGCGACGGCACGTTCCGCGACGCGAGTTACGCTTCCGGCGCCGGCTTCAGCGAAGACGGCCGCCCGGAAGCCGGGATGAGCGCCGACGCCGCCGACATCATGAACAACGGCTTGCCCTATCTTTTCGTCAGCCACCTCGACTACGAACTCAACCGCCTCTATCGCAACAACGGCGACGGCACGTTCACCGACTACACGATCGCTTCCGGCGTCGGCCAGTCCGACATGCTCAACAGCGCGTTCGGCGCGCGCTTCTTTGACTGGGACAACGACGGCTGGCGCGACCTGCTCGTGATCAACGGCCACATTCTCGACAATATCGCGCTGTTTCATCCGGAAGTTTCGTACGAAGAGGAGAAAAAACTCTATCGCAACACGGGCGAAGGCCGATTCGTGGACGCGACCAAAACGCAGGGCCCCGATTTTCGCGCGCCGCGCGTGGGCCGCGGGCTCGCCGTCGGCGATTACGACAACGACGGCTGGCAGGATTTTCTCGTCAGCAACAACGGCGAAGACGCCCAGCTATTTCGCAACCTGGGGGGGAGCGATCCCGTTGCGCAAAAAAATCATTTTCTCGTCGTGCGCCTCGTCGGCACAAAATCGAATCGCGACGGCCTCGGCGCGCGGCTGAAACTCGTCGCCGGCGACCTCACCAGCTACGACCAAGCGAAAGGCGGCATGAGCTATTGCTCGGCGCAGGACCCGCGCATTTTTTTCGGCCTCGGCAGCCGCGCGCGCGTTGACTCGCTCGAAATTCTTTGGCCGAGCGGCCAGCGCGATCTGCTGGAAAACCTCCCCGTCGATGTTTTTCTCACCGTCACCGAAGGCGCCGCCACGGCCAAGGGCCAAAAATTTCCGGCCGTGAAGCAGAAATAAAATGGGCCGAAATGCAAAAGCAGATCCCTCGTCGCGCGCTCCTCGGGATGACGGGCTTGGGTAAGTCGTCATTGGCAGAGGCGCCTCACGGCCAGACCTCGTTCAAAATCATGGCGAGGCGGATGCCGGCTTTCGCGAGCTGCTCTTCGATCACGGGCGCGGCGGCGGCCTCGTAATTCGCGTCGATTTTTTCTTTGAGCTTCAGCATGCGCGCACCGATGTTGTTGTCGTCCGCGCAGCTATTCACCGCGACGGGCTTCTCGATGGGAATTTTTTTGTTCAGCTTGCCGTATGCAGTTGACTCCGCTAATTCGTGCGCGTCCCACGCCCAAGAATCGAAATTGATTCCGGCTGCCTGCCAGCCCGCCTCTTGCGACTGGAACTGTTTGTCGAGCGCCGCTGCAAATTGAACGACGGTCTGCCCCTTCGCAATCCGCTCGATCAAGTCGGTGTCCCACACGGCGTGCAAATTCGGCTTGTAAGAACCGCCGCTGACCGCGACTTTCGTGTTGAAGAATGTTACGGGCACGCAATTCGCGCCGCGATCGTTGTTCGTCGTATCGTGCAGCGGCTGATGGATGTCGCCCGCAAAGTGCAGGACAAACCGCAGCGCGTTCCCGCGATCGCCGGGAGCCGAAGCCGTATTCTTGAGCACCGCAATCTGGTCTGCCAGTGCCTTCGCCACGCAGCTATGCGCTGGATCGCAGAACTGGTCGATATTGGCTCGCAGCGCGCCGCGCGGAATATCGAAGAAATGCCACCCTCCGGTTTCGGGATGGACGTTGCGGTAATCGTCGGCCCAGGTGGACGAGTCGGCCATGGGATCGAGCGCGGGATCGGGGCAATACCGCTGGAGCGCGGGGTCGATCGGATTGTCGCGCAGAATTTGTTCGACCATCGCGAGCGCATGCGGATTGAGGTGCGCCTTGGCAATCAGCGCGACGGTTTGGTGTCCTTCGCAGCCCCACCCCCAAGCCGCCGGCGCCGCTCCGAGAGCGAGCGCAGCGGTGATGAGCAGCAAAGCTACGCGCAGCGGAGCCATCTTGAGCGTCCTCCGGAAGTACTCACCTTGTGTCCGATTATGGGATGCCCCTGGAAATGGCGAAGACGGAAACACCGACTCGAATTGGCGATTGAGAGGGGGCGCCATCGTTTGTTTTGAACGAGTTGCGGCGATTTTCAATTCGTCGGGTTGGCGATTGAAGTCAGATGCATGAGGCAGAGGGTGCAGAGGACGCAAAGGAGGCAAAGGAGGCAAAGGAACCCCGAGAAATATGGAAGTGCTTGTTTTGTTGCGGTTAGAAAAATGCGATGTCATTGATTCGCAAGGATTTGAATGAAATTCTGAATTGGCAACTGTTGCGGTTAGAAAGGCAGGCGTCAGTGGTACGGGGTCAGAAGTTGGACGGTCTGGCGTCGCAAAAAAAAGTGAAAATCGCCATTCGGGAGAATGGCGTTCCCAGGTAAACCGGCGCCCCCCTGTTTTGAGCCGATTAGAAATGTCTCGTTCCCTTTGTTTTCTGTGAGTTACAGCCATTTCTAATCGCGGATCCGCGATTAGAATGGCGGGGAAAGACCGACAATTTGCGCAGGGGAGCGAGCGCAATTTGTGTTTTGCGCCGCCCGCTGCTGTATCCCGAGCTGTAGCGTTGTCAGTCATCTTTTCGACCGCGGCCACTTAGATGCTCCCCAGTTGCCGCCAGTCAACTAGCCAGCGCACTTTCCAGCTAGCAGCCCGCCACGTTAGGCGGGCCTGCCCGCTTTACCTAAGCAAAATGAAACGCTGCGCGCAAGAGTACTCTGCGGTGGAGAATTTGCACTGATGAGGAAAGCGCATCATTCGATTCGCACGAAGGCGGACCCACTCGATTGCACCTTCCGGAGCAGACTGCGCCGGCAATCATGATTGATGTGAACAACACGCCGCAGCTTGCCCGAAGCCGGCCCGCGACGGAATTGGAAAGCTGCCGGCGAGCGGTTTTTTGCCGGGGATCGCGCGAGGCGGCTAGTTCGACGTCGCCCTCTCCGGCCGGAGTCGAGTCGCCTGAAACGATTGCAGGCAGGAAGTCACTACTTCATCAGCGGAAGGTCTACCTTGGCTCTCTGAGTGAGCCCTTGGCTGGCGCATTGCAACGATAGCGCTGATGGCTCCGGCGGAGGTCGCGCGTTGATTCCGAAGAGATGGCGGTTCCGCTGAAGGACGGGAGCATGGCCCGAAGGATCATCTGTCTCCTCTTCCTCGTAGTGGTTTGGTTGCTTGTTCCCCGGGTCGGAAGGGCAACCGAACCGGCGGAATGCCATGCCAAGTCCGCCAACAAGCCAATTCTCCTCACGGGAACGCCCGGGCTGGGCTACGACCTCGTCGGGCGAACGATTGTGGACTCCTACAATCGCGAAGCGCCCGACGATCAACAGATCGTGGCGTGCAACTCCGCTGGCTCACTCGAGAATGTGGAACGGCTGCTGGAAAATGGAGGATCCCCCAAAGGTAAAGATAAAGATGTCACCTTCGCGCTCGTGCAAAGCGACTTGGCGCACGCCGTCTGGATGAATCACCCTCTGTTTAAGGCAAAGGATGCCGACGCCTGCTTCCCGCTCTCCCGTGGCCTTGCGGAAGATAGCGACCGCCTGCAACTGATCACCCCGCTATATGTCGAGGCCGTGCATATTCTCATCCGGCCGCACTTGAACATCTCGACCCTGTCGGATCTCAGGCGCCACCGCGTTTGGATGGGAGGCGACCGCAGCGGAATTTTCTACGCGGCGGAGCGGGTGCTCTCCGGAGCCGGGGTGCGGCCGTGCGATGTCACGGACCCGGGAAAAGACAAAAAAGGCTCGTCGGTCGACGCCTTCCAGGCGTTCGATTCGCTCCAAGGCATGAATTTGGATGCGGTCTTCTACACTGGCGCGTTGCCCACTCATATCATCCAGGATGCGCTCGAGCGGACGCCGGAAATTCGCCTATTGCCTCTCGACTACGCGCTCGTGAAGCGTCTGACGAGCGACGGGAGTTACATGGAAATGCTCATCCGTAATGACGACTATGGACAGAATCTCAGCGATGGGCAGGGCATCTTGACCGTGGGAGTGCAGGCGCTGCTCGTGACCAATAACAATCCGAAGTACTCCGGTGTCGTCAAACGGTTGGTTGAGTACCTCGCCATCCCCGCGAACCAGAAGAGCATCCGTCGCGGCCTCGCAGAAGCCCAAGAAGCACAGAGAGACTTATATCACAAAGCGGAACTTTCCGGCCTTTGCAAGCACCCGGCGGATTTCAGGAGGGAATTGGTTCACTGGGCCTCGTTGCCATCCAAGCAAGCCGGGCTCAAGAAGGAAATCCTCAGGAAAGTGGAGGACGCGATCGATGAGCGGCAGGAGCCCGTAAAGCTCAGCCCCGACGAGGAGGAGCTAGTTCTCGACTATTGGAAAATGCATGAGGATGCGACTCCAAAAATCCGATTCATGGAGGTCACCCCGCAGGAAGCCTTCCGGGAGCATTTCCAGCCTGACGCGCAGCAAGCATTTCACAAGCATTGGTGGAGATCATGGATCTTGGAACCGCTGCCGCCCGTGGCAGCGATATTCGCGGCTCTGGCGCTCTTTGTATGGAAGCGCAAGACTCTCGGGCCGTGGCTCTTGAGAAATCCAACCGTGACATTCGGCTTAATAGGAATCGTCCTCGCCCTGGCAATCGGGCTGATCCTTATGATGCGCTTTGAAGGCCACGCCAACGAGGATTTTTCCCGGCTGCCCACCGCCCTGCTGCACATTTTCCCGTATTTCGTGCCGATCGTTGGGAAGACCGCGCTGACACCGAGGGGCCAGCTCACTCTAAAAATCCTCAGCGGGGTCGCCACCTTCCTTTTCGTCGGCGCCATCTTTCCTTGGGTGAAATCCTTCCTGAAGATTTGGATCTGGCAGCCGCTGTGCGGATGGTTGGAGGGCGATCCCTGGCGAGTGAAAGAGAAGGACAAGCCAATCGTGATCATCAATTGGGACGACCGCGTGATGGAACGAATTGCATCCGAGCGCGAGGTAGATGGATCCCCCGGGCGGCCGGCCGTGATTTTGGCTCAGTGTGTGCCGCGGCCGGCGGCCGGCAATGGCTCGAACAACGTGCGCGTGGTCGAGGGCAGCGGGACGGCCGAAGACAGCCTTGAAAAAGCCTGCGTGCAGAAGGCTCACTCTGTCACGATCCTTTCCTCCTGGCAGCCCACAAGCGCGGAGGACCGCCGCAAGCATCTCGATGCCGATCTGGCGGACACCAAGACGATTCTGACGATCTTGAAGATACGTCAACTGAGCCGAATGCAGCCAAATGGGCGGGCCGTGCCGATCACGGCGGAAATTCTCCGCGCGAGCAACCGGGATGAGGCACAACGCGCGGGCCGAGGCGGCGACATCCAGATCGTCTCCCTCTGACCGGCTGCGCACCAACGACCAAAGCAGAAGAGAGATCCCCTCTTGCAGCGGGCAGGCCTCGGCGTGGGACACGCTGTACCTGAATTGAAAACAAAGCGGGAGCCCCTCGACTGCGCTCGGGATAAACAAGCTCCCGCACTCCAGATGTCTCTACGGCGGCGCGGCGGCAAGGGGCTTCGGCCGGGTAGTTGGCGGCGCGGGCACGGCGTGCGGTGCGCCTACAAGAGAATTGAAGCGTTTCCGCTTTCCTATTGGGCTGGCAGGGATGCGGGATGGCACGCGCTGGAGCCGGAATCGCGGAATGTCTTGCCGGGTTCGGGGATGAAATCCCAATCGTAGGAGGTGATGTGGAGGGTCAGCTGGAGGAACCCGAAGCCGTCGGCGTCGCGGGATTCGCTGGTGGGCAGAGGGTCGCCGAAGGGGCGATGATTTTTGCGCCGGCTACGCTGGTGGGATGACAGCGACAAGAAATGGAGCCGGCGCGACAAGGGGAATGGCAAGAACCGGAGCCGGCAGGATGCCGGCGCTACAAAGGCCAGGAGGATTCATCGAGGTCTCTGCCTGCGGCGGGCGGGCCCACTTATGGCGCGTGCCCAGTCCCATATCAGAGAAAAGCCTCGGGTCTTCCCGACAAAGAGCGCCGGGACGCAAAAAACGCGAAAGACCCGAGCTACATTCGGCTGCGCTTTTTCTTTGTGGGGGGGTCGGCGGAGGCGGCGAGTTCGACGTTGCCGCCGCCGGCGCGCGCGATATCGGCGAGCAGGCGATGCGTCTTCACCGAGAACGGCTCGGCAAGAGTGATGTCGCGCTTCGACGCGAATTTGTCGCGGTGCTTGATCAGCAGCCACGACTTGGTGCTGGGAGTGGAGCCGAAGCCGCGCGTGCGAACCAGCACCCACGAGCCCTTCAATTTTTTCCCGTAAAGCGTGAATTTGAAGTCGCCCTTTTTTAGCGCTTCCGCGGGGTCGGGTAATTCCGGCTCCCACGTTCCGCGGTCCCACAGCATCACGGTTCCGCCGCCGTACTCGCCTTCGGGAATCACACCTTCGAAATCGGCGTACTCGAGCGGGTGATCCTCCACCTGCATCGCCAGCCGCTTGACGGCGGGGTCGGTGGACGGGCCCTTGGGCACGGCCCACGAGAGCAGTGTGCCGTTCCACTCGAGGCGGAAATCATAGTGGAGGCGGGAGGCGCGATGCTTTTGGATCACGTAGATTCGCGACGCGGACTTTTTTTTCGCCGCGGCGGCGGAGCCGGCGGGCTCGGGCGTCACTTTGAAGTTGCGCTTTTTGCGGTAGTCGGCGAGAGGCATCGGCGTCCCCTGATTGGCTGGTTGCGGGCGACATTATTTCACAGATGTCCCGTTAGCAGCGACGCGTGATTCCGTGAGTAGGAGATTTCAAATTTGAAATTTGAAATTTGAAATGGAAAGGCAAAAGCAAAGGCAAAAGCGGAGGCAAAGGCAAAACCAAAAGCAAAATCATTACGGACATTTGGGCCCATGGCCGTGGGTTCGCGCGCCGGACGATGCTTGGCGGAATTACACTGGCGCGAGCACGGATGACTGGATGTCGAGGGTTATGCGCGGCGGAATGAGCAGAGTGTTTTTGATGAGGCAATGGTCGACGGCGGTTTCGACGCCGGCGCGATGCTCGTCGCTGAGAGGAACGGGGATATCGAGTTCGATGCGGAAATTATCGAGGCGAGCAGGGTCCGTTGCTTTTTCGGCGGTGACACGGATGCGCGTGCCTTCCGAAAGCAGGTTGTGCTTCTTCAAATACTGCGCGGCGTAGAAGCCGGCGCAGGAGCCGAGAGCAGCCAGGAAAAGTTCCGGCGGAGTGATGCCTTCGTCGAACCCGCCGTTTTCGACCGGCTGGTCGCAATCAATCGTGTGCCGGCGCGCGTGGATTTGAAATTGAAGCGCGCCGATGTGCTCGATTAGGACTTCCATGGGACCCTCCCGATTCGTATTCGCAAGACACAGGCTAGCAGCGGTACGGACTTGAAAATGTGACACGCGTCGCGGGCAGATGTGATTGGTGTCACGAAGGAAGTCCAACCCACGGCGAGCGGGGCGGCGAAATGCACCATTTTGGTCTTTTGGTCCAGGATCCAAACGCGTTCGCAAATTTCAATGCAACTGCGCACAGCCAGGATTGGCTGTGCCACTTGGAGGGTGCAGACCGGGGACATGCCTGACAGATTGGACCGGGGACATTCCTGACACTGCGAGTGGACAGGGCGTGTAGAACAGCAGGATGCCCTGGAAAGCGAGCAGTGTGATGGACCAGCGAACTC